>JAEYCB010000070.1 GCA_023404345.1 Bacillota bacterium
GACAGGCCCTGCCTGGCAGCTTGAATCAGTGCGCCCCTGCGAGCATAAGTATGAGGAATCCTATTGATTTTCACAAAATGCATGTCCGCCTATGTGAATCCTGCCATTTATGCGGTGTTGCCCTAAAAAATCATGCGGATACCGAGGACATCTTTCAAACCGTGTTTTTGAAATATGCCCTAAGCTCGGTCTGTTTTGAAAGCGAGGAGCATGAACAGGCATGGTTTATCCGCGTGACGCTCAATGCCTGCCGTGACCTTTTGCGGCGCTTATTCCACAGCCGCACAGTATCGCTGGAAAAGCTGGTGGAGCAGCCGGCACAGATCGCTCCGGACCATCGTGGGGTGCTTGAAGCGGTGCTGGCGCTGCCCCAGCCCTACCGCGATCTAGTTTACCTGCATTACTTCGAGGGTATGACGGCCCCGCAGATCGGCCAGGCGCTGCACAAAAATGTCCATACGGTCTATACGCTGCTGACAAGAGCCCGGCAGCGGCTTCGGGAAACGCTGGGAGGCGATGCGTGTGAATAACAGGCTAAAGGAAGCTTTCGGGGCCGTGCGTGCGGAGGAATCGCTCAAACGCGGGACCCTCGATTATGTCCGGCATCAAACGCAAGGGTATCGTCGCCGCAGTCTGTCCCGCAGACTGCTCCCTGCGCTGGCCTGCCTGATGGTTGCGCTGGGCGGACTGGGAGGGCTGTACTTCACGCCTACATCGGTCATCAGCATCGACGTCAATCCCTCCCTTGAATTGAGCGTGAACCGCTTTGACCGGGTGGTGAGCGTTACGGGCTTGAACGAGGACGGCCGAGAACTGGCAGGAGCGCTTTCGCTGACACACCGGAGCTATGCTGACGCTGTCGAGCAAGTGCTGGATAGCCCTGCTATTGCGGCGTGCGTTGCCGGAGGGGGCGAGGTATCCCTGACCGTGGTGGGGGAGGACGGCGGGCAGAGCGAGCGCCTGCTGGCTGGGTTGGAGAGCTGCACGGCCGGGCGGAAGAACACCTTCTGCTGTGCAGCCCGGCCTGAAGAAGTTAGCCTGGCCCACGAGACCGGGCTGTCTTATGGCAAGTATCGGGCGTTTCTCGAGGCACAAGCTCTCGATCCCGATCTTACGCCGCAGGAGGTACAAGGAATGAGCATGCGCGAGATCCGCCAACTGATCGAGACGTTGGAAGAGGGAGAAAGCCCCGCCGCACAGGAGGCCGAGCAACCGGGCTGGCACGGTGGGGGAGGCGGCAGAGAAAATCATGGAAACGGCGGAGGCACCAAGCGGTGAGGTGGGTCTGAACACCTGCTGCCTTTTTTTGGAAACCATTGCTTACCTTTCAGGCATTGACAAGCGGCTTGTGGGCGGCTATAATACGTTGGTGATTCTATGCCCTGGCGCAAGAGTCGCCCCGCCCCGCAGGCGGACGGCGCTGCTTTGTGTTATTTTGAGGGCATAGCGCATAACAGAAATGCAAGGGGCGGCTTGTGCTGCCGAAAGGAGACCCAAAGCCATGGCGGATCAGGAAAAGAAAGTCATTCTTACCCGTGAGGGGTATGAAAAGCTGGAAAAGGAACTGGACTATTACATCAGCGTCAGGCGCAACGAAATTTCCGAGCAGATCGCCATTGCCCGCGGCTTTGGTGATTTGAGCGAAAACGCCGAGTACGATGAGGCCAAAAACGAGCAGAGCCGTATTGAGGCCAAGATCGTGGAAATGGAAAACACCCTTCGCAACTGCGTGGTGGTCGAGGATGACGAGGTCAGCACCGACGTGATCGGCGTGGGCAACACCGTGAAGGTGAAGAACCTGACCATGAAGATTGACCAGACCATCACCATTGTTGGCGCTAACGAAACCGACCCCAAAAACATGAAAATCAGCTCCGAAAGCCCCATCGGCGCAGCCCTGCTGGGCAAGCGCAAAGGGGAGACCGTCGACGTGGAGGTTCCCGCCGGCGTGATGAAGCTTAAGGTGATGGAAATCACCCGGTAACGCACAAGCATACTAAAGGAGAGATTTTCATGGACACACAGGCCGCCGTACCCCAGCAGCTCAGTGAGCAGGAGAGCATCCGCCGCGAGAAGCTGCGCAAGCTGCGCGAGGCGGGGCAGGACCCCTACGCCATTACCCGCTATGACCGTACGCACGAAAGCGCGCAAATCCTTGATGGCTTCGACGCGCTGGAGGGCAAGGAGGTCAGCGTTGCGGGACGCATGATCTCCAAGCGCGTGATGGGCAAGGCCAGCTTTGCTCACATTTTGGATGCGCAGGGCGATTTGCAGGTGTACATGCGTCGCGACGACCTGGGCGAAGAAGCCTACGCCGCCTTTAAGGATATGGACATTGGCGACGTGATTGGTGTGAAGGGCATAGTGTTCCGCACCCAGAAGGGCGAAATCAGCGTGCATGCCAGCCAGGTGACGCTGCTGTGCAAGAGCCTCAAGGTGCTGCCGGAGAAGTTCCATGGCCTCAAGGACCCGGATCTTCGCTACCGTCAGCGCTATGTGGACATGATCGTCAACCCCGAGGTGCGCGATACCTTCCGCAAGCGCAGCCGTGTCATTAACGCCGTGCGCGATTTCCTCAATGCGCGCGGTTTCCTGGAGGTGGACACTCCGGTCCTGCATACGCTGGAGATCGGCGCGGCAGCCCGTACGTTTAAAACCCACCACAATGCGCTGGATATCGACATGTTCCTGCGCATCGAGACGGAGCTGTATTTGAAGCGCCTGATCGTGGGTGGCTTCGATCGTGTGTACGAGGTGGGCAGGCTGTTCCGCAACGAGGGTATGGACACCACCCACAACCCGGAGTTCACCAGCGTGGAGACCTATCAGGCCTACGCCGACTACAACGACGTGATGGAAATGGTAGAAGAGCTCTACGCCTATGTGGCACAGACCGTCTGCGGCTCTACCTGTGTTCCCTATCAGGGCCACATGATCGAGCTCAAGGCTCCCTGGCGCCGTGTGACCATGGCCCAGGCCGTCAAGGATGCCTGTGGTGTGGACTTTGACAGCTGGAAGACCCACGAGGAGGCGCGTGCCTGCCTGGACGCCATGGGCGTGCACGTAGAGAAGGACGCCAAGCGCGGCGACTGCCTGGCTGCTCTGTTTGATGAATATGTTGAAGCTACGCTCATCCAGCCCACGTTTGTCACTGACTACCCGGTGGATATCTCCCCGCTGGCCAAGCGCAAGCAGGATAACCCCGACCTGACCGAGCGCTTTGAGTTCTTTATCAATGGCCATGAGTTCGGCAATGCCTTCAGCGAACTCAACGATCCCATCGACCAGCGGGCGCGTTTTGAGGAGCAGGTTCGCCTGCGCCACGCGCAGGGCATCATGACCGCACAGGTGGACGAGGATTTCCTCAACGCCCTCGAATACGGCATGCCCCCCACCGGTGGCCTGGGCTTCGGCATCGACCGCATGGTGATGCTTATGACCGACAACGATTCCATCCGCGACGTATTGCTCTTCCCCACTATGAAGCCGGTGGGCGCAAAGAGCAGCCCGACGGAAACCACTGCCCAGCAGGAGGTGCCCAAGGCACAAGAAGCTTCGAAGGTAAAAATCGACTTTTCCAATGTGAAAATCGAGCCGCTGTTTGAAGAAATGGTGGATTTTGAAACCTTTGCAAAGTCTGATTTCCGTGCCGTGAAAATTGAAGCGTGCGAGGCTGTGCCCAAGAGCAAGAAGCTGCTCAAGTTTACCCTTAACGACGGCACCGAACGCAGGCGCACCATTTTGAGCGGCATCCATGAATACTATGAGCCCGAAGCTCTGGTGGGCAAGACGGCCATCGCGATCGTAAATCTGCCGCCCAGAAAGATGATGGGGATTGACTCCGAGGGTATGCTGATTTCAGCCGTCCACGAAGAGAACGGCAGGGAAGGACTGAACCTGCTGATGGTGGACGACCGCATTCCCGCCGGTGCAAAGCTGTATTAAACGCATTGCTCTGCGGCGTCAAACGACAGGAATGTGTGTAGAAACAAAAAATAGCATCAAGAAACGATCAAACAAAAGAAGCAATGAGGGCGGTGTCCGAATGGTTGGACATCGCCCTTTCTATTATTTAGGATCAATGGTTGCCGGAGTTGCGCTGCAAATGGAGATGAACGGTTGGTATGTTAATATACGTTGCTTGTAGCAACGGCTTGTCACGTATACAATGATGGCACCAAGCGAAAGAAAGGTGGTTATCCGTCATGCTGAATGAGAATATCAGATCTATCAGAAAGTCAAAAGGACTTTCGCAGGAAGAACTTGCCATTAAGTTAAATGTGGTGCGGCAAACCATATCCAAATGGGAAACCGGCTTATCTGTTCCTGATGCTGATATGTTGATTTCCTTATCAGAAGCATTGGAAACCCCAGTGAGTACTTTGCTTGGAGAAAGGCTAGCCGAGGAAAAAATAGGTGACTTAAAGGTGATTTCCGAAAAGCTGGAAGTTATCAACATCCAGCTTGCCCGTAGAAAAACAACGAGACGAAGGATTCTTCATTGGATTTTTATCGCATTGTGTGTGGGTATCGGAATGTCTTTTGCGCTCTTAAACGTATTGAACAGTCCCTACTTGGGTTGGAATTACAGCGATCCTGAAACCGCAGTGATTGGAACGGGGTTTCATGCATTGGAGTGGCTGTTCGTCAGAGTAGCGCCGATTGCCTTTATTGGAGCAATTGTTGGAGCCTTGTTGACGCGAAAAAAAGGATAAAAGCGTAATCAGAGCGCTTTGAAACTGGACTTTGGTACCCCCTCTCCCTTGGGGCTGGCCCAGAATGGGCCGCCCTTTTTGCATTATGTGGGCGCGATGTACAAGTCAGATCAGGCGCGCGGCGAAGGGATATGATACAATGGCGATGAGGCTGTCAAAGGAGGGGAAAGGCCATGTACCAGTGGCATCGGAATATCCAGCGCATGATTGACGAAATCGACGCTTGCATCCGGCGGGAGGCTGGCGATGCAGCGACTTTGGCTCGCCTGGCCGCGAAGCTGGGGTATTCAGAAAGCTATGTATCCAGAAAATTCAGGAGCATTACCGGTATGCGGCTGCGGGAGTATCTGCTTGGCCGAAGACTGGCTTTCGCCCTCAGGGACCTGCGCGACAGCAGCGAAGGAATATTGAACATTGCGCTCAAATACGGCTATTCCTCCAGCGAGGCGTTTGCACGCGCATTTAAGGAGACCTATGGTGTTTCTCCCAGCGAATACCGCCTCAACCCCGTGCCGGTTGCGCTGCACACCGTTCTGCGGCCGCTGGACTGTTATCTGCTGGACGCGGAAAAGACGGGGACGGACGGCGAGGTGAAAACCTATTTCGTGACCATTCCTGCACACAAATTCCTGCACATCCGCAACTATGAAAGCGTCGGCTACTGGGATTTCTGGCAAAAGCAAAGCCAGATTCCCGGTCAGGACTGCAAAACCATTTGCGATCTGCTGGACGGCATCCCCCAAAAGCTGGATGATCTGGGCGGGCAGGGGACTGACAGCGGAAGCGGACAGGTGATGGCCTTTATCAATGAGCCGGAGGGACGGATCTGCAGCTGGGGCATCCCGCTTGCCGAGGCCTATGGCGTCCGTTTGCCTACTGATTACGCAGGCCCCGTGCCGCCGCAGATGCAACTGATGGATGTAGCCGAAGGGACTTATCTTGTATTTGAACACGGACCGTTTGACTTTGAAACGGAAAACGCCCTTGTCGAAGAAAGAATCGAAAGGGCGATGAAGATGTTTGATTACGCGCAGACGGGATACCGTCTTGACGTAACGCCGGACAGGGTATTTTATTTTTACCACGACTGCAAGCGGTACTGGAAGTATGTCAGGCCGGTAACACGGTGAGTTGGGGAAATGTCCGTTGTGCCGGCGACAGTTTTTTGGATGACCTTTTTTAGTAAGGAATGACGGGCTATCTCACTATAAACTTGGCATCTTCATGGCGGGGATGCTGGGAAAGCTGTTATTTATTCAGCCTGCATAGCCGGTTGCGCTCTGCAAGCAACGCGGCTGCTTTCCGGCATAGTTCACTGACACTGTTGTCATCGCCATCGGTGAGGGCACGCTCCATGCTGTCCATAAAGGCGCGAAGATCTGTCTCCAACGCAGCGGTGGCTTCGTTGCTGACCGGGTCGCTGAAGCGAAGGTCATCCGCCAGTTTTTGAAGCTGCATATGCGCCGCCATTCCCTGCGCCTGGCCTGCCAGCGCCCCTGCGCGGGATTGCAATTCGTGCATAATGGAGACATCCTTTTGCTGGGAAACATCCTGCCGCCGGATCTCATCGCGGATGGCGGAGGTAGCCATGCAACCAATGGCTGTGAAAACGGCGAGCACAATTTCAATGACCAGTGCGGCCCAGAGAGGAATCCACGTACCCAATGCCATGAACAGGAGTCCCACAACGGCCTGCGTTACCAGATATATCATCGAGAGGCGGGCAATGGGAAAGCCGTAAAGGCTGTCTCGCGCGCCTCCCTTGGGTGTAAAGGCATACAGCGACAGGGGCAGCTGCACGGCGATGGCCGCGCTGGTAAAGGCATAGGCAAGCCAGAAAACCGGTGTACGCACAAAGGGAACGATAAAAGAGATCACATTGAAAAGCGCTAGTAACAATACCACGGTAACAGTGGCGCGTGCAATGTTCTTTTTCATGGCTTAAGCCTCCCGTTTCCTGCCGCAATTGGGACAAAAGTTTGAGATGACACCTTTCTGGCCGCAATTGGGGCAGAAATTTGAGGTGACGCCCTTCTGGCCGCAGTTCGGGCAATCCCAACCCGCATCCTGCGCGGGACACTTTTTGCCGCAGTTGGGGCAGAAATTTGAGGTGATGCCCTTCTGGCCGCAATCTGGACAATCCCAGCTGTCCGGAGCAAAAGTATCGTCAACAGCCTTACCCATCTGTGCGGCTGCGCCCATGACGGGAGCGAGGGCGCCTTTGGCCATGTTGGCCACGCCTCCCATTGCACCAAGCGCAACCCCAAGTCCGGCGATCTCTCCCAGACTGCCGGCCGCACCTCCTCCGCTGCCGCCCAGGCCGTTTTGCATGGCCTCCAGGCCTACTTGGCGGGCAGTTTCCTGCTGGTAGGTATAGCCCTTCATGCGCATTTCCTCTGCTTCGACCGTGGCCCGCATGCGGTAGGCTTCCGCCTCGGCCTGCTTTTGAATCTTCAGCGCTTCGGCCTCACCCTGCACGCCAATAATCTTCATTTGTGCGACGGTCTGGGCTTCCACGGCCTTGCGGCGGGCAGCGGCCTCAGCCTCACGCTGGCGAATCTGCTCCTGACGCACATCCAGGTATTGCTCAGCGAACTGCTCCTTCATCTTGCGGAAATTGGGGTCGTCATCCGGTGTAACCATGCGGCTGACGTAAAACTCGGTGATCTCTAAGCCATACTCATCAAGATGGGGGTTGATCTTCTCACGCAGGGCCTCGCTCAACTCGATCAGCCGTTCGTCCATTTCCAGTACACTGATACCCTTTTCACGGATGGCCGAGGCCAGACAGCTTTTGACTTGCGCCATCACCATGGCCCGGAAGAAGCCTTTGCCTACGCCAAGCAGATCCTGCTGTTCCAGGGTCTCGGTGGTGCCGATCACGCGAAGAAGCAATTTGCGGGCATTGGATACGCGCACATTAAACTGGCCGCTGGCACCTAACTCCACATGCAGGCCGCTGGCCGGGTCAAAAAGGCGCACCTTGCTGTCCGCACCCCACTTGACTCCCAACTGTGTGGCCAGATTTATGAAATGGATTTCGGAATGGAAGGTACCCTCGGTATCGGTGGGCAGCTTATAAAGCTTCTCCAACAGGGGAAGCTGCTGGGTTTCCAGTGTGTAGCGGCCCGCACCAAAGGAGTCCAGCGCCTGGCCATCGCGGAAAAAGATAGCCTCCTGGCTCTCGTGGACGATCAGTTGGGAACCAAGGTTGAAGTCCTCGATGGGATGCTTCCACACCAGTGTCTGACCGTTTCCCTCATATTTGATGATACTGGCTAACCCATCCCGCCGGATATCCTCCGCCTTTAGGCGCTCGGCAACATCGTTTTCAAAATCGCAAACCGGACACACATACGTTTTCGCACTCCGCGCAGCGCGCAGGCGCACGCCACACTGGCGGCAGGAAAACTCCGCCGCTGCGGAGGCCATGGCGTTGACAGGCTCACCGCAGACGGGGCATTTTGCGTCCGCTCCCCTAGCCTGGTCAAAGACCACATTGTTTCCGCAGTGGGGGCAGGTACGGCTGGCCATGATGTCAGTGCGGACATCAATGGTGTGGCCGCAGGCGCAATCGATTTTTTTCGAGCTAAATAACCTGTTTTTGCTTCCATATATTTTCCGCACTGGGGACATTCGATGACAAATTTGGACATCTTTTCTGCTCCTTTGCATTGATTTGTCTCAGGGACGGACGAGAATATCTGTCCAGCCGTCTACCCTGCGCTGGCCGTAGTAGTCATCTCCTACAGCTACGACCGTACCGTCTGATTTCAATCCTACTGTGTGGTCGTATCCGGCGCTGATGGCCACAATATCCGTCCAACCATCTAAGTCGCATGGACCATCGTCATCTTCTTTGCCTAAATAGTAGTTGCTTCCTACGGCTATGACCGTACCGTCTGATTTCAGTCCAACCGTGCGGGCGTGTCCGGCACTGATGGCCACGATGTCCGTCCAATCGTTCACATTGCATTCGCCGCTGACGTTGGCTCCGGCAGCCACCACCGTGCCGTCTGATTTTAGCCCCACTATATGCTGATCCCCGGCGCTGATAGCTATAATGTCGCTCCAATTATATGCGCTGTACCGACCAGATGTTTTTGAGCCTGCAGTCACGACTGTCCCATCCGCCCTCAGTCCCACGGTGTAATCATCTCCTGCGCCGATAGCTATGATATTGTGCCAATCACCTATATTGCGCTGACCAGAGATATTTGAACCCATGGCTACGACTGTGCCGTTCGTCCGTAATCCAACTGTGTGGGTTTTTCCGGCCACGATAGCCACAATATTTGTCCAGTTGTCTACGGCACACTGCACATACGCATTCGAGCCCGTTGCCACGACTGTACCGTCTGCCTTCAACCCTACGGTATGAGATTCCCCGGCGCTGACAGCCACAATATTCCGCCATTCCTTCACCTCACATTGGTCTGAGTAATTTTCCCCTATGGCCACAACCGTGCCGTCAGCCTTTAGGCCAACCGTGTAATCCCTTCCGGCACTGATTGTATCCCGGACAGCGATCTCATCCCAAAGCGCACTGCTGCGTTTCTGGGCATCATCATGCCCCGCCGCGCGTTCATAGTATATGACCGCCTGGTACTTGTTCCCATCTGCCTCCGCTGCCTGGGCCATGCTGTAGTAGAGATCTACGGCCCGCGTCGCGGCGTCTTGATAATTTCCCAAAGCTGCAAAGATTTCTGCAGCAGCGGCCTGATCTCCCGCTGTTAACAGCGCTTCCGCTTCACGATACTGCTTGGCAGGAAGAATAAATTTGAAGTTTATAAGAATAGCAGCAATAATAATCACAACTGCGGCGGAAAAAATCCACTTTCTCCTGATATCCCATTTTCTCTCCTTTTCTGCATATCGCTTTTCTGCTTCCTGGCATTGCTGCACATGCTCAGCGCTGTCTTTGTAATCCTTCAGTGCCTCAAAATTGTTGGCAAGGGTGCGAAAATGAGCGCTGCTTTTTGCTGAAGCCTGTATTTTGCAAAGGTTTTGATACTTTTCCTCACGTCGCGCATCAGCCTGGTTGTAAAGCGTCTCCACGCGGCGATCGCCTTCCTCCAGCACCTGCATACAGGCTTTGCGCGCTTCTGCCTCTGCCCGCTGATCGCGCTGTTCTGCCTGTGTACGAGCTCTTCCCAGCGTGATCCGGCATCCTGAATTTCCTTTTCCAGCGATTCTTTAAACTCACCCGCAGAGAATCTGCGCGCCTTTTGCAGATCACGGTCATCCTGAAGCAGCTGCTGATTTTTGCCCGCTGCCTTCTGCCAGTAACCCAGCACCGACAGATAGGGTTTGGGACGTGCATACTGCCCTTGAATGCTTTCAGCATATAAATAATCTGCAATGGCATATTTTTTTATGGCCTCGGCAATATGATCTTCGTATATCTGCGTCATTTGCCGGGATTCACTTTTTTCTCCTTCCTCCGCCTGCCGTATCTGCGCCAGCGTGTATTGCTCCAGATCCTTGTGCTTTACGCGGGCGAGAAACTTGCCGTAATAGGCTTCGGCCCATTCAGCGTTCATGTCCAGGGCACGGTCGAAAAATTCGTCCGCTGCCTGCCAGTCACTATCCCCGATAGCCAGTTCGCCGCGCCTTAACAGCGCGGAGGGATTGGCCGTACCTTCACTTTGTAGCACTACCGTTTCATGCGTTTCCACAGGTTCCTTATCCGCGTCCAATACCTTGTCTATGCCGCGCACCAGGTCCTGCAAAAAGCCGATTTTGCTCATGTCGTAGGATTGCAATATGGAAAGCTGCTCCGGCAGGTCATAGGGGTCCATATCCCGGTAGCAGGGCAGTAACAGCCTGGAACGATCCCTGCGCATCAGCGACAAAAAGCGGCTCCATTCGTTTTTGACCCATACGGCGTTGAAGTTATCAGCGCTGGTTCCTACCACTACCATCACCTTTGCTGAGTTCAGCGCCGCGAAAATGTACGGCTCATATTGCGCACCCGCTTTATCCTCCAGCGTGATGCGGGCAAAGAATACGCGCCATCCTTCTTCGGTAAGGCTGTAATAGATGTCCTGCGCCATCATGGAATCGCGGGTGCGGTTACCTTGCTCATCCGTTTCCTTGTAGCAGATGAATACGTCGAAGGGCTCCTCGTTCTGTGAAGTGGCAAGAATGGCCCGCTGTACATCGGCGATCCTGGCCGCCTCACGCTGGTACTGACGGCGGGTGATGCCGTCGGAATGGTCCAGCGCTGCCAGATAGTCCACATCCTCCAAAAAACTGTCAAAACTCATACGGTGGCAGGTAGGCAACCATTCGTAAGTTTCGGGGTCCTCTACATACTCGATGCCAAAGCGGCACAATGCGCAGCACCAGTGGGCCTCAGCGTCAGTTTCGTCCTCTTGGACAATGCGTTCATATACCGCCAGTGCCTTATCAAATTCCCCGATACGGCGGAAGTGGTTTCCACGGTTGAAGGCAGCCGCCCGCTGTTCATCGTCAATTTTGGGAAGCGTCATAGTCGAGCCGCAGCTGTCGCAGGTGCCAAAAGTTTTATCCGGCGAAAGCTCGATGTCCCCGCCGCACATCTTGCATTTGATAATGGCCATAGCTACTCTTCCTCCTGGTTGTACTTTGACTGGGGAATATCCAAATGCTCCAGAGCGAACTCCAATGCCAGAGAAATCAACTCGTTGCGGGTTCGGCCGGCTTTTTTTGCAGCTTCATCCAACGCCTTCAACATATCACGCGGTATACGCACGGACACCACGGTGGAAGTAGCTGAATACTTCCTGGGTGTCAACTGAAATTTCGGGATGTTTGGCTTTTCCAATACTAATTTTCACATCCTTTCAATTATGTTGAGCGTAATACAAATGTATTCAGGAGTCAAGAGAGGTACGTCAGACTTTCTTCTAGATTTTACTGCTGCGAACGACCTAAATATCTGGAGAAAGGTTATCGCTGTTATAAAAATCAAAAGCCCTGGTATTTGCCAGGGGAAGAGTGAACAGTTATTTGTTTAAAGTAAACGAGGATAACGTATAGAGGGTTAAAGAGCCCCAGAACGTTTTTTAGAGTTTCGGTGGCTTTTGGATAGTGAAGGCTACTTCTCACACAGCTGAGTCGCCCTTTGACTTATCAAGCTGTTTGCCCCCAGACCCGAACCGCGCTGATGAAAACCACCAATCAGATACGAGAAAATCCCGTGCAGATTACGGCGTCCTGATCAGAGAGGCACTTGGGATGCAATGGCGGAGGGCACCCAAGAAAGCGAATGTGGACGGCGCACGCAATGGCTATCATTGTGTGTGCCCACTTTTGTGCCCACCCGAAGCCAAAGTGGACGTGAGGCTTATGAGCATAAAAAAGAAACCCTTGAAAATCAAGGGTTTCAAGTGGTGGGATTAGTAGGGCTCGAACCTATGACCTCCACGATGTCAACGTGGCGCTCTAACCAACTGAGCTATAATCCCATGTTTCTGTGACGTACAAACCAGACCCGTCACAACGTCGATCATTATACCATAAAAGAGAAAATAGGTCAATAGATATTCTCGATTTCTTGGACTTGGCTGTTTAACGCTTTAGATTGAAAAGGGAAGAAGATAATCAGAAGCCTAACCCCAAAGACGGATGAACCATCGGTTGGCCCTGTAACGGTGTGCCTGTAGTGGCGTGCCAGAGAGATAAAATCCCATTTGGGGAACGAAACGGAAGGAAAATGTATTATAACGTAATTTGCCCGTCCCCTTTGGAGCATATGCATTGACAAAAATCACCGATATGCTACAATGAAAGCAGGGCGAGCGGTTGTGGCCGGGAATGCCCGGAAAGAAGGGAACAAGAATGCGAAACGGTGAAATCTCGGTAGATATTGCATCTGAGCCGCTTCTGTGGAAAGACAAAAAACGTATTTTGGGATTGGCGATTTCCTTTACACGATATGAGCTGACTGAAAGCCGGCTGCTGGTGAAAACGGGCCTGCTGAATATTCGGGAGGAGGAGTTGCGGCTGTTCCGGGTGAGGGACCTGTCCACGCAGGAGTCCTTGCTGGATCGCCTGTTTGGCGTGGGGTCCATCGTGCTGCATACATCAGATGCGACCTCTCCAACGCTGAAAATTCAGCATGTAAAAAACAGCATGAAGGTTAAGGAACTGATTTCGGCGCAGGTAGAGGAAGCACGTTTGAAGAACCGCGTGCGCTCCATGGAGGTAAGCGATAACGCTTGCGAGGATGAGCTGTGCGACGACGGTCACGAATGAGCGGAGCTGTTTGAAAAATGCCATAGAATCTTTTCTGATATGCGAGCGGTGGATCGTGATCCACCGCTCTTGCATTTCAAAAAGAAAGGAAATGTCATTCGCTTGACATTTTTTCGTGCCTTCGTTATACTACCCACAAACAGCCCAAACCATAGTTTGATGAAAGATGAGGGTATATAATGATGAAAGCAAACGCTTCTTTTCAGCAGGCCACAGCATTTCAGATGATTCCGTCAGAGGAGGGCGTGTTTTTTGAACCGGATGGGCGTACACGCTTTTGCCTGAAGGCACCAAACGCAGCCAGCCTTGCGGTTAGTCTGCCCGGCGGCCCCTGCTGGCCGTTGAAAAAAGATGAAGATGGATGCTGGCACGCCACATTGGATCTGGAGGGTGGCTTTCGCTATATAGATATCATCATGGATGGGGAAACGGTGCTGTTGCCCCGGCTGCCCATTGGATTCGGCTGTTCGCGTACTATCAACTTTCTGGATGTACCTTTTGAGGGTGATGAGTTTTATCAGCTGCAGGATGTGCCGCACGGATATGTAGCGCGCCATTATTATCCTTCCAGGGTGACGGGCCGTACCGAGAGCTGCCTGATCTATTGTCCGCCGGGAAGCGAAGGACGGGCGCTGCCGACTCTTTATCTGCAGCACGGTCTTGGAGAAAACGAAACAGGATGGGTTTATCAGGGACGTGTGAATTTCATTATGGATAACCTGCTGGCGCAGGGGAAGGTGCAGCCTATGCGCATTGTGATGGGCAACGGCATGGTGCAGATCAACGGCGGGGTGAGTACCAGTGCGTTTCCTCAAGTGCTTGTGCAGGATCTGATTCCATATGTGGACAGGGTGTATCCTGCGCTGGAGGGAAAATGGAATCGTGCGGTTGCAGGCCTGTCCATGGGCAGCATGCACGCCAGCGCAGCTTCAATGACACATCCGGAGCTGTTTGGCTATGTGGGTCTGTTCAGCGGCTTTCTGCGCATGCTGTGGGAGAACGAGCAGCCGCATCTGAAAGCCTTGGACGATCCGGAGTCATTTGCACGCAACTATCGCGTATTTTTCCGTGCCATGGGCAAACGGGATGAATTCTTTCCCGTCTTTGAAGAGGATGATCAATTGCTGGAGCGCAAGGGCGTGCGCGTGATGCGAAAGTTATATGCCGGGGCGCATGAATGGCAGGTGTGGCGGGAATGCGCGCGCGATTTCCTGCCGCTATTGTTTCGCTGATGTGGGGGAATGGGCGTGGAAAAACTAAGAGAGGGCCTGTGGCGTCTGAACGATGCGGCGGATTGTACAGCCTATCTGGCGGTTGGCCTGAAACGTGCATATATGATTGACACTGGCATGGGACTGATGCCGCTGATGCCTCAGATTCGTGCTTTGACGGATTTGCCTGTGGAATTGTTGCTGACCCACGCACATCCGGACCATTTTGCTGCGGCGGGCGAATTTGAGCACGTTTGGCTTTGCGAAGATGATCGTGAAATCCTGGCATGCGCAGAGCCGTTGTGCCGCCGCTTTGGGGTGCCGCTTCTTACCCCGGAACGTGTGAGCTTCTTCAGGAATGGAGCCGGCTTTGATGCTGGTGGCGTGTGCCTGAAGGCGCTGCAGTTGCCGGGGCATACGCCGGGTTCCTGTGCCTTTGGCATACCGCAGTGGAGGGAACTGCTTACCGGAGACGCGATTGGCAGCGGTGATATTGTGCTGATGACCTTGCCGGGCGCGCTGAGCGTATCGGCCTACTGCGCGTCGCTGGAACGCTTTGTGGAGCAGACAAAAGACTATGCGGAGGTCGAGTGGCGCGGCGGGCACTGTGGCCAGGCAGGGACGCCAGGAAGCCCGGACTATCATCCTCCATGCATGCGTGTGGCGCTAGACATGATTGAGCTTTGCAAACGCCTGCTGGCCCGACAAATTTGCGGGGAAGCTGTAGATGAACCCAATGCGTCCGGTGGCCGGGCGCTGCGGGTGCGCTGGGGTACGGCGGGCATGGTGTATACTACTGTGGAATAAAGAGAAACGCACGGATAGCGGGGATGTACGGTTTTGGCGGCTATAGGGTAGATGATAAGGCGCAGGGCTTGGTTCCTGCGTTTTTTCGTGGTATCGTAATCCCGGGGTGTGAGGCGGGAACGCACAGAACATAGGTTGGCATTATCTAAATGCTATGCTTTGCAGGACACATGCATGGAGGAGAAAAAGGACAAACGGTTGCACTTTGATATGAATGAAAATAAAGTTTTTTGTGGAAAACTATGCGCTCTGACGATTTAAGATGGAGTATTCGACAATGTTAAGAGCTTTTTTTCCATTTTATTATGTCAAACGGTTGACATTAAATGAAGCCGATGGTATACTTGTCTCAATCCGTAAGGAACGGAAATTTGAATCGAAAGGGAGACCCAAACATGTTTAAGAAACTGGCTGCGCTCCTGATGGCGGCTATGATGCTGCTGACCGTGACGGCTGCCGGGGCGGAAAGCGCTCAGGAGCCTGTGACCATCTCCTTCTACTCTACCCAGGCCGGCGTGGACGATCAGACCATTGCCCTGCTGGACCAGTTTATGGAGCAGCATCCCGGCATCACCGTGAACTATTATCCCTGCGGCGATGACCAGCTGGCTGCGTGGCTGGCGCTGTACTCCGCCGGCACCGCTCCCACTGTGTCGCTGCTGGACGTGGGCCAGATTCTCAATTATAGCGACTATATGTACAACTTCAACCAGGGCGATACCGAGTGGATGAGCCACGTGCTTAGCGGCTGGGAATTCTGCCAGAAGGAAGGCTCTGACGCCATTTATGGCATTCCCGCCAGCTATCAGGGATTTGCACTGCTTTACAACAAGGATCTGGTGGCCCAGGTGCACGGCGAGGACTTTGATGTGACGACCGTCAACACCGTGGACAAGCTGGTCGCCTTCTTCGATGCCTTTGAGGCTGCCGGCATTCCTGCCACTGTGGTGTTCAGCGCCGACTGGGCGCTCGGCTCCCACTATCTGGGCTGCCAGCTGTTCTCCGAATGGCTGGGCGACAAGGAAACCCAGCGCGCTATCCTCAACGGCCTTTACACCGGCGAAACCAAGCTGATTGAGAACGAACACTTCAACAACCTGATGGATGTGTTCGATATCCTCAAGAAATACAACATCAACGATGCTGACCCCCTGGCCGATACCCAGGAAGGCGATTTGGAGATGCTGGCCACCGGTAAGACGGCCACCATGTTCCAGGGCGACTGGAACTGGCTGCAGATTCAGACCTTCGCCGAGCGCGACGATCTGGCCATCATGCCCCTGCCCCTGACCAATGACGAGACCGATCCCCGCAACAGCATGATTCTGGGCTCCTGCCCCAAGGCTTATTGCGTGGATACCTACCAGAGCACTCCCGAGCAGCAGGCCGCGGGCGTGGAGCTGGCCAAGTGGCTGGCCCTGAGCGACGAGGGCAAGGAGTTCATGGTGACCCAGATCGGTTCCACCCTGCCTTTTGATGAAGTGAACGTGGTCAACGAAAATCCGCTGGCCGTGTCCACCCAGGAATATCTCAATGCCGGCAAGATCCTGGATATCAGCACCTTCCTGTGCGAAGCACCCAGCGACTTCTGGCTGATCGTGGGACCCTACATGCAGGCATATCTGGCTGGTCAGATGGACCGCGCTACTCTGGCTGCTGAGATCGAGGCGTACTTCCAGGACATTTAAGCCATGGCAATGGGCGGACAGGGCCTATGGGCATAGGCCCTGTCCGCCCCTGTTTTGAAGGAAGGGGGAGAAGCGCGTGCTTAGCGCCCAGAAGCGGGATGTGTGGAAATTGATCCTGCTGTTTTTTGTGCCGGCGATGCTGGTTTGGCTGACAACCATGGTGATCCCGTTCCTCTACGGAATCTGGATTTCCTTTGTCCAATGGGACGGCATCGGCAACAATTACGAGTTTATCGGCCTTGGAAACTACATTAAAATTTTTTCCAACGCTAAATTCATGCAATCCCTTGGCCGCACGGCGGTCTACACCATCGGCACCGTGGTGCTGAGCAATGTGCTGGGCATGGCGCTGGGATTGTTGCTCACCAGCGCGCTGAAGGGGCGCAATCTTTTCCGTACTGCAATTTTCGTGCCCAATGTTATCGGCGGCGTTGCCATGGGCTATATCTGGAAATATATTTTTAATTACGGTTTTACCGCCATAGGTGCCAGCCTGGGCATTCAGGCGCTGAGCACATCCATGCTCTCCGACCCCACCAAGGCGATGATTGCCCTGATCATCGTATCCTCCTGGCAGCTTAGTGCCTATCTGATGATCATCTATGTGGCCGGCTTTACCAACGTGCCCGCAGAGCTCGTGGAGGCGGCACGCGTGGACGGCGCCAGCTCCTGGTCGGTGCTGCGCAACGTGCGCCTGCCCATGATTCGCTCCTCGTTGACGATCTGCCTGTTTTTGGCGATTGTGCGCTCGTTTATGGTCTTTGAGGTCAATATGACTTTGACCGATGGCGGCCCCTTCAATACTACCGAGATGATTGCCTTGCGCATCTACAATACGGCATTCGTCAGCCTCAAGTTTGGCAATGCGCAGGCGCAGGCGGTGGTGCTGTTTGTCATCGTGGCGATTATCTCCGTGTGCCAGGCCTACTTCACGTCCAAGCGGGAGGTGCAGATGTGATGAAGCAAAAGCGCTATGCCGGCGTGGTGCTGCTGGTGCTGGCCCTTGTGGCTACGGTGTTTTATCTGTTCCCGCTGGTGCTGGTGGCCATTAATTCCATCAAAACCACAGGTGAATTTAGCAGCAATCCCTTTAGCCTGCCCACTGTACCCCAGTGGGGCAACTATGCCTATGCCTTTGGACAGATGCATTTTCTGACTTCCATGCGCAATTCGCTGGTAATCACCGTCAGCGTGTGCGTGCTGGTGTCGCTGCTGGGCGCCATGGCGGCCTACGCCGTGAGCCGTGTGAAGCACAAATTTGTGGCCACCGTGTACTACCTGATGCTGGCCTCCATGTGTGCACCCTTTCAGGCTTACATGATTCCGCTGGTAAAGATCTACGCTTCCCAGCTGGGCATGAACAACAGCCTGATTCCGGTCATCTACATCGGTCTGGGCCTGAATATCTGCTTTTCTATTTTCCTGGTGCGCGGCTTCCTCAACTCCATCCCCAAGGAGATCGACGAAGCAGCCCTCATCGACGGGTGCAGCAGCACCAAGCTGTTCTTCAACATCATTATGCCCATGCTCACGCCCATTCAGGTGACGCTGCTGGTGTTTGTGGCCATGGGCGTATGGAACGACTACCTGCTTTCCAGCCTGTTTTTGAACACGCAGGAAATGCGCACGTTGCCCATGATGATTCGCGTGTTCTGCGCGCAGTATTCCAATGATTACGCCCCCATGATGGCAGGTCTGGTGATGAGCATTCTGCCCATGCTGGCCTTCTATCTGGCCGGACAGAAACAGATTCTGGAGGGCGTGGTACAGGGCAGCGTCAAGGGCTGATACGGTGGCGTCAGGTGGTTTCGCGCTCGACCAGCGTGACGGGGAAGACCGCACATGTGGGCACGACCCGTCCGCTGGAGGCGTGCAGGATGCTTTCCACCGCGTAACGGCAGATATCCTCCACCGGCTGATGAATGGTGGTCAGCTGCGGCGAGCATAGCGATGCAAGACGCGTATCGTCGTAGCCAATCAGCTTCAGCCGGCTGGGAATGTCGATGTCGTGACGGCGGCAGTATTGAACGATCTCGGCGGCGATTACATCGTTGGAACAGAGAATGCCGTCCACATCCGGATGGTTGCGGAAGATGGCTGCTACCGTTTCCTGGTAGTCCATACGTACGAACTGCCGCTCAGCGGCATCCACGGCGCTGGGCTTGTCCACACCCAGGCGGCGGCATGCATCCAGAAAACCGAGATATCGCTTGTTGGCGTCCATGTCCAGATGTGCGCTGCCGCTGACGTATAAAAGCCGGCGGCAGCCGCGCGCGATCAGGTGTTCGGCCGCGATATAGCCGCCGTAGTAGTTGTCCGCACAGGCGGAAGGGATGCGGGGACTGACTGTGCGGTCAATAGTGATGACGGGCGCGTCCACATCCGCAAATTCTTCCAGGTTCTGGGTGTGGCTGGCCAGAATGATGCCTGCCACCTTGTTTCCCAGGAGCATGCTGAAAAATTCCTTTTCCTTTTGGATTTCATGGTTGGATACGCAAAGGAGAAGTTTGTAGCCGCTGGCGCTGGCATAGCGTTCCACGCTGGCGATGACGCAGCTAAAAAAGAAATTGTCCGCCGAGGGCACGATGAGGCCGATGAAATGGCTGTTTTTCTTGGCAAGCGACCTTGCCAGCTCATTGGGATGATAGTCCAGCTCCTCCATGGCAGCCTGGATGCGAAGACGGGTTTTTTCGCTGATGCGGGCGCGGTCATTGAGCATACGTGAAACGGTGGTCACCGTAACGCCCGCGCGCTGGGCAACGTCCTTGAGCGTAGCCATTGCCATTCCTCCTTGGTTTGGTTCCTGTCCACTATGATACCTTTTTTTTGGGATAAGTCAAACCGGAAATAACACAGCAAGAGGTGAATTCCATGGCTAACCTCCACCTGAATTTTCGTTCGGACATGCTGATGCGCAGCGTCTATCCGCGCGTGTTTCTGCCCGACTATAACGACTGGAACGATGTGGCACCGCCCTATCGCACGCTGTATTTTTTGCACGGGTATTCCGGCGGAGCCCTGGAAACGGCCACGTTTACCAACTTTGCCCTGTATGCCGCAGTGCATGGAATCGCCATTGTGATGATCGATGGCGACAACTCCTTCTACGTCGATGACGAGCAGCGCAACGCCATGTACAGCCGCTATGTGGGCGAAGAGATTGTGGAGGTAACGCGTGATTTGCTACCCCTGTCCCATCGCCGTGAGGATACGTTTATTGCCGGCATTTCCATGGGCGGCTATGGAGCGTTGATCAACGGCCTGCGCTACAGCAGCACATTCAGCAAAATCGGCATGCTGTCTCCCGCGCTGGGTATGTACCCCGAAAACGGGGTAATGCAGCCCGGAAGCCCGCTGCACAAAGAATCGCTCCTGGCGCTGCTGGGCGAGCCGGAGCGCTATCACGGGTCGTACCGTGATTATGAGGCTGCAATGCGCGGAGCCCTGCAAAAGCCTGAGAATATGCCTGAACTGTTTCTGGCCTGTGGCACTGGCGATCCACTGGTGTATGAAGCGGGACGCGATTTCGCGCACCGCATGCAGGCGGCGGGCGCACCCATGACCTATTACGAAGCCGAAGGCGGGCATGACCACGTGTTCTGGAAGCGTGCCATGACGCCGCTATGCCAGTTCCTGACGGCGAAGGGAGGCAAATGAGATGTATCTTCGGCTCAGCTTTAAATCCAAAATGCTGGTGCGCGGCGTGACCGTGCATGCGTTTTTGCCTTTTCATGACGGGTATGAGGATGCGCCCAGGCCATATCCTACGCTGTATTTTTTGCCCGGCTACTCTGCCAACGCCGAGGAGCTGGCTACGCTTTTGCCCCTGCGGCGTTTCTCGGCTGAATACGGGGTTGCGGTGATCATCCCTGACGGCGAAAACTCCTTCTATACCGACCATCCCGAACGCTGCGCGCTGTTCAGCAGCTATGTGGGCGACGAGCTGGTGCGCGTTACGCGGCGCATGCTTCCCTGCCTGTCCACCCGTCGCGAGGATACATGGATCGGCGGCATATCCATGGGCGGCTATGGTGCATGCACCAACGGCCTGCGCTGGCACGATACGTTTTCCAAAATTGTGATGTTTTCACCTGCTATTGACGTGACCGATCTGCTCAGCGACCGTGACGACTCGCTGCCCAACCAGCTCTTTTCAGCCTGGATGGGCGACGAGGCCAGCTATCGGGAATCCTGGATGAATCCCCGTTACAGCCTGCTCAAGGCCAAGGAACGGGGAGAGGGGCTGCCGCCCATGTTCCTGTGCTGCGGACGGCAGGACGCGCTCGTATACGATATGTGCAGCCGCTTTGCGGACTTTGCCTGCAAGGAGGATCTGCCGCTAACCTATCTGGAAGGCGAGGGACAGCACGACATCCCCTTCTGGGACGGCATGCTGGAACCGGCTTTCCGTTTTATGACCCAATCCCACTGAATGACCGGAGGAATAGCACATGACGGACTTGGACAGGCTGACCGCGCCATGGCAGGAACCGGCGCTTTCCGGCACGATTGCGCAGGGTGACATGCCAGGCGATAAAATCTGTATTACGCAGGAGCATATTCAGAAGGCAAAAACGATTTATCCTATGCTGCGGGAGCTTCTGGCCCGGCAGCTGGGCGAAAGCCCCTGCGGGCGTGCCGTCGTAACGGTATGCGGAGGCTCCGGCGTGGGCAAATCGGAGATCGCCTCGCTGATTTCCTATTACCTGAACGCCGAGGGCGTGGGCGCGTATACCCTGTCGGGAGACAACTATCCCCGCCGCTATCCTGAACAGAATGATGCCGAGCGCCGCCGTGTGTTTCATGATGGCGGCCTGAAGGGGTTGGTGGCCGGTGGCGCTTATCGAACCGAACAGGCGCAGGCGCTGCAACAGCTTTGGCCCGGCGATGGCGACGCCAATCCTGCCAATGTAAGCCGCTATCCCTGGCTGGCAACCTATCAGCAGGCTGGAAAGAATGCACTGCGCGGCTATCTGGGTACGGACAAAGAAATCGACTTCGACCAGGTTGGCCACATCGTGAGCGATTTCAAGCAGGGTGCGCCCACGCTGTACCTCAAACGCATGGGCCGAACCCCTACTGAGCTGTGGTATGATCCCGTGGATATGACCGGGAAAAGTGTGCTGGTGATCGAATGGACGCACGGCAATTCCGACTGGTACGAGGGTGTGGATATTGCTATACTGCTCAACAGCACGCCTGCCGAAACGCTGGCTCACCGGCAGGCACGCAATCGCGACGGCCGCGCGGACAGCCCTTTCACCACCATGGTATTGGAGCTGGAACAGCAATTGCTCAGGGCTCAGGCCCCCAAGGCCAAGATCATCCTTTCCAAAGCCGGGGAACTGATGACTTATGAGGAATACACCCGCCTGATGGCTCAGGCGTGAGGAGGAAGAGCTATGAATCAGGGCGCGATGCTCAATGCCTATCCCGACAGCCTGGGCGGAAGCCTGGCCGCGGAGGCGGACTTTCTGGCCCGTCCCGAATGCCAGGGGGCGTTTCGTTCTTTTTATATCCTGCCCAGCCTGTTTAACAGCGATCTGGACCGCGGCTTTTCCGTGGCCAGCTACGACCTTAACCATCTGCTGGCTGATGAAAATAGCCTGGCGGATGTGGGCCGGCTGGGGCTGGACTTGAAGCTGGACTTTGTGCTCAACCACCTCTCTGTGCTCAGCCCGCAGTTTCAGGATCTGCTGGCCCGGGGCGAGGAATCGCCTTACCGCGACTTCTTCATCGATTGGAACCGTTTCTGGGAGGGCAAGGGGGAGATGACCTCCGAGGGCTACATCCAGCCTGACCCGGCGCTGATCAAGGATATGTTCTTCCGCAAGCCAGGCCTGCCCATCCTGATGTTGCGTATGCCCGACGGCAGCAAGAAGCCGTATTGGAATACCTTCTATCAGGAGGTGCGCTATCCGGTGCTGGATGCGCAGGACCTGATGGCCGCCTGCGGCCTGCAATATGCGCAGGCCAGCGCGCTGGCAGACCGCATTAACGCGGCAACGCAGGCGGGCAAGGGACCCGATGACGCCGACTTTACAGGCTTTGAAAACTGCCGCGAGACGGCGGTGCAGGCAGTGGAAGCACGATGCCGCTATCTGGGACAGATGGATTTGAACCTGAAATCGCCCTTGGTATGGGACTATTATCGGGAAACTCTGGAAAAGCTGGCCGGCTACGGCGCGGCTATCGTCCGGCTGGATGCCTTTGCCTATGCACCCAAAGAGCCGGGCCGTCGCAATTTTATGAACGAGCCGGAAACCTGGGACCTGCTTGAGGATATTCGCCGTATAGCACAACCGATGGGACTGACGCTGCTGCCGGAGATCCACGCCAGCTATGCCGAGGGCGCCTACCGCACGTTGGCACAGAAGGGTTACATGACCTATGATTTTTTCCTGCCGGGGCTGGTGATTGATGCCATCGAAAACCATACCGGCGACTTTCTGGCCCGCTGGGCACAAGAGGTGAGGGATGAAGGTATCCGCACGGTGAACATGCTGGGCTGCCACGACGGTATTCCGCTTTTGGACCTCAAAGGCATGCTGCCACTGGAGCGCATCCAGTCGCTGATCGACCTGGTGGTATCGCGCGGGGGGCTGGTTAAGAATCTACATGGTCAAAAGAACATGTATTATCAGGTAAACGCCACCTATTACAGCGCCCTTGGCGAAGACGACCGCAAGATGCTTATGGCACGCGCCCTGCAGCTGTTTATGCCGGGTAAACCGCAGGTGTGGTACCTGGACCTATTCTGTGGAAAAAACGATCTGGAGACTGCGGCCCGCGGCGGAGAGGCTGGACATAAGGAGATCAACCGCACCAACCTGACCAAGCAGGACATTGCGGCAGGACTGGAACGGCCCGTGGTGCAGGACCAGCTGCGGTTGCTGCGCATGAGAAACGCGTGCAATGCCTTTGAGGGCGGCGCACTGACCGTGGAGCAACCTGCTTCGGACCACCTGATCCTGACCTGGGAACGGGGGGGAAGCCAAGCCAGGCTGGAGGCGAACCTTTCTACTTGTGCTTTCAGGGCTATGACCTGTGAAGGCGGAGAAGAGAACGTATTTGAACAATGAAACTTTGGAACATGACAAGCGGGAGGACCGCCACGCGGATTGCATGGCGGTCCTCCCGCTTTTGCATTCGGTATTATACTTCTTTCTTTACAGCCGACGGGGCAGCATCCAGATGCACGTTCAGATGTGGATAGGTCATGGAGATGCCGGCCTCATCAAAGCGCATGCGCACATTTTCCACAATGGTAAAATACGCGTCCCAGTAGTCGGTCGCAGAGGTCCATACCCGCAGCACGTATTCGATGGAGCTGTCTCCATAGCGGTTGACGGCAACGAAAGGCGCGGGGTCTTTGTGTACCTGCGGCAGGTCGGCGGCTTTGAGCAGCGCGGCCTTCACCGTATCGGTGGCATCGTCGTAGGAAGCGGTAAAAGTCAGATCTACCCGGCGGTCTGTGACGGCTGTATAATTGATGATTTTGGTGGCGGCAACTTCGCTGTTGGGCACGAAGATTTCCTTCTGATCCGGAGTGGCCAGCGTAGTATAGGTCATGCCGATTTCCTGAACGGTGCCAGATACCGTGCCCACTTCCACAAAATCGCCCACGCGGAAGGGACGGGTGGACAAAAGCATGAGACCTCCTGCCAGGTTGGACAGAGCGCCCTGCACCGCCAGAGAAATAGCCAGTGACGCCACGCTCAGCAGCGCGATCATGGAGCTTACGTCAATGCCCAAAGAACCTGCTACGATCAGGAAGATCAGAGCCCACATCAGGATGCGAAGGGCGGAACGCAGGAATTTTTCGATTGTTTTTTCCAACTTGGAGCGGGCAAACAGCTTATCTGCTACCTTGAGCACGACGCGAGAAGCTGCATAGGCAATGACGAAAGTGATGATTGCGGGTGGCAGCTTTTCTAGAGTGAGGGAGGAGAAGAAATGCGTAATTTGTGCTGTATCCACAGATGGCATAAATTGTACAGCCCCTTTCGTTCGACCCCGTCCCGGCGCGGAGATAGAGGCGCACCGGATCTATGTATATCCGAATTATACCATATCGCGGGGAGGCTGGCAAACCAAAAGAGGAAAGGAAATCCAATGAAATTTGTATCCCCGACACCTTTCGACAAACACAGTCATTGCAAAAACGCGAATCAGCGCGTATGCTGATGATGGATAAGAACTCTTGACGGTGTTTGTCCATCACAAAAGGAGGGATCAACGATGGCTAAACAGAACCTGACGGAATTCGCCTTTGTACGCATGCGCGCACAACAACTTTTTCAGGAGGGCATGACGGCCTGTGCCATCCGGCTGCTCAAACCTGTGGATGATGCGCAGGTCCGGCGCTTTGAGGCGGCAAGTGAACAGACAAGGACAGAAGAAATTCAGGAACAAAATTTTGTTAGCACTCATTTTAGGTGAGTGCTAATTTTTTGTTGCTTTTTTCCTTTTGCTCTGTTACAATAGAAGCCGCAGAGCGCTGCGCGCCTGCGCAACAGCATTTCGACCCGGCTGGCGGGCCGGTTTTTTCAGGAGGCAGTACCATGACCAATCAACAGGGCAATATTTCCATCCATGCGCAGAACATCATGCCAATCATCAAGCGGTGGTTGTATTCCGACAAGGACATCTTTATCCGCGAGATGGTTTCCAACGGCTGCGACGCCATTACCAAGGAAAAGATGCTTCATCCCGGCCAGGAGGAGGACTGGCGTGTAACTGTGACGCTGGATGCAGAGAAAGGCGAGCTGACCTTCAGCGACAACGGCATCGGCATGACCGCCGAAGAGGTGGAAAAGTACATTAACCAGGTGGCCTTCTCCGGTGCAGAGGAATTTCTCAAAAACTATGAAGGCGACGAAAAGGGCGGCATCATCGGACACTTTGGCCTGGGCTTTTATTCGGCGTTTATGGTGGCCGATCGTGTGACCCTTGAAACCCTCAGCGCAGCCGAGGGTGCGACATCCGTCAAGTGGACAAGCGAAGACGGCATGGCTTTTACCATGGAGGACGGCAGCCGCACTCAGCGCGGTACAGATGTAATTTTGCACATCAGTGAGGAGGAAAAGGAATTTCTTCAGGAATACCGCGTGCGCGAGGTACTCAGACGCTATTGTGGTTTTATGGCCACCCCCGTGTACTTTGACGTGGTAAAGAAAGAGGAGCCCGCCAATGAAGACCAGGAGGGCGAGGCGGCTGCCGAAAACAAAGAACCCAAGGGCCCGGAGCTGATTAACGCTACACCTGCGCTGTGGCTTAAGGCCCCCAAGGACTGCACCGACGAGGAATATAAAAAATTCTACCGCGACGTGTTCCACACCTTTGATGATCCGCTGTTCTACGTGCATTTGAACGTGGATTATCCCTTCAACCTCAAGGGCATCCTTTATTTCCCCAAGCTGACCAATGACTTTGGCACCCGCGAAGGTGAAATCAAGCTGTTCAGTGGCCAGGTGTTCGTGGCTGACAACATCAAGGAGGTTATCCCTGAATTTCTGATGTTGCTCAAGGGCGTGATTGATTGCCCCGACCTGCCGCTGAACGTAAGCCGCAGCTTTTTGCAGAATGACGGCTATGTGAAAAAGCTGTCTGCCTACATTACCCGCAAGGTGGCGGACAAGCTGACCGGCCTGTTTAACACCGAGCGCGATAACTACCAGAAGTATTGGGATGACATCCATCCCTTCGTTAAGTATGGCTGCATGCGCGACGGTAAGTTCTTTGATCAGGTGAAGGATACCCTGCTCTATAAGACAACCAAGGGAGAATACCTCACGCTGAGCGAATACTTGTCTAAAAACGAAGGCAAGTTGGGCGGCAAAAAGGTGATCTACACCAACGATCCCACCCGTCAGAGCGCCAGCGTAGCCATGTATGACGCGGAGGGCGTCGACGTGGTGGTGATGGATGCGCTGATTGATCTGAACTTCCTGAGCTTTATGGAGTATTCCGCCGGGGTGGAGGGTCTGACCTTCGCCCGCGTGGACGCCGACAGCCAGACCTTCCAGAAGGAAATGACCGAGGACGAAAAGAAGCAGAGCGAAGAAGACGAGAAGAAGCTGGCTGACGTATTCCACAAGGCTACCGGCAAGGAGGACCTCGCTGTCAAGCTGGCTTCCCTCAAGGATGAAAGCCTGCCTGCCATGCTCACGCAGGAGGAGCAGGGCCGCCGTTTCAGCGAAATGAGCCGCATTTACGGTCAGGACTTTAAGCTGCCCGAAACCCACACGCTGGTGCTCAACGCCGCCAATCCGGTGGTCAAGAGCCTGCTCAGCGGGGATGCGGACGAAGATACGCAGGGACTCATCGCTGCCCAGCTCTACGACCTGGCGCGTATGAGCACCCGTCCCCTGGAAAAAGGAGAGGTTACGGCCTTCCTCAGCCGCAGCAACAAGCTGCTGGAGCTTCTGAGCAGGCGTTAACAAACATGTAACATTTTGCCCGGAAAAAGCAGGGTTTTCTGCTGCGGGCGCGTATACCTTGTATGGAGGGTTTTGCGGGTCTGGTGCCTGCAGCCCCCATACAGGGTTTTTTTATAGAATTGATAAAACAGGGCCGTTCCCGGCGGCCGGAGGAGGCACAGATGGTGAAGCGAATTTTGTGCTGGCTGGCGGCGGTGACGCTGCTGCTTACAGGCATCACGACTGGTGCGCTGGCGGATACGCCGCGCGAGATCTATCCATTGGATTACGATACGTTGCCAGAACCACGCGCGGGCCAGTACCATTACCTAATGGCCTGTGTAGACACATGGGAAGGCAGCGCCAAAAATCTTGGCAACACCGACGGCGTACTTATGGTCACGCTGGATGTGGATGCCAAGCGTGTGCTGCTAACGACCTTTACACGCGAAATGCTGGTCAAGCGGCCGGACGGGGGTATCGGGCGCTTTACCTACATCGCCAAAAACTACGGGCCTGAAGCTCTGTGTGAGACTGTCAGCACGCATTTTGGCACGAAGGTAGATAAGTACATTATCTTCAGTATGGACAATGTGCAGACCATCATTGATGCCATGGGCGGCGTGTACATTACCGTGACCGATGCGGAAGCTGATTATCTCAACCGATACCGCATTGCCCGCGATGCCACTACTCCCAGCATGGACAAGGCGGGCACCTATTTGTTCACCGGGCATGCGGCAGTGATTTATATGCGTATCCGAAAGGTGGGCGGGGATGGCGATTCGGGACGCACGCGGCGTATTCGCACGGTGCTGAGCACACTGGCGGGCAAGTATGCGCAGGCATCATTGGATGACGCATTGCAGCTGATTACTACGGTATCGGAAAACATTGTAACTACCAACATGAGCATGGCGGACTTGCTGGAGGCGGCAGGCTATGCCCTGGAACTGCGCGGCGTGGAGCCGGAGGGCATCCAGATGCCGCCGGATGAAGCCATGCAGGCCATTACCTACGCGGGAATGGCCACAAGGCAAGTGGATTTTGAATACAGCCGTCAGGTACTCAGCGAGTTTTTGGAAAGCCAGAGCTTTGACGTGGTGGAATAGGCAGGAGCACCCGGGCAACTATTGCCTGTCTTGGTGGCGTTTGTACCGTCCCGGAATAGCGAAGCCTCTCCACCGGAGAAAGTTACATAGACAACCTGCACTTGTGCACAATGCGCAAGTGCGGGTTGCTTTGGTTATCGGCCTTCAAACTGAACGTCAGCGTTTCCATTGTTTACATCGATTATAAGCACCTGCTCGCCTGTTTCCTTTTTTGTGGGAAGGGAGCTTTCGCCTTTCTTGACGTTGCAGGTGATGGCGTAATCCTCGAAGCATCCGGCCAATACGCCATCTATGTTTCCGTTCTTTGTGGAGAGGGACAGATCACCCGAAACATCCAGCCGTTCAAACGTTAGATTGCCACCGTTGGCATAGGCATTGAGGTCTCCGGCGATGGAAACGCGGCCAAAGCAGACATCGGCGTTAGTGGTGGAAATCGTAAGGGCCCGGAGCGAGTATGGCAAACGAAGCGTGATCACACGCATAGCCGCGTCAGGTTTGGTGCCAATATAGTCGCGCCACTCCTTGGAGGGAGTATAGTTGACGGTGAGAATGCCGTCGGTTAATTCAATCGCATATCGCTCAGTTTCGTTTTGAAAGTAGTCCAGGTGTACCTGATCATCCTCTGAGGGCAATATCTCTATCCGCCGGTCGCGTACATCCATTATGATCTCCCGCACCTGACCGGTACTGTAACTACCGGCAACATAGGGGTCATTGGCACGGCCGGCGCAACCGGTGGCCAGCAAGGCGGCAAAAGCCAGCAGAAGGACGATAGAAATTCGTTTTGACATAAAGATCCACCTCATTTTGGACCAGCGGAGAGGTTTCGCCGGTACGGACTCATGAACCTTGCATCAATGCGTGATTCATGGTATGATGAAGTATAATCTTTTGTGTAACACAAAAGTCAAGGGGGAAAGATGAAAAAGGAGTATTCTGTGAGCGAGGCAGCCAGAGCTGCCCATATGACAAGCGAAACGCTTCGCCATTATGATCGCATCGGATTGGTACGCCCCAGCCGAAGGGACGAGAACACCCAATACCGATACTATACAGAAGAGGACATTGTGCGGCTGTGCATGGTACACGCCCTGCAGCAGATGGATCTGCCGCTGGCAAAAATCAAAGAGGTACTTGCATATGACGATCCTGCGCAAATCGCAGCATTTTTTACGCAGGCAGAGCACATGGCTGATGAGAAGATTGCCGCATTGGAAAGCAGTCGGGAACGGATTCGCCGCGCCAGGGCAGAATACGAAGGCAAACGGAACAAAGAAAAGGATGCACAGGGTGCATTTGTACGAATCCTTCCGTCCCGCGTGATTTTGCTGTCCAGCAGCCCGGAAGGGCCCGCGGTGGATACGCTATGGAACTATTTAAGCAGGTTTTATGCCCAGCTTCCGCAGCCGGTCCAGGAGCGTTTCGCATTTGAAAACCAGGCAGGCATATATGCCCAAGCACAGGAAGAACGGATGTTTGCCGTATGCATCCGGTATACGCGGGCAGATGGGCTCAAAACCTTACCGGAGGGGGAATATCTTTGCGCCGAGTGCACCGAGGCAAACCGTAAGAAAACCGTACGGGCACTGATGCGTACGGCACGCGAACGCACCGGAATGACCCCGACGTTTTCGCTTGCGCTGGTTATGGTGACGGGCATTTTGCAATGGCGGTATGAGGTTCAGGTGTATCTGGGCAAGTGAATAAAGCGTAAAAAGCCCGATGGTTCTTTGACCATCGGGCTTTGAATGGCATGTGGCTTACTCCTCGTCCGGCTCTTCGGGCAACTCGGCGTTGTGCCAGACGTTTTGCACGTCGTCGTTATCCTCCAGCATTTCCAGCAGCTTTTGCACCTTTTGCAGGGTGTCCTCATCGACGGGGGCAACGGTGTTCTGCGGGATCATCTGCACCTCGGCGCTGAGGAAGCTAAGGCCCTGAGCCTCCAGCTTTTCGCGCACGGTAGAGAATTCGTTGGGATCGGTGGTGACTTCAAAGGCGTCATCCATGGTCTGCATGTCCTCGGCGCCTGCGTCCAGCACGGTCATCATCATTTCGTCCTCATCCGAATCGGGGGTACGCTCGATGACAAGCACGCCTTTTTTGTCAAACATGAAGCTCACGCTGCCGGTTACGCCAAGCGAGCCACCGTTTTTGGCAAAGCAGTGACGCACGTCGCTGGCGGTGCGGTTGCGGCTGTCGGTAATGGTTTCTACAATGACAGCCACGCCGCCGGGGGCATAGCCCTCGTAGGTGATTTCTTCGTAATCGACATTGCCCAGTTCACCTGCGGCCTTTTTAATGGAACGCTGGATGTTGTCGTTGGGCATATTGTTGCTCTTGGCCTTGGCGATGACGTCGCGCAGCTTGGAGTTGCTGTCCGGGTTGCTGCCGCCTTCGCGCACCGCGATGGCGATTTCACGCCCGATCTTGGTAAAAATTTTACCGCGAAGAGCGTCCGTCTTGCCTTTCTTGATTTTAATGTTAGCCCATTTGCTGTGTCCGGACATCGTATCAGCCTTTCTGTATCGAATCAGGGTGGAAGAAGGCCCCGGTGGGCACTAACCTCCTGTTATGCCGTATGCGGCTTATTATTATAGCACATATTGGACCTGCGGTCAAATAAAAGGAGCCGGACGCGGAAATGTCCGCATCCGGTTCAAAAGGGTGACTCAATACATGATTTTCATGCTGCCGCGGATTTCGCCGAACACATCAATAAAATCTTCACGGAAGCCGGCGGGGAAGAGGATCTCCAGACCGTAGAGCGTGCGGTCGATACATACATACTGGATACGCCCGCCAATTTCCACACCGTCGGAACGGGTGGCGGTATAGTTGGCGTATACGCCCAGGCTGCCCATCATATAACGGGTAGCGGTGTAACTGGGCTTGAAGGAGGAAATGTCACTGGCACCACCGATGACATCCAGCCGCTCCTTTACCAGCGATTCCAGATCGCTCTGGTTATAGTTGGAGGTGACGGTCTGCGCGCTGATGGTGATGACACACTGCTGCCCATCTTTGATTTGGGATTCGGGCTCGCGCAGAATAAAGGTCTGCGCCTGGCTTTCATCTACCAGCCAGCCTGCGGGAGCCTTGAAACTCACGCCCACGGAAGCCGCACTGTAATCGCCGTAGGTAAAGCTAAGCGACGGCCGGGGGGTGGGAGTGGGCATGTCGATGGGATCCAGTGGGATGGGAGTGCTGCCCGCGTAGGGGTAGACCGTACCTGTCGGCTGTGGAACATAGAGATCACTGCCATCATCCAGCTCGGGGTCGATGTAGTTTTCCTCGTTCATAGCATCCTGCTCGGTGAAGTTTTCTTCCAGCACCACATCATAGGGGTTGGTATCAAAGATGCTCTGCGGGGCAGAAGAGTCCGCCATGCCGGAACCGCTGCTACCATCCGCTACGGATGGGTCGGCCTCGGGCTCCAAAACGATGGGCTCAGGAGTAGGGCTGGCTGGACCCAGGGCCTGCGTCACCTCCGGGAACTGCTCGGTGGTGGATGGCTGGCCGGAGCAGCTGCTCAGGGTAAGTACGGCCAGCAACAGGCAGAGCAGGAGTTTCCATAGGCGTTTCATGACTGTTCCCTCCAAATTGACGGGCTTTGCCGTCCATGTCCAAAAAGAGACGATTAACGATGGGGGAGAAATTCATTCGTCATGGTATTGTAACATTTTTACGGGCAGTCCGTCAACCTTTGTCCTCGTTGGGGGTCAGAGCTTCGTAATCAGCATGGTAGAGCCGGCGGTCCAGAGACCAGATTTTGTCGGAAAACACACCCGGCTTGACCTTGGCCATAGCGGCGGACATCTCGTTCATACGGGCGTCCAACAGGTCCACCCAGTGAAGCGCCTCGGCTTCGGGAAACATGGGCTTGCGCGGACTGCCATACTCGGCTTCGCCATGATGGCTGAGCAGCATGTGCTGAAGCAGCAACACTGGTTCGCCGGTGATGCCCAGATCGTTGGCGGCTTCCTGAACGCGCGTAACCCCCAATACCAGATGCCCCAGCAACAACCCTTCGCGGCTGTAGTCGCGTACCACGCCGAGACTGTCGGAGATCATTTCCTCGGTTTTGCACAGATCGTGCAGGATAACGCCAGCATAGAGCAGATCAGCGTTGAGCCAGGGATATACCCCAACCACCGCGCGTGCCGTGCGCAACATGCCCGTTGTGTGATGAAGAAGGCCACCGCGCTCGGCATGGTGAATGCGCTGGGCAGCGGGATAATAACGCAGCTTTTCATCAAAACGGCGCAGAAGCTCGCGCGTAAGGTCGCGCAGCGGTTGGCTTTCAAAGGCATCCACCGCATCGTACAGCTCGCGCAACATGGTTTCAGGGGGCTCCGGCGCACAGGGGGTGAGAGCGGACAGGTCCACGCCGTCGGCAGGAGTCATGGCGCGGATGCGCTCCACACGCAGTTGCAGACGGCCGTTGTATTCCAACGTGCCGCCGCGCACCTTGACCACAGTGCCAGGGGCGGGCGGAGGTACATTTCCATCCCATACTTTGGCGTTGATTTCACCGGTGCGGTCAGCCAGATTCAAATCCAGGTACTTGGCGCCGTTGCCGCCAGTACGCTGGTCGGATGAACGCACCAGCAGAAATCCTTCGAATCGCTGGTCCTTGAGAAGATCACAAACATTTTGCTGGGGCATGAAAACGCTCCTTTACGCATCAGTATCCATATACATGGCCACGCGTGTGCCCGGCAGATTGGTGTAACGGGCAAACTCTGCCTGCCACTCCACGTTGACTACGCCCACGGGGCCATTGCGCTGCTTTGCAATGATGATTTCGCCCGCGTTGTCATCGGGCTTGGGACCATCCTCTGCACCGGCGGAGGCGTAGTAACCCTCGCGGTGCAAAAAGAGCACCACATCAGCGTCCTGCTCGATGCTGCCGGAATCACGCAGATCGCTGAGCATGGGGCGCTTGTCGGTGCGGGCAGCAGGGGCGCGGCTGAGCTGCGCGCAGGCCAACACGGGAATTTTTAATTCCAGGGCGATGGCCTTGAGCTGGCGGCTGATTTCGCTGACTTCCAGCTGCCGGTTCTCCACACGCTTGTCGGTACCCATCAGGCCCAGATAGTCTATGACGATCAGATCCAGCCCTTGCTCCATCATCAGCCGGCGGCACCGGCTGCGAAGCTGCGAAGGGGTAAGGCCGGGCGTATCGTCGATATAGATGCGGCAGGTGGACAGGTCATTGATGGTATCACCAATTTTGACCCACTCATCATCGGAAAGCATGCCGCTGCGTACGCGCTGCATGTTGATGTTGGCAGCGGAACACAAAAGACGCAAGCCGATCTGTTCATTGGGCATTTCCATACTGAATACGGCCACGCACCGCTTGGCTTTGCAGGCGGCAAACTGCGTGACACCCAGCGCCATGGAGGTTTTGCCCATGGCAGGGCGCGCACCCACCAGCACCAGTTCGCCGCCGTGCAGGCCGGTGAGCATGCGGTCCAGGTCGTACAGCCCCGTCGGCACGCCCGACAAGCGGCCTTTGAGGCGGCTGAGCTCCTCAATCTGGTCAAAGGTGGACATGAGCACCTTGTTGAGGGGAACCAGCGTTTCCGCGCCGGCACGTCGCATTACGATATCAAAGATGAGGCGCTCGGCGTTGTGCAGCACGTCGGCGAGCTGATCGGACTGGGCATAGCATTGCCGCTGAATCTGCTGGGCGGCCGAGATCAACTTTCGCAGGGTGGATTTTTCCTGCACAATCTGGATATATGTGCGGGTGTTGGCGGTAGTAGGAACGAAACGCACAGCCTGCAAAAGATAGGGGGCGCCGCCTACACCGTCCAGCGTACCCCGCCGGGTAAGCTCGTTGCCCACCGTCATCAGGTCAACGGGGTTGCCCGCGATGTGCAGGGAGCGCATGGCTTCGAAGATCTCCTTGTGCTCCGCAGAGTAAAAATCCTCGGGCGCAAGGGTTTCAAAGGCGAGGGTGGCCGCGCCGGAATCCTGAAGCATAGCGCCCAGCACCGAGCGCTCGGCATCAATGCTGCTGGGGGGCAATGCGGCCGCGAGTTGATCGGGCACGCCAGTTTCCATGCAAGGTTCCCTCCCTTCGAACAAGCGATGGAAATATAGGGGCAATACAAGCGCTGCTGTGGAAGGCAGAACTTTGCGTAAATCGCCTGCCACGCTGTCTCAGGCGGCCGCGGTGGCGGAGTGAAAAACGCCTCAGGCGGCGATGACGGAAACTTTCATGGGGGTAGTCACGCCGGAGTAGAGCCAGACAGTGATGTCCACGTCACCAATTTGACGGATGGGCTCGCATTCGATCTTGCGTTTGTCTACTTCTACGCCATGCTGCTCCTTGAGGGCGGCGGCGATTTCCTGGCTGGTAATGCTGCCGTAGAGACGTCCCTGAGAACCACATTTGACCTTCAGGGTAATCACCTTGCCGCGAAGGCTGTCGGCCAGCTTCTGGGCAGCCTCGCGACGCTCGCGCTCCAGGCGCTCCTCGTTGGCGCGCTTGCGCTCGATTTCCTTCACTGCACCCGCAGTAGCCTCCACGGCCCATTTGCGGGGGAACAGATAGTTCCGGGCAAAGCCGTCAGATACATTGATCACATCATCCTTCTTACCGCTACCCTTGACATCGCAAAGCAAAATCACTTTCATGGGTTATCCCTCCTTGTGAGAATCAGTGGATGTTAAAAGACGGGAACGAAAATGGAGCGCTTGATCGGCTATGCCGATAAAGAACAGTACCATGGGAAACAGTGCATAAAGCAGGGCAGTAAGCACGCCGTAAAGCAGCGTACGGTCGGGGTTACGGGTTGAGAGCATGCACACCAGCACTGCGGCGCCTGCCAGCTGAAAGACGCAGGAGAAAGCCGCGTAAAACAACAGCCCAAGCGTTTGGAACAGGTCACTCTGCGCACTGATCAGCACCAGCGAGGCTAGGGCCATCAGACACAGGACCCAGCGCAGGCGCGGAGGAATCGCCATCAGACGGAAACCGGGCGGAGCTACCACCCGCGCCTTGCGTTCGCCGGGATGCTCCGGGTCCGGGCCAACAACCAGCACGGCGCAGCGCAGGCGCTGCACACGCAGGGCGGTAAACAATCCTCCCAACAGACAGGCCTGTACAAACAGCCAGGGCAGCGCATCCTCCAGCATCAGCTGTACATTCAGCCGCAGGGACAGCAGCATTTGCCATATCACTGAAGGCTCCAGCAAAAACAGGGGCAAAGCGCCGCTGTAATCTTCCGGTACGGCAAGCAGGCCGGCGGCTGCAAAACGATATAACAGCAGCCCCGGCTGATCAGAAGCTTCCACATAGGAGGAGAGCAGCAACGCCACTCCCTCAGCCAGCCCCGTCCCGAGCGCATGCACCGCCGCCAGCGTTACTGATGTGAGCGCCAGGGCATACGCACCAATATATAAGCCTATCGAAAGGGGAGCAGCCAGCTTTTTGCGCGCCTTGAGCCAGAGCGTGAGCACAAGGGGTAATACGCCGGGCAACAGCAGTGAAAGAGCATACAGCGGATCAATACGATAGAGCAAGGATACAGCAGCAGGAGCCACAGCCGCTAACCATGCAGCCCATTGCCGGTTGGACCCTGCAAGGGGACAGCCCAGAAGCGGCGTAAGCAATGCCAGTCCTACGCAGGCAAAGGGGAAAAATGCCATCAGACCGGTCAACACCAGCAAACCGGCCACGGCGGCAAACAGCCGGGACCGTTCAGGCCGGATCGCCGAGGACTGCACGGCCCATCCCTCCCCCTGACACAAGACTTTCCAAGCCCGGCATGCATACGCCGGGGATTGTATCATTATAAACTTGGCTGGGAGAGAAGTCAACAGGACGGAGGGGCACCATTCTGGCGGGGCGTGAAGCCTTCAAAGATGGGAAGCTGATATCCCCGTGCCAGAGCACCGTCCAGCGTTTCTTGGCTGCGCAGAGTCCAGGCAGCCAGAAGGGGATGGAAACAGCGGCGCATGAGCCACATGCCCGGCGTGTGGTCCTCCGGATAGGAGTAGGCCACGAAATGGGGGCGGCTAAGGCAGTTGACAAGCAGATGCTTGAGCGCAAAGTGCGCGGCACGGCTGGATTCTCCCGGCTGTCGTTTGCCGCCCATGGCCAGCTGACCGCGAATTACCCCAGGAGCATGCCGACGAAAATAACGCATGGCCAGAGGATGGAAACTTTCCACACAGTAGGGCCCGGCATAGGCACGCAGATGCTCTAGCGCCGCCGCTGCATTGCGCGCCGCGCCCCCATGATGCTTTACCTCTACAATCAGCGGGACGCGTCCGCCTACCAGTGAAAGCACATCCGCAAACAGCGGAACGCGCGAGCCGTCCGGTAGGGGATGACGGCACAGCTCATCGAAGGTTATATCGCCGATACGAAGGTCCACGCCGCATACGCGCTTGAGACTGGCGTCATGATGTACTACGAGAAAACCGTCCTGGGTCAGCTGTACGTCCAGCTCAATGCCATAGCCCGCCTCTACCGCATTGGCAAAGGCGGCAAGACTGTTTTCAGGCACGCTGCCGCCATGCAGGCCGCGATGTGCGTACAGATGGCCCAAGAGCGCCGAGGCATCGGGCCGTTCCCGTCCGGGGGCGATCAAAAACAGATACAGTCCCGCAAGAAGTACCAGAGATAGCAGAATCCATAAAAGCACGATCATGGTCAGTCATCCCCCGCATCAAAGGCTTCCAGGCGGCTGCGCGGCGGCTGTGGGCGGCTGTCGCCGTGGCGGGTCATGCTGATGGTAACAAAGGATAGCGCTACCATCACCGCGGCGTAAGGCAGCAGCGTGTAGTACCCCACGTGCTCTAATAGCCAGCCACTCACGATGGGGGTTACAATTTGCGCAGCCATGGAAAAGGTGTAATAGTAACCGGTGAATTTGCCCACGTCACCGCTTTTGGAGATTTCTACCACCATGGGGTAGGAGTTGACGTTGATCATGGCCCAGGCCGCACCCACCAAGGCGAAGATCACATACAGCGCCGGGCTGAACTGCGCAAATAGCGCCGCCGTGCCAAAGCAGGCTGCCAGCAGCAGTACGCCCGCCTGAATGACGCGCTTGCGTCCAAAGCGCGAGGACAGAAAGCCCACAGGCAGGTAGCTGACTACCGCGCCCACCGTGGCTACCATCAGGCATTGGGAGGCGGCCTTGATGTCATACCCCCACTGGACGCTCACATACTTCGTGAAAGCGGTGGTGACGGCGTTGTACCCCATGAACCACAGGCTGACCGAGCACAGAATCAGGATCAGGCTGCGGCGCAGAGCAGGGTCCAGCGAGGAAAAACCAGCGCCGGAGGAGGGCGTTTCGTCGTCCTGCGCCTGGACGGCGTCTTCGCCCTGCACAGCCAGGTTTTGCAATTCTACCTCGCGGGCCAGCCGGTTTTCGCGGATGGTGAGCAACAGCACCACGACGGCCGCCAGCATCAGAATGGAAACGGCCAGGAACAGCGTGGAATAGTCCTCGCGGCCCGCTGCGTCACGCGTGACCAGAAAGCTGGTGGCGGCCAACGTAAACACGCCGCCCAACGTGCCCATCAGGTTGATGATGGCGTTGCCCTTGCTGCGCAAGGGCTTGGGGGTCACATCCGGCATGAGCGCCACAGCGGGGGAACGGTATACGCCCATGGCCAGAAGCAGCAGTCCCAGTGTTACCACAAACAACCATAGAATGCGTGCGCGGTCGGCAATGGGCAGCAGGTTCATCAGCAACACTGCAGCCAGCGTACCGCCCAGGATATAGGGCATGCGCCGTCCCAGCGGCGTATGCGTGCGGTCGGACAATTTGCCGAAAAGAGGCAGCAAAAACAGTGCCAGCACGTTATCCAGCGCCATGATGACACCTGCGATATCATCCGGGATATCAAAAGTATTCTTCAAAATGAGGGGCACCACGTTGTCATACAGCTGCCAGAATGCGCAGATGGACAGAAATGCCAGGCCCACCAGCAGCGTGCGCTTGTAATTAAGTTTCATGCGCGTAAACCTCCCATGCCGAAGCAACGGTTTTTTTTCTATGATACCGCGGCGGAGGGGAGGATGTCAACGTAGGGAGGGGCAAGGCAGGCCTGGAAACAAAACAAACCTCGCAAGAATGGCTATGGGCTATAAAGCAGCAGATAAGAAGTTCGCAACCAGACATAACATCTTATGTTTGTGCCGGTTGGTGGAACTGATGGATACCCAATAGTATAATAGCTTCAGGAGGCGTGAAAAGTATGAAAATACAGAAAAGCAATATTGCCCGCAATTTGACTACCCTACGGCAATTGCATAAATACTCCCAGGAAGATGTGGCTGAACAGGTGGGTGTCTCACGACAGGCTGTGGCAAGATGGGAATCTGGTGAGTCCATCCCGGACATTGTAAACTGTGATGCTCTGGCACAGCTTTATGATGTGGATCTCAATGACCTTATTTACCACAATCAGGATCAGTCTGGTCAGAGTATATCTCCAAAGGGCAAGCATATATTCGGCACAGTTCGTGTAGGTGAACGAGGCCAGATTGTACTTCCTAAACAAGCCCGGGATGTATTTGATATCAAGGCTGGGGATATATTGGTCGCTTTAGGTGATGAATCGCCGGAGCATCCGGGCATTGCTCTGATGAAAGAAGAATTCTTTCTAGGCATGGTTCAGGTGTTCAAAACGATATTGAATGTGCCTGACATACCCAATAAAGAAGAATGAAGGGTAGTTGTTGAGGCATGAATTTTATCACGGCTGTCTGACGTTCGGGAGGAAACTTTATCATGAAGGCGATTAAAACAGAATCCCTGACCAAGAGGTATAAAGATCTGACTGCGGTTGACAACCTTGATTTGACCGTGGAGCATGGAGAATTGTTATCTCTCTTAGGCGTAAATGGAGCAGGAAAAACGACCACCATCAAAATGCTATCTTGCATACTCGCCCCAACAAGCGGCGATGCATTTTTAGGTGGTCACAGCATTGTATCAAGTACTGTTGAGGTAAAACGCCTGATTGGGGTTTCGCCACAAGAAACGGCTGTAGCCCCCAATTTAACTGTGGAAGAAAATTTGCAGCTGATGTGCGGGGTTCACGGGTTTTCAAAGGAGAAACAAAAATGGAAAATCGTTGAGCTTGCTCAGCGGTTCCAGCTGAATGATATATTGAAAAAGAAAGCCGGGAAATTATCGGGTGGGTGGCAACGGAGACTGAGCATCGCTATGGCCCTCATCAGTGAACCGGAGATATTATTTTTGGATGAACCAACATTGGGACTGGATGTTTTGGCTCGCAGTGAACTTTGGGACATCCTTCGTTCGCTGAAAGGGAAAATCACAATGATACTGACCACGCATTACATGGAAGAAGCAGAGGCGCTGTCTGACCGCATCGGCATCATGAAAAACGGGAAATTGCTGATTGTCGGAACTGCAGAAGAATTGAAATCACAGGCGGGAACCGACAAATTTGAGGATGCTTTTATTACACTGGTCAGGGGGGATAAAAAATGAAAATGCAGGCATTTGCCATACGTAACACAAAAGAAATACTGCGTGATCCCCTCAGCATGATATTCAGCTTGGGATTCCCTCTTGTTTTGCTTTTGCTGCTTACAGCAATTCAAGCGAATATCCCGGTTGGTTTGTTTGAAATTCAGAAGCTGACCCCAGGCATTGCTATATTTGGACTTTCCTTTATGACTCTCTTTTGTGCCACGTTGGTTTCAAAGGATAGAGAAAGCGCACTGTTGCAGCGGTTATATACAACACCGTTGTCATCTGCCGACTTTATTTTTGGCTATGTACTTCCTGTTATCCCAATTGCGGCAGCTCAAAGTTTTATTTGCTATTTTGCCGCTGTTATCTTGGGCCTGCCCCTTAAAATAAACATACTGTATGCCATCGTTATGATAATCCCCATTTCGATGCTATACATCTCGTTAGGACTGCTTTGCGGCAGCGTGCTTAATGTAAAACAAGTAAGTGGCATTTGCGGGGCTTTATTTATCAATCTGTCCGCATGGTTATCTGACACTTGGCTTGAGCTTGATTTGGTAGGTGGTGCCTTTAGGCGTATTGCGTATGCTTTGCCATTTGTCCATGCCGTGGAGTTGGAACGAGCCTTATTAAATCAGAATTATAGTCAGCTTTTTTCACATTTTCTATGGGTTTTGGGCTATGCAGCGGTAACAACCGTTTTTGCTGTACTTCTATTCTTGCGCCAAATGAAAAAACAGTAGCAAAGCCAGTCCAGTCAGTCAAAGGTCAAAATGGAACGTACTGTGCCTGCCTTTGCGGGTGAGTGGACAAGGGGCGGCAGCAAGAAGTGCTGCCGCCCCTTGTTATCATCACAGAAAAGGGGGGGAAACATATCAATGGAGACCCATGGTTTGTCAGGAAAGCGTTTTCCCGCTTGGCGCGCCCATTATACCTCCGGAATGACGACATCCACCTCTTTGCCCGCCTCTGCCGAGCGGGCGATGGCGTCGATGATCGCCTGGTTGTAGAGGATCTGCGAGGACGGTACCGGCGCGGGTCCGCCGCTTTCGATGGCGTCCAGGAAGGAACGGATTTTGCGGTCGAACAGGCCAGGGCCTTCATCGGGGATGATGGGCAATTCCGTCACCGTCTGTAGTCCCGCCACGTCGGTATACAGCTTCATGGGGCCGCCCACGGTACCGTTCCAGCATTCCGTGGAGGGGATGCGCAGCGCGCCATCTGTACCCAGAATCAGCGTGTCACCCGGCGTATCCAGATGCATGGCCCAGCTGATGCGGAAGTCCAGCACCACGCCGCCCTCCAGGCGGATGAACGCTGCGGCAAAGTCATCCACGTCAAAACGCGCGGCGTTCTGGGCAGCGGTGTGGAAGGCGTCCGGATACTGGTAGCGCTCGCTTTGGCCAAAGAAGGCGGAGGTATAGCCCGTCACGGTCAGCGGACGGGGATAGCCGATGGCGTTGAGCACCATGTCCAGCGAATAGCAGCCGATGTCGCCAAGGGCGCCGATACCGGCGGTCTTTTTCTCGATGAAAGTGCTGTTGGGGATGCCGCGGCGGCGTCCGCCGCCGGTCTGGATGTAATAGACTTTGCCTAGCGCACCGCTTTGCACGATCTCCTTGATCTTTTGCATGTTGGCATCCATGCGGGGCTGGAAGCCGATGGAGAGCAGCTTTCCGCTTTTCTTTTCGGCGCGGATGATATCGGCTGCCTCCTGAACGGTCACACTCATGGGCTTTTCCAGAAGAACGTTCACGCCGGCGGCCAGCGCGTCAATGGTGCACTGCGCATGTGCGGTGTTGTAGGTGCATACGGAAACCGCATCGAGCTGCTCACCCGCCAGCAGGCTTTTGTGGTCGGGGTAGCAATGGGCGTCGGTGAGGCCATAACGCTTTGCAAAGGCCTCGGCCTTACCGGGAATCAGATCAGCCAATGCTACGATTTTGACATCCGGCTGATTGAGGTAGCTTTCGGCGTGCGCCTCGGCAATCCATCCCGTGCCGATGATGCCCACGCGGAAAGTACGGTCATAGGTGCGCTGCTCACGCTGGGTGGGGGTAAAGTTGGAAAGCACGCTGTCGCTCATGTTGGAAGGTTCTCCTTCATAAAGATGGGTCAAACGGGCATCCGTTACGCAGGCGTATCATGCTGACCTGATTATACCGGGTATGCGCCGTTTTGTCGAGCAGATTGTGTTCGCACGGGGGGCTATGGTATAATGACCCCGCATACACATGCCGCCCCAAACGGCGGCCAACGAGGTGAAAACATGGCTGGCATAACCTATAAATGCCCCAGTTGCGGTGGCTATCTGAACTTCGATCCTGATGGCGGACAATGGAAATGTCCGTTTTGCCATTCGGCCTTTCAGGAGGAACAGCTGCTGGCAAGCGAGAAAAAGCAGGCGGGTGAACGCGCTGAAACCGCTTCCGATGTGGACGGCGCGCAGGTTACATACCACTGTCCCAGCTGCGGCAGCCAGATTGTCACGGACGAGACCACGGTGGCCACGCATTGCTATTACTGCCACAGTCCCGTGGTATTGCAGGGCAAGCTGACCGACGATATGCGGCCTGATGGCGTGGTGCCTTTTGCCATCGACCAGAAGAAGGCCGTGGATGCTTTCATGGATTGGGTCCGGCACAAACGCTTTGTACCGAAAGGCTTTTTCAGCAATCAACAGGTGCAGGAAATGAGCGGAGTATACTACCCGCATTTCGTGACCGACTGCGAAGCGGAGGGAGCTATCGACGGCGAGGGCCGCCATGTGAGCGTGGCTGAAACGCCTAAATACATCATCACCAGCACGCGGCACTATCATGTGCGGCGTGAGGGGCGCTTCAAATTCCGGGGTATCATGCGCCCCGCGCTGTCCAGCACCAACCGCAAGCTCAGCGACGGCATTCATCCTTTTCCGCTGGAGGACGCCAAGCCCTTTGCGGGTGCATACCTGTCCGGTTTTGTGGCCGAACGGCGCGACCTGGATGCCGCTTCCATCCGTGAAGACGTGGAACGGGAGGTTCAGTCCTACGTAGAGCCGCTTCTGGCAGATGATTTGCATTATGACAGCTATAACGTAAACGCCTCTGCCAGTGTCAAGGATAGTGCCACACGCTACCTGCTCCTGCCTACCTGGGTGCTGACCTATCCAAACCGCAAGGACCCGCAGAATCCTTACTATTATGCCATGAATGGCTGCACGGGCAGGGTGTGCGGCAAGCTGCCCATCGACCTGAAAAAACTGTATCTGGTGGGGGCGGGCATTGCGGCGGCGGTATTTGCGGCAGGCTGCGTGCTGAGCTACTTCCTGTTTTGACGGAGGGACATGGGCATGAGAATGAAACGATGGGCAAGCCTGCTGGTGATTGCGCTGCTGCTTTCATTGTGCGGGAGCGTGCTGGCTTCCGCACAGCGCGTATATGACGGAGCAGATTTGTTTACCGGCAGCGAAGAGGCTGCACTGGAAGCGGAAATCGCCCGCTTTCAGGAGGAAACGGGGATGGATTTTGTAGTCGTCACCTCGGATGAGGAACAGAAGGACGGCGAGCAGTACCGCGCTGCCGACGAATTCTACATTCATGGGAATTTTGGCCTGGACAGTGAGGACAGCGGCGTTTTGTACTATATTGATATGTACAACCGCTATCAGTACATCTATACCCGCGGGCAGATGATTGATTATCTGACTGGCTCGCGCATTGATGCAGCCACCGGAGGAAGCCAGAGCCTGCTGGCGCAGGGCGACTATGTGGGCGCCGTGGAAGAAATCATGGAGCGCGTGCGCGGTTATCTGAGGGACGGAATTCCTGAGGGTCAGTACCGTTACGATATCCTGACCGGCGAGGTACTCACCTCACGCCACAAGGCATTAACCGCTGTGGAAATGGTGGTATGCGCTGCCGTGGCCGCGATTGCGGGCCTGGCTTTTGTGATCTTTATCAAGCGCAGCTACCGTCTCAAAGGCAGTACCTACAACTATAACTTCCGCGAAAACTGCGATGTGGAAATCACCGGCCGGGTGGATGACTACATCCGCACCACCACCACTCAGGCGCGCAAGCCAGATCCGCCGCGCTCCTCCGGAGGCGGGGGATACCGCGGAGGCGGCAGCGGCGTGCATAGCAGCGTTGGCGGCGGCCATCATGGCGGTGGCGGCGGTCATTTCTAAGGCGGGATGGACATGACTGGAAAGCAATCGGTTCTGTGCGCTATAGAGCGCATGCTCTGGCGTGGAGCGTTTGTGGTGCTGGCAGCAGTGTTTTTGACAGTGCTGCTGCCGGTGCTCTGGGATCTGTTTTCGCCCTTTTTAATCGGGTTGGCGGTGGCAGCGCTGCTTAGACCGCTGATTGCCCTGACGCAGGAAAAACTGCATATGCGACGCGGGCTGGCGGTGGGCCTGTGGGTAGCGCTGGCGGTCCTGGCGGCAATGTGGCTGGTATACTGGATCTGCTCGTTTGTGGTGGTGCAGCTCTCAGTGGCTACGCCGGGCGTGGTGACGGGCGTGGTGGATATGCTGCGCACCGCATCCGACCGGTTGCTGAGCATGGCCCAGGCCTTGCCCAGCACCATTGGCAATACGCTTCGTACATCGCTTAACAGCGCGTTTCAATCGCTGTCAGAGGCGGGCATGCAGTTTGCCGGAAACGTGGTAAACGGTGCGCTTTCGGTGGTCGCCAGCTTGCCGTATGCATTTGTATATGCCAACTTTTTGCTGCTGGCCGTGATTTTTATCACCAATCGCTACGAAAAATGGCGGCAGTTTCTGGCTGGCCGTCGCCTGTTTGGCGGCGAGCGCTCCATACGGCTGCTTCGTCAGTCGGCAGGGCAGGGGCTGGCGGGTTATATCCGGGTCCAGCTGCTTTTTTCGCTGCTGGCACTGCTGATCTCCTGGGTGTTTTTCCAGTCAGTGGGCTTCGAATACGCATTCTTGATTGGGTTTGCGGCGGCGCTGCTGGAGCTGATTCCGCAGTTTGGCTGCGGCGTGCTGTATATTCCCTGGGGACTGGTGTGTTTCGTGGTGGGTACACCCCATAACGGATGGCTGGTGCTGGGATTGTATGTGGGGTATTCGCTGTTGCGCCGCGTCACGGAGCCGGCGCTCTTGGGTACCAATTTGGGTGTATCGCCTCTGGCGTCGCTGGTAGGCATGTTCGTGGGCATGCGGCTGGGCGGCGTGGCAGGGCTGATTTTAGGCCCTATTGTGATGGTAGTGCTGGTTGGTGCAGTCAGGTCTCATCTGTTTGACGGAATCGTACGGGATGCAGAAACCATCGCTCTTTGCATGACGCGCCGCTGGCACAGAGATGAAGGAGACAGAAAAAATGCAGCAGGATAAACCGCGTTGCGCCTGGGCAAAGGGCCCGTTGATGCAGGCGTATCACGATATGGAATGGGGCAGACCTACATGCGACGACGGACAGCTTTATGAAATGCTTTTGCTGGAAGCGTTTCAAGCGGGCCTTTCCTGGCAGGTTATCCTCAGCAAGCGGGAAAATTTCCGCCACGCATTTGACGGCTTTGACCCGCATAAAATTGCGGCGTATGACGAAGCTAAGATTGCAAAGCTGCTGGAGGATGCAGGCATCGTACGCTGCCGCCGCAAGATCGAGGCGGCGGTGGTCAATGCGCGTTGTTTTCTGGAAATTCAACGTCAGTTCGGCAGCTTCGCAAATTACCTGTACAGCTTTACCGGCGGCCAGGTGGAGCCCTGGAGCAGTGAGCGGCGAACGACATCGCCGCTTAGCGATGCCATCAGCCGCGATCTGAAACGGCGCGGCATGCGCTATATGGGATCGGTAACGGTGTACAGCTATTTGCAGGCCGTCGGCGTGGTCAACGATCATGAGCCCGGCTGCTTCCTGCACCAGGCGCGTTAGGGTGCGTAAGCGGCTGAAAGGCGGCCGGGAAGGACGCCTATGGAGCACTCTCTTTCCCAACGGCTGGAGGCGATGGACCACCGGCTGAATGGCCTTTTGCGCAAGACGGCGTTGGTGGCCGTCACGCTCGCAGCTATGGCGCTGGCACTGGTCCTTTTGCCGTATTGCTGGCCGTTTGTATTGGCATTTGCGTTTTCACGCATGTTGGAGCCCTTCGTCCGCGTGGCGGCGAAGGGCCGTATTCGTCTGGGAAGAAAGGCCGCTGCTGCGCTGGGGGTGCTGCTGCTTTTCGGCGTAGCAGGAGCGCTGGCGGCGGTGATGGTCACGCGGCTTACGCGCGAGCTGGTGCGCGCCCTGCCACAGGCTGCCGCCTGGGTGGGCGAGGCGGCAGTGCCCTGGTTGCGCGGCCTGTATGATCAGGTGCGCGCGGCGCTGCCGGATCTACTGCCCGACGTGATGGACAACGCTCTCACCTCCCTGGCCCAAAGCGCTGTAGGCTGGGCGGCGTCGCTATCGGCCGCGCTGACCAGCGGAGCATTCAGCACGGCAGCTTCTATTCCGCATGCGCTGCTTAGCACTGTGCTGCTGGTGATGGGCACCTACTACATGACTGCCGACCGGGCGCGCATCGCGGCCTTTTTTCATCGGGCATTTCCCGGCGGGTTGATGAAACGTGGAAAACTGGTGAGCGCGCGGCTTTGGCGGGCGGTACTTCTGCAGGTACGCAGCCAGCTGATGGTATCGCTGGCAGTGATGCTGTTTTTGATGATTGCCCTGGCGGTCTTTCGCGTGCGTTATGGACTGCTGATCGGTTTGGGCATCGGCGTGGCGGATGCGCTGCCGGTGCTTGGGGCCGGGCTGTTTCTGATTCCATGGAGCATTGCCGCCTTTGTGGCGGGAGACGCAGGAATGGGCGTACTGGCTGCCTGTCTGTATGTGGGAACGGTGGTGATCCGTCAGGTGCTCGAGCCGCGCATCGTGGGTCACAACCTGGGCCTGTATCCGCTGGCGACGATGGCCGCCATGTATGCTGGTTACCGGCTTCTGGGATTTTTGGGATTGCTGGCTGGGCCGGTGCTGCTCAACGTGATCGTGGTAGTGCTGGAGGCAGATGAACGCACCTAGTCCAGCAAATCCGCAAGAATCAGGTCAATGGCTTCCTCGTGTGCATAGTGGATGGCCACGCCGTCCACTGCCAGCGCATCAGAAAAGGCATCCAGCCGGTAGGCGGCGATCTCACGCGTGGTGCCGCCCACCGTGGTGAGAACGATGCGCCAGCGCGGCTGCGCCCCTTCTGGCACGGTCCAACCGGCGGGTAGGTCGCCCGATATGGTGAGGGCATTGAGACGACTGGTCAAGGTGGTAAGTAGCTCCGCGTCGGCGTCCTCACCGTTGAGGGTGACGGCAGTATCATAGACGGTGTTGCCGTCTGCGTCGGTTTCAATGTCGTTGTTGGGGAGTACGCGTTCGGTGTATTTGGCAGTCACGTGGAGATTTCCCTGCGGGGCCTCAATCAGGACATCGCTCAGCGCCGCGCCGCCAAGGTCTGCCGGCTGGCGCGCCACCAATGTGTCGGGGCTGGTGGCCAGCAACGTTTCCAGCAGAAAGCAACTGACGAGATAGCAGTTGCCCGCATATTCACAGGTATAGAAAAAATCTCCCTCAGGCCGGCCGATGACAAACCGCAGCGCCTGCTCCTCCACCTCCACGGCGGTCAGCTGGCCGTTTTCGTCCACCTGACCAACCGTTCCCGCAGCCTGATGCAGCCACAGGGTCAGTTCCGGATCGTCCAGGCCGTATTGGGCGCGGGTTTCAGCATTGGCCTCGGCCTCGCACGTACCCAGGCGGAAGGAGGAAAGCGCAGTAAGCAGCGTTTCAACCTGCTTCGAATCCACAGGATACTGATAGGGCTCCACCAGCAGGCCCGTATAGTGTCCATCCCCGTCGTTGGAAAAAAGAACGGAGGTTTTTCCATCCGCCCGGGAAAGGGTAACCTGGTCGATCAGGTCCTTGGACAGTGTGGGCTGCTCTACGGGCAAAAGCCGCGTGGCGGTAGTGAGCATGGCATCGGTAAGGCCGGAGTCGCACATATATATGCCGTCATCACCGGACCAGCGGAAATAGGAATAGCTGGTGGTGGGCACATCGCCGCCCAGCTCCAATGTCATCTCTGTGCCATCCTGATAGCGCACCAGCGCTGTGGCACGGGGAGTATCCAACCCCATGTCTGCCAGATGATCAGCCACTTCGGACTCATCTTCGGCCACGACACCTGGCATCACCAGCTGAGTAACGGCCTTGAGCATGCTCTCTTGCTGATAGTCGCTCACCGCCAGCCACTGGCCGCCACGTTCCAGCATAAGGTTGCCGTCCTGCATGCGCAGGGTATAGCTGTCGCCTTCATCCTGGGAGAGGACAATGCTGTCCAGCTGAGAGGAATCGCCCAGATAGAGGGTACGCGTTTCAGGCGCCGTCTCAAGAGGAATGGCTACCTCTGCAGGAAAATGCGTTTTGATGGCAGGCAGCAGGAAAAAAAGCGCCGCAGCAGCGAGCACCACGCCCGCGCCGGTCAAAATTAGCATAAGGCCCGGGCGGTGACGGCGTTTTGGACGTTTTTTAAGGGGATGCTGCATGGGATTCCTCCTTGCTTCAGCGGTTGCGGCGGGGCAGAAGCACGCAGAGGCCGGCCGCCAGCACCAATAGCGGCACGGCGATGATCAGTGCTACGCCCACTGTCTGGCTGCCCACCGTCAGCGCTGGACGCACCGCCGCCGAGGCCATGATATCCAGCGTAACAATCTTATCCGAGAGCAGCTGACCCATGAGCATGATCACGAATTGCTGCACGTAGGTGCGCTGGTAGACGTATTCCTCGGTGAATAGCCCGCTGCTGCCTGCGATAAAGAGACGGCTGATGTTGCCGTTGGCATGCATTCGGTGAGCATAGAGCGCCACGCTCAATTCGCCGGAACGGTCGCCCGGCTGCTTCTCCGCGCTGTCCACACCGTCAGACAGATCGCGCAGATAGGCCTGTTCGCTGGTTCTCAGCACGGTGCCGGTCGTCAGGCTATGGTCAGGCTCACCGGGCGTTTCAAAGGCACAGGCGGCGGGCATGAGCAACACGTCCATACCGCCCGAGATCAGAGCCTGGGTCATGTCCAGCTCTTCCATGTAGGGCACGATGGCCAGCGGGTTTTCATGATAGGCGCCCGGGTCCACAACGATGCCGGACAGAGGCGTGACCCCGTAGCTGCGCAGCAGAGACAGATAATTGGGCATGCTGTCCAGCGGGTCGGTATAGTCGCGGGTGATGAACAGGCTGCCGCCCTCCTTGGCAAATGCATTGATCTTTTCAAGCTCTGCATCGCTGAAATCCTTTTGCGGCGAGGCGATGAGCAGCAGGGCCACGTCGGAAAGGGCGTCTTCGGTGGACAGGTCCACAGTCACGTTGTCGTAGCCGTTGCTCTCCAGAAAGGACAGCAGTAGCTCCGGCGCATCCGGGGTGAGCTCACCGTGGCCCTGGAGAACGCCCACTGTCGGCGGGTCCGTCTGCGCCACCGAGGTAATGGCCTCCGTCAGCGATTTTTCATAGGACAGGCCCTCCGGCTGAAAGGAACCGGATTCGATGTCATATCCCTGGGTGAGAAAGTCGGTATAGTCCAGAATTTTATAGCGGCCCGTGGCATCACAACTGACGATGACGCTGTCTGCCTGGGCGGTCTTTTCCGTGTCGCCGGGAAAGCGCGTGAGAATACCGGGGTTTTGTGCGATATCAGTTTCCTTGACGGTAATGCGGTCGCTGAGCACAGCATAGCGGTTGAGCAGCTGGAGAAGCTGCGTATCCTCCGCGCCGCTCTGGTAGAGCAGGTAGAGGTCCACATCGTTTTCCAGACGGTCCAGTATGGTGCGCGTTTCTTCGCCAGTGGTGGCATACGCGTTGAAGCTCAGATCCGTACGCCATCCATATTCATCTTCCAGTGCCTGGACAAAGACATTCACCAGCACGCAGATCGCCAGAAAACCCGCCACCAGCAGCGCGCCCAGCTTGCCGTGGCGCCACTTGGGCTGGCGAAAGCGAAGAAACAAAGAAGAAAATCGTTTTTTCATGCTGCGCCACCCTCCGAAAAACGCCGTGCGTCCAAAACACGCGTGGCGCATACCAGGCATGCCGCGATGAAGGTGAGGAAGAACAGCGCGGCCGCATAGCTGAACTGCCCCAGCCGGAAGGGCTCGTAGCGGTCGTAGAGGCTCAGAAAGTTAAGTGCGTCCGCCAGCCAGTTGACAGTAAGACTGGATGCCAGCAAATCGGCCATCCATAGCACGAAATTGGCTCCGAAGGCTGCCAGCGCACCTGTCATCTGATTTTTGGCAAAGCAGGTCACAAACAGGTCCAGCGCCAGAAATGACAGGCTTTGCAGGAGAAAACCCGTATACCCCACAAACCACTCGCCTGCGTACACCGTGCCGCCCAGCGCGATCACCAGCGTATACACGTTGGTCAGCAGCACCGTGATCAGCATTACACAGGCGGCGGCCAGATACTTGGCCAGCACCACGCTGCCCAGGCCTGCAGGGCTGGTGAAGATCAGCTGGTCGGTACGCTTCTGGCGGTCCTCGCAGATCAGGCGCATGGTTAGCAACGGCGAAAGCAGCATTACCAGCAGCGTCAGCTGTGACAGGAAGGTCAGCAGGTCGCCGGAGAGATTTTGCAAATTATAAAGGTAGAAAATCAGGCCGGAGAGGGTGAGAAACACACCCATGAACACGTAGCCCACTGGCGTGCGGAAATAGGCAAGAAAGTCGCGCTTGAAGATGGTGAACACGGAAAGGCTCCTTTCCTATTACGAAATCACGTTCAAAAACACCTGTTCCAGGCTGTCGCCCACGCGCGAGAGATGCAGAATGGGGATGTTTAGCCCGCTAAGCAGCGCAAACAGCCGCCGCTCCGGCTCCGTTTCACGGTGAAATTGTAAAAGCACGCTCGTGCAGCCGGGCTGGGCGCAGGGCTGTACTGTCGCGCGACGCACGCCCTCCATCTGCTTAAGCCGGCTCAGCACGGCAGCCTCGGGTGCATCTACGGTCAGAAGCACCGTCACATCCTCTGGCGCGCTGAGCTGGGCCAGGTCGGCATCCAGCTTGACCTGCCCATGGTCCAGGATCACTACATGGTCGCACAGCTGCTGTACCTCGCTTAGAATGTGCGAGGAAAACAGGATGGTGTGGTCCCTGCCAAGCGTATGAATGAGCGCACGGATCTCGGTGATCTGCCGGGGGTCAAGGCCCACGGTGGGCTCGTCCAGCACCAGCACGTCCGGATCGCCGCACAGGGCCTGAGCCATGCCTGCACGCTGGCGGAAGCCCTTGCTCAGATGCCCAAGCAGGCGGCTCCGCATGGAGGTCAGGCCCGTCAGCTCCATCACCTCATCCACGTGCGCCGCAATGGCCCTGGCTGTGACGCCCTTGAGCGCAGCTACGAAGCAAAGGTATTCGCGCACGGTCATCTCGTCGTACAGAGGCGGCTGTTCTGGCAGATACCCCAGGCGGCGCTTGGCCTCCGCTGGTTCCATCAGCGGGTCGTGGCCGTCCAGAAGCGCACGGCCGGAGGTGGGCGCCAGGTAACCGGTCAGAATGTTGATGAGCGTGGTCTTGCCCGCGCCGTTTTGTCCCAGCAGGCCCATAACGCCGCTGCCTTCCATGCGCAGGCTAACATTCTCCAGCGCCCGCACACTCCCGTAGCGCTTGGATACGTTTTCGATCTCAATCAAGGGCACAAGCCCTCCTGTCTGCATGATAGGCGGAAAACCGCCTCACCTTATCATACCATGCGCCGGGCGCGTGGGTGTGAATGAATTGTAAATTTGAGGCGGCCCCAAAAATTCGTTGACAACCCGCACATGGCGTGCTATACTAAGCTCTGTAAGCAGAAGCCGCCCGCTTCTCACCGCGCGAACATCTTGCGCCGGTCATGGCACGTAAGTCCATGGGGGGGTCGTGATACGGCGGGCTGGCATGCCCGGCGTTTTTTTGTGCGTAACATGAAAAACGCAACCGTTTAGTTTTTTGGAGGTGTATGGATATCAACGAGCCGATGATCAACGAAGAAATCCGCGACAGAGAGGTGCGCGTGGTCGCCACCGATGGCACGCAGCTGGGCGTGATGTCCACGCAGGCGGCACTGCAGCTGGCAGAGCAGCAGAACCTTGACCTGGTCAAGATTGTGCCGGGGGCTCAGCCGCCCGTGTGCAAGCTGATGGACTACGACAAGCACCGCTACGAGCAGTCCAAGCGCGAACGCGAGCTGCGCAAGAATCAGCGCATTGTCACCCTCAAGGAAGTGCAGCTTTCCGCTACCATCGAGGAAAACGACGTGCAGACCAAGTTCAAAAACGCCGTCAAATTCCTGGAAGATGGCGATAAGGTGAAGGTGAGCATCCGCTTCAGGGGCCGCCAGATCGCGCACGCGGACATCGGCCTGAAGATCATGCAGGATTTTGCCACCCGCATTGAGGAATACGGCACCATCGAGCGCCGGCCCATGCTGGAAGGCCGCCACATGATCATGATCCTTGCGCCAAAGGCCGAAAAGAAGAGCTTTGCTGAAAAGAGCCAGCAGCGCAAGGAAAAGCATGCCGCCACGCAGGCGGCCAAGGCGAGCGAGGCTGAAAAGCGCGAGCTCAAGCCCCAGCCCAAGAAAAAGGTCAAGCGCGAAAGCGAAAACATGATTTGACCTGACAAACGGCCATCCCGCGCCCGCGGGCGCACATTTCCCCCGCGGGCGGGTACGGATAGCACACGGAAGGAGGACAACCCCTATGCCCAAGCAGAAATCCCATCGTGGCGCAGCCAAGCGTTTTTCCTTCACGAAGAACGGCAAAGTGACGCATAAGCAGATGAACGCCAACCATCAGGTGCATTTGAAGACCACCAAGCGCACCCGCCACCTGCGTGCGGACGGCGTTGTGGACAATGCGGCCGAGGCGCGCACCATCCGCAAGCTGCTGCCCTACAAATAAGCTTTGCTAACGATTCAAGGAGGATAAAAAAATGGCACGTATTAAAGGAGCTGTAAACGCCCACAAGAAGCGCCGCAAAATGCTCAAGCTGGCCAAGGGTTACTATGGCGCCAAGTCCAAGCAGTACCGCGCCGCCAGCGAGCAGGTGCGCCGCAGCCTGCGCTACGCCTATGAAGGCCGCAAGATGCGCAAGCGCGATTTCCGCCGCCTGTGGATCACCCGCATCAACGCCGCCGCCCGTATGAACGGCATCAGCTATTCCGTGCTGATGAACGGCCTCAAGCAGCGCAATATCACCATCAACCGCAAGATGCTGGCCGATATTGCCGTTAACGATCCCGCCGCTTTCACCAAGCTGGTGGAGACCGTAAAGGGCTGAGTTTCGCGCGCTTTTACGCCCCCTCGAATTGCCGCATGGCGCGAGGGGGCTTTTGCATATCCGTAGGAAGGGAGGGACCTGGATGCCTGCCATCGCCACGCCTGGTATTGTGCTCTGCTTTGCCAATTACCGCGACCACGACCGCATGCTCACGCTGCTCAGTCCCCGCCTAGGCAGGGTGGATCTGCTGTCGCGTGGGTGCCGGCGCCCCAAAAGCCCGCTGATGCCTGCCAGCGAGCTGTTTGTATGCGGAGAATTTGTGCTGTTTCAAAAGAACGAGCGAGCGGTCCTGACCTCCTGCGCCCTGGAGGACACCTTCTATCCGCTCCGGCTGGACCCCTACCGCCTCACGTGCGCCAGCTACATGGCCGGTTTGTGTGCCGCGGCTGTTCAGCCCGGCCAGGCGGCGGAAGAACTATACGCATTGCTCCTTAAGGGTTTATATTATCTGGCTTATGACAGCGATGCGGATGCGCTTGAAACCACTACGGCATTTGTGCTGCTCTTTGCCGATGTGACAGGCTACCGTCCGCGTCTGAGTCGCTGTGCGCATTGCCGAACGCCGTTGGACGTAACAGAGGGGGGACGCATGGATATTGCCGCAGGTGGGCTGTGTTGCCCAGATTGCGCCTCCCGCGCCACGTTTCCCGTTACGCGCGCGCAGATCGCCTGGATGAACCAGACCATCCGTCAGGGATTGACGCCGCAAAAAAACACCGGCGCAGGCATGTTGTTTGACATGCTGCGCCGGTATGTGGAAAGTCGTTTGGAAACCCCCATCAAGGCTGGCCGTTTGCTACCATGAACGAGGCTGAAGCGTGCCGTCGTAATAGGGTGCACGGGACAGGCGCGCCTTGTAAGCATTGGAAATGGTATAGCGATAGACATATTCTACCTGCCCGTTAAGCAGGCGAACGCGTTGACGGCTCAGGTGATAGAGCTGCGAATCCCTGATTTTAGGCAGACATTCTTCCAGCACGGCACGCAGGGCTTCCTGCTGCTCGGGAGAGAGATAACGGTAGCCGTTGGGGCGCATCAAAAAGGCAGAGTCGTTACCTGAAAAGTGCATATAGCGCATCACTATACCGGTTTTGTCCACGACCAACTGCTCCAGAGTACGCTTGCGGCAGGCTTGAAGCAAAGGAAGCATATCCTCAAACAGCTGAGAGGCATACAGCTTTTGTATGCGCAGCCGCAAACGCTTTTGCTGTTGCCTGTCCCGAACCATTAGTGCAATGGCGAATCCAACCAACACCGCCACCGCAAGTATCGGCAAAGCTGTCTGCATCCAGCGCCACCCCGATTTCAGAACATTTTTGACATTATATCACAATTTGTATGCTTTTCGCAAGTGCGGGAGGGAGAGAAAAACGCGGGACTTGTTGAGCTGCGATTCATCATTGAACGGCGAGAAAAGGTGAACAGAAGTTCTGTCCGGTTTGAAAAGCGTGGAGACAGTGCGCGCCAGATTAAAGCAGAATTAGCGGAATGCCATTTTGTTCGAAACGTGTGAAATGCAAAATCCGGGGACAGCGCGACTACAAGTTATTTCATGCTGGAACGTCGGGAGAACTATGGACAGAAGAAAACGATGAGATTTCGGATACGTGCACGACCAAGAATGCAGCATGCTGAAAAGTGTAGAGTGCAGGGGCATTATGTCCCGGGTGCTCAATCATTCGCATTCCCCTGATGGGCGACTTCATGTTTTTGCAGCCCTGCTGCGGGTTACATTGTGCCTTGCACAATCGTCCATAGGTCTGCCGCTTCCATCTAACACTTATACTGCATCATTTTTTAGCAGCAGCGCGAGCACCTAAAGCGCGCAAGAACCACGGCTTTTTTCAAAAATGTGGGTTTTTCGACGGCCTGAGAATATGATCTATTTTCAGCAAGAAGATTTTTTCACATCTCATATTCCCATGATGCAAGCAAGGCGGTGTGGCAAAGGTCCCCAGCCATCCTCCAAAAGTTGTTCTGCAGAAAATATGGAAACAAACTATCGGGGATATCACGTAATATACCGCTCAATCCGCTTGCCCGTTTAAAAATGGTTGAGAGTCCATCACTCTTTGACTAGAAGGAATACTCAGTTTTGCGCAAAGCGGTTTCCCCTTTCGCTTGGGTCTGTGTAAAACAGAAAAATGTTTGTTGGGTATGCTCTTTACGAGGCAGTTATCTTGGTTTTTATTGGGCTTGAACGTTTGGTTGCCATTTTGCCCTTGCTTGTTTCTCCTTCTTTTCTTGCTTTCTTAAGAAAAAGCAGGCTGCAGATTCTCTTTTCTGCAACCCGCCCTTCAAGCAGCCAAAAAGCCTTGCTCCCTGTGAAGGGAGCAAGGCTCAGCCAGTCAAAGAAGCCACTTTGCTTCGGCACAAAGTGGCTTCTTGTAGTAGGTGAAGGTAGAAAAGCAGAAAAGCAGAAAAGGTCGCCACTTGTGGAGGGCGAGTTTCTTGAGATTCATCG
>JAEYCB010000036.1 GCA_023404345.1 Bacillota bacterium
GATCTGTTCGTTCGGGCATGCGGGGGACGGAAACCTGCACCTGTATATCTGCCAGGACGGGCTGAAGGACGCGGTGTGGACGGACGTGGTGGAGCGCGTGATGGAGCGGCTGTATGCGCAGGCGCGGGAGCTTGGGGGCGAGGTGTCGGGCGAGCACGGCATCGGGCACGCCAAGCGGGCGTACCTGCTGGAAAGCATGGGAGAACGTCCCCTTGCCCTCATGCGCGGCATCAAGGCCGCCTTTGATCCCAACGGCATTCTCAATCCCGGCAAGGTGGTATAATCGATTTGTGAGCCGATGCGGCAGATGTGCTACGCACGGCATTGCTGCACTGGGAAACAGACAAAGCCATAGGAACAAACGCCCCCCTGCCGCAGATATGCCGGCAGGGGGGATTGTTTTCTTTATAAATGCTGCTTTTGCGCTATCCCGTCACGCCTCCGGGTAATCCTCCACGATGGAAATCTCATCGTCGAGGTTATCGGGATAGCTGACGCAAAGATGATTGCGGAACTCGTTTCCGGCCCGGAACCATTGACCGCAGATGTCGCACTGGACATATTCTGCGTCATCGGCAGCGCCCGCAGCAGCTTCTTCACGGGCGGGGCAGATGTGATTGCGGAAAACATTTCCCGCCTCAAACCACTGGCCGCAGTCAGGGCACTGGACATACTCCGTTTCGTTTTTGGCGGGGCAGATGTGATTGCGGAAAACATTTCCCGCCTCAAACCATTGGCCGCAATCGGGGCACTGGACATACCCGACGCTCGCGTCAGGCCCGGAAGCTGTTTCAGGCGTTGAAAAAGTGATGGAAAGAAGCATTTCCTGCAAATATTGCCCAATCGTATCCTTTGCGCCGGTATAGTAAGAAAGCTCGATCAGCAGGATGCTGCCGTCGCTGCGAGGAACGCAGACATACTGCGTCACCGCGTCATCTGCGTCGGTTCCTTGCGCAAAGGTGAAGGTGGAAGCCTCCTGCCCATCCAGGGTGATGGTGGAGCGCGTCCCCTCAAAGTCGGCCTGAAGAATAAGCCCCTCCATGGCTTCGTCCAGGCTGTAGCCGGTCAGGCGGGAAACGCTGAGATAGCAATTTGGCATTCCCGTCTCCTGCGCTTTCCACCAATAAGCGTCCACACCCCCGGCTTGCTCAAAGGAAAACAGCGACTCGTCATAGACAAGGGTATAGCCCAGATCGCCGCTCAGGTCATCTTCAGCTTTGTCCAGAAACGCGGCCATGCAGTAGCCGGTCCGGTTTCCGTAGACAACCTTGGCCCAGACGCCGTCTTCCACCAGTTCGACGACCTCCAGCGCATTCCCGTTTTTGACTGTGCCGATAATGCCGGAGGTTTTGGAAGGACCGCTTCTTACGTTGAGCGGCTTGCCGTCGCCGGTTTTTACGTACCAGGTTTGCGCGGCGGCTGCCGACGCCACCAACAGCGTCAGAATCAGGGTCAGGAGAGCAAGCGCTCTTTTTGCCATGCTTCATTTGCCTCCAATCACATCGGATAAAAGCGACAAACCGCGGATTATTGTAGCATAAGATCGGAAAAACACAAGGGAATCGATGTAAAAAAACGGTGCGTAATCAGGTGCGCTTCGTTTTTCGGCAGAAACATTGTTTTTGTGCAACTGTGGTTTCACCTGTGCAAAAACATGGTATATTAGTTTTACCGCGGAAACAGAAACCCCATACGCTTTGCCGCTGCCCTGACAGGAAGGAACGCAGCGCAAGGCCCTGCCCAAAACGGAGGAGGATTGAATCGTGGAACAGAGGTTTTTTATTTGTGAGCACTGTGGCAACATCATCGCGATGGTTCGGGACAGTGGTGTGCCCGTCGTATGCTGCGGGCAAAAGATGAAGGAAATCATCCCCGGCACGACGGACGCCGCCACTGAAAAGCATGTGCCCGTCTATACGGTGGAAGGCAATACCGTGCGGGTCACGGTCGGCGCGGTGGATCATCCCATGCTGCCGGAGCACTATATCGAGTGGATCTCGCTGCAAACCCGGCAGGGCAACCAGCGAAAGGCTCTCAAGCCCGGCGACGCGCCCAAAGCGTGCTTTGCCATCTGCGAGGGGGACGAGGTTGAGGCCGTTTATGCCTACTGCAACCTGCACAGCCTCTGGAAAGCGTGAGGGAGGAGCCGGCCATGAAATATGTATGCTCCATCTGCGGCTATGTGTATGATGAAGCAAAGGAGGCCGTCCCCTTCGGGCAGCTGCCGGAAGGCTGGGTCTGTCCCCTGTGCGGCGCGGCAAAAAGCGCGTTTGCTGCCGAGGCCGCGCAGCCGTCCGCACCGCCCGCCCGCAAACCCGTTTCAATAGATCCCGACGCGCAAAAGCTCTCTCCGGGAGCGATGGCCGCGCTGTTTTCCAACCTTGCCCGCGGCTGCGAAAAGCAGTATAAGGCCAAAGAACAGGCGCTGTTTATGCAAATTGCCGATTACTTTGCCGCCGCCGCGCCGCAGGTGAACGGCGCCGATGAAAAGCTGATCGCCCGGCTGATTGAAACCGATCTTGCACAGCATTATCCCAACCTTACCGCTGCCGCCGTTGATGCGCAGGACCGCGGAACCCGGCGCATCTGCGTATGGGGCGAGAAGGTCACGCGCATGGCTGAATCCCTGCTGGCCCGCTACGAACAGGAGGGTGAGGCGTTCCTCAGGGAAAACGACATATGGGTGTGCACTGTTTGCGGCTTCATCTATGTGGGCAAGAGCGCCCCGGCGCTGTGCCCGGTATGCAAGGTGCCGGACTGGAAGTTTGAAAAAATCGAGGGGAGGGCATAAGGCATGAAACGGATCGCCGTGAGAAACCTGCGCCTGTGCACGAAGGATTGCCTGTGCCTGTACGTATGTCCCGTGGGCGCAACGGATACGGAAAACAGCATCATCGACACCGAAAAATGCACCGGCTGCGGCGTGTGCGCCCAGGCATGCCCCAGCAAGGCCATCAGCATGGTCCCGGTGACCTATCCGCCCCAGCAGAAGAAGGAGCAGCACGTTGTGGCCGCGGCCAATGTCCTCGCTCAGTCCAAGGCGCAGCAGGAACAGGCCGCGCAGCAGCTTGCGGCGGCCACGGAGAAAGACGGCCTGCGCCGTCTGGCCAAAGCCATTGCCAAATCCAGCCGCCTGGTGGCGGAGGACATCCTCAGGGAGGCGGGCTACATGCTGCCCCAAAGCGGCAACGCCCATGACCTGCTGCAGCAGCTCATCGACAGTCCCCCCGGAGAGGGATTCCCGGCAGATGCGGCCAGAGAGCTGCTTTATCTGATTCCCAACAACGATATCACGGAGAAAAAGGAGATAGAGAAAATGGAAAAGTGGAAGTGCAAAGTCTGCGGCTATATTCATGAGGGTCCCATGACGCCGGATTTCAAGTGCCCCGTGTGCAAGCAGCCTGCGAGCTCTTTTGAGAAACTTGAGGAGGCGCCCCCGGCCAACCCCTACGCCGGCACGCAGACGGAAAAGAACCTGGAGGCGGCCTTTGCCGGCGAATCCCAGGCCCGCAACAAGTACACCTATTTTGCTTCCGTAGCCAAAAAAGAGGGTTACGAGCAGATTTCGGCCCTGTTCCTCAAAACCGCCGAAAACGAGAAAGAGCATGCCAAGATGTGGTTCAAGGAGCTCAAGGGCATCGGCGATACGGCGCAAAACCTGCTTCATGCCGCCGAGGGCGAAAACTACGAATGGACCGATATGTACGAAGGCTTTGCCAAGACCGCCGAGGAAGAGGGCTTCCCGCAGCTGGCCGCCAAATTCCGCCTGGTTGCCGCCATTGAAAAGCATCACGAGGAACGCTACCGCAAGCTGCTGGCCAATGTGGAAACCATGAAGGTCTTTGAAAAGAGCGAGGTTAAAATCTGGGAATGCCGCAACTGTGGTCACATCGTCGTGGGCACCAAGGCTCCGGAAGTTTGCCCCACCTGCAATCACCCGCAGAGCTATTTTGAAATCAACGCGGAGAACTACTGAGCCATGCCAAACCAACCGTGATTCCAGTTTTGGAGTCACGGTTTTTTCTGTATACGCGGCTTTTACCCACGGAAAGGGTAAAAAAGCAACAGAAAATCAAGCCTTTTCATACCCGGAAAAGACTGAAAAAGCGGTGTGTGCATCGGGTTGTTTGCGGGCAGCGGCGCCGTAGAATCTATCAGTTTGTGGCATCCAGGGATGCAAGGGATTCCGAGCATTTGCCGCATGCCTGTACGGCTTATGACGGCTTATCTTCACAGGCAGGCGCATGCGGCGAGCCGCGCAACGGCCCGGCGCTGCTGGTCAATGAGGCTGTGCGCATAACAGTCCAGCGTTGTTTTGGCAGAGCTGTGGCCCAGAAGCTGGCTGACGGTTTTCACATCCACGCCCATTTCAAAAAGCCGCGTGGCGTAACTGTGCCGCAGCGTATGAAAATGCACGCCCGAAATGCCCAGGCCCTTTACAACCTCTGTAAACCGGCGCTGAACCGTGCGCGGGTCCGCGGCGCGCTTGCCCGTGCTGAAAATGAAACCCGTGGATCGCTGCGATGTGGACAGCTGATTCATCCGCTTTTTGAGCCTGTCCAAAAGAAACGCGGGGATGGGGATGGTGCGGCACGAGCTATAGGACTTGGGAGAGCCCACCATGAGATACGTTTTGGCATATCCTTGCGGCAGGCAGCCGTCATGTTCCATGCGTCTGAGGCGCTGCACGGTGCGGCAAACGGTGGCCGTTGCGTTGTCCCAGTTGATGTCCGACCACTTGAGCCCGCAGATCTCGCCCAGGCGCAAACCGGTATACATCGCAAACAGCGCCGTCAGGTCCTCTTTCTGGCTCAGTGCCCGTTCCACGCTTTTTTGCTCCTCGCGGCTCAGCACGCGCTGCCGGGGCTGTTCTCCCCTGAGCACGCGGATCTTTTTGCAGGGGTTTTTTCTGATAACGCCATCATCCAGCGCCGCTCTCATGGCCGAAGAAAGCAGCCGGTATATCCCCCTGACCGTATTTTCACTCAGCCCCTTTTCCCGCAGGCATTCCAGAAAAGAATGAACCTTTACGGGCGTCACAGCCGTTATTTCCATCCGGCCCAGGCAGGGCAGGATGTGCCGTTTCAGCTGATTGCGATAGGTCAGGTAGGAGGAAGGCTTTATGGCGCCCAGCAGTTCGGTTTCCAGCCAGTAACACATCCATTTTTCAATCGTTATGCCGCGTGCGGAAATTCTGGGATACGACATGGTTTGCAACTCTGCCTTTTTTTCCAGCAGCCGCATTTTTACATCTGCATAGTGCATGCCGTAAACGTAGCCAAATTTGGTTGCCCCATTCTCCTTTTTGCCGGTCACATACCGCCCTTCATAGCGTCCGTCCTTGCGTTTGTAGATGTTTTCACCATGCCGTGCCATCATGCACACCTCCTGAAAAAATAAATATAATGGAAAAGCATTTGATTGCTTACACCCCGACTTTGCGTATACAAATCGCAACTGCACTTAAAAATCCCTATCTGACGGCAGTTCTGACGGCTTAATTTTTATGTGGTTTTAGGCTGCTTGCAAGTGGAACAAAGAGCTAGCAAAGGAAAGAACGTGCGCTAGCAGATAAATATTACCAGAAAAAAAGTTGTTTCACAGATGGTAAACATGGTATAATAACACAGAATAGGAAGTCTGTACTGCCCATGCTGATTGGCACAATGACAGCCCTGACGTGGAATGATAGAATTTACGATTTCCACCATTGTATTGTACATCCGGAAAGCATAAAGCGAGCTACAAAATGCTGCCCGCATCTTTTAGTTGTCTGAACAATATCAGGGGCTGGAAATACCGGCAAAAGGATGCCTGCCGGTGGGCTTGAGGAAAATGAGCAGTATGGCTGGTTTTTGGGAGGATGAAAGGGATGAAGTTGAAACGGGCTTTCGCATGCTTGCTGGCGCTGACCCTGACCTTTGGCGTGATTGTCCCCGCACCGGATTTTGGCGCGGAGGGCATGGGCGCGTGGGCGGAAACGGCCGATTCTGTGCAGGAAACGACCGTCGTACCGGAAGGGGAGGCGTCTGCCCCTGCGGAAGAACCCCCGTTGACAGCCGCCCCGGCCCCGACGGCCACCCCGGCTCCAACGGACGCCCCGGCCCCGACGGCCACCCCGGCTCCAACAGCCGCCCCGGCCCCGACGGCCACCCCGGCCCCGACAGCTACCGCGGCTCCAACGGACGCCCCCTCCCCGACAGCTACCGCGGCTCCAACGGACGCCCCGTCCCCGACTGCCCCCGCGGCTCCAACAGCCGCCCCGGCCCCGACGGACGCCCCGGCTCCCACAGCCACCGCGGCTCCCACAGCCACCGCGGCCCCGACAGCCGCCCCGGCTGCGACGGATACCCCGTCCCCAACAGCCCCCGCGTCCCCGTCTGCCCCCCCGGGACCGGGCGCCCCAGCCCAGAGCCCGCTGCCCGAAGGGGAAGAGGCCGGCTTTGAATCCGGCTATGCGCGCCTTGCCGCTGACGGGAACGTGCACGCTGCTCCCTTGGATGCCTCCGATGCGCTGGGCGTTTTGGCGCGTGATTCCATCGTCTATGTATCCGAGCGCGTATCGCAGCACTGGCTGAAAGTGGTTTTTGCCTATGAGCAGGACGGCATGCAGATGGCGCAGGGCTACCTGCGGGAGGAATGCCTCGTCCCGGAGGCGGACCAGGCCGCTGCCGCCGCCGCCATTCTGTCCGGCCCCTACGTGACGTGCGAAGAATACGGCGGTATCGCCCTTGCGCCCGCCTCGTGGCTGCCTGCCGAAGAAAGCCGGGAGGACGGCGACCAGGCCCCTGCTGCGGATGAACCTGTGATTCATCAGGAAATCAACCGTGAAGGCATTGTCGATCGAAACAAGGTGAACCTGCGCACAGGTCCCTCCAAAAAATATGATATCGCGGCCGTAAGGGATCAGGGTGACCCTGTTTTCGTGCTGCATTCGCTCACCGGCGAGGATGGCGCGCTGTGGTACTGCATCCGGCATAATGCCGAAGTCCTCTATGTGATGGCGGAATTTGTTTCCCTCGCGCAGCAGGAGGAAGCCACACCCGCGCCGTCCGCCATCCCTGAGAGCACGGTCACGCTTACCCATAGCGGCACAAACGTCTCAATCGACGGCGTGCCGCCATATGTGACGGCCTCCGTTGCCATCGTGGAAGCGGATGAGGGGGTTCTGGAAGCGGCGCTGAACCAGTCCGGCTTCACCCTGCGCGATGCCGTGTGTTACGATATCACCCTCTGGCAGGATGAAAGCGAATATCAGCCCGCAGGCAGCCTGTCCGTCACGCTGCCCATTCCCGCGGAATTTACGGACGAAATCAGCGTGTGGCATATCTCCGGCGGCACGGCTACCAATATGGGCGGCAGTGCGGCCGGCGGCGCGTTCACCTTTGAAGCGGATCACTTCAGCCAATACGCGCTCGTCAGCGCCGCCGCCCAGGACGGAACGCCCGGTACCAAAAGCAGCACATTCCTTGAAAAGGCGGAAAGCTATTATGGCGAAAACGGCACCATCACTGTCGGCACCGTAAGGACCCAATGGCTGGATGCAGGCGATACCGTAAAGGCCGGCCAGCAGGTAAACCTGAGCCTTGCATGGACGCTCGTTCCGGCGGCAACCTTCAACTATACGGATATTGAGCAGCCGCTTTTCGATGATTATGAGAATACGCAGATCGTTCTCACTTTGCCCGATGGCGTGAGCTTTGTTGAAAGCAGCGCCGGTTCCCTCCAGAATGTTACGGAAGTCATCCATCAAAATGGCGAATGGATACTGAAACTGACCGACCGTCTCAACGCGGCTTCCAGCCAGAGCGGCACCATCACCATCCCGCTGCTCATCGAGGGCAATGGCAAACGCGGCATGGGGGAAGTGCTGGACTTTTCCAGCCCTGTGCGTCTGGAAACGGAGTTTGTCATTCTGGACCGCACCGTCCCCGGCCGGGCGGTGCGCACGGAGAAATACAACAAAACCATCTACGGCTCCGGCCTCAGCGCCAAAACCACCGTGACCGACGACCGCTGGGGAATTGAAAAGGCGGCCATCAGCGCCGTTCCCAGCAAAGACAAATCCACCGTCACCGTCACCTTCCGCCTTACGGTGGGGCTGGAGGACGCGGATGGAACGATCAATACCAATTCCGCTACCTATGGCCGGGTGGGCCGCGTGCCTTTCGCGGGCGAAGTCATGCTTACGGAATTGCTGTCCGTCAAGGACCGTGACGGCGCGGACATCCCCGCCCGGAGCGTGACCGTCACGCCGCAGTTTGGCGCAGGGAAACCCATCGGCATCACCGCGGGCGGCGAGGTCAGCCTCCCGGTGGATACCTGCAAGGGCATTTCCTCCGTGGATGAGGATGCGCCCTACTGGTCTTCCTATCTGGTGGAGGCCGTCTACCCCTATGAAAAGTTTATCGCTCAGTTCTACGATGAAAAACAGGACAAGCTGACCATCGCCAATACCGCGAGTATCGCCTGCCGGCTCAAAGGCGGCGAGCCTTCCGGCGACCAGGCGCAGGCCAGCATTGAGGCGGGCGAGGTAACCCTCCCCGCACAGATCACCATCAGCAAGTATATCGTCAATGCGCGGGGGACGGCTACCCTGTATGCGGCGGAGAACTTCCCGGACGGCCAGCCCATCACCGGCGCGGCTTCGTTCGCCATCACTGGCGCGGATGGGGAAGCGGCTGACCTCTATGGTAAGCAGGGCGATACCTACCGCAAGCTGACCGGCAACGAAATCACCCTTGACCTGGCCGCAGCGGGCGATACCAACGGCACGGACGGCACGTTCACGGTTTATGTGCAGCCCGGCACCTATACCGTCAGCGAAAACAGTCTGCCTGCAAACACCGAAAAAATCACGGGCGAAGTCAATAACGCCGATGACAAGACCCTTTCGCTGGAGGCCGGCGGCCAGGAAACGGCGGGCTTTTATAACCGCGAATGCCTTGGCGGCATTACCATTACCAAAAAAGGCCGCAAAACCGGCGCAAGCGACGCCCTGCTTGCCGGAGCGGAATTTACGCTCTATCAGGGAGAGCAGGAGGTAGCCAAAGGCACGACGGACGACAGCGGCCACCTTCGCTTTGACCGCCTGCCCTACGGTGAGTATACCGTCAGGGAAACGGGCGTGCCCGAAGGCTATGTGGATGAAAAGTATCAGGAAACCGTGACCATCAGCGCTGACCGGAGCGAATACAGCCTGGAAGCCGTCAACAGCTACAACCTGGCCCCCGTAATCCTGCAAAAGCAGATGTACAACGGGATTGACTATGTAAACGTCGATCAGTACAACTATGCCGAATTTAATGGCTGCTTTGCGATTGAACAGCAAACCGGCGATGATGGCCCGTGGACGGCGGTGGAGGGCAAGGAAGGCCTGTCTCTGAGTTCGGCGGGGCAGATTCTGGCCGTTCTTCCTGTGTATGACGATGCCGGGCAGGTGATTTCCTACCGTTTCAGGGAAACGCTCCCCATGGGCTGGCATGATCCGGGCAATGCGTCGGCTGCGGAAATGTGGTCGGAGCCGTTCCAACTGGTGGATGTGCTGGGCAACCCCACCAATACCGCCAAACGGATCACGATGAAGAACGACCGCAACGGCAGCCTTGCGCTGAAAAAGCAGTTCTACCGCATGGGCTTGAACGGCAGCTACGCAGGGCAGCCCGCGCGGCAAGCCACCTTCACCCTGTACCGAAAGACGGGGGATGGGGCGGCAGAGCTGGTAAAAACGGAAACCTTCACCGGGACCACGGCGTTTGTGGACCTGCTGCGCACGGATAGCAGCGGAAATGCGTACCAGTACTATCTGGTGGAAACGCCGGTTGACGGCTATGCGGCGGATCTGTCCGGCACGGTTTCGCTTGATTTGAGCGGAGAAATCGTTCCGGCCTGGGGCCCCTATACGTTTGCCGCCGAGGGACATGCCCCCGCGAAGCTGCACCAGTCCGCGGTGGTTTCCAACTATGCGACGGCCCTGCCCGTCGTGGTCAAAAAGGCGGACAGCGTCACGGGCGCCTTTGTTTCCGGCGCGGCCTTTGAGGTATATGAATACAATGGGGGAACCGATGGTCAGCTGGCCGTCGTCGCAACCCCCATCCCATCCGCTGACGGCAGCGTGGTCTACCTTGAGGGCGGCAGGCAGTACATCGTCAGGGAAAGCACCGTGCCCCAAGGCTACACGGATGTGACCGGGAACGCCGTGATCGACCTGAGCCAGTATACCTCTCTGGAGCAGGCAAAGACGTATAAGCCCATCACCATCACCCTGAAAAACCGGCCCGATCCAAGGCTGAACGTGGTCAAGAGCCTCACCGGCAGCGAAAATCCCGATCAGCCGAAGGTGCTGACCGGCGTGACATTTGAGGTTTTCCAAAAGACGGAGACGGAGGCTTTTGAGCCTGTACAGGGCTATGACGGTAAGCCGCTCACCCTCTCATCCGGGACGGCGAAGCAGCTCCCGGCCGGTACGTACTACCTCAGGGAGATCATTCCGCAGGGCAATCCCAATCAGATTCTGGACCCCAACCGGTATCCCGATAAATATGCGGGCAAGGGGGAGCAGGCGGGCGACGCCTTCTACTTTGGCCCCGTAGAGGTGAAGGAGGCGACGGACCAGAGCACCCTGACCATGAACTTCCCCGTCAATAACCTCTCCAGCCTCGGCGCGGTGCAGGTGATCAAGTTTGCGCTGGGTGAGGACGGAAAAAAGACCCCGCTGGAAGGGGCGCAGCTTTCCATCTATCAGGAGGGGAAACTCGAGGCCCTGCAAACCAGAACCAGCGCCGCTGAAACCGGTCTGGTAACGTTTGCGGACCTGCCCATCTATGATGACAGCGGCAATAAAATCACCTATACCATCCGTGAAACTACCGCGCCCGAAGGCTATACCCTCGCGCAGGAGGCGCTGACCGTCACCCTCGAGCCGGGAAAAACCGTTGTGGAAAACTTAGACGGCCCGATCGAAATGGTCAACCTGCCCAAGATGTCCTTTGAGGTTACCAAGGTGTTCCGCAACATCTGGGAGCATTCGTTTACGAAAAAGGATTATCTCATGCCCGGCGCACAGATTGCGCTGTATGAAAAGCAGGCGGATGGGTCCTACGGGTTTCGGGAAATGCTGGCCACCGATGACATGGGCGTGGTCCTTTTCACCGGTCTGGACCAGAAAACCGAATACGTGGCCGTCGAATATGACATTCCCGATCTGCACCAGTACGCCTATCTGGAGCCGTCAAACGGGAAGGCATATCTTGCGTCGGAATATCCCGACGACCCGCCGCTGACCCTGACGGCTGCGGATATGAACAAATATTACTATGTGACCAAACCGGAAAACGCAGGCAATCCTGTTCTGATGCACTCGGACACGCTGACCAATGTGGAGCACTGGGCGCAGCTGCAAATCGAAAAGTTTGTGATCGACGACCCGGACGACCCCGACGCGCCGGAAGGCACGCAGGCAACCAGAAGAAACATCAACAACGCGGATTTTGACCTGTACATGCAGGAGCTTGCGGAGGGCACCTCTTCTGGTGAACTCACATTTGACAGCGGCAACCTTTCCCAATACACCCTCGTGGGCAGCTACACAACCGGCACGCTGTACAACGCCCTTGGCCAGCGGCAGGACGGCTGGTTTGGCACCGATATCCTCAAGGTGGCCGACCACGTGGTCTACTGGCTGGTGGAACGGACCAGCGGCACCAGCGCAAAGATCAATCCCCAGAACCAGATCATCCTCATCAGACGTGAAGGCACCAACTATACCAACGCTTCGCCTGCCATCCAAAACCCGCAGGTCACCTGCACGCAGGTCTTTATCTATCAGCAGGACCGCATGACGCAGGAACATGTGCAAAACCTGCCGGCTTACGGCGGCGGAGGCGATATGTTCTCCACGGTGCGCATCGTCAAATGGGCAGGCTCGGTGGATGCGGCCGGCAACCGCGTGGAAACGTATACCCCGCTTGGCAACGCTGCCTTCAGCCTGTATCTGGTCCATAAAGACGGCGATCACGTGGCCCTGCTGGATACCATGACCACCGGTCTGGACAACGACCTTTCCAGCGAGGGGGAGGGCCTTAGCGCATGGGCGTCCTCACAGGCATTCAGCTTTAACACGCTTAAGGATGCCTATGAAAAGGAAAACAGGCCGGACGTGGAGCAGGATATCCTCTGGACGGACGATCAGGGCAACGGCTATGTCCGCGTGCAGCTGGTGGAAACCGGGGCTCCCGCGGGCTACGACAATCCCGCGGGCGGCTATGGAATGATCCTGTACTTCAGGCATGAGGCGGGCAAGAGCACCGAAGTCTTTAATGATGCCTTCTACGTCAAGGATACGGACGGAGACCAGCCCGCGGCGGACCCGGGCGCATGGGCGCTCTACCCCACGGAGGAAACGGGCCCGGGCACGTACCGCTCCATCGAAGGCGTTACGGAAAGCACGGGCCAGTACCGCATCGTCAACTGGCCGGTGGACAATTTCTCCGTTACGGTGCGCAAATACGGCTATGCCGTCAATGAGCAGACCGTGGGCATGACCAGCACCCAGCTGGACGAATACTTCCTCACCGCCCGCGGACGCACGCCGCTGGAAGTGACGATGAAGCTGCAGCGGTATTCCGGCGGCGCATGGAAGGATTATGCTTATCCCAGCTATTCCAAATCCACCGCCACCTTCACCACGACGGGCGGCTACTTTGCCTTCCCCAAGGGGCTGGGCATCGGGCGGTACCGCATCATCGAAACCGAGGCAAACAGCGCTTATGAAAACATCTATGACGGCGCTGCCCTCACCGGCGATGATTACTACAACACCCGCGCCTACTACTTCCAGGTGACGCATAAAAACGTGCAGATCACCATGTACAATCCGCAAAAGCGCACCCTTTCGCTGCGCAAGACGGACACCGACGGCGCGGGTCTGGCCGGGGCAACGTTCACGCTTACCCCCAAGACGGGTACGCCGCTGACGGCTGTGACCGGGCAGGATGGAAGCGCAACCTTCTCCCGCATCGGCACCGGGGTCTATAAACTGGCGGAAACCGTGGCCGCGCCGGGACATTCCAGAGAATACCTCAATCATTACCTCCGGTCCGCCTATGCAACCGGCTACCAGTACGGCACCTACCGTCTGGCGGATTTTGCGTCCAAAGGCATCTTCCTGGGCTTTGAAACCGAACGCAGGGGCGATCAGATGGTCGTGAGCAACGTCGTGGACCTGCAGGACTACGGTGTGAAGAGCCTGACGCTTTCTATCACCGATCCCCGCCTGTGCAGCCTGAAGATTCTGAAAACGGACAGCATCGAAACGGGCAAAGGGCTTGCTGGCGCGGTGATGCACGTGGAGTACAAGCCGTTTGCCCAGTGGAGCGGGGCGGAAACCGCGACCGATGCGGGCTGGACCACCGTGGACGCCGCTTACACGACTGGCAAAGACGGCACGGTGACCGTTCCAAACCTTCAGCCCGGCATCTATAAGGTGACGGAGACAAAGGCGCCGGACGGATACGATCTGTCCGGCGGGGCGCAGTATATCGTGCTGACCGGCGGCCTTCAAAAGACCGTGACACTGGCTGGGAAAAAGCTTGAAAACGATCAGCCCCTTACCTTCCGCAACGCCAAAAAGGTTGCGCTGACTGTGGAAAAGAAAATCAGGACCGGAACGCTCACCGTCCAGGACGACCACCGCTTCACCTTTGAGCTCTATGCTTCCGACAAGGTGACCAAGCTGGGGAGCCAAACGGTGACGGTACCCGATGGCGCCGCCGATGATTATGTCGTCACAACTTCCTTTGACGGGCTGAGCCAGGGGCAGACCTATTACCTCAGGGAAATTTCCGCTATCGAGGACTTTGCCCTCACCGCCATGGAGGGTTCCGGCGGCATGGCCGTTTCCCAGGACGGTGACTTCTACCGCTTCACCGTGCCTGTATCCAACGCCGGCATCACCGTCACGGCAACCAACACCTATCTCTTTTCCAGAGTGACCATCCTCAAGGTCAACGCAAAGGACGGACGGCCGCTCAGTGGCGCCGCCTTCAAGGCCTACCGCATGAGCGGCGGAATCCCCATAAGCACTCACACCGGCGAATGGACCTACATCGCCGACGGCGAATACAGCGTGCTCCTGCCGCTTACCAGCGCTGCAGGCAATACCTTCCGCATTCAGGAGTTCAGTGCGCCCGCCGGCTACCGCAACGACCATCCCTACGCGGATGTGACCGTTCTCCCCGGCGATTCGCGCGTGCACGGCACGTTTGACAGCCAGAGCATGACGGGCGGCACCACTGCCCAGAACGATGCCGCCATGCTCAAAGAGCTCATCTATCCCAACTATCAGGGTTCTGTTATCGAAATCGTCAAATACGGCAACACAAAGGAGAGTGCGGCGGCCGCCCCGCTTGCGGGCGCGACCTTCACCCTCTATACCCTGGACGCCAGCCAGACCTGGCAGGTCGTAAGCCATGAAACCACCGACGCACAGGGCCGCATCAGCTTTACCGTGGAAAGCGGCAAGGCGTATGCGGTGGTGGAAAGCGACGTGCCCGCCGGCTATGCCGGCCTGCAGGGCCTCTACATCGGCGAATCCAAAATGCCGGTCCAGACCGTCGGCGGCCTCGAATACCATTTGATCAACGACGGAAACCCGCTCAAGGTATCCACCACCTATACCTGCAAGGCCTATAACAGGCCATGGGTAGAGCTGGAAATCCACAAGCAGGACATCAGTGGCCTTACGATCCCCACCGCCCTTGTGAATGTGTACGAGGTTCCCGATGATACGCCTGCCAGGCTGACGCAGCAGCAGGTAGCCCAGCTTATGCAGGCGCACACGCCGCTGCTCAGCGGGGTGAAGGTGCAAACGCCCGGCGCGCAGGGCGGGTATAGCTATGCCAACAAGAGCACCAATACCGCGCTTGGGCAGAGCATCGTCAGCGGCAGAACGTATCTTGTGGTGGAAACGGAATCCAGCATGACGCAGCTGCGCGATAACAACCGCGTGGTGTGGTATGTGGTGCACAGCGTGCCCGCAGGCGCCACGGACAAGCAGGTCGTCAAGCTGAAAAACATCGCGGGCAGCGCTTCGCAGACGCTGAAAAAAACCACCGCTACCACGCAGCTGGAAAGCCTGCTGACCCATGCCGCCACGCTGGAATACACCCTCACCCCCAGCGTGAGCAACACCTATCCGCTGGACAGCTATGTGCTTGAGGAGCTGGGCCTGACCGCCTACAACGGAGCGGCAGAGCTGGATTTCGGCGCTTATCTCAAGGACAAGTATTCCATTACCCAGATCACGGTGGGGCCGGCTTCGCATGATACCAGCGCCTACTGGGATGCGTCCGCCGCCGGCATACAGGCAAACGTGGCGTTTTACGGCTTTGACGGCGCGCTGCTCCTAAGCCGCAGCGTGAATATCTCCTCCGCCGCGCAGACCGTGCGGCTGGAAGGCGCAGCAAAGGCAAAGTACGTGAAGGTGTCCTACGAATGCCCGGCCTTTAAGCAGGCCACAGGCTATGCGCTGGGCCAGAGCTTTGCGCCCGGCGAGGTGAAGGTGCGCATTGCGCTGGACCAGCAGACGGGCGGCGAGGACGTACAGGCCATTACCAAAGTAAACAATACGGCCCGCACCATCATGACCTATCGCCCCTGGGACAACAAGGGCGTGCAAAAGGGCGAGCAGGACCGGAAAATGGACACCGCAGCGGCAACCAACCTGTTTGGCGAGCTGAAAACGGCAAAGCTCAGCGTTGCGTGCACGGCGGACAAAGGAACCATATCCCTTGACGGAGACGTGGTAACCTATACCATCACCCTCACCAACGACGCATCCGCCGGTGCGCCCATGGTCAATCCCTTCCTGGTGGACCTTTTGCCCCAGGGCATGCTCCTCAGCGGCGTGAACGGAAACGTTCAGCTCACGGACGCCCCGGCGGGCATTACACTGGAAAACGCGCGCTCAAATACCAGCGATGGGGAAACGGCCCTGTTTGTGTTCCTCAGCGGTTCGCTTAAACCGGGCGAAAGCGTGAAGCTCACGCTTCAGGTAAAATCCACCAGCGCAGTGGCCACCCATGGCGCGGATGTCAACAACCATGTCATTGCAGGCAACCGTGAAAAAGGCGTGCAAAGCAAGGATAACCCCCGCTCCACTTCCTGGAAAACGGCGGATGGAACGTGGCCCCCGCCGCTGGAGGGCGCGCTGACCACGCTGGATGGCACCGAAAGGCTGACGGCCCTTCGGACCATGCTGGACGACATGGCGGGCTTCGGTTACATATCGGCCATGGCAAAGGTGGCCTGGACGGCCTCGTCGGATGCCGCAGTGCTCAAGATGGCCCGCGGCGACAGGTCCGCCGCCATCGGCTTCACGTCCAACAGGCTGTCCACGGTAAACAACAATGGCTACATGGACTACCGGCTGATTCTGACCAACCTGTCCGCCAATTACCACTATACCGATGTAACGCTGCTGGATATTCTGCCCGCCAAGGGCGATGCCACCTATGCCGGCACCTCCAGAGGCAGCATATGGGGCATGCAGTTTGGCAGCGTAACGGACGTTACGCACATTGACAGCACGGGCGCAGGCAGCGCGGTTGATGATTACAGGGTTTACTATTATAACAAACCCATCAGCGATGCCAGAACGGTTTATGATGCGGTTGACGAGCTGAAATATGACGCTGCGTCGTTTCCCGCCGGCTGGAGCACCAGCCCGGGCAGCACGGTTACGGCCATTGCGGTTGCGGTGCACAAAGACAAATCGGTCGCGCTTGCCTCGCGCGAAAGCTATGTTGTCCAGTACCGTATGAACGTGGGCCAGCTTTCCCCGCAGGAGCTGCAAAGCCGCGCATGGCAAAACACGGTCAATGACTTTGTGTGCCACTTCTCCCACTACATCGAGGGCACGGAAGCCGGCCAGGGCATTGACAGCGCGACCCCCGTGCAGCCGCTGAGCTCCAATTCCGTTTCCGCCACCATCCTGCCCGAGCCGGTCAAGGTGGGCGGCCACGTCTGGATTGACAAAAATGCCAACGGCGTATGGGAAAACGGGGAGTCGGTGGCGGATCTTGCCGGGGATGCCATCGTGAACAAGCTGCTCAACTGGATTGAAATCAGGTTGAACAGCTTTGAGGGAACGTCCACAAGCGCCAGCGCCACCACCAACTACGTAAAGGGCGCGGGCTGGACCAGCGACGCCAATTATGTCTTTACCGGCCTCGACTCCGCCGATCCCAAGGGCGGCGCGAAAGAGAGCGATCTTTACAGCGGCAAGGGTCAGAACAATCTCCTCAATCCCATCTGGCTGAAGGGCAGCGCACCCAAAACGTACAACCTTGCCGTCACGCTCCCGAAAGAAAGCGGTGTGAACGCGCAGGTAACCTCCCTTGGCAAAACGACGGGCTATTCCCGCGATCCGGCCACGCTGGTTTCAGGCGGCTCCCACGCGGATGAGACCTGCGACAACAACTTCATCAAGGCGTCCGAAAGAAGCTTTGTATCGGAACGCTTCTACCTTTACGCCACCAGCGGCATCTTTGACAACTCCAAGGACATCGGCCTCACCCTTGGCCGCAGCGTGTCCCTGCTCAAAAAGGACGCCATAAGCGGCGCTCCCGTGGCAGACGCGCAGTTCAACCTCTACGGCCCCTTCGCCAGCGTTCAGGACGCTCAGGCCGCCACGCTTGACGATTCCGCGCTGCTCAAGACCGTTACGACGGACGATCAGGGCGCGGCCTCCTTCGGAACGCTCAACTGGTATCAGGTCTACGTCATCGAGGAAGCCGCCGCCGCGCCTCACTATGTGCTCGACGGCGCCACCGCGGACAACGCGGAGGGCCTGCTGACCGCCTACAAAGGCACGGGCACCAGCCATCCCGCATGGGTGCTGGGGATTCCGGAGGCGGATGTGACCAGCGTGAGCCAGGTGGTCCATGTGACCAATCAGCCGGAAACGATCGACATATCCGGCACGAAAACCTGGCAGGATGCAAAAAATCAGGACGGCCTGCGACCCGAAAGCATCACCATCCATCTGTGGGCAAACGGCGTTGAAAAGGCGCAGGAGGTTGTGACGGCGCAGGATGGATGGGCCTGGACATTTGACGGCCTGCCCAGGTATGAAAACGGCGTGGAGATTGCCTATACCATCGTCGAGGACAAGGTGCCGGGCTACGATGCACAGGTCAATGGCTTTGACGTGACCAACCGGCATACGCCGGAGAACATCAGCCTTTCCGGCAAAAAGACCTGGGATGATCAGAATGATCTGGAAGGCATGCGCCCCGAAAGCATCACCATCCGGCTCATGGCCGACGGCGTGGAGAAAGAGCAGAGGATTGTGACGGAGCAGGACGGTTGGGAATGGACGTTTGACGGCCTGCCCAAGTATGAAAACGGCGTGGAGATCAAGTACACGATTGAAGAAGAACCGGTGCCGGGCTATACCGCCGAGGTAACGGGCTTCGACATCACAAACCGCTATGCCCCGCCCAGAATCAGCGTCAGCGTGACCAAGGTATGGGAGGATGCAAACGATCAGGACGGCCTCAGACCCGAGGAAATCACCGTCGGACTTCTGGCGGATGGCGTGGATACCGGCAGAACCCTTGTGCTCAACGAGGCCAACCGCTGGATGGGAACCTTTGACGGCCTGGATGAATACAGCCATGGCGCGAAGATTGTCTACACCGTCAGGGAGGAGGCCGTCAGCGGCTACCAGCTGCAGATGACCGGCGACGCTGCCGCAGGCTTCGTTCTCACCAACACCCATGAGCCGGAAACCGTGACCATTGCAGGCGAAAAGACATGGGATGACGCGGATGACCGCTATGGAAAACGGCCTGAAAGCATCACCATTTACCTTCTGGCCGACGGAATCAAGGTTGATGAAAGGACCGTGACGGAACAAAGCGGCTGGAAATGGACATTTGAAGGCAAGCCCAGATATGCGGGCGGCGTGGAAATCGTCTACACCGTCGCGGAAGAGAAGGTTGCAGGCTATGCCACCGTGATTACAGGGTACGATGTGAAAAATACCCTGATGTCGGTGGAGGCGGAGATTCACGGAGAAAAGCGCGTGGACGTGGCCTCGGCGCCATGGACCGGCTTTACCTTCGTGCTGACGGCGCAGGATGCAAACGCGCCCATGCCGGGCGGGCAGACCGGCGGCACGGTCAGCGTTTCGCGCACCGGTCCGGGACCGTTCAGCTTCGGAAGCATCCGCTTTGTAAGCCCCGGCACCTACCGCTACAAGGTGACGGAAGAGGCCGGAAACGCGCTTGGCTATGTCTACGACAGGTCGGAGTATCTTGTCGAGGTAACGGTAACACAGCAGCAGGATGGGCTGGCCGCCGGTATTTCCTATGTCAGGGACGGCGCCGCGGCGAGCGCGATCGTGTTTGACAACCTCTATCGGACCGCCGGTCTCACTGTGGTCAAGAGCGTCACCGGACAGGGAGCCAGCACCACGGAAGCCTTCTCCTTCACCATCACCCTGATGGATGCCAGCGGCGTGCGGCTTGCCGCCAGCTATCCCTATACCGGCACGGGCGGCGCGCCTTCGGGCACGATGGATAACGGTATGATGACCGTCCAGCTTGCGCACAACCAGAGCATCCGCATCGATGGAATCCCCGTGGGGGCCACATACACCGTGACTGAGGCAGCCAATAACGCCTATGAGGTAAGCGCCGCGTCGCCTGAAGGCGTTAACACTGAAAACGGGGCGGTTGCATCGTTTGTCAACAAGCGCCGCACCTATAGCGATGTGCCCAAGACAGGTTATGGAGAAACCGGCACGCGCTATGCGGTGGCGGGTATCTGCCTGATGGTGGGGCTGTTGGTCATGGCGTTGCGCCGGCGCTTCAGGCGCAAGTGACAAGCTGCGCGGAGCAGCCGCAGGGCTGCTCCGCAACGACCAGGGAGGGACCATGAAGAATCTGAATGAAACAACCCGAAAGATCATCTATGCGCTGCTGACCGTTGTGATGGTCATATCGCTGGTAATTGCAGGAGCGATTGTAGCCATCGATCTGGTGGACCTGTGGCGTGCGGGCAACGTGAGCAACGAGGTGCAACAGCTGTACCGGCCCGGCGCATCAAGCGGCTGGCTTACGGCTCTGATCGGCGCCGCGTCTGCCGAGGAAGAGATTCCTCTGGCAGAGGACGGTGCCCGTGAGGAGACGCTCGCGCCGGTGGAGCTGCCGGACGTGCAGGAGGACTTCCTTCTGCTCTACGAAAAAAACCCCGACGTCATCGGCTGGCTCACGGCAGGCGAAACGATTGACCTGCCCGTGGTGCAGCGCGACAACGAATACTATCTGAGCCACAATTACTTCGGAGAATGGGACAGCAACGGCACCGTGTTTCTCAACGAAAGAAATGTGTTTTATCCGCGGGACAGCATTCTGCTGCTTCACGGGCATAACATGAGAAGCGGGGCCATGTTCGGTACGCTGGTCAAATATGAAAAGGCAGACTATGCCTTTGCGCATGCCCTGCTCACCTTCCGCACCCTGTACGAAGAGGAAACAGCGTATTACGTGCCCGTGGCGGCGTTTCACGCCTCCATGCTTGCGGACGAAGCGGGCTACTTTGACGTTACGCCCATGAACTTCGATACGCAGGAAGCGTTTCAGGCGTATCTGGACGCCGTGCTGAAACGCTCTGCATGGACCTCGCCCGTGGACGTAAACACGCAGGATGAACTGCTCATGCTGCTTACATGCAGCTATTACCATGCAGACGGGCGGTTTGTGCTCTTGTGCCGCAAGCTGCGTGAAGGAGAGACGGAGGAGGAAATGCAGCGCCTCTTTGAGCAGGCATTGCAAGGGACAGATGTGAAATAAAGCAATGGAGCCGCCCCAAAAGGGGCGGCTCCACAACATTGCGCGCGGTGCTTACGCGTGATATTCCATCGGGTAGGTCAGATAGCCGATCTCCTCCAGCTGGTCGCAGGTCACATAACCGGCGGGCGCGTTGAGCAGGCTGGGGATGCGGTTGACGATGGTGGCGCAGGTGTGCTCCACGGTGGCGGGCTTCACCACGTGGAATTCCGTGTTGGGCTCGCCCGTGATCCACCAGTCGCACATGTCGCCGTCCTCAGGGCCGTAGACCTTGCCGATGGTCTCTTCCTCGATGGTGATGCCCTGCATGGTTTCGATCGTCACCACGGCGGACATGCCGATGCAGTTGCCGGCCTTGATGGTCTTGCCCAGCGTGGCGGAGTACAGGTCATGATCCACCGTGTAGGGCACGTGCTTCTGGGTGATGGACTTGATGGTCAGGCCCAGCTTGTTGCAGATGGCCTCACTGGCGTTCCAGGCATAGGAGGGCTCAAACGAATCGGGATGGGCGATCTGCGCTTCAAACTCCTCCAGCGTCAGGCCGCAGCCGTGCGCCTTGGCCAGGGCCAGGCCGTAGTCCTCAACGTTGTAGCTGTAGGCGCCCTTGATCTTTTCGATGCGGTGGCAGCTTCCGGCCACCATGGCCACCATGTTGATCCAGAAGGTATCCTGCATGCCGGACCCGGTAATGGTGCAGCCGTTTTCCCTGGCCAGCGCATCCAGCTTGTTGATCATGGCGGCGGCGGTGGTCCAGGGGTAGATGGCCTCCTCGCAGGTGGTGATGACGTTGATGCCGCGCAGCACGCACTTTTCCACGTGGTCGTAGATGTCCCCGATAAAGCTGAACAGGGTGACGATGGCCACGTCCGCCGCGCATTCGTCGAGCACTTTATCCGCGTCATTGGAAATGATGACGCCGGTCTTTACGCCAAGGCCCGCGAAGTCGCCTACATCCTGGCCCACCACGGCGGGGTCCACGTCGATGGCGCCCACGATCTGCGCGCCGTGCTCGTAGAGGTAGCGCAGGATATACTTGCTCATCTTGCCGCAGCCATATTGTACGACCTTGATCTTTTCCATGAAGGGAACCTCCTTGTTATTTTGTTAACAATAGTATAAACGCTCATCCAACAGGAGAGTCAAGGGGTTCTGGAAAATTCGACCGGCACCTGCAGGCGCAGAAACATGCTGCGCTGGTCCCCGTCGAATACGTTGAACTCCGTGAGCACCTCGCACAGGTAGTCTCCCGCAATGCGGTAGCCGTTATTCCTGCAAAATGCCAATAGTTTGCTGGCGCAGGCGATTTCGTCGTCGTAATGATCCAGATAGATGCAGGCATACATGCCGCTGTCCACCACCGAGGCGCTCAGGCCGCAGGCCTGGGCCTGCTGGTCGGTGAAGATGAACACGCGGTCCGCCACGAAGTGCCCGCAGGCAAAGTTTTCCCGCGTGATGGAGGTGCCGGTGTTGTAGGAATGAATCTGCGGACAATTCTTTTCCAAAAGGGCTTTGCGAAGGTCGGTCAGCGCCTGTTCATAGGAGGAAATATCCTTTTCATAGAAGTTCTCAGGGCAGGAAATGCCCCAGATGTAGCGCCGGTCGATGTATTCCAGCGCGATGGTACCCGTGGCGGGCGATTTGCGGTAGCGCTCAATGCTGGCGATGGCGCGCTCCACCGCGTTGTGCCGAAGCCGCAGGGCGCGGATCTGCTGGTGAATCTGCTCGTTTTTGCGGGCGAGAATCTGCTCGATCAGGGTGATGTCCTCGGCCTCCAGCACGCCCTGAATTTCCTTGAGGCTCATGCCCAGCTCCTTCATATAGGCGATCATGTCCAGACGGGCGTTCTGGTTGATATCATAATACCGGTAGCCGGTTTCCCCGTCCACATGGCGCGGCTTGAGCAGTCCCAGCTGATCGTACAGGCGCAGCGTGGGCACCGTCGTCTGGTTCATCTCCGCCATTTTTCCGATGGAAAGAAGGTTTCGCTTCATGACATGCGCCTCCAAACTCTCATGTTTATATAGAGTTTTATAGCATCCTGCATATCTTTTTCCATGCGCGGTACGGCCTTTCCTGCCTGAAATTGCGCAGAAAAAAACGGAGGGCGGAATGCCTCCGCCCTCCCCAGACTGTCAAAAAACCCTTTCGGGAGGTTCGGAGGGCCGCAGCCCTCCGAGCTGCATTCCGAATCCAGCGACATGTGCGGTGGATTCGGATGCCTTGCGTAGCAAGGTTTCCCTGCGCGTTTCCCCGGCCGCGCCGCAGGCGCAGGGGAAACGTGCGTTGGCGGAAAAGATCGCCTAAGGCGAGCTTTTTCGACACACTGCGGAGGGCGGAATGCCTCCGCCCTCCCGTGTACTTGTGGCATGCAGGGTCAGCGTACCTTTTGCGTTGCTTTCTGCACGATGTCGTTCATGCGGTCCCACTTGGCCTCCATGTCCGCCACCAGCTTCATCTGCGTGCGGGCGCGGTCCAGATTGTGACCTTCGCGGGATACGTGGAAATAGATGTCGCCATTGAGGTAATCGGCCAGGAAGCGCGATCCGCATTCCAGCGTCATCAGCTTCGCGCCCAGGGGCAAAGTGTCGATCTCCGCCTGGGTCAGCCGCGCACCGCAGGCGCTGAGGAAGCCCCCGGCATAGGTTTCAAACAGCTCCAGCGACATCGTCACCCGGCTCAGGTCCTTTTCATCCTCTGCCGCCGTGGAGGCGCCAAAGCGGATGGAATCGCCAAAGTCGTTGGCCGCCAGACCGGGCATCACGGTATCCAGATCAATCACGCACAGCGGGGTGCGGGTGAAGCGGTCCAGCATCACGTTGTTGAGCTTGGTGTCGTTGTGGGTCACGCGCAGGGGCAGTTTGCCCGCATGGCACAGGTCCATCAGCGCGGCGGCTTCCTGCTCGCGCGCCAGATAGAAGTCCAGCTCGGCACGCACCTCATCCAGCCGGCCGGCCCGGTTTTCCCGCACGGCCTGCTTGAGCTGCTCATAGCGCGCGGGCGTGTCGTGGAAATGAGGGATGGTCTCCGTCAGCGTGTGGGCGGGAAAGTCTGCCAGCTGATTCTGGAACATGCCGAAGGCCACGCCGCTCTGCTTCAGATCGTCCACGCTTTCAGGTTTGTCCAGGCACAGGCTGTCGGTCACAAATTCGTACAGCCGCCAGGTTTCGCCCTCTCCGGCCGTCAGGTAGGGCTTGCCGTCCAGCGTGGGCACCAAGGTGAGCACATGCCGGGGATCGGGGTCCTGCTGGCGCAGCGCATCCGTCACGGCGATGATATTGTCCATCAGCCCGGCGGCATTGTGGAAGACGTAGCTGTTAATCTTCTGCAAAATGTACAGGTGCGGACGGCTGGTCACCAGCAGATAGGTTTCATTGATGTGCCCGCTGCCGTAGCGCGCGCAGCTGATGGGCAGGCCGTCCAGGGCGAATTGACGGCAGATGCTTTCCATGGCTCATTTCCTCCACAGGTGTTCGGGATATACCCCGCTTTCCCGCATGGAGGCCAGCGCGGCGCGGATGTTGGGCATGTCATTGGCATAGGTCATGCCGTACCAGCGCTCGTGCGTGGGCAGCACCTTCACCGTAGCCTTGCCCTCCTTAAGCAGCTGGTTGGGAATCAGCGGCAGGAAGTATTCGCACTTGAGGGGGTTGACGGGCAGGTTTTCCCGCAGCCAGGGGGCAAAACGCGCGTCGATTTCGTCCAGAATGGCGGTGTGGAAGCCCCACATGTTCATGCTCACATAGGTGCCGGCCGGCACGAAGGTGAAGTGCTCGCCATCCTCGGTATAGGCCGCGCCGCCTTCGCGCGGCTCGATGTGCGTGCGCTCGGTCACGGATACCAGCATGCTGTGCTCATCCGTCTGGCAGATGCCGCGCGCCACATGACCGTTTTCGGTCAGGGTGTTTTCGATGCGGTAGCCCACCATGGCATGCGCCGAGGGAGAAGCCTCCGTGGTCAAAAACTGCGCGATGCTCTCAAAGGAGGTGCGGCCATAAAAATCATCGGCATTGATCACGCAGAAAGGTGCGTCGATCTTTTCATGGGCACAAAGCACCGCGTGCGCAGTGCCCCAGGGCTTGACGCGCCCTTCGGGAATGGAGAAGCCTTCGGGCAGCCGGTCCGGCGTCTGGTAGGCGAAATCCACCTGCACCTGACCGCCCAGGCGCGAAAGGATCAGATTGGTAAAGTCGGCCTCCAACTCCGGCTTGATGATCAGCACCACGCGCCCAAAGCCCGCGCGCATGGCGTCGAAGATGGAATAGTCCATCAGGATATGTCCGGCGTCGTCCACCGGCGTGATCTGCTTCAATCCTCCAAAACGGCTGCCCATTCCGGCAGCCATGATGACCAGAACTGGTTTCATCTGTGCCACGCCCCTTTTGCTTCATACGGTTTGGTTCACATCCATAGCATAGCACGAACATGCGCAAAAGCTAAGAGAAACCTTTCCCGAAATATAGTAAAATCTTTCGTTTTTCTGATAAATGCGCTATAATGAAAAAAACGCATGCAAAGGCGGACTGCGAATGCTGAGCAAGGATGATTTTCAGCGTCTGGGACGGCTGCTTAACAACCTGCACCTGCTGACAGGCATTAAGTTTTCCCTGATGGACGAATGGGGGGACGAGCTGTATGCCAGCAGCTTCAAGGCGCCCTTTTGCGGGCTGATCATGCAGGAGGAAAGCGGCTTTGAACGCTGCCATGCCTGCGATGGAAAAGCGGCCGAGGAGGTGGGACGCACGCAGGTGCGGCGCAAATACCTGTGCCACGCGGGCCTGTATGAGGTGGCTCTTCCTGTGACGGAGAAGCGGCGCACAGTGGCCACCATCCTTTTTGGACAGATGCTGGACGACGCGCCGCGCGAGGAGCAGTGGCGGCGGGTAGCGTCCCGGTGCGCCTGGTACCCGGACCAGGATGCGCTGTATCAGGCGTTTTTGCGTCTGCGCCGGATCTCGGCCCGTCAGATGACGGCCTGCCTGGAAATTGTGCAGGCCTGCGTGAGCGAGGTGCGGCTGTCCGGCCTGCAGGCCACTAGCCGCCGCGACGATGCGGAGCTGCTGCAAAGCTACATCGATACGCATTACGCGCAGACGCTGGATTCCACCGGCATTGCCGAGGCGCTCAACGTGGGCAAGACCAAGCTGTACGCCATCTGCAAGGAGCATTTTCAGCTCACGCCCATGCAGCTGGTCACCTGCCGGCGCATGCAGGCGGCCATGGACCTGCTTTTGAATACGGCCGAACCCGTGAAATACGTGGCCCGCGCGGTGGGCATCGCGGATGAAAATTACTTTACCAAGGTGTTTAAGGCCCAAACCGGCGAAACGCCCACGGCATTTCGAAGGCGCAACACCGAAAGTGGAGAAGCGTTCATCGACAACGCGCGGATATAACAGCATGGCCCGGCATTACGCCGGGCCGCAGACTGCTGACAAACCTTTTCCGGGAGGTTTGGAGGGCCCGCAGGTCCGCAACCTCAATCTTCGCGGTGAGCGCTAACCACGCCCGCCGCTCGTTTCGGTTGCTCGCAAATATCGGCGTTCTGCGCGCTGACCGCGTGCAGCCCTTGTATTTGCTCACGCCTGCGGGTCGCTTTGGGCCTTTGGCCCAACAGCCCACAGGGCTGGCGCTTCCCTTCGCGCCACAGGGCACACGCTTCCCTCCGGTGCCGGGCGGGCGGGGAGTTTGCGCCTTTAGGCGCAAACATTTCTTAAGCATCTGGCGGAAAAGATCGCCGCAGGCGAGCTTTTTCGACACGCTGCGGCCCGGCATTACGCCGGACCATTGCATTTGCCGCACACGCGCTCCGCCTCCAGACAGAGCACGCACACGCCGGGGAGCATATCGGGCGTGAAGGCAAACTCCTTGCCCGCCTGCCGCCGCATCAGGCAAGTCAGGGCCTCGCACGCCTCCTGCGGGTTTTCCACCACGCGCAGCGTGCCCATCCCCGTTACGCTCCGGTACGTGCAGGTATAGCCGCAGGCGCTTTCCGCCCCAACCACCGCATAGTCCGAATCCATCTCGAAGGCGGCGCGCGGGTCCCGGCGGAGGGCGTCCAGCTTGCGCCCCTCGCGGGCGCAGTGGAAATACAGCTTCAGCCCGCCTTCATCCCACCGGTATCCATAGCTCATCGGCACGATGTAGGGGCCTTCCTCATCCCACAGGGCCAGGCGGCATACCTGGCAGCGGTCCAGAATGGCACGGATGCCGGCTTCATCGGCAACCTGGCGCTCAGCGCGGCGCATGGGCCTCATGTTTCTTCCTCCCCGTCTGTCAACTGTCCGTCCTGCGCAGCCTCCACGGCTTCCACGGCTTCCACGTGGCGCAGGCGCTTTTCGATGGCGCGCGTTTTCACAAAGGCGCTGTCAATGCTGTCGGTGGCCTGCTGCAATTTTTCCTGCGTCTTTTTCAGCACCGTGGCAAAGCTGCCAAAATCAGCCTTGACGGCCCCCAGCAGCTTCCACACCTCGGCGGAGCGCCGCTCGATGGCCAGCGTGCGGAAGCCCATTTGCAGGCTGTTGAGCAAAGCCAGCAGCGTGCTGGGGCCCGCGATGAGCACCCGCTGCTCGCGCTGGATGGCCTCCACTGCGGATGAATGCTGCATAACCTCCGCATAGAGCCCTTCCAGCGGCAAAAACATCACGGCAAAATCCGTGGTATGGGGCGGAGCGATGTACTTGCCAATGCGCCGCGCCTCGGTGCGCACGGCGGTCATCAGGGCCTTGCGCGCGGCTTCTACGGCCGGCTGGTCGCCGTTTTGGGCGGCTTCGGCCAGACGGGCGTAATCCTCCTGCGGAAACTTGCTGTCGATGGGCAGGTAAACCGGCGCGCCGCCCTCCTCGCGGCCCGGCAGGCAAACGGCGAACTCCACCCGCTCGCTGGAACCGGGCGAAACGGCCACGTTGCGCTGGTACTGCGTATCGGTCAAAGCCTCTTCCAGCAGCGCGCCAAGCTGAATTTCACCCCATACGCCGCGGGTTTTGACGTTGCCCAGCATGCGCTTGAGGTCGCCCACGCCGCTGGCCAGGCTGTGCACCTCGCCAAGCGAGCGGTAGACCTGTTCCAGCCGCTCGCTCACCTGCGAAAAGCTGGCGGTAAGACGCTTTTCAAGCGTGGCGCTCAACTTTTCGTCCACGGTCTGCCGCATTTCGTTAAGCTTCTGCGCATTTTCCTCACGCATCAGGCGCGCGCCTTCCTCCAGCGTGACCCGGAGCGCCTCCATGCGCGTTTCGTTCTGGGACAGCGCGCGCGCCAATGCGGCTTCCGAGCCCTGCATGCGCGTTTCGATGCGCTTGAGGCTCTCGTCGGCGATGCGCTGCATGCCCTGCTGGCGCAGGTCGAACGCCTGCGCGTTGTCGTAGCTTTGCCGGATGAGGGTGTTGACCTGCTCCGCCTGTGAGCGGCTCATCGCGCCAAACGTGCCGGACAGGTTGTCTCCCAGCTGACCGATTGCGCGCAGGAGCTCTTCCCGGCGCTGGTCGCTCTGCTGTCCGAGCGCGCCTACGGCCGCCTGCAATTCGCGCCGGAGCATTTCTTCCACAGCAGAGAGCATTTCGCTTGTGGCACTCCGCCCCCGCAGCACGACGGCCAGCAGCACCGCCAGCAGGACGGCGCACAGCAGTGCAAGCGCCATGCATACCGCGGCGGCAGGGGTTATGTTGCTTAGGAAAGCCATGGGCCGTTCCGCCTTTCGTATCGAAGATGAGAACGCCGCGCTTTAAGCGCGGCGCTTTCGGTCACATTTCCCGCCGTCCCTCCATCGCTTTGGAGAGGGTAATTTCATCCGCATATTCCAGATCGCTGCCCACGGGCACGCCATGCGCAATGCGCGTGACCAAAACCCCCATGGGTTTGAGCAGCCGGGCGATGTAGGAGGCCGTGGCCTCGCCCTCGATATCCGGGTTGGTGGCCAGAATGACCTCCTTGACCGTATGGTCCTTAAGGCGCGCCAGCAGCTCCCGGATGCGGATATCCTCCGGGCCGATGCCGTCCATGGGGGAGAGGGTGCCATGCAGCACGTGGTAACTGCCGTGAAAATCGTGCATGCGCTCGATGGCAGCCACGTCCCGCGGGTCGCGCACCACGCAGATCTGGCCGTTGTGGCGGCGTTCGTCGGCACAGATATCGCACAGCTCGCCAGTTGCGTAATTGCCGCATACCGCACAGTAGCGGATGGCCTTGCGGCCCTGGTAGAGGGCGCTGGCCAGCTCGCGCACATCCTCCAGCGGCATGCCGATAATGTGATAGGCAAGCCGCTGCGCGCTTTTCTGCCCGATGCCAGGCAGGCGCGAAAGCTGCGCAACCATCCGGGCAATGGGCTCCAACTGCTGGGCCATGGCTTAGAACATGCCTCCCATGCCGGGGGCCAGCTTGGACATTTCGGCATTGCGCGTTTCCTCAGCGTTGCGAAGCGCCTCGTTCACCGCGGCCAGGATCATGTCCTGAAGCATTTCCACATCCTCCGGGTCCACGCATTCAGGCTTGATTTCCAGGTGCTTGAGCTCGCGCTTGCCGCTCACCGTCACGCTGACCATGCCGCCGCCGGCCTGCGCGCTGTATTCGCGCTCGTCCAGCTCCTCCTGTGCCTTGGCCATCTGCTCCTGCAGCTTTTGCGCCTGACGCATCAGCTGCTGCATGTTGGGGCCGCCGCCAAAACCGCCGAAATGATTCTTCGCCATGGGGAAAACCATCCTCTCAAAAGTAAGATTGAAAAAACCGCAGGGTTATTCCTTGATGCTGATAAGCTTGAGGTCCGCCGTCACGCCGGTCACCCGCACGCTGGGCACGTCCCCGCCCTCACGGATGTTGACGCCCTCGGTGCGCACGCGGCCGCTGATGGAACGCAGGTTCACATCCATGGCTTCCACCGGCGCGGTGATGATCACGTTGCCGGAAACAGCGTTCACATCTACCTTGCGGAAGGTGGATGTCATGTTGTAGGTCTGCTCGCCGGTGACGCTGTTGGATTTGAGCGACTGAACACTCAGCGCGTCAAGCACCGTGTCGCCGCTTACGCTGCGCACGCTCAGATTTTCCGCCGTCAGCTGCTCGCCGCGCATATCGCCGCCCACGGTTTTCAGCGTGGCCTCGTCAGCCGTGATGCGCACGGCGCGCAGGTCGCCGCTGACGGTTTCCATCGAAAGGCTTTTTGCGCTGAGCTTGCGCGCGCTGAGCAGGCCGGACAGGGTGCTCAGGGCAACGTTGCCCTTCCACTGGCTGGGCACGCGCACGCATACCTGCAGCCAGCGGCTTTCCATAATGCTGAGCGAAAGCCCGTACTGCGGCTGTTCCACCATCAGGGCGCCATCCTTTACCGCAATGCGCAGGTCCTCGACGCTGCTGTCGTCACCGGCAGCCATTACCTGAATTTTGTCCACTTCATCAGCAAACATTTCCAGCTGCGCCCATCCCAGATGAACGTTTATGCTGACCAATCCATCGGTATCAAAGCTAAGATTGCGTTCCATTGCGCACCTCCGCTCGTTTCCTTTCTGGCGGGGCACAGAAGCCCGCGCTTGTTTCATCATACCGTTTTTTCAGCAAAAAAGCAATATGCGTCAAGCCCCGAAACGGACTGTGGTGATTTTTTATCGCCTGATGCTTGAAAACATTCCGTCATTATGATAGCCTGAATTGACGGATAGAAAAGTCGAGAAAAACGGCGTGCCGCTTTCCCCGGGCGGCGCGGGAAGGAAACGTGACCCGGGCGGCCCGGATGCTGCATGTTTCCCAGCCGGCCGTTCACGCCAGCTGATGCAGCTGGAAGCCGAGCTGGGCGTTAAGCTCTTTGATCGCGCAAGCCACAGCGTGACGCTTACGCAGGAGGGCGTGCTGCTCAAGCGGCGCGCTGAGGAAATGATGGAACTGGCGGAAAAAATGCGCCGCGATTTTGAAGGCGTACGGGATGATGTGGCGGGCGAGGTAGCCATAGGCAGCGGCGAACTGCGCGCCGCTTCCAGCCTGGCGCGGGCGCTGGTCGCCTTTCAAAAGGAGCATCCCCTGGTGCGCTACCGGCTCTACAGCGCAAACGCCGACAGCATCAAGCAGAAAATTGAGCATGGCACGCTGGATATGGGCCTCCTGCCGATGCCGGCACAGATAGACCGCTACGAATTTCTGCGCTTTCCATGCCTGGAGGAATGGGGCGTGCTGATTCGCAAGGATTCGCCCCTGGCCTGCAAGAGCGCCGTCACAGCGGATGATCTGATGACCGTGCCGATCATGATGTCCAGCCGCGAAACGGTGCAAAACGAGCTGGCCAGCTGGTTTGGCGGAAGATTTGACCGCGTGCGGGTGGTTGGCACCTACAACCTGCCGTATAATGCCGCGATGATGGTGCGGGAAGGAATGGGCGCTGCGCTGTGCATCCGCCTGGACTGCCATTATCCTGATCTGCGCTTTGTTGCGCTCACTCCGCCGTTGGCCCTGGACTCTGCGCTGGTGTGGAAGAAAAGTCAGGTCCATACGCCGGTTGTTTCCGCGCTGATCGATTTCCTGCGCACGTTTGTCGCCGGGGAGAATGGCATTGTGTAAAGGCTGCTGCGCATTGGGTTTGGGGCGGCTTTTCCCGCTTCGGCATGCGCCAGCAATGTACAATGCATAAAAAAGGCGCTGCGGACTAATTTGCCGCGCGCCTTTGAACAAGCAGAAAACGCAGCGCCGGGCCGTGCCTTTGGCCCTTCAGCGCTTGGACTGGGGTGCATCCTCACCGGCAAGCCATTTTTGAGCATAACGGTCGATTCGCCGCTTTCTCCACCGGCGGATGAGCATATCCATCCCCAGTCCGGCCGGGATGCCCAGCAGGAAAAAGACAACGGCGATCATCACATAGAGATTTCCGATTCCCTCAAATACAAGCGATCCGTATGAGGCCGTGTTGGGTGCAACCGTCATGCTGATTCTGCCTTTCAGCAGAAGCATCAGATGGAAGGAAAGCGAAACACAGCATACGCTCAGCAGAATTTTTCTGCGCCGCAGACGCCGGGCACGGAGCAAGGCGGCCCTGCGAAATACCTCGTTTACCTGGTCGTTTGTGGCTGGCACATTCCTCACCTCCGATTCGTCTTTTGAATTGCGGGCCATAGCTTCCATGCGGCAATCAGCAATGCCGGCAGGCAATAGCCCAGAATTTTGCCTGTACCGCCGGCGGATACCATCAGGTTGTACAGCGCGTGCACCGTTACCGTTACGGCATAGATGCCCAGAATGCCGCTCAGGTTTTCCAGCGCCATGCGGCGTACCATCCGCACGGCCAGAATCAGCATCAGCGCGCAGGCAACATGAATCAGCGCGGAGAAGAAAGCGCGTGCAAACAGCGTCATGGCCCAGATATCGCCTGCCATAAACTGCAGCGCGAAGCTTTCCATCATCGCAAACCCTATGCCAATTCCCACCGCCACATCGTCAAGCGCCGCATCTTCCAGCTGGCAGACGAAAAGAAACAGCAGAAAAAGAATCAGCTTCAGCCCTTCCTCTACCGCAGGGCTGATATAGAGCACCGCCGCCATGGCGTCATAGCGGACCAGCTCCGCCAGAAAGCCGCTGATGGAGCCTGCGAGAAACGCCGTCAGCATACCGCCCAAAATGGCAGCCATCAGGCGCCGCGCCTTTCCCCTCAGCAGAAGAACGGCCAGCAGCGGCCCGCTGATGCAGGCCAGAAGCAGATTAGTCTGCATGGCATGCCGCTCCTTCCTTGCAGGCCGATACCGCGGCAAAGAGAAAGCAAGTCGTGGCCAGCACCTGAAATACGTAATAGACTGCTCCCTGCGCCAAAAAGGACGCGCATTCACAAAAGGCCATCAAAAGCGTCCACGCCCCAAGCGGCAACCGGGTCAGGCTGCCGCTTCCTTTCAGGGCAAATGCCAGCTGCAAAAACGACAGCATCCATAGCACGGTGCACAGCAGGGCAAGCGCGCGATCAGAAAATCCCGCCAGCACGGCGGCCTGGCAAACGGACAATAGCGCCAGCAGCACCCAAAACCCACTGCGCCTGCGTGCGGAAAGCGATTTTTCAGCCAGCATGGCGCTGTGCAGGATAAGAAGCAGCATGGGAACAGCCCACAGCAGATTGACAAACCATTCGCCCGTCCAAATCATCCAGGCCGCGATATTGAGCAGGGAAAAAACCAGCATCCCCACCGAAAAGGGAGCTTTGCTCAGGCGCAGCGGCTCAACGCGGGACAAAGCGGTGCCAACCATCAGCAAAAACCCGATATATGCCACATCGCATGCGGAGAAAATGACGGGAGGGACGCCGCAGATGATCAGATGCGCCAGCCAGTAGGCATCCCCCAGGAACAGGCAGGCCGCTGCGCCCGCCAGAGCGTAGAGCATGAGCGGGCCCTGGGTATGAATGACCCTGCATAGCAGCCACACCGCCAGACAGGCAGCCACCAGACAGTGCAGGACTTCATAAAGAACGGTCTCGGTCATGTTCCTTCTTCTCCAGATGAATTGTCTTGACAAGGACGGCGGCGATCATGCCAAAAGCAAACGCCAGCAACGCCACCAGCACGCATACGAGCGTTTCACTCATGACCTCTTTCCTCCTGTATGAGCCATTCCCGCAGCTGCTTTTTGCCGCGGTAGGCCAGGTTGTCAACTCTCTTCTGGTCCATGCCCAGGGCCTGAGCCGTCTGGGCATAGCTCATGTCCTCCAGATAGAGAAGCGTAAGCACCCTGCGCTCGTCCTCCGGCAAGCGATGCAACAGGGCCTTCAGGGCTTCGGTTTCTTCCTGCCGCCAGTACACGGCCTCCATGCTGCAGGCCGTCAGGTGGTGCGCTTCGTCAAAGGGCACCTGAACCAGCCGCAGCTTTCGGTAGCGGAAAATGGACAAATTGCGCGCAATGCGATACAGCCACCGCCGAAAGCTTCCGCCGTACCATACGCTTCGCTTCATGGCAATCGTGGCAAACGCGTCCAGCGCCATGTCCTCCGCCTCCGTTACGCTGTGCAGAAAGGTGAAGCAAAACAGGGTCAGCCGGTCCAGATACCGGTCCATCAGCTGACGTATGGCGTCATCCTCTCCGCAGAGAAAGCGCGCATAGAGTTCCTCGTCTGTATTCAAAGGCAGGCCAGCCTCGCTTTCTTTTCCTGATCCATCCATCCCTTCACATTATATCATGGAACAAAGGAAACCGGCAACATTCCACGCTTCCACGTGCATATGCCTGCCATGCGAGCGCAGCGATGCCCCTCATCCACGGGGGTTACATGCTGTGGCGCTTTTTCACGATGATCAGCAGAGACGTGCCGCTCAGCACTGCCAGCGCCAGTGCGTGCCACAGCGGGAAGCCGTCGCCGGTTGCCGGCGGCAGGGGAAGCTCCAGCGTGAGCAGGGCCTCGGCCGATACAATCTTCTGGCCTACCTGATCCTGCACCACGCAGTAGTAGCGGTTGCCGCTGACCTGTGCGCTGCTGGTGACGCGCAGGGTATCGGAGGTGGCGCCGGGAATGGCCGTTGCAGCCGGAGCCTGCTCCCCGCCCGCCTGGCCGGCAGGGATGACATACCACTGATACGCAAGCGGAGCCACGCCCCCGGAAGTCACCACGGTAAACACAGCCTCCTCGCCGTCGGGCAAGGTCTGGCTGGCAGGCGAGGAAACCAGCTTGAGCAGATCATAGGCGTTGTATACGGCGGTGTATTCCGTATCTTCGGTTACCACCTTGATTTCAGGCGTCCAGCCGGCAAATACGTAGAAGTAGTTGTCGTCCGACGGCCTGATGGGTGTGGGGCCTTCGTAGTGGGGCAATACGTCATATACATCACGGGTTACGTCCAGCCACGAACCGTCCCAGTTGCGCCAGATCACGTTGTATTTCACGTGCTCCCAGTGGGCCACGTAGGTTCTGTTGACGTAGTCGGTAAGGCCGAATGGGTCTGTGCACTGTACCGTGACCTGTGGTGTCGGCTGATCAAGGCCGATCTGCTCGCAAGTCCAACCGGTAAAAATATAATCCTTGCGCCAGGGGCTAATTAACGAAACGCCCTCTTGATTCAAACGATAGATCTGGGGATTGTCCGCCAGTACGACGTTATCGCCACCTGCGACGTAGGTGATGGTGCAGAAATCATCATGGGGTTGATCTTGTGTCCAAATCGCATACAAGGGGATGTTGACCGTCCCGACTTCAATATCGCTGCCAGGCAGATAATCGGCTGTTGTAGCAGCGGAATCCTCTGACCAGCCTACAAAAATGTAGCCGGCACGCCGCGGAACCTCGTTTGGAATGGTGCCCGTATGGTTTGCTTCCACCCAAAACGCGGCTGGCATATTTTCCACCGGCTTGTCGTTCGCGTTTTCCTTAAAGTAGACCAGTTCCATATAGTGGTAAAGAGGAAGCTCAATCTCGGTTTGCTGTTCCTGATTGGTTACAGAAACGTGGTAGATTTCCGCTTTTGTCACCTTTCCCGGGCCATCCGGATCGTCCTGCCATGAGGTAGCGGTAATCTGAACAGAGCCTTTCTTCGGATCTTCCGCCGAAACATCGGATGCCGGCATGTACAGATGGACGTAACCGTCCTTGTCGGTCACGCCTTCAATGTAGGCTTTGCCCCTTCGGTCGGAGTAGGGCGGTACCTCCGTATAGGTGACGGTTACGCCCTCTATCGGGTTTTTCGACCTCCTGCCTCCAATGCAGAGAAGTTTGCGTTCACCATCACGCCGGAAGGCAGCTTCCCGGTTCCTTCTGTGCAAACAGTGTACGTCAGCACCCTTGATGGCGGCACGGATGCCAATACAGTGTATGGCCTTTCCGTTGAAAATTCCGTGCGGGTAGGCTTTGGTTCGATCACCTTTACCCAGCCGGGAACGTATGTTTATACGATTCAACAAACCGTTCCGGCCGAGGCGGACAAAAAGCCCGGTTATGGGTATGACCAAAATGTCTGCACCCTGACTGTCACCGCGTCTGTTGGCCAAAACAGCGCCGGCGAGCCTGCACTGGAATTGGCTTATGCTACTACGCCGGCCACCGGCCTGTCCTTCACCAACAGCTATCAGCCTTCCTCGGTTGGCGCTGACGCTGCTCTGCCGCTCGTGCAGAAGACGGTTACAGGCAAGCCCACGCAAACAGTGGACTTCACCTTTGTGCTGACCCCGGTATCTGCTGTTGACGGAAGCGGCAATCAGATAATGGACAAGAGTGAGATGCCCTTGCCCGCCGCTACAACGCTCACGCTCAACAAAACCTCCGCACCTGCCGGTTTTGGCGCGATTGAGTACGCCCGTCCCGGCATTTACACCTACACCATTACAGAGAATGTGCCCGTTGCGCCAGCCGCCGGCTACACCTACGACGAAACGACCTATACCATTGTGGATACGGTAACGGATGACAACGGTGCAAACAAACTCGCCTCCCGCGTGGTGAAAAAGGGCGCGGACCCGTTGCCCGAGGAGGAGGCCGGGACACTAACCTTCACCAATTCCTTTGACCCGGCTGTGGTGGTAAACTATTTCCTGGACGAAAGCGACGCAAGCGCGTGGAAGACTGTAAACTCCACCTGGGCCAGCGCCGGTCTGGTTCCTTCGGAGGTCCCCACGTGGGAAGGATACACCTTCCTGTACTGGTATTTTAAGGATGACACCGGGAATAGGCATGAAGTCACCGAATCCACGCTCTATTCCGATCTGGCCGCCAGCGACGACATACTGGAAATCAACCTGTATGCTCTGCGGCGCAAGGATGCGGATTTTGGCGGCGGAGAGACGGGCGGCGGCGAATCGGACCCCAATGGCGAAGGAAGCAAGCTGGCACTGGTTCACAAAACGCTGGAGGGAGGCAATCCCGCCGGAAATGTTCATGCCGACTTTGCGTTTACCATTCAGGCCGGAACGTATACCCCGCCTGCCGGAAGCACCGTAAGCACGGCGGTTCCCATGCCGGTGGCTACCACGGCTTATGTGTCCACCAGAGAGGGCACCAATACCGCGAACATGACCTTCGGCCTGACGACGACGGCGCCGCAGGACGTGCGCTTTGGTTCCATTGCCTTTACCCAGCCGGGAACATACACCTATATCATCAAAGAAAAGCCGGGGAGCGACCCGCACTATGTCTATGATTCGACCACCTACACCATGACGGTTGTAGTGGAAGAAAAAGAGGACGCGGATGGGAAACTGTTCCTGCAGCTCCAAACGGTTCAATACAGTGCCAACGGTATAGGTGGTGGAACCGAACTGGACGCCGCGGCGTTCACCAACAAATATTCTGCTGCAATGGCGACCGCGCCGCTGCTGCCTGTGGAACATGTGATTCAGGGCGACTGGAACGCCGAGACTCCCTTCAAATTCCAACTGGTTCCTGTGCCCAATGGCAGCGGCAAATTACCGCCAATGCCGGCGAATGACACTGTAACCATCAATGGGCAAGGCACCGCGATGTTTGAACAGTGGCGGTACAATGCGCCCGGAACTTACACTTATGTTGTGAAGGCGCTTTCCACCGGTATTCCAGAGCTTACTGCAGATACGCGGGAGTATATGGTAATCGATACCGTGGCAGACAACGGCGGCTCCCTGGTGGTTTCCCGTGAAATCAGGGGCTTGGAAGCGGGGCAGGATATGATTCTGTTTACTACCATTGCCCCGGCTAAGCTTCCCGCGACGGGCGATAACAGCGATCCCCTTCTTTGGCTTGTTATGATGCTGACAAGCTTTGCCGGAATCCTTTTGGTAGCGAAGAAAAAGAAGGCATAATTGCATTAGAAAAAGCATCAACACGGACAAAATACACCTGAGGGGCGCTGGATGGACATTCCGGCGCCCCTCAGCATGTCGGAAAAGTCCGGCCGCGCCGGTCTTTTCTGCGGGATACTTGAAAAAATGTCTGGCCCGGGGCACGGACAGCGCCTCATGCGATGATTGAGGTTGCCCTCATGCGGCCCTCCAACCTTTCTCATCGGGGTTTTTGGTATTGTCGCCCTGCAAGCGCATGAAAGCTTTTTTCTGCTTCCGGCTTGCAACCCCCGCACCGGCATGATATCATTACTATGTATGCGCCTATAAATAAGGAGGACCTATGACCTACGATTTTGATGCGCTGCTTGCCCGTGTGGAAAAGCCCGCGCGCTATACCGGCGGCGAGATGAACGCCGAGGTGAAGCCCATTTCCCAGGCGGAAATCTCCTTCGCCTTCTGTTTTCCCGATACCTACGAGGTGGCCATGAGCCATCTGGGCATGAAAATTCTCTACGGTATCCTCAACGGCCTGCCCTACGCCGTGTGCGAGCGGGTGTGCATGCCGTGGGTAGACATGCTTTCCGAGCTTCGCAAAAGCAACATCCCCCTGTGCTCGCTGGAAAGCCATACGCCGCTTTCCCGCTTTGACATCATCGGCTTTACCCTGCAGTACGAGATGAGCTATACCAATGTGCTGGAGATGATGGACCTGGGCGGCGTTACGGTGCTCTCGTCCGAGCGTGGGGAAGATGACCCCATCGTGCTGGCAGGCGGCCCCTGCGCCTTTAACCCGGAGCCCCTTCATCTGTTCATCGACGCGTTTCTGATCGGCGACGGCGAGGACTCCATCGTCGAGGTCACCGACGTGCTGAACGCCTGTAAAAAGGAGGGCGTTCCCCGCGCGGAGCGCCTCAGGCGCCTGGCGGCGCTTCGCGGCGTGTATGTGCCCAGCCTCTATCACGACGAGTATAACGCCGACGGCACCCTCAAAAGCCTGGAGCCTACGGACCCCTGCGCGCCGCCGCGGGTGCTTCGCAGCATTTTGACCGATTTTGAAAACGCCTACGTGCCCACCAATCCTCCCGTGCCGTATATCCAGCCCGTGTTTGACCGCATCATGCTGGAGATCATGCGCGGCTGCACGCGCGGGTGCCGCTTCTGCCAGGCGGGCATGCTCTACCGTCCCGTGCGCGAGCGCAGCGTGGATAAGCTGGTGGAGCTGGCCAAGGAATCCGTCCGAAACACCGGCTATGAGGAAATCTCGCTTTCTTCGCTTTCCTCCAGTGATTATTCCTGCATTTCCGAGCTGGCGGGCCGCCTCACCGACGCGCTGCGGGACCAGCGCGTATCGCTGTCGCTTCCCAGCCTGCGCGTGGACAAATTTGTGCAGGACACGCTTACCCATACCCAGAAGGTCAAAAAGAGCAGCCTCACCTTTGCGCCCGAGGCCGGTACCCAGCGCCTGCGCGACGTGATCAACAAAAACGTCACCGAGGCCGATCTGGTCAACACCCTGACCAACGCCTTTTCCAACGGCTGGAACGCCGTCAAGCTCTACTTCATGACCGGCCTGCCCACCGAGACGGACGAAGACCTCATCGGCATCGCGGAGCTTGCCAAAACCGCTGCGGGGGCTTATTACAGCGTGCCGAAGGAAAAGCGCGTCAAGGGCCTGCGCATCACGTGCAGCGCGGCGGTGTTCGTGCCAAAGCCCTTCACGCCCTTCCAGTGGTGCCGTCAGGACGACCCCGAAACCGTGCGCCGCAAGCAGCGCCTGGTGCGCGAGCATTTTGTGCCGCTCAAATCCGCGCACTTTAACTATCACGACAGCGGCGTCAGCCAGATTGAGGCGTGCTTTGCCCTGGGCGACCGGCGGCTCGCGCGCGTTTTGCACCGCGCCTGGCAGCTGGGCTGCCGCCTGGACGGCTGGACCGACCAGTTCCGCTACGACCTGTGGCTTCAGGCGTTTGAGGACTGCGGGCTGGACATCGCCTTCTACGCCCACCGCGAGCGCGCACTGGATGAGCTGCTCCCCTGGGACCACATCGACGCGGGCATCGACAAGGCGTTCCTCAAACGCGAGTATGAGCGTGCCATGCGCGCCCAGACCACCCGCGACTGCCGCGAGGGCTGCAACGGCTGCGGCCTGCAAAAGCTTAAGGGGGTGTGCCGCGCATGCGAATGATGGTCGTTTTTGAAAAGGGCGAAACCCTCCGCTATATCGGTCACCTGGACCTGATGCGCGCCATGCAGCGCGCCCTGCGCCGAAGCTGCCTGCCCATCCGCTATTCCAACGGCTTTAACCCGCATATCCGTCTGAGCTTCGCCGCGCCGTTGAGCGTGGGCGTGGTGGGCCTGCGCGAGCTGATGGAGGTTCCACTGGAGGACGGCGTGACCGAGCAGGCCTTTCAGGACGGCATGAACGCCGTTTTGCCCGATTGCCTGCGCATCCGCCAGTGCCGCGCGCTGGAGGACAGCTTCCCGGCGCTGATGTCGCTGGCGGCGGGATCGCGCTACCTGCTCCGCTTCCCGCAAAGTGCGGAAAGCGACCGCGCCGCGGCGGGGTTCGAGGCTTTCATGGCGCTTGATCACTACACCGCCGCCCGCCGCACCAAGAGCGGGGAAAACCCCTGCGATATCCGGCCCTTTGTCACCGGCGGCGAGCTTCGTAAAGTGGAGGACGGCTGGGAAATCGCGCTGGAAACGGTAGCCACCGCCGCCGGTTCCCTCAAGCCCTCCCTGTGGCTGGATTGCCTGCGCACCTTCACGGAGGCAGGGGAGTTTCCGCATATCATCTACCGCACGGCCATTCTGGCCCGCAAGCCCGACGGGACGCTGGTTCCCATGGAGGAGGTTTGACCATGTGCCGTCCGCTCCGGCTGCTGTTTCAGGGCTCGCCGGAATCCACGCGCATCGCTTTGCTGGATGAAACGCGCCTTTTGGAGTTTTATCAGGAGGATACAGGCGCGCAAAGTCTGGTGGGCTCGGTGTTTCTGGGACGGGTGGAGCGCGTTTTGCCCGATGTGAAGGCCGCGTTTGTCAAGCTGGGCCTTCGGCAGAATGGTTTTTTGCCCCTGCGCGAGGCCGAGAGCTATCACCGCACCTCGGGCAGCGCGTCGCTCATGACCGGGCAGGATGTGCTGGTGCAGGTGAAAAAGGACCCCAAGGGCGAGAAAGGCGCGTTTCTGACGCGGGATATCGGCCTGCCGGGGCAGTATGTGCTGCTCATGCCCAAGAACCGCTTTGTGGGCCTCAGCCGCCGCGTGACCGGCGAGGAGGACCGCGCCCGCGCGCAGGCGCTGGGCAGGCGCATCGCAGACGGCCGCTTTGGCCTGATTGTGCGCCATGCCGCGCTGTTTGCGCCCGTAGCCGAGGTGCAGGCCGAGGCCGAGGCCCTGTGGCAAATGTGGTGCGAAATTGAGCAGCATGCGCAATACGTGAAAGCCCCCGCCCTTTTGCATGCAGAGCCCTCAATGATCAGCGTCCTTTTGAGGGATTACGCCGCGCGCCATCCCATCGAGGTGCTCTCCCGCCTTGAACCGCCCGAAACACCGCCTCAGGGCGTGATGTGGCGAACCCTTACGGCCGTGGAGATGGAGGCCGCCTGGTCCGCCGCGCGGGTGGAAAAGCAGGTGGACGAGGCGCTTTGCCGCCGCGTGCCGCTGCCCGGCGGCGGCTCGCTGGTGATTGACGAGCGCGAGGCGCTTACCACCATCGACGTCAACTCCGGCAGCACCGTCACCGCCGCGGGCGGGGAGGATCTGGCCGTGGAGGAAAACCTGCGCGCAGCCGCCGAGGCGGCCCGGCAGATACGCCTGCGCAACCTGAGCGGCATCTTGCTCATTGATTTTATCGACATGCAAAGCGACGCCGACCGGGCCCGCGTGCTGGCCGCCATGGAGCAGGCCGCAAGCGACGACCGGGTGAAAACCGTGATCCACGGCTTTACCAGCTTGGGCCTTCTGGAAATGACGCGCAAGCGCACCCGCGACACGCTTTCCGACACGCTGACCCAGCCCTGCGACGCCTGCCACGCCACCGGCCGCGTGCGCCGGGAATAACGAAAGGAACCGAATGCCCGTGCAACACACCCCCGTTTATGTGACCGAGGCCGAGCGCCTCGAACAGGAAAACGCCGCAAGGCAGGTCCGCGACCTGCCCGAGCGGCCCCGTACCTATCACATCGTCACCTATGGCTGCCAGATGAACGCGCACGACTCCGAAAAGCTGGCCGGTATCCTGTCCGGAATGGGCATGGCCGAAGCGGCGGACCGGCGCGAGGCGGACCTGGTCATCTTCAACACCTGCTGCGTGCGCGACAATGCCGAGCGCCGCGCCCTGGGCAACGTGACCTGGCTCAAGGAGCTCAAAAAGGACAAGCCCGGCCTGATCATCGGCGTATGCGGCTGCATGGTGCAGCAGCCCGGCATGGCCGAGCGCATCCTGCGCCAGTACCGCTTCATTGATCTGGCCTTCGGCACGCACAACTTGCACCGCCTGCCTTCGCTGCTCCTTGCGCTGCTTACGCAGAAGACCCGCGTGGTCAGCGTGACGGACGAGGAAAATCTCATCGCCGAGGACCTGCCGGTCAAGCGGCTTAACGCCTGGCATGCCTACATCACCATCATGTACGGCTGCGACAACTTCTGCTCCTACTGCATCGTGCCCTATGTGCGCGGGCGCGAACGCTCCCGCCGCGCGGACGATATTCTGCGCGAGGCCGAGGGCCTTTTGCAAAGCGGCGTGAAGGAAATCATGCTGCTTGGGCAAAATGTCAACAGCTACGGCGCGGGCACGGGCGATTCCTTCCCCGGCCTGCTTCGCCGGCTGGACGCGCTGGGTGTGGAGCGCATCCGCTTCATGACCTCCCACCCCAAGGATTTGAGCGATGATCTCATCGAGGCCATGGTGCAGTGCAAGCATGTCTGCAACCACCTGCACCTGCCCGTGCAAAGCGGCAACGACGACATCCTGCGCCTGATGAACCGCCGCTACACGCGCGAGGACTACCTGCGCAAGGTGGAAAAGCTGCGCGCGGCCGTGCCGGGCATCGGGCTTACGACCGACCTGATCGTCAGCTTCCCCGGTGAGACGGAAAAGCAGTTTGAGGATACCTGCTCGCTGGTGCGCGAGGTGGGCTATGACGCGGCCTTTACCTTCATTTACTCCCCGCGCGAGGGCACGCGGGCCGCGGCCATGGAGGGCCGCATCCCGGAGGCGGAATCCACCCGCCGCATCGAACAGCTCATCCGCGAGGTGGAGGCGTCCACTGCCCGCGTGCATCAGTCCATGATTGGAAAGCATGAGAACGTGCTGGTGGAAAGCCTGTCCAAGCGGGACGAGCGCAAGGTGTCCGGCAAGGGCACGCGGGGCATCACCGTGACCTTGGACGGCACGGAAGAGGATATCGGCACGATTATCCCCGTAACCATTACCTCCGCCGCGGTCAACACCCTGCGCGGAGAAAGAACGGAAAGGTGAAAGAAAGATGGAAAAGGTGCTCAATCAGGCGGAACTTCTGGCGGAAGCCATTCTGGAAAGCGAAGAATACATCGCCATGCGGCTGGCCGAGCAGGCGGCCATGAAGGATGAAAAGGCCACCCAGCTCATCGCCGCCTATACCGAAAAGCGGCAGGCCGTGGAAAACCTGCTGGCCGACGCCAACATGGATCACGGCGCGCTGGCCAAGGCGGGCGAGGAGCTGGAAAACGTGGAGCATGCCATCGACGAAAACGAGATCATCACCCGCATGCGCCAGACCAATGAGGCTTTCACGCAGATGATGAAGAAGGTCAACAGCATCATCAAGTTCGTCGTCACCGGCGAAAACGACGAGGAAGAGCACGGCTGCAGCGGTTCCTGCGAGGGCTGCAGCGGCTGCGGCCACCAGCACTGATGCTGCGGCGTGGCTGCCCTTGAAGGCGGCCGCGCTACAGTGTGCTGACAAACTTCATTTTGGGAGGTTTGGAGGGCCGCAGCCCTCCGAGCTGTATTCCGAATCCAGCGACATGTGCGGTGGATTCGGAGGCCTTGCGCAGCAAGGTTTCCTTACGCCGTCCGCCGCTCGGCGCAGCCGAAGGCGGAGTAGGCGGACGGCGTAAACCTGGCGGAAAAGATCGCCGACGGCGAGCTTTTTCGACACGCTGCGGCGCGGCTGCCCTTGAAGGCGGCCGCGCCTTTGGATGTACGAAAGGAGCCGGTTTCGTGGCAGCGACCCCCACCCCTATGATGCGGCAGTACCTGGAATTGAAGGAAAAGTACCAGGACTGCATTCTGTTTTTCCGTCTGGGCGATTTTTATGAAATGTTTTTTGACGACGCCAAGCTCGCCTCCAAGGAGCTGGAACTGACCCTCACGGGCAAGGACTGCGGCCTTTCCGAGCGCGCGCCCATGTGCGGCGTGCCCTATCACGCGGCCAGCGCCTATATTTCGCGCCTGATTGAAAAGGGCTACAAGGTTGCCGTGTGCGAGCAGCTGACCGACCCGGCGCTGAGCAAGGGGCTGGTGGAGCGCGACGTGATCCGCATCGTCACGCCCGGCACGGTGGCCGATCCTTCCCAGCTGGACGAAAAAAGCGCCTGCTATGTGCTGTGCGTGGCCTTTGTGGGCAAGGCGGCGGCGCTGGCCTATGCGGACGTGAGCACGGGCGAGCTGATTGCCCACCTGCTTAACGACGCGCAGCGCACCCTGCGCGACGAATTGATGCGCATCCGTCCGCGCGAAATCGTGACCAACGATATGGGCAAGCTCAGCCCGCATCTTGGCGAAACCATCAGCTGCACCGTCCTGCCCGATTCGGATTTCCAGAAGAAAAACGCGCAGCGCGCGCTGCTGGAGCATTTTGGGGTGCCCTCGCTCACGGCTCTTGGTCTGGACGAGCGCGACCGGCGCTACCTCGCGGCGGGGGCGCTTTTGATCTATCTCAATGATACGCAGAAAAACGCCCTGCCGCACCTGACGCAGCTCACCATCTATCAGGGCGAGCGCACCATGTTTCTGGACCGCATGACGCGGCGCAATCTGGAGCTGGTGGAAAGCCTGCGCGCCGGGGAACGCCGGGGGTCGCTGCTTTGGCTTTTGGACCGCACGCATACCGCCATGGGCGCGCGGCTGCTTCGCAACTGGGTGGAAAACCCCATGATCGACCGCGCGGCCATCAAGACGCGGCTTGACGCCGTGGAGGCCCTCAAGGACGATTATATGGCAGCCGAGGAAATGGGTCAGGCGCTGGAAAATGTGGCGGATATGGAGCGCCTTTTGGGCAAAATCAGCTACAACAGCCTCACCGCGCGCGACTGCCTGGCGCTCCTGCGCTCGCTCAAGGCGGTGGCCCCGGTCAAGGAGCTGCTTGGCCGCTTTGAGACCACGGCCATTCAGGCGCTGGCGCATACGCTGACGCCCCTGGAATCCCTGTGCGATTTGCTCGAGCGCGCCATCGACCCCGACGCGCCCATTTTGCTCAGCGACGGGGGCGTGATTCGCGCGGGCTACAGCGCCGAGCTGGACGAATACCGCGACGCGGCCGCCAACGGCAAGCAGTGGATTTTGAATCTGGAGGCGGCCGAGCGGCAGGAAACCGGCATCAAGAACCTGCGCATTCAGTATAACCGCGTGTTCGGCTATTATATCGAGGTCACCAAGAGCAATCTGGATCTGGTGCCCCTGCGCTACAGCCGCAAGCAGACCCTTGCCGGAGCCGAGCGCTATGTGACCCCGGAGCTTCAGGAAATCGAGCATAAAATCCTCAATGCCCAGCAGATGGCCCTGACGCTGGAAAGCACGCTCTTTGCCTCCGTGCGCGAGGCCATCGCCGCCGAGATCAGCGCGGTGCAGCAAAACGCCATGGTGCTCAAAACTGCGGATGCGCTTTTGTCGCTGGCGCAGGTGGCGCGCGAAAACGACTACGTCAAGCCCACCATCAACGAGGACGGCGTGCTCACCATCGTGGAGGGCCGCCATCCCATCGTGGAGCGCACCGTCACCGACGCGCCCTTTGTGCCCAATGACGTGACCATGGATACCGCCGATAACCGCATGCTCATCATCACCGGCCCCAACATGGCGGGCAAGAGCACCTACATGCGTCAGGTGGCGCTGATTACGCTCATGGCGCATATCGGCAGCTTCGTGCCCGCGCGCGAGGCCAATATCAGCCTGTGCGACCGCATCTTTACCCGCATCGGCGCCTCGGACGACCTGGCCGGGGGCCAGAGCACCTTCATGGTGGAAATGAGCGAAACCGCCGCCATCCTGCGCGCCGCCACCAGCCGCTCGCTGGTGATCCTCGATGAAATTGGCCGGGGCACCAGCACGTTTGACGGTCTGGCCATCGCCTGGGCGGTGGTGGAATACCTGCTGGATGAAAAGCGCATCGGCGCAAAGACGCTCTTTGCCACGCACTATCATGAGCTGAGCGAGCTGGAAGGCCGTTTCCCGGGCGTGAAAAACTACTGTATCTCGGTCATGGAGCACGGGGAGGACGTGATTTTCCTTCGCAAAATCATGCCCGGCGGCGCGGACAAGAGCTACGGCGTGCACGTGGCGCGTCTGGCCGGCGTGCCTGCGCCCGTGGTAGCCCGCGCGCATGAGATTCAGGCGCGGCTGGAAGTGAGCGACATCAATCAGGAGACCATCTCCTCCAACATCCTGGAAAAGCGCAAGAAGGAAAACCGCCAGACCGACCTGTTCCACCTGGGCCAGGACGAGCTGATTGACGAGCTCAAAAACCTGGACGTGCTGTCCGTCACCCCGATGGACGCGCTGAACATCCTGTTCCGCCTGCGTGAAAAGGCGCGCAGGCTGTAAAGGAGGGGCGTATGCCGGTTATCAGAAAACTGTCCGCCGAGATCATCGGGCAGATCGCCGCAGGCGAGGTGGTGGAGCGTCCGGCTTCCGCCGTCAAGGAGCTGGTGGAAAACAGCATCGACGCGGGCGCGCACAACGTGACCGTGGAACTGCGCGAGGGCGGCATCAAGTACCTGCGCGTCACCGACAACGGCTGCGGCATTCCCGCCGAGCAGGTGCGTCTGGCCTTTGAGCGCCACGCTACCAGCAAGATTGCCGCCGCCGCGGACCTTTACAACATCCATACCCTGGGCTTCCGGGGCGAGGCGCTGGCTTCGGTCGCCGCGGTTTCGCGCGTCACGCTTACCACCCGCACGCAGGAGGCGCCCTTTGGCACCCGCGCCGTGGTGGAGGCGGGGGAGTTTATCGATATCCGTCAGGCGGCCTCGCCCGTGGGCACCACCATCGTGGTGGAGGACCTGTTCTTAAACACGCCCGTGCGCCTCAAGTTTCTCAAAAAGCCCGCTGTGGAGGCTTCTCTTGTGGCCGATTATATGCAGCGGCTCATTCTGTCGCGCCCGGACGTTGCCTTCCGCTTTGTCAGCCAGGGCAAGACCGTCTACCACAGCATGGGGGACGGCAGCGTGGAATCCGCGCTCTACAGCCTCTACGGGCGCGAGGCATTCAAACGGATGCGCAAGGTGAGCGGCCACATGAACGGCGTGCTGCTCTCCGGCTATGTGGGCGGAGGGGACCTTGCCCGCGGCAATCGCCAGCAGCAGTCCTTCTTTGTCAACGGGCGCTTTTTCCGCAGCCAGCCCCTCAGCCGCGCGCTGGAAGAAGGCTGCGAGGGACAGGTGATGGTGGGGCGCTTTCCCATGTGCGCGCTTTTCTTGGAGGTGCCTGTTCAGCAGGTGGATGTGAACGTGCACCCCAACAAGCTGGAGGTGCGCTTCCAGAACGAACCCGCCGTGGCCGAGGCCGTGCGCACGCTGGTGAGGGAGGCCATGCGCGGTGAAACGCTGGGTGAACGGCTTTCGGCGGCGCAAAGCGCCCCTTCCACCGTAGAACCCAAAGCCGATTTTTCGCTGGTCCGGCTGGACAATCCCCTGGACAACCAGACAGCGGCACTGGCGCAGGCAGGCGCCCCGCAAAGCGATGCGGGACCCGTGGCCGATGCCGCGCCGGAGCCACGGCACCCGGTGCTGACCGAAGCGCAGAAACAGGAGCTGTCCGCGCTTAAGCCCGTGGTGATTCCCGATGCACCCGCGCGGTCCGCAATGGCGCACAGCGCCGCGCCCGCAGCCGTCGCCCGCGCCGCGATTGGCGCGGCGGTTCCCGCGCCGGTAGCACCTGCTGCCCCTGCACGGGAGCGGCCCTCGTCCGCCCCTGCACAACTGCCGCCTGTATCCGGCTGGTTTTCCGCCGGACCTGCGCCGCGCCCGTCCGGAGCGCCGGAAAAGCCGGCAACGGCGGCAGCGGCTCCGACCGCGCTTTCCGGGAAACCTGCTGCGGCTGCGCAGGCAAGCCCCCCGGCACCCGGGCCGGCCCTTTCGCGCGCGCCTGAAATGGAGCAGCAAACCCTTGCGCCTCAACACATCGCACAGAGCGCACCGCTTCGGTTGGTGGGCATCGTGTTTGATACCTACTGGATCTTTGAATCGGGCGACCGGCTGTTCCTTGTGGACCAGCACGCCGCGCATGAGCGCATCCTCTATGACCGGCTGATGGCCCGTTTTGAAAAGGGCGCGGTGTCGCAGCAGCTGCTTTCGCCGCAGCTTGTGCGGCTGACGGCGCACGATATGGCGCTGGTTTCGGAGTTTGGGCCGGTGCTTGCGGACGCGGGGTTTGAGGTGGAGCCCTTCGACGATACCTGCGTAGCCGTGAAGGCCATTCCCACGCTGTTTGGCGAAAATGAACCCCCGCACGAGCTGCTTTTGGAGGCGCTGGACGAATGGCAGGCCGGGCGCGGGCAGGTCACGCGCGAGCGCATGCGCCGGCGCGTGGCCCAGATGGCCTGCAAGCACGCCATCAAGGGCGGCGACCGCCTCAACGAAACGCAGGTGCGCGGCTTTTTGCAGGAGATTTTGCAAAGCGACTGCATGCCCACCTGCCCGCATGGCCGCCCCATCGTGACCGAGATCACGCGCTACGCGCTGGAAAAGCGCTTCAAGCGCGTGCAGTAAAGGAGGCCGTTTCCATGGGCGAAAAGCCCGCCGTGATCGCCGTGGCAGGTCCCACTGCCAGCGGAAAAAGCGATTTGGGCCTGAAGCTGGCCCAGCGCCTTGGGGGCGAAATCGTCTGCATGGACTCCATGCAGATCTACCGGCGCATGGACATCGGCACCGCCAAGCCCACGGCGCAGGAGCGCGCGCTTGTGCCACACCACATGCTGGACGTGGCCGATCCCACCGAAGCCTACGCCGTGGCCGACTATGCCGTGGCGGCGGAACAGGTGATCGCGCAGATTCTGTCGCGCGGCAGGGTGCCCATTCTGGTGGGCGGCACGGGCCTGTATCTCAAGGCGCTGATGGACGGGCTGTCGCTGGGCGGCGCGGGCGGGGATGAACGCCTGCGCTCCGAGCTCAACGCCCTGGCGGACGAGCCGGGCGGCAAGGAGCGCCTGCATGCCCGCCTGGCCGCCGTGGACCCCGAAACCGCCGCGCGGCTGCACCCCAACGACCGCCGCCGCGTGATCCGCGCCATTGAGGTGTTCGAGCAGACCGGCGTGCCCATGAGCCGGCAGAACCACGCCGCGCAGGACCGCCCCTTCCGTGTGCTGCCGCTGGCGCTGGAATGGCCGCGCGAACTTCTCTATGCGCGGCTGGAAACCCGCGTGCACCGCATGATGGAGACGGGGCTGCTTTCGGAGGTGCGCGCCCTGCTGGAAAGCGGCGTTGCGCCTTCGGCCCAGTCCATGCAGGGCATCGGCTACAAGGAGCTGATTCCCGCGGCCATGGGGCAGGGCGATGTGAACCGGGCCGTGTGGGACATCATCGTGCACACGCGCCATTACGCCAAGCGGCAGGGCACATGGCTTCGTGCCCAGCCGCGGTGCGTATGGCTGGATGCGCGGGACGCGGACGCGCTGCTTGCGCAGGCCACCGCACTTGCACAGGTCTTTTTGAATGATGCAAAGGAGCAAGACGAATGAAAAAGATCATTGAGGCGGCGGAAAAGCGCTGCCAGCCCATGTTTGCGCGCATTGATGAAATCGCGCTGGAAAACACCGCCAAGGTGCTCGACGCCCTGCAGCGCCACGAGGTGGCGGCGCGCCACTTCGCGCCCACCACGGGCTACGGATACGACGATATCGGCCGCGACACGCTGGAAAAGCTCTTTGCGGACCTGTTCCATGCCGACGCGGCCATCGTCCGGCCGCAGATCGCGTCGGGCACGCATGCGCTGTCAATGTGCCTGTTCGGGCTGCTCAGGCCCGGTGACGAGCTGCTCTATGCCTCCGGCGGTCCCTATGATACGCTGGAGGATGTGATCGGCGTGCGCGGCTGCCCGCCGGGATCGCTGCGCGAAATGGGCGTGAGCTATGCCGAGGTGCCCATGGGCGCGGACGGACGGCTGGACCTTGCCGCCATCCGTGCAGCTATGAAGCCGTGCACCCGCGTGGTGGCCGTGCAGCGCAGCCGCGGCTATTCCTCGCGCCCCAGCCTCATGCCCGAGGATATCGCCCCCCTGTCGGATATGCTCAAACGGGACTTTCCTGACGCGGTGCTCATGGTGGATAACTGCTATGGCGAATTTGTCTGCACTCAGGAACCTACCGAGTTTGGCGCGGACGTGTGCGTGGGCAGCCTGATCAAGAACCCCGGCGGCGGCCTTGCCCCCACGGGCGGCTATATTGTGGGCCGTCAGGACGTGATCGACCGCGTCAGCTACCGCCTGACCGCGCCGGGCATCGGCCGCGAGGTGGGCAGCTATGCGGGCAGCTATCAGCCGTTCTATCAGGGGCTGTTCCTCGCTCCCCATGTGGTGGCGCAGGCCGTGCGCACCTCCGTGCTGGCCGCCGCCGTGTGCGAGGCGCTGGGCATGCGCTCCACCCCCGCGCCGGGTGACCTTCGCACGGACATCATCCAGGCGCTGGAACTGGGCACGCCGGAGAGGCTGATCGCCTTCTGCCAGGGCATCCAGATGGCATCGCCCATCGACAGCATGGCCCTGCCGGAGCCGTGGGACATGCCCGGCTACCAGCATCAGGTCATCATGGCGGCGGGCACGTTCGTCAGCGGCGCATCCATCGAGCTCAGCGCGGACGCCCCCATGCGCGAGCCCTACACCGCGTTTTTGCAGGGCGGCCTCACCTACAGCCACGGCAAGCTCGCCCTCACCCGCACCTTTGAATACATGCAGAAGAAGGGCCTTCTCTAAGGGTTCTGCCCCCTCCCCGCCGCGCATAGACTATCAGCGCAGGGAGGGGATTTTTTGTGAACCGGCAAACACAGGTCAAAAACATGAAAGTCCGCCGGGAAGGCGCGCTTTTGAGCGAAGAAGCGCCGCGGACTGGCGCGGAGCTGACCGAACTGCCTCAAAAGGACGGATGGGGCAGGCGGCTGCTCCGGGCGGATAAACTGGTGCGCAACCTGGCCGTGGTGGGCGCGATGCTGTTGACGGTGGTGGCGGTGAAGAACGCGGGTTCGCCCAACGCACAGAGCGTGTTTGGCGCCCTTCAGGCCAGCACGGAGATGGAATGGGACGAAAGCCTGGGAAAACTGAGCTTTGTGGGCGGTATTTTGCCCGACGGCATCCAGGCCGTGTGGAGCGAGAAGGAAACGGTCACCGTCTTTGAGCCCATGGCGGGCGATACCGTGCATGCCTGGAGCCAGTCGGAGCCCTACATGGCCTTTATGAGCACGGTGCAGGATGTGCGCGCCGTGGCCGATGGCGAGGTGATGAGCGTGGCGCACGGGCTGGAGGAGGAACGCATCCTGCGCGTCCGTCACGATGACAACACCGAATCCATCTACGGCAACCTGCTCACCTGCTATGCGCAGGAGGGCGACCGCGTCTATGCGGGCGACGTGATCGCCACCACCATTGAGGGAAAGCCCCTGGTGTTTGAGCTGCGCCGGGATGGCCGCTCCATCAATCCCGAAGGGCTGCTAAAGCCCATTCCCGAATGATGCGCCTCAAGCTGCGTGTGCATCCCGCGGGCGCGGTATGGCTGGGTGCGTGCTTTTTGCTGGCCCCCAGCCATGCTGTGCTGGCGGCCGTCGCCGCGCTGACGTGGCACGAGGCGGCGCATGTGGCGGTTATGGCGCTGTGCGGCGTGAATCGCTGCGTGGTTGAACTCACGCCCTTTGGCGGCATGGCCGACGCGGCCTGCTATGAGCGCCTTTCGCCGGGGAAAAAGGCGGCCTCCTCGTTGGCGGGCGTTCTGGCCAGCGCACTGGGAGCCTGGCTTTGTCTGCGCTTTGCGCCGGATACGCCCTTCTGGCATGCGCTGTATCTGGCCAATGCGTCTCTGGCGGCGTTCAATCTGCTGCCCGTGTGGCCGCTGGACGGCGCGCGGGCACTGCTGGCCGCCGCCGAGCGGCTGGACGTGGAGCGCCCGGCCCAGCGCGTGCTGACGGGCCTGGCCTATGCGCTGGGCCTTTCCATGGTTGCGCTGGGGCTGTATGGCGCGTGGCTGGGGCATGTGAACCTTTCGCTGCTGTGCGCGGGACCATATCTGGCCTATGCGGCGCACGCTTCCGGCGTGGCGCAGTCGGTCCGGCGCATGCAGCGCGCGCAGGACGCCGCGCGCAAGCTTGCGCAGGGCGGCATGATGCCTGTGAGCGCCTACGCCTGCGCCGGGCCGCCGTCCCGACTCGCGCTGGCGCGGATGGCTGGACGCCTCTCGGGCCTTCGCTATCATATGCTGCTGGTGGTGGACCCCGGCACCGGGCGCATCCGCGAGAGCCTGACGGAGGGCGAGCTGACCCAAAGGCTGTTTCATACGCGGGAGGAATCCCAGGGCAGGTAAGCATTCCCTGCCCAAAGAGCATGGACAAAGCGGGAAACGTGTGGTACAATCCGAAATGATTACGAAAGTATTACGAACTATGCGAGGGAGGAACGACCGAGATGCCAAAGAACATACGGGAGAGGCTGCGCGCGGTTCTGGCCCTTTGCGCAATCGCCGTCATGCTCACAGCAGGCGGCGTGCCTTATGCCGCCGCCACTTCGGTAAGCGACGTACAGGTGGCTTCCGCGCCGCTTAGCACGCGGGCGTCCGCCATGAACGGCATGGTGCGGGTGTACCTGTCCTCGCTGGGAAATCCCTCACGGCTGGATCTGACGGTGGTGGGCAACTACAGCATTTCCACCACGGGTGAATTTATTTCCAGCGGCAGCTCGCTCACGGTGGGTTTCAGCAGTTCCACCGGCGCGATCACGCTGACCCATAACGGGGTCAAAACCAATATGGGCACCAGCTTTTCCCTCCGGCGCCACAGCGCCAGCGGCACCAACGGCATCAAAATCAGCCAGGCGCGCGAAAGCAACAATCCCTACCCGGGCGACCTGACCTTCAAGGCCGTTTCCAGCGGCAGCGGCTATACGCTCTATACCATCGCCAATATTTATATCGAAAATTATCTCTATGGCGTGCTGCCCTACGAGATGGGCAACTCCACCAACATCGAGGCTCTCAAGGCGCAGGCCGTGGCCGCGCGTACCTATACCGTGCGCATGATGCAAAACCGCGCCTCTGGCCTCTACGACGTGAAGGACACCACCAGCGATCAGGTATACCGCGGCACGCCGTCGGGCAACGCCAACTGCGTGGCCGCCGTGGACGCCACCAAGGGCATCGTGCTCATGTACGGGTCCAGCTACATCACCACCTACTATTCCGCCAGCAACGGCGGCCAGACCGAAATCGACCGATCCGGCACCGCCTACGCCTATATGAAGGTCAAGGACGACCCCTTCGACTATGCCAACCCCAGCTCCACCGTGAAAAAGAAAACCGTATACGCCGATCTGACCAGCTCGATGAACTCATCGGGCCTCATCAGCCTGCTCAAAACCAAGGCCGTCAGCAAGCTCAGCAGCATGGGCTATTCGGCTACGCAGAGCAATACCACCCTGCAAACCCTCAAAAACGTGACGGCGCATACCCCCAAGTACGCATCTCCCAGCCGTCTGTATACCAAGATGGACTTCACCTTCACCGCCTCTACCCAAAACAGCGCCGGAAGCTCCGCCACGGCCACCGTGACCGTCACCTGCGACATCTTTGACGAGCTGGAAAGCCTTCTTTCTATGGGCATTCAGTCCCTGGACAACGAGCTGTGGAGCGTCTCCAAAAGCGGGGCCAACTTTGTGCTGGAGGCGCGCCGCTACGGCCACGGCATGGGCATGAGCCAGCGCGGCGCCATGTACATGGCCAAGCTGGGCTATACCTATGATCAGATCCTGGGCTTCTATTACGACGGCTGCAAACGGGTGCAGCACAGCTTTACCAATACCATTTTAAGCGCCGATTCCACCGAGGAGCAGGTGACCGTGGAGCCGCCGGCGGACCTTGAGGAAGAGGACACGAGCGCCTGCAAGGGCACCGTGAAGCTGGTCAGCGCCGGTTCCGCACTGGCCATCCGCAGCGCCAAGTCCACCACCGCGCCGCTCATCGGCACAGCGGGTAACGGCGCCATCGTGGATGTGCTGTCCAACGACGGCACCTGGTGCTTCATCCGCTTCGGCAGCCTCAAGGGCTATGTGCCCAGCAACGCGCTTTCCATCACCGGCACGCCCACGGGCACGGAGGAGACGCCGACCTCCATCATCGGCTTTGCCACGGTTACGGCGTCGGACTTCGTCAACCTTCGCGAGGAAGGCAGCATGAGCGCGCGCGTGGTCAGCACCGCGCCCTCCGGAACCGTGCTCACGGTGTTCAGCCAGTCCGGCTCCTGGGCAAAGGTGCAGTACAACGCCACCGTGGCCTATGCCAACACCGGCTTCATCTCCGCCGTCACCTCCACCTATCCGTCCGAAACGGTTTCTTCCGGCAGCGCCGTGGCCACGGTCAGCACGTCGGACGGCACGGGCAGCGTCAATCTGCGCGCCTCCGCTTCTACCGGCGCCCAGGTGCTCACTCAGATTCCTTCCGGCACGCAGGTGACCGTCTCCTCCGATGACGGGTCCTGGTGCGTGGTCAGCTATCAGGGCATGACCGGCTATGTGATGTCCGTGTATATCTCCTACACGGGCGACAGCCTGGAGCCCGGCGCGGACGGCGAAGGGGACGGAAACGACGGCACGGGGGAGGATGACGGCAGCGGCCAGCCGGACGGCCCGGAGGACGGCGGACAAACGGGAAATGTGCGCACGGCCATCGTGACCACGGAATACGGTTCGCTCAACATGCGCGCGCAGGCCAGCGCGGGCAGCCAGATTTTGACCACCATCCCGCGCGGGGCGCTGGTGGAAGTCACGCAGGAAGGCAGCACCTGGTGCGGCGTGCGCTACAACGGCATCAGCGGCTACAGCATGACCTGCTTCCTCACCTTTACCGACGGCGGCAGCACGACCCCCTCCGTGCCGGAGGGCGGCACCACTGCCGTAGTCACCACACAGAGCGGATCGCTCAACCTGCGTCAGCAGGCGCGGTCGGGCAGCGCGATTCTCACGCGCATTCCGCAGTATGCCACCATCGCCGTGCATGAGCGCGGTGCGGAGTGGTGCCATGTGACCTACAATGGCGTGACGGGTTATGTGATGACGGTCTTTTTGACCTTCCAGGACGAGCCCATGCCCGACCTGCCGGACGATTCCACCGATGAGGGTGAATCCGGCGGCGACGCCGATGCCAACGACCCCAACGAGCCCATTGTAACCCCTGAACCCGGCGAGGACGACGCGCTTTATGCCGTGGTCACCACGGTGTCGGGGTCCCTCAACCTGCGCCGCGATGCCCTGCCCGGCAGCCCCGTGCTGGCCCGCATTCCCAAGGGCACCACCATCCGCATTGACGAAAAGCTTTCCGCCTGGAGCCGCACCACCTACGGCGGGCAGACCGGCTATGTGATGAATACCTACCTTACTTTCCATCAGGGCAAGCCGGAAATTTCCGGCGGTACCACCGCGGTGGTCACCACCGCTTCCGGTTCGCTCAACCTGCGCACCGAGCCGTCGCTAAGCGGCGGCGTGGTCGCCCGCATTCCGCAGTATGCCACGGTCAACGTGCAGCAGCGCGGCGACAGCTGGTGCTACGTGGTCTATAACGACACCATCGGCTACGTCATGACCACGTACCTTACCTTTAGCGGCGATTCCGCCCAGACCCCGCCGGAAGGCGGCGATACTTCCGGCGAAAGCGGTTCCGGCAGCGGGGACAATTCCGGAAACACCGGAAATGCCGGCGGCAATTCCAGCGGCACGATGACCGCCTACGTGCAAACGGCGTCCGGTTCGCTCAACCTGCGCGAGAAGCCCGGCAGCTCCTACCGGGTGCTGCGCACCATTCCGCGGGGCAGCGCCGTCACCGTGCTCAGCTACGGCGATCCATGGTGCCAGGTGACCTATGGCGGCACCGAAGGCTATGTGATGACCTCGTTCCTTCGGTTTGAGACGCAGCCCACCCTGCCCCAGGAGCCGGAAGAAGACCAGGACGAGACGGACAAGCCCGAAACCGGGGGCAGCAGCGGAGAGACAACCCAGCCGCCCACGCCCACGCCCGCCCCGCCGCAGGAGCAGCCGGATGAAAGCACCGCCGTCACCGCCTGGGTCAACACCGCGTCCGGCAGCCTCAACCTGCGCTATTCCCCGGACGGCTCGGCCCAGATCATCGGCACCATTCCCCGGCTGGCGGCGGTCAAGCTGCTGGTGGAGGGCAATGAATGGAGCTATGTAGGCTATAACGGCCAGTACGGCTATGTCATGACGCGTTACCTGACCACCACTCAGCCTTCCGGGGATGGTGGGGGCGGCTCCTCTTCCTCCGGAAGCGGCGGACAGACGGGCGGCTCGTCCTCCGGCGGCAGCGGCGGAGGCCAGCAGATCGAGGACGGCATGGCGGAGAATGGCGGCGTGATTCTGGATATCACGCTTCAGGTTCCCGCTTCACCCACCTATGCGGCTGCTGCGCCCCGCAGCGGGGATACGCTGCGCCTGTGGACCATGTGCGCCGAAACCGGCGAGCCGCTTGCCTCCGTGCCATCCGGCGAGCAGGTGGAGATCATTCTCACGGGCCGCACCTGGTGCCTGGTGCAGTATGGAACCGTGCAGGGCTATTGCCAGACGGCGGATCTTGAGGTGCAGCCATGACCGAAAACCTGATCAAACCCGGCGAGCGGCTGGACGATTTGCAGCGCAATGGATTACACATCATCCAACACCCACAGGCCTTCCGCTTCGGTATGGACGCGGTGCTTCTGGCGGATTTTACCCGCCTCAGGCCCCGCGAGCGGGTGGCGGATATGGGCACAGGCACCGGCATTTTGCCGCTGCTGCTCAGCCAGAAGCAGCCGGACGCCCTTTTTGAAGCGTTTGAAATCCAGCCCGATATGGCGGATATGGCCCGGCGCTCGGTGGCGCTGAACGGGCTGGAGCAGCGCATCCGCGTGCACGCTGCCGATATGCGCGCCGCCTATGAGTTTATTGGGCGCGAGAGCATGCATGCAGTGGTGTGCAACCCGCCCTATGGCAAGCAGGGAGGGACGCTTACCAATGAGACGGCCTCTCTGCTGCTGGCGCGGCATGAGACGGACTGCACCATTGAGGATATTGCGGCGGCCTGTGCCGCCGTGCTTCGCACTCACGGACGGCTGAGCATGGTGTTTCCCGCCCCGCGTCTTTTGGAACTTTTGGATGCCATGCGTCAAAGCCGTCTGGAGCCCAAGCGCATCCGCATGGTCAGCGCGCGCGTAGACCATGCGCCGTATCTTGCGCTGGTGGAGGCGATGAAAAATGCCAAACCCGGCCTGTTGTGGATGCCGCCATTGATCGTCTACCATCAGGATGGGACCGAGACAGACGAAATCAGGCGCATTTACCATCAGGCATGAGCCGCTGTGCGGCGCTCTTTGCGCCATAGCGCCACAATGCCCACATTCCATAGAAGCATCAGCACCTGTCCCGCCGCCTGTGCGGCGATGACGCCGTACAGCCTTAGGCCGGGCATGGCGGCCAGCAGACAGGTCAGCGCCAGCGTTACGCCGGAAACCGCAACCGCTCCATACATGGAGCGTTTTTGCTGCCCCAGCGCGGTGGTAACGGCTCCCATGAGATGACACACGGCAAACAGCGCCGTCAGCGGCGCGCTTGCGCGAAACAGCGCTGTCAACTCCGCCATGCGGTAGACCGTGTTGGCCAGAACCGGCGCGGATGCATAGACCACAGCCGTGCACCCCAGTGCTACCGGCAGGCAGGAGGCAAGGCAGGTCAGAATTAGCCGTTTCAGCTCACGGGGGTCGTCCTCCGCCTTGGCGATGCGGGGAAGTGCCACCATCGAAAGCGCACTGGTAAAGACGCAGGGCAGCATGAGGATGGGCATCACCATGCCGTTGAGCATGCCCAGGCGTGAGGTGGCTTCCGCTGCGGGCAGGCCGCTTGCCTGAAGCCTGAGGGGAATCAGAATGGCGGTCATCGACCGAAGCAGCGTTTGCACCAGACGGGTAAGGGTGGCGGGCGCGGCAAGGCGCAGCACGGGCTCGCGCCAGGCGGCGGCCTGCGCGGTGCCCCGAAGGGGAATGCGCAGCCGCGCAAGCACAAACATCAGCCCGATGATTTCCGCCGCCATGGTGGCAGCCACCGGCACGGCCGCCAGCCACGCAGCCGTAAGGCGGCTGAGCCAGGTGAGCAACAGGAAGGAGAGAATCAGCCGGGCGGCCTGCTCGATCAGCTCGCTCAAGGCGGGTTCCAGGCTTCGCTCCATGCCGTAGCAGTAGCCGTTGAATGCCGCAGAATAGCCCAATATCAAAATGCAGGGCGCGCTGAACCACAGCGAGGGCAGCACCCGCACATCACCCATCCAGCGCGCCAGCAGCGGGGAGAAAAGCAGCAGGGCGGGAATCAGCGCCGCAGATGCGACCCGCACCAGAAAAATGCCCGCTAGCAGCGGCTTTTGTTTTTCATCTTTCGCCGCGCGCGCCGTCATGCGGCTGATGGCCATGGGAATTCCTGAGGTGAGCGGGGCGATGGCCAGCATGTGCACGCCCTGCGCAAGCTCGGCAATGCCCATGATTTCCGCGCCCAGGAGGCGCGAGAGCATCACGCGCAACAGCAGCCCCAAGGCGCGCACTACCGCGTTGACCCCGGTGAGAAATACCGTCTGTTTTTTTGCGCCCACAGCCTTCATCGCCTTCGCCTCCACAGGGCAGGGTATGAAGCGGCGGTCCGGGGCATGACCTTTTTCGTTGCCAAATCGCATCGCGTGAGGTATAATGCCCACAGGCACAAAGGGAGGCGACGCAATGGATAAATGGGATATTCGCTTTATGAAAATGGCCTACCTGATTTCGGAATGGACCAGCTGCAATGTGGAGGGCCGCAGCATCGGCGCTGTCATCGTCAAGGACAAGCGCATCATGACCACCGGCTACAATGGCGCTCCCGCGGGACTGAAAACCTGCAAGGAGCGTGGCGAATGCATGCGCCGCAAGCTCAACATTGAATCCGGTACCCGCGCGGAGGTATGCTACGCCATCCACGCCGAGCAAAACGCCATTTTGCAGGCGGCCAAGCTGGGCATTTCCATCGAGGGCGGCACGCTGTACTGCACGCATCAGCCCTGCTCGGTGTGCGCCAAGATGATCGTCAACGTGGGCATCCGTCGGGTGGTGTACCAGCAGGGTTACCCGGACAAGTTTTCCCTGGAAATCTTTGATGAGGCGGGCGTGAAGCTGGAGCAGTTCGACGAGCCGCTGGACTGAACCTGCACGCATGCAAAACGCGGGCCATGCTTCCTGTGCATGGCCCGCGTTTTTTTGCTGCTGCGGTTTAGCGTTCGCTTTTTTCCAGCGAAGCCCGCACAGCGTCCAGATGACGGCGCACCCGCTCCTGTGCCGCTTCCACGTCGCGCGCGCGCAGGGCGTCCAGAATGGCGCGGTGCTCGCGGATCACGGCGGCGCGGCGGCTTTCGGTGCGCATGCTGCGGGTTTTGATTTCGCGGATCAGCTCGTAATAGGTGTCGATGAAGGTGCTGAACAGGCGGTTTCCACTCAGCTTTGCCAGCTGGAAATGGAAATACCGGTCCAGTTGAGAGGCGGCTTCCGCTTCTTCCGGCGGCTCGTCAAGCAGGCCGTAGAGCGCATTAGTCTGCTCGTCGCTGGCTGAGAGAATGATGTTTTGCACGGCGCGGCACTCCATGACCTCCCGAAATTCCAGCAGGTCGCGGTAAGTGGCATGGCGCAGCTCTTCGGAAAGCGCGCGGGCAAAGGAATCGCCCACCACCGACTTGATGAACGTGCCGCCCTTGGGCGTGCGGCTCAGGTAGCCCCGCGCCTCCAGAATGGTCAGCGCCTCGCGCAGAATGCCCCGGCTCACGCCCAGCTGATCGGCCAGCTGGGCCTCCGGCGGAAGCCGCGTGCCCACGGTAAGCTCGCCGCTTTGCATGGCATGGGTAAACTGCTCTGCAATCCTGTCGGACAGGCGCTGATCCTGTATGGGGTGGAAGTTCATCATGGAAAGTTATGCCTCCTAAACTTGGTTTTCCGCCTCACCCCAGCGAAATGGCCACGTCCGTCAGCCGGTCGGCGACCGCCCGGATGTCCATGCCCTTGGTAAACAAAAGGCAGGTGCCGGTGGGGTAGCGGGGCTTTTCCGCCCAGACGGGCGGGATGGTGTGATAGCCGAATTTGGCGCCCAGAATGGCGCCGCAGATGGCACCGATGGTGTCCGCGTCCCGCCCGAAATTGCCGGCGCAGGTCACACCCGTGCGGAAATCGCCATGCATCAGCTTCAGCACGCCAAACGCCTCGGCCACGGCCTCGCTTACGGCGGCCTTGTAGCTGGTCCACAGCTCGTCGTGCAGGGGCATCCAGGCAAGCAGCAGATTTCCGCCCGCCTCGTTCACAATGTCCAGCGCGCGCTGCATGGCGTAGGCAAACCACGTATCCTTGGGTATGGGCTTCATGGCGGCGGCGAGAATCTCGTCGATATCCGCATCCGCCATGGCGGCGGCTACCGCGGCGGCTACGGACTGCGCGCCCCAGATGCCCTCACGGTCGTGGCTGATGGAGGCGTCAATTTCCGCCATGGCAATGGCGCGGTCGATATCGCCCGCGCACAGCACGCCCACGGGGCTGATGCGCATGGCCGCGCCGTCGGAATGCCCATATGCATTGTACCTGCCCGACAGCGGGGGACGCAACCCCTTTCGCAAATTTCGGGAGGCTTCAAATTCGCTTGCGCCGCCGCGCTTGAGCTCGTCCTGGGTGGCCACGTGCTTGAGCCAGGCGTCCACCACGCAGTCGCTGGTGGGCTTGCCGCCGGATTCAATCAAAATCTGCGCGGTGAGCATGGCAAACTCCGTATCGTCGGTGGACCAGCTGGCGCCCTTGTTAAAGTCCGTTGTAAAGCCGTAAGCCATCTGATTTTCCGGCTTGCGCGAAGCGTCGCCGAAACTGTCGCCAATGGCCAGGCCGATCAGCGCGCCGCGCGCCTTGTCGCGGTAAAGGTCCGGGTTTTGCAATAGCTCCTGTCGGGTCAGCATGCCTTATTCCTCCTCATCGGATGTGAACTCGCGTATGGTCAGGTCGCCAAAATCGGCGCGGCCCATGGCAAACATGGCGTATCCCGCCATGCCGTAGGCCAGGGAGCCGTCGGTGGCTTCCAGGGTTTTCCCGTCCACGGTCAGGGTCAGCCGGTCGCCCTGGGCACTGAGGCAAAGCGTGTATTCCCGGTCAAACACCCAGTCCAGTGGCATCTGCGCTAACAGGCGCATTTCTCCCTCGTGCATGACCGCGATGACCGCGCGTCCCGCGCCGTACAGCCCCGCATAGTACCCGCGCCGCGCGCCCTGCGCCCGCAGGGCCAGCAGCGCCTGCGTGCCGTTGCGCGGCGTAACGTGCGCCGTCAGCTGGCAGTTACGCATGAAGTAATTGCCGGTGAAGGCCTGCGCTTCCTTTTCGCATAAAAGGGTGAGACGGCCGCCTTCCAGATCCCACGCGCCGTGGTTGTGGGAGAAGGGAATCACGCTTCCAAATTCTTTTTTCAGCAAAGCGGGACGAAGGGTGTAGCAGGCCGGGCCCCAGATGCGCAGAAGCGTGGGGCGGAGCGTGCCGGACAGCGCGAATTTTCCCGGCGCGGCGGATTCGATCCGCACACCGATTTCGTCGATCAGCCCACCGTCTACCTCGGGCAGGACAAAGCGCAGCGCCACATCCGCGTCGGACGCATCCAGCAGCGTGGGGGAAAGCGAAATTTCCGCGCCCGAAAGGCTGTTTCGCACATAAGGGGTGAGAATCAGCAGCTCGCCCGCGAGCTTGTCATAGCCCAGGCGCATTTCCACCTGCTGGCCGGGGTAGGCCCTGGGCGAAAAGACCGGCATGTAGCGCTCGTCGCTGAAATCGGCACGCCGCCAGAAGGGCTTGTAAAACAGCTTTGCCTTCTGGCCCCGCACCATGCGGTCCAGCAGCACCGATCCGTCCCGGAGCCTTGCGCAGGTGGGAATGTCGCAGGCAAAGCGCAGGCCGTGGGTGCTTCCCGGCAGGGAAAAGTCAAAGTACACCTCGCCCTCGCGCACACGGCCGGAAACTTCCTCCGGCACGGGCTCGCCGCGCAGGCGGTAGCCCCAGCGGGCCAGCTCCCAGGCATAGCTGGGAATGTCCAGAATATTCAGGTAGCCGGAAATGCCCGACAGGACGATTTCGTCGTTGATGGGGTCACGGTAATGCGCGGGCAGGCCCTCCAGGCCGCACGCCACGCCCAGAATGGTGCCAACATTGCCCGCGTTGCAGTCCGTATCCCACGAGCACATGGTGGCGATCTCCACGGTGCGCGCGAAGTCGCCCGCACCATAGCACATAGCCAGCGCGCACACGCCCGCGTTGGGGATGATGTGGCACACCCCGCCGTAGCGGTCATAGCCCCACTTGGCCTCCAGCATCGCGCGGCAGGCGCGCCAGTCGTCGGGATTGGCACGGTGGAAAGCGCGCACAGCTTCCACCACGGCGGCATAGACGCTTTCCCGCGGAATCTGCGCAAGCCCCGCATCCATGATGGCGTCGATGTCGGCCGTTTCAAACGCCTTTGAGATGCATGCGGCAATAAAGGCAGCGCCGTTGAGCCCCTCGCCGTCGTGGCTTACGGAGGCGGCGGCCCTGGCGTACCGTGCCGCCCTCGCCGGGTCGGCGGGCGCCACCAGTCCCCAGGTGTCAATGAAAATCTGTCCGCCGATCTGCTCGGCCAGAGTCTTGCCGTTTTGGCAGATGCTGCCGGACTGCGGGGCGGGCACGCCGTTTTTCAGATTGAGGTAGGCCGTGTGCTCGGTGCTGATGCCGTATCCGCCCCACCAGTACAGGCCAACGCCCTCGCGCGCGTAGTTGAGCCAGGCCTCCGCTACAGCCTGCGCCGTGGGCTCGCCCGCGCTGTCGTCAAGCGCGCGCAGAAAAAACACCGGGCCGTTGGCGTCGTCGTCGGCGGCAAAATGCTTGTAGTCCTTCACATAGCCGCGGATATCGCCGTAGGTATCGTGGATGCGTTCATAGCTCCACAGAGCGGGCTCCACCGGCGCGCCCAGGCGGATGCCGATGTTCATACCCAAAAAGCCCGCGTAGATTTTTTGTACATACGCCATGGGTTCCAAGGCCATACAGCCTCCTTCGCTGAAAAAAGGGGAACGGGGACGGCCCCGTTCCCCCGGTTTGATAAGGGGTTATTGCAGCACGGAGTTGACGTATTCGGTCAGCGCGTCACCGCCGGCGGCGTTGAACTTCTCCACCATCTCGGCAAAGCCATCCACGGGGCGCACGCCGCGCACGATTTCGTTGGCATACTCGGTGTAGATGGAAGTTACCGCGGCCAGCTGGGGCTGCAGCTCGTCGGGGATGGTCACGTTCACATCATTATAATAGTACTGAGCACCCAGCGCAAGGCTGTCGGCAGCGGGGGTGCTGAGCACGGGGGTGGCCAGCTTCAGGTCCGCGGGCAGGCCGTCCACCGTGGGGAAGAAGCGCGCCCAGTAGCCGCCCCAGGCATCGGTGAAGGTAATCACGCCGTCTTCCACGGTGTAGTGCACGCCCTCCACGCCCAGCTTGTCAATCATGCGGCCTTCGGGGCTGGCCATGTAGTCCAGAATGGCAAAGGCGGCGTCCTTCACGTTCTGCTCAATGGTGGCGTTGATGGCAAAGCCGCGCTCTTCCTTGGTCACGTCGATGGACTGGAACGCCTGGCCGATGCCCTTGGCCGGGGGCAGGGCCACCAGCTCGGCATCTTCGCCCATGGTCTGCACCATCTTGGTGTTGTACACCTGAATCACGTCGCCCGCGGTGCCCGCGATCAGCGCGCAGTCGCCCTCATAGAAGGCCTGCTCCATGGTATCCCACGCCTTGGTGATGTAGTCGGCGTCCAGGATGCCATCGGCGTAGAGCTGGGCATAGAAGGCCAGCTTGTTCTTCTCCTGCTCGGTCACCATGGAGTAGACGTACTTGCCATCCTCCTGCTGCATCAGGGTGCCGGTTACGCCAAAGGCATGGTTGAAGATGCTGTTGAGACGGGCCAGGCTGCCGTCCACCGTGGTGCCAAACTTGACCACGCCTGCGTCCATCAGCTCCTTGAGCAGCGTGGCGTAGGCTTCGGGGGTGGGATCAGCCAGGAATGCGTCCTTGGAGGGAGCCTGGTCAAGGAAGTCGCCGCGAATGACAGGAGCGGAGAACTTGGCCGGCGCCAGCCACAGCAGGTAGGGGGAGCTGGCCAGACGGGCCTTGGAATGCTCGCCCAGCAGATCCTTCACGTAGGTGCTGTTTTCCACGTAGGGGGTCAGGTCCTCCAGAAGGCCCTCGGCCACCACGGGGGTATCGGTGTTGCCCTGGAAAAAGATGATATCCGGGTTGATTTCGCCCGTGCGGAACGCCAGCGGAACCACTTCCACGTAGGTGCCCGCGGGCGCTTCGAGAATGGTGATGTCCACATAGTTGCCCTGCGCCGCCATGCCCTTTTCAATCGCGTCTACCACGGCGATGGTATCGGCCTCATCGGGCGATACGTCCTTGATAAGGATGGATACGGGAACGGGCGCATCCGCAGTACCGATTTCGGCAACGGCGGCGGTGCTCATCAGCACCAGCGAGGCGGCCAGAAGAAACGCGAGCCATTTTTTCATTCGGGGTTCCTCCTTGAAGATAGATTTATGGTTATGGCTGAATCCGCAGCCATTGGGTACGGGGTTATTCCTTTACGCTGCCCGCCATGACATCGCGGGTATAGAACTTGAGCACGATGGGATAGAGCAGCAAAATGGGCACGATGGCGATGACGATGGTGGCCGCCTTCAGCGCGCCGTAGTCGATGCGGGCCAGTTCGTTGTAGTCCATCACGTTTTGTGCGCCGATGAGCGATACCGTGTCACCCAGCACCACGAACTGACGCAGAATCACCTGCAAGGTGGTTTTGGCCTTTTCCGTCAGGTAGATGCTGGCCTTGAAATATTCGTTCCAGCGCACCACGGCATAGAACATGGTAATGGTGGCAATGCCGCTTTTGGCCAGCGGGAACACCATGGAAAAGATCATGCGCACATGGCCCGCGCCGTCGATGCGCGCAGCTTCGTAGATATCCATGGGAACGGCCTGGAAATAGCGCATCATGATAATCAGGTAGTACACGTTCACCGATGTGACCAGAATGACCGACCACTGGCTGCCGATCAGGCCCAGCTGCTTTACCAGCAGGTATTCCGGAACCAGACCGGGATCAAAGAGCATCATCACAATCAGGAAGGTCATGATGATTTTTTTGAACATCAGACCCGGCTGAATCAGCACATAGGCGGCGCTGGTGGTCAGCAGAATGTTGATGGCCGTGCCCACCACGGTGATGAAGATGGAGTTCCACAGGGTGGGAAGAATGACCTTGTTGGAAAATACGATGTCGTAATTGACCGTGCTGAATCCCGCCGGAATCACCCGAAGGCCGCTCATGGAGGGGGAAAGCGCCGGATCGGAGAAGGACTTGGCCAGAATGTTGAGCATGGGGATCAGCATCGTCAGCGCCAGAAGCACCATCACGATGCTCAACAGCAACTGGCCGAGGGTAAAGCGCCTGCGTTTTTTCATCGCTCCTGCCTCCTTACCACACGCCCGTGCCGGTGAGGCGCTTGCTGGTCACGTGAGTGAGAAGCACCAGCATCACGCCAAACACGCCCTTGACCAGACCCACCGCCGTGGCCAGTGAGTACTGCCCCTGACCGATGCCGATGCTGTAGATGTAGGTATCCAGAATTTCGATGGAGCTGTTGACGGCCGCGTTGGTGAAGTTGAGCACCTGGTCAAAGCCGGCGTTGAGGAAAAAGCCCAGATTCAGGATGAACATCGTCACCATCGGCGTGACCAGCGCGGGCAGCACGATATAGCGCACCATCTGAAAGCGCGTGGCTCCGTCGATGTCCGCCGCCTCATACAGGGACGGGCTGATACCCAGGATGGTGGTAAAGTAGATGATGGAATCCCATCCCAGCGAACGCCAGCCCTCGGAGAAGAACAGCACCCAGCGGATGGAGCCCTTGTCGGTCATGTAGTCGATGGGGGTGAGGCCAAACAGGCCGCGAATCTGGTTCACTGCGCCGGTTTTGGAAAGAAAGCTGATCCAGATACCCGCGATCACCACCCAGGACAGGAAGTGCGGCAGGTAGCTCACAACCTGCGTGAATTTACGCAGGCGCCCCAAACGCATTTCGGACAGCAGAATGGCAAACAGCGGAAAGAAGGGAAACAGCAGCACATACTTCATCAGGCTGATGATGAGCGTGTTGAGCAGAATTTCCTTCATCAGGGGAGAGCCGAACATCATCTCAAAGTATTTCAGTCCCGCCCATGTCCAGGCGCTGCGGCCGCTGAAGTTATAGAAGGCCAGCCGCATGTTCCAGATGGGAATCACCCGGAAGATGATGAAGTAGACCAGCGTTGGCAAAAGCAGCGCGTAAAGTACCCAGTCCAGCCGAAGGCGGCGCAGACCGGCTTGCAGCCTCGAGGGATTGGTGCGTTGCATTCCCCATTCCTCCTTGTTTATGGAATGTCGATATCCATCAGCGGCGCGTGCTGCTGCGCGCCGTATACGTCGCGGTCGCCCACGGTGCCGGAAGGAACGTCGCGCAGATAGGTGATTTTGATGCCCAGCGCCGCGTCATAGCGGACAAATTCCAAAATGCGCTCCGGCGGCAGATGATACAGCGTTGCTACGCTTTCGCGCGTGACGCGCCCGCTGTCCACCACCCGGCGGTACTTTTCGGGATCGTCAAAGAGAATGTCCAGCGTAATTTCGTAGGGCCCGCTGTTTTTGCTGCGAAGCACCTTCGCCAGTTCGTATAGCCGCATGCCCTCACACCTCCGCAAGCTCGATGGGGAACAGGTCACGCCCATTTGGCACCTTCAGCAGGTGATAGACGGAAAACGCATATACCGGGCCGAAGGGGACGTCGCTTGGCGCGAAGGGGAAAGCCAGATTTCCAGCGGTGGACTTGCGCCCCTCGTAGCCGAAATGCAGGTAGGAGGACCGCACCGTGGCGCAGATGGCATTTGCCAGCTCCTGATCGGGGGCAATGACCTCAAACATCAGTCCCACCTCATGGGGAAGATCCCGGCAGGGTTCGCATGCACCCATCACCGCATCAATGCCGTAGTGGTAAAAATGAATCTGATAGCTTTCAGGCGGCACGTCCGCATAGTAGGCATGAACGCCGCGCACCACCTCGCGTTCCACTTCCTCCAGACGGGAGATGAGCAGCGGGTCGCGGATGCCAGCCAGCACAAAGGTGCGGTACGCTACCGGCCGCGCTCCCTCCAGCTTCAGCGTATAGGGCTGGGAAATCAGCCTGCTGCCCGTTACACGTACCTTCCCGCCGCCCAGCTCGGTAAAGGTGCATGCGCTCAAATCCAGCAGCATGCCGGGGCCGTGCAGCAGGTAGGGATGATCCTTTTCGTAGAAGGTATGCGCGGCGACGCTTACGCTGGTGCAGCGGCGTGAGGGGGAGGAAGGGTACACCACAAAGCCGTCATCCTCCAAAACGCCCAGCATGCAGTCCTTGGTGGTGCCGGGCTCTGAGCACAGTGCGCCGCATTCCAGAATCTTGCCCAGGTGGTAGGCAAGCCCCGCGTCGTGCCCGCGCTTTACGCCCACGGCCGCAAAGGGCGCTGGGTCGTACGCCCGGCCGCAGATGATGACCTGCGCCATATCCAGCGCGTCCAATACCGGCTCCATGCCCATCTGCGCCACCACGCCGTTGGTCTGGGCCAGGGTTTCGGGCGTGAGGTCCGGCACGTTTTCGCTCATCTTTTCAATATCGCCGCGCGAAAGGGCGTCCAGAATCACGCTGTCGGGAATATCAGCCCAGATCACCGCGGTTTTGGGATGCCAGTCCATTTCGGCGCACACCTCGCGGATGATGGACAGGGTCCACTCCGTATGGGTGCGTGCGCCGGACCCTCCCGCCGAGCCGATCACCAGCGGAATAGCAAGCTCCCTCGCGCCCTGCATCAGCAGCTGAAGATCCTTTTTTGCGGCCATGCGGCTCACAATGGCCACGCCCGCGCCCAGTTTGTGCGGACCCGCGTCCGTTGAACCCGCGTCCACCACAATGGCGTCCGGCTTTTCCGCCAGTGCCCGCCGGAATGATTCTTCTGGAAAGCCGTACCCCAGAATGCCACAGGGGGAACAGATACAAGTACGCATAGATACACCTCAGCCATTGTAATATACGACTGCATTTTTTACCCTGCTGCCATTGTAACAAATGCAAACTTGGATGTCAATAGTTAAACAAATAAACCATAAAAAATTCCGCGCCCCTTTGCACAAGGCGCGGATGAAAAAGGCCGCCTTATTCCTGTACATCTCCTCCGCCCACACAAAAGCCGCGCAGACGGTTCACGGTGCGCTCCAGCGCATCGCGGCTGTTTCCCCAGGGCTTTTGCTGGTTGCGGTAGTCAAATTTCAGGGTGAACCATTCCAGGTCTTTTTCGTCCTGGGCCAGGTTTGCCTTGACCAGCGAAAGCAGGCTTTCGGCAAACTCCCGCCGGGCGGAGCCGCCCAGATGCTTCTGTGCGCGGGAAAGCAGGTCTGCCGCATGGGGCAGGCACACGCCGCGGGAAGCCTGCCATTTTTCGCGAAACGCCGCATCGTTTTTCCAAAGGTGCAGCAAGGTATAGAAGTAGCGCTCCATATGGCCCTGGATGCCATCGCATATGACGCATGAGTGGCATAGCCCCTCCAGTTCGCGCGCAACCCCCTCCAGACCCTCGCCGCCGCCGAAAAGGCCGCGCTTTTCGCAGGATGCGGCTCGCTTTTCCAACCCCTCCAGCTTTTTGAGCAGCTCCTTTGTGTGCGAATCCACCAGCAGCGCGTGCCCCAGACGGTTTTGCATGGCGAAAAGCTGCCCGTGGTGCCGGGCGCAGATGCCCTTTTCGTTCACGCGGATGCGCGCGTCGGGCTCCATCACGCTGCCGCCCAGGCTGCGCTCTACCTCCGTTGCTTCCACCCGGCGATGCAGCGCGCACAGCGGACAGGCGGTATCCTGCTCCATCGCTTCCCAAACGGGAATGGTATCCAGATGATATTGCATATTCAGCCTCCGTTCGGTATAATAGGAACAAGCTCATGGTAACAGAATCCGGCTTCAAGCGCAACCTTTCATACCTGTGGTCCCGGTGGCATATCGTATTGCGATATGGTATACGGGAGGTTGGAAATATGCAGCCAGGGAAGCGCGTTTATCCCCGTCAGCGGGAACCGGGCAAGTGGTTCAGTTACCTGCTGTTGTTTTTGTCCGTGTCGGTCATTCTCTCCGGGCTTCTTTCGCGTGGTGGGGACCTGACCATCCAACCCGCCCCCACCGCCACGCCCATTCCCACCGACGCCTACTTTGATGAAACCGTGGAGGAGAGGGAAATCACACTGCCGTCCGCCACGTGGTATGCGCTTCAGCTGGGTGCGTTTGAAAGCGAAACGGCTGCCCAGGAGCTGGCGCAGCAGTTTGTCAAGCGCGGCGCGGCGGGGTATGTGTGGCACGACGGGCGGTACCGCACGCTGGCCGCGGTCTATCCCACGCGCGAGGATGCGCAGTCTGTGCGCGAGCAGCTCAGCGATGCGCATTCCGTGGATTCCTACCTTTACCAGATCGACCTGCCCGCCCTGCACCTTTTGATGAAAGGCATGAAGGGCCAGCTGGATATTCTGGAGGCGGCATTTGCCCATGCCAACGATCTGGTGGTCAACCTGCAGGCGGCCAGCGTGGCCATGGACCGGCAGGAGATGTCGGGCGAAGAGGCGGCTCAGCTGCTAAACGGGCTGGGCGAACAGGTGGATACGGTGAAGCTGAGGCTTGAACAGCGTTTTTCTGCGCCGCGTCATCAAACCGTGCAGGGCCTGATTGCCTGCTTTGAGGACTATGGCGCGTTTCTGGAAACGCTGAACGCAGGCGACAGCGACGCTACCTTCGGCATGAAGGTAAAACGGCAGACCCTTTCCACCCTGAACCATCTCAAGAGCGTATACGACGCGCTCGGCAATACATAGGAGGTCGATCACACATGACGATCCGGGAGCTGATTCCCGTGCTGGATGCGCGGGTGCTTTGCGGCGAGGATAAGTTGGACCAGGAGGTCAATACCGCCTGCGGAAGCGATCTGATGAGCGACGTGCTGGCCTTTGTCAAGGATAAGACGGTGCTCATTACAGGGCTTACCAACGTGCACGTGATGCGCACGGCCGAAATGCTGGATATCCACTGTGTGGTCTTTGCACGTGGCAAGGTGCCCTCGGAGGAAATCCTGGATGAAGCAAGGGAACTGGGCATCGTGGTGCTGGCCACGGAACACACCACTTACACCGCCTGTGGGCTGATGTACGTGGCGGGTATCCGCGGCACCAACGAACGCACCGGCGCCCAGACGTGAAGGGAAGGGTACGAATGAGCCTGCTAACCAACACCTACGACGTGCATAAAGGCGAGTTTGAAACCGCCGGCGACGCCTCCGCCAGCATCAAGCGCAAGCTCAAGCAGCTCGGCGTGAACAGCGCGGTGCTCCGCCGTGTGGCGGTAGCCAGCTACGAAGCCGAACTCAACCTGATCATTCACAGCCTGGGCGGACAGCTCACCATGGAGATGAACCCCGAGCATATCGTGCTGATCTCCAAGGATGTTGGCCCGGGAATTGCGGATATTGACAAAGCCATGCAGGAGGGCTTCTCCACTGCCAGCGAGGAGGCCCGCGATCTGGGCTTTGGCGCGGGCATGGGCCTGCCCAATATGCGCCGCAACGCCGACGGCTTCGCCATTGAAAGCCAGCCGGGCGTAGGCACCACCATACAGATGGAATTCAGGCTGAAATAGCGCGCACGGCCTGTTTCGGAGGAATAAGCCATGGACCAGAAGTTTTTCCATTCCGTGCGTCTGGACAAGGAAAAATGCAAGGGCTGCACCAACTGCTTAAAGCGCTGTCCCACGGAAGCCATCCGTGTGCGCGGCGGACGGGCGCATATCATCAACGAGCGCTGCATCGACTGCGGCGAGTGCATCCGTGTGTGCGATTATCATGCCAAATACGCCCAAACCGACCCGCTGGCCAGCATCAACCGTTTCAAATATAAAATTGCCTTACCCGCGCCTTCGCTTTATGGGCAGTTCAAGCATCTTGTCAGCCCGTCGCAGGTGCTGGAAGGGCTGCTCAAAATGGGCTTTGACGACGTGTTCGAGGTGGCGGAGGGGGCGGATATCGTTACCCGCGCCATCCGCGAACGCATGCGGGGCATCGGCCGCGACCGCTATCCCGTGATTTCTTCGGCATGCCCGGCCATCGTGCGCCTGATCCGCGTGCGCTTCCCGGAGCTGATTCCGCACATCATCGACGTGCGCCAGCCCATGGAGGTGGCCGCCATGGTGGCGCGGCGTGAGTTCTGCCGCGCGCATGACGCAAAGCCGGAGGAAGTCGGGTGCTTTTTCATCACGCCCTGCGCAGCCAAGGTAACGGCCATTCGCAACCCCATCGGACATGAAACCTCCGCTGTGGACGGCGCCATTTCCATGCTGGAGATCTACGGCCTGCTTTCCAGCCACATCAAGGCCAGCCCTGTGGATGCGGCGCATCCCGCGCGCGCCACCGCCTACGGCGTGGGCTGGGCCAGCAGCGGCGGCGAGGCGGCAGCCGTCTGCCCCGAGCACAGCATGAGCGTGGACGGCATTGAAAATGTGATCCGCGTGCTGGAAGAAATCGAAAACGACAAGTTGCCCGATCTGGCCTTTTTTGAGGGCGCGGCCTGCACGGGCGGCTGCGTGGGCGGCCCGCTTACCTTTGAAAACACCTATGTGGCGCGCGGCGCGGTCCGGGCCTTGATGCGCGGATGCGACATCACCCACCCCGACGAGCGCGTGCGCACCTCCTACCTGACCAAGTATAATCTTCTGGCGGATAAACACATCTCAGCCAACAGCGCCATGCGCCTGGATGATGATATTGTTGAAGCCATGCGCAAGATGGAGCAGATGGAGGAAATTGTACGCCGGCTGCCCGGCTACGACTGCGGAAGCTGCGGAAGCCCCACCTGCCGCACCTTTGCCGAAGATATCGTGCGCGGATACTGCAACGAGATGGACTGCATCCACATTCTCAAGGAGCAGCTCAAGGTAATGGCGCAGAAAATGGTGGAGCTGGCCAAAACAACCAGAGAATAGGGGAATGAACGCATGACGGTAGGACAGCTTATGGATCTGATTGGCGCCAGAAGCCTGAACGACAGCGCTCCGCTGGATGCGGAAATTACCTGCGGTTATACCTGCGACCTGCTCAGCTGGGTGCTGGCGCACGGCAAGCAGGGCATGGCCTGGTGCACGGTGCAGACGCACGTGAATGTGATTGCCGTGGCGGTGCTGATGGAAATGGCCTGCGTGATCCTGGTGGAGGGGGTGGAGGCCGAGCCCGCCTCGCTCAAAAAGGCGCAGGAAGAGGACATGCCCGTGCTTGCCACCGGCAAAACGGCCTATGAGGTGAGCGTGCTCATGGGACAGGCGGGCGTGCTGCCGCCTGCGGAGTAAAGATGGCCGCCTACTGCGACCTGCACATTCACAGCTGTCTGTCGCCCTGTGCCGATGACGACATGACCCCCTGGAACCTGGTGGGCATGGCGCGGGTGAAGGGGCTGGACGTGATTGCCCTCACCGACCACAACACCGCCCTTAATACCCCGGAGGCTGTGGCGGCAGGTGAGGCGTACGGTGTGCAGGTCATTCCCGGCATGGAGGTGACCAGCCGGGAAGAGGTGCACATTTTGGGCTACTTTCCCTCTGTAAAGGACGCGCTGGAGGCGGGGGAAGCGGTCTATGCCCATTTGCCGCAGGTGCAGAACCAGCCGGCGCTGTTCGGCAACCAGATCATTATCGGAGCGGATGACAGTCCCTCCGGTACGCTGGAAAAGCTGCTCATCAACGCCACAGACCTGAGCGTGGAGGAGGTCTGCACGCTGATCCGCGCCTTTGGGGGCGTTCCCGTGCCTGCTCACATCAACCGCGGCAGCAATGGCATGATCGGCGCGCTGGGCCTGATGCCCTTTCTGCCGGAATATCCGGTGGTGGAGGTCTATCCCGGCGTCGCGTGCCCGCCTTATGCGGCGAAGGGCCGCTTTGTGCTGCATTCCAGCGACGCGCACCGGCTGGAGGATATTCAGGAGCGCGTATTTTCATTGGACGCGCAGCCTGCGGCGGAGGATGTGATGCGGCTTTTGCGGGCAATGTACATGACGCCCCAAAACGATGTTTGACGGAATGCTCCGCTTGCCTTATAATACAGGCACAAGTGAATAGCCGGTGTATCTGCGTGGAAACACGCGGCGGAGGTGTGAACTTCCGTCATGGGAACTGGATGCAATTTCCAGACTCACCCGGGAACCGTGAAACGGACGAAAGGACAGGGAAACGCCGCGGGCTTACGGCCCTACCGGTTGTTTCCGGCCACTGCGCGAGCGGGAAGGTGTCCAAGTAGGATGAAGTCAAGTCGGGAGACCTGTTTACACCGTGATCCCCGGGATGGAACATGCTATGAAAGACTGGCGAAAGCCGCGTTTTTTGATCGCGCCATCCTATATCTGGAATGGCGCGGTTTTTGCGTTTTCCCGCGATTCATTTGTGCAAAAACACAAAGGAGGAATCGAACCCATGAAAACCCGGAAGATCCTGTCCCTGATCTCGGCACTCGTGATTGCGCTGGCCGCTCCGGCCGCTCTGGCAGAAGGCCTTGCGCTCACTGACATGGCAGACCGCGAAATCACGCTGGACGCGCCCGCTACCCGCGTGATTGCCCTCAATCCCGCCGATTGCGAAATCCTCTACGCCTTGGGCGCGGAAGATGTGCTGGTGGGCCGCGGCGAATACTGCAACTATCCCGAGGCCGTGCTGGAACTGCCCAGCGTCAACAGCGGCGCAGAAACCAACATCGAGCAAATTCTGGCGCTGGAGCCTCAGGTGATCGTCATGAGCAAAATGGCCCAGACGGTGGAGCAGGTGGAGGCGCTGGAGGCGGCCGGCGTGCGCGTGGTCATTTCCGACGCGCAGAACCTGGCGGGCGTGTATGATGCCATTGCCATGCTGGGCGAGCTGACCGGCAAGCAGGAGGAGGCTGCCGCGCTCTCTTCCCAGATGCAGGAGGGCTTTGACGCGCTTCGGGAAAAGGCTGAGGACACCGGAAAGACCGTGTACTTCGAGGTTTCTCCCCTGGAGTGGGGCCTGTGGACCAGCGGCGCGGATACCTTCCTTGACGAACTGGCGCAGATCGTGGGCCTGACCAACGCCTTCTCCGACGTGAGCGGCTGGGCTGAGATTTCACAGGAGCAGGTGCTCGCGCGTGACCCGGACTACATCGTAACCACCGCGGCGTATTACGGCGAGGGCGAGCTGCCCGCGGATGAAATCATCTCCCGCGAGGGCTGGCAGGACCTGAAAGCCGTTAAGAACGGCGCCGTCTACAACGCCGACGCGGATATGACCTCCCGTCCCGGCCCGCGTCTGCTGGATGCGGCGCAGGATCTGTTCGACTTTGTCTACGGTGCGGATGAGGCCGCGCAGCCTGCGGCATGAGGCGTGCGATAGGCTGCCCGTCCGGGGGAATACCCTGGTACGGATACGCCCTGCTGTGCCTTTTGACGGCGGCCACGCTTTGCCTGTGCGTATCGCTGGGCAGCGTGGCCGTTCCCTTTGGAGACACAGCGGCGGCCATCTGGAATGCTGTGTGGGGGCTGGAGTCGCCGCAGGGCATTTCCCGGACGATTATCCTGGGTGTGCGTCTGCCGCGCGTGCTGGCCACGGCGCTGTGCGGCGGAGCGCTGGCGCTGTGCGGCGCGGCCATGCAGGGGCTTTTGCGCAATCCTCTGGCGGATGGGTCCACTTTGGGCGTCAGCGCGGGCGCCTCGCTGGGCGCGGTAACGGCGCTTCTGCTGGGCATTTCCTTTCCCGGCCTTCCCTTTGCGGGCACGATGGTGATGGCCATGCTGTTTGCGCTGGGGTCGCTGATTTTGATTCTTTCGCTGGCCTATGCGGCGGACCGGGGAATGAGCACGCAGACCATCATCCTCATGGGCGTGGTGCTGAGCATGTTTGTCACCAGCATTATCAGCCTGCTCACCGCCTTTTCGGGGGAAAAGCTGCGCTCCATCACCTTCTGGACCATGGGCTCGCTCTCGGGTGCAGGGTACACGGAGACGCTGGTGCTGCTGGCTGCGCTGGCGGTTTTTGGCGGCGTGCTGCTTTCCCGTGCGGACGAACTCAACGCCTTTTCGCTGGGTGAGGACGCGGCGCGCCACATGGGCGTGGCGGTGCGTCCGGTTAAGCTGTGCGTGCTGATCTGCGTGGCTTCGCTGATCGGCGTATGCGTATCCGTGGGCGGCAGTATCGGCTTTGTGGGGCTGATTGTGCCGCATGCGGCACGGCTGTTCATCGGTGCCAATCACCGCCGTGTACTGCCGCTGTCTGTGTTCATGGGAGCCATTTTTCTCATGCTGGCGGATTTGCTGGCGCGCACGGTGGTCAGCCCCATTGAACTGCCCATCGGTGTGGTCACGTCGCTGGTGGGAGCGGTGGTGTTTGTGGTCATCTTTTTCAGGAGGCGCAGGCTGTGCTGGAAGTAAAGGGACTCACCGTCGCCTACGAGAGCGGCGACGCCGTGCGGGACGTATCTTTTACGGCGGATCAGGGTGAGTGGATCATGCTGATCGGGCCCAACGGCGCAGGGAAATCCACTTTGCTGGCGGCCGTGGCCCAGTGTGCGGCCTATCGGGGCAGCGTGCTGCTGGAGGGCTGCGACGCCCGCAGATGGAAACCCAGGGCCTTTGCACAGGCAGTGGGCGTGCTGGCGCAGACACACGCAGCAGGCTATGCCTTCACTGTTGAGGAATTGGTGACCATGGGCCGCTACGCGCACACGCGCGGCTTTTTCCGCTCGCAGGACCCGGACGGTCAGGAGGCGGTGCGCCGCGCCCTGGACATGACCGGTCTGTGGAACCTGCGCGGGCGCAATGTGCAAACGCTGTCCGGGGGTGAGCTTCAGCGCGCCTTTCTGGCGCAGGCCATGGCCCAGGAGCCGCGTGTGCTCCTGCTGGATGAACCGGCCAATCATCTGGATCTGGTGTACCAAAAGCAGCTGTTTGAGTTGATCGGACGGTGGATGGCCGAAGGGGGCCGCTGCGTGATTTCCGTGGTGCACGATCTGAGCCTGGCCCTTCGCTACGGCACGCGCGCCCTGCTGCTGGACCGCGGATGCGTAACGGCGGATGGACCGGCTGCGGCCGTGCTTGCCTCAGATGCTCTCAGGCGCGCCTACGGCATGGACGTGGCAGCATGGATGGCGGATATGGCGGGGCGATGGCGGGCGGTTGCCGCCGCCGGATTACAAAAAGGCTCGCAAGATACCAAAGCAGGATGAGCGGAACCCTTCGCTTCAAACGTGCGCATGTTCTGACAGGGTGAAGGCGATGTTCCCATCCGTTCCTGCCGGAAGCCGTCTCTGTTTTCAGGGGGCGGTCAGGCTGTCAAAAAAGCTTTGGGGAAGGTTGGGGAGCCGAAACCTTGCAACCTCAATCGACACGGAGGGGCTGTCCATGCCCTCCGCTCATTTCGGTTGACTCCTTCGGGGCGCGCGCTTGACGGCGTCCCATCCAAATGAAATCCGAATCCGGCAGCATGCGCGGTAGATTTCGGAAGCCTTGTGCGGCGGCCTTTTTCGACACGCTGACCGTCTCTGTTTTCAGAGGCGTTTTTTTCGTTATTTTACACCTGTAACCAATGTTTGATTTTGGAACAAACTGGATCAATAAAAATTTATCAATTTTCAAAAAAACGTGGTGCAATTCGGTTTGTGATATGGTAAACTATATTCGTTGCGTATCTGGCGGGCATCGTCTTTTGCCCGCAATCAAAATGGAGGAGGTCTTAGGCTGCCATGTCCAATCATAACGAAAAATATGAAAAGCTGGCGCAGGTAATCCGGGAGCACCGGGAACAAAAGGGTGCGCTGATGCCTGTGCTGCAGGCTGCGCAGAGCATCTTTGGCTGCGTCCCGCTCGATGTGCAGGAGATCATCGCGGATGGTCTGGGCGTTACGCTCAGCGAGGTTTACGGCGTGGCTACGTTCTATTCGCAGTTTTCGCTGCAGCCCAAGGGCGAGTACGTGTGCGGCGTATGCCTGGGCACCGCCTGCTACGTGAAAGGCTCGCAGAAAGTGCTGGACAAGCTGTGCAGCGAGCTGGGCGTAGAGGTTGGACAGACCACCAAGGACGGCCGCTTTACCGTGCAGGCTACCCGTTGCCTGGGTGCGTGCGGACTGGCGCCTGTTATGATGATCAACGACGAGGTATACGGCCGCCTGACCCCGGAGGACATCCCCGATATTCTGGCCAAGTACCGCGCCTCTTAAACCGGCCATGCGCGATTTGAGCATGCATGTTCTGGATATCGCCCAGAACAGTATCAAGGCGGGCGCGACGCTGGTAACGGTTGTTTTTACAGTGGATGAAAACCGGATGCTGACTTTCTCCGTCCGCGATGATGGGTGCGGCATGGCGCCGGATTTTTTGGCCCGGGTGACCGACCCCTTTACCACCACGCGCACCACGCGCAAGGTGGGGCTGGGTATTCCCATGCTCAAGCAGAGCGCGGAGATGGCAGGCGGGACTTTTGGCATCGAAAGCGAGATTGGAAAAGGTACCTTTATTCATGCATCCTTTGATCTTTCCAATATCGACTGCATCCCCATGGGGGATATCTGCGATTCGCTGATCACGCTGATTGTGCTCAATCCTCAAACCCCCGATTTTGTGTTCCAGGCATCGGCGCCCGGCAAAGAGGCCCTTTTCGATACGAGGCTGGTACGGGAGGCGCTGGGCGGCGTCGGCCTTGGCGAGCCGGATGTGGCCGCCTGGATCAAGGAAAGCATCGACGAAGAATTCAAACCGATTTTGGAGGTGTCCTGATTTATGAAATCCCTGGCTGAACTTGAGGCGATCCGCCAAAGGACCCTGGAAAAAGTGGCTATGCGCAAAGAGGGCGAGGACGCCGTGCGCGTGGTGGTGGGTATGGCCACCTGCGGCATTGCAGCGGGCGCGCGTCCTGTGATGCTCAAATTCCTGGAAGAAATCCAAAAGCGCAACCTGCAAAACGTAACCGTGTCCCAGACCGGCTGCATCGGCATGTGCCGCCTGGAGCCCATGCTGGACGTGATCATGCCCGGCAAGGAAAAGGTCACCTACGTGCGGGTCAATCCCGATATGGTGCCGCGCATCGTGGCGGAGCATATTGTCAACGGCCGTCCTGTGCAGGAATATACCATCGGCGCCGCGGAAGGCAAATGAGAACGCTAAGGAGGAACGAACATGGATCTTTTTCGCGCACATGTGCTTGTCTGCGGCGGTACGGGCTGTTCTTCGAGCGGTTCTGCCGAGCTGATTGAGCGTTTTGAAGAGCAGATCGCCAAAAACGGTCTGGACAGGGAAGTAAAGGTTGTCCGCACGGGCTGCTTCGGCCTGTGTGAGGCGGGCCCCGTGGTCATCGTATACCCGGAGGGCACCTTCTACAGCCGCATCCGTCCCGATGATGTAGATGAGATCGTTTCCGAGCACCTGCTCAAGGGCCGCGTGGTGCAGCACCTGGTCTACAAGGAAAAGGCCGATGACGAGCAGCACGTCACCCTGGACAATATCGACTTCTACCGTCCCCAGATGCGCCTTGCCCTGCGCAACTGCGGCGTGATCGACCCGGAGAACATCGACGAGTATATCGCCTTCGACGGCTATAAGGCACTGGCCAAGGTGCTCACCGAGATGACCCCTGAACAGGTCATTAGCGAGGTGCTCAAGTCCGGCCTGCGCGGCCGCGGCGGCGCGGGCTTCCCCACGGGCAAGAAGTGGCAGTTTGCCGCCGCTTCCAAGGCTGACCAGAAGTACATGGTCTGCAACGCCGACGAGGGCGACCCCGGCGCCTTCATGGACCGTTCCGTGCTGGAGGGCGACCCCCACTCCGTGCTTGAGGCCATGGCTATCGGCGGCTATGCCATCGGCGCCAGCGAGGGCTATATCTATGTGCGCGCCGAGTATCCCATCGCCGTCAAGCGCCTGGAAATCGCCATCAATCAGGCCCGCGAATACGGTCTGCTTGGCAAGAACATTTTCGGCTCCGGCTTTGATTTTGATATCTTCATCCGCCTTGGCGCAGGCGCGTTTGTCTGCGGCGAGGAAACCGCGCTGATGCACTCCATCGAGGGCGGCCGCGGCGAACCCAAGCCCAAGCCCCCGTTCCCGGCGGTGCGCGGCCTGTTTGACAAGCCCACCAACATCAACAACGTTGAAACCCTTGCCAACATTCCCCAGATCATTTTGAAGGGCGCTGACTGGTTCTCCTCCATCGGCACGGAGAACAGCAAGGGCACCAAGGTCTTTGCTCTGGGCGGCAAGATCAACAATACCGGCCTGGTCGAAGTGCCCATGGGCACGCCGCTTCGCGACATCATCTACAAAATCGGCGGCGGCATTCCGGGCGGCAAGAAGTTCAAGGCCGTGCAGACCGGCGGTCCCTCCGGCGGCTGCATCCCGGCCGATTACCTCGATATCGCCATCGACTATGACTCCCTTACCGCTATCGGCTCCATGATGGGTTCCGGCGGCATGATCGTCATGGACGAGGACAACTGCATGGTGGATATCGCCCGCTTCTTCCTGGACTTCACCGTGGATGAAAGCTGCGGCAAGTGCACTCCCTGCCGCATCGGCACCCGCCGCATGCTGGAAATTCTGGAGCGCATCGTGGAAGGCAAGGGCGAGGAAGGCGACATTGAAAAGCTGGAAGCCCTGGCGGAAAATATCAAGGCCACCGCGCTGTGCGGCCTGGGCCAGACGGCGCCCAACCCCGTCCTGTCCACCCTCAAGTATTTCCGTGACGAGTACGAGGCGCATATCAAGGAAAAGCGCTGCCCCGCCCATCACTGCCAGAAGCTGCTCAATTACGAAATCACCGACAAGTGCCGCGGCTGTACCGCATGCGCGCGCGTCTGCCCGGTCAATGCCATTACCGGCAGCGTCAAGGAGATGCATCACATCGACCGGCTCAAGTGCATCAAGTGCGGCTCCTGCATGGAGAAGTGCCGTTTCGGTGCCATCGTCAAGAACTAATGTCCGCATGAGGAGGAACAGACATGGAACAGATGATTCCGCTTACCATCGACGGCGTGCATGTGGAGGTTCCCGCGGGTACGACGGTGCTTGAGGCGGCGCATATCGCCAACGTGAATATCCCCACGCTTTGCTACTTAAAGGATATCAACGAAACCGCCAACTGCCGCCTGTGCGTGGTGGATTGCGGCGGCCGTGCCCTGCAGGCTGCCTGCGTGCTGCCGGTTACGCCAAATATGGTGGTCAAAACCAATACGCCCGCCGTGCGCCAGGCCCGCCGCATCAACCTGGAGCTGATTTTGAGCAACCACGAAAAGAAGTGCCTCAGCTGCGTGCGCAGCCAGAACTGCGAGCTGCAAAAGCTGTGCCTGGATCTGGGCGTGGATAGCGGCGAGCGCTTTGCTGGTGCGCAGAACGAATATGAGCCGGATATGACCTCCGCCTCCATCGTGCGCAACAACAACAAGTGCATCCTGTGCCGCCGCTGCGTTGGCGCATGCGCCAATGTGCAGAAGGTGGGCGTAATCGGTCCGGTGCGCCGCGGCTTCAAAACCGCCATCGAAAGCCCCTGGGAGATGAAGCTGGCGGAAATGGCCTGCATCAACTGCGGCCAGTGCATCACCGCCTGCCCCGTGGGCGCACTGACCGAAGCTGACGGCACCAAGGACGTGTGGAAGGCCCTGGCCGATCCCACCAAGCATGTGGTGGTGCAGCCTGCGCCCGCCGTGCGCGCGGCTCTGGGTGAGGAATTCGGCATGCCCATGGGCACCAGCGTGACCAGCAAAATGGCCGCCGCGCTTCGCCGCCTCGGCTTTGACAAGGTGTTCGATACCGACTTCGGCGCAGATCTGACCATCATGGAGGAAGGCACCGAGCTCATCGACCGCCTCAACAACGGCGGCGTGCTGCCCATGATCACCAGCTGCTCGCCGGGCTGGATCAAGTATTGCGAGCACTACTACCCCGAATTCATCCCCAACCTTAGCTCCTGCAAATCGCCTCATGAGATGACCGGCGCGATGGTCAAGGCCTACTATGCCGACAAGGCCGGCATCGATCCGCAGAATATTGTGGTCGTGTCCGTGATGCCCTGCACGGCCAAGAAGTTTGAGGCACGCCGCCCCGAGCTTGGCCGCAATGGCATGGCCGACGTGGACGCGGTCATCACCACGCGCGAGCTGGCCCGCATGATCAAGGAAGCCGGCATCGACTTTGTCAACCTGCCGGATGAGGACTTTGACAGCCTGATGGGCGAAAGCACCGGCGCCAGCGTCATCTTCGGCGCTACCGGCGGCGTGATGGAGGCTGCACTGCGCACCGCTTACGAGCTTATCACCGGCAAGACGCTGGAGGATGTCAACTTCACCGCTGTGCGCGGCATGGAGGGCATCAAGGAGGCCACCGTCAAGATCGGCGATCTGGACGTGAACGTGGCGGTGTGCTCCAGCACCGGCAAGGCCAGCGAGCTGCTGGACGCCATCAAGCGCGGCGAAAAGCAGTATCACTTCATCGAGGTCATGGGTTGCCCCGGCGGTTGCGTTAATGGCGGCGGCCAGCCCATCGTGCCCGCCTCGGTGCGCAACTGGACCAACGTGCCCGCCATCCGCGCCAAGGCCCTCTATGGCGAGGACGAGGCCAAGACCCTGCGCAAGAGCCACGAGAACCCCGAAATCAAGCAGATTTACGAGGAGTTCCTCGGCAAGCCCAACAGCCACAAGGCGCACATGCTGCTGCATACCACCTACGAGCAGCGCGACATCTATCTTTGATCAATTTCCTTTCGCGGCGGCGGGTCCATCCCGCCGCCGCGATTGCATTGCTGCAAAGATAAATGCGTCAAAGAAAAATCCTTAAAGAAAACACGTTTCGCTCATTCGTTCATAAAAGCTTTACAATCCGCCGCCAACCCTTGTAAAATCACGGTTTTTTCCGGTGGGGCCGGCGGATTTCCCCTTGCGCTTTTTTGGAAAGAATGCTTTAATAGGTTGAGCGTTTTTGCCGATGCACTTATGCAGGCGGGACGGAAGGAGTTTTGTGTTTGGATATTCAATGGTATCCGGGACATATGGCCAAGGCCAAGCGGCTGCTCAGCGCGCAGCTGAGCAAGGTGGATCTTGTGGTGGAGCTGTGCGACGCGCGGCTTCCGCTGTCCAGCCGCAACCCTGCTCTGGACGAGCTGATTCGCCACAAGCGGCGCGTGCTGCTTTTGTGCAAGGCCGATCTGGCCGAACCCGCCAAAACCCAGCGCTGGCTGGCCTATTTCCGCAGCCGGGGCCTGGAGTGCATGGCCTATGACAAAAGCCCGCAAAAAACCAAACAGGCACGCGGACTCATTGAGCTGGCGGCCAGGGATGTGCTTGAGCGCAACGAGCGCCGCGGCATTCAAAAGACGCTGCGCGCCATGGTGGTGGGCGTGCCTAACGTGGGCAAAAGCACTTTTATCAACCGCCTCTATGGCGGGAGCATCGCCAAAACGGGCGACCGCCCCGGTGTGACCAAGAGCAACCAGTGGGTCAAGGTGTCGCCCTATCTGGAAGTGCTGGATACGCCCGGCATGCTCTGGCCCAAGCTGAATGACCAGCGCGCGGCTACGCGCCTGGCCTATATCGGCACCATCAAGGACGCTGTATATGATCAGTACGAGCTTTGCGCCTGCCTGCTGGCCGACCTGATGGCCGTTATGCCCCGGCAGACGGTGGAACGCTACAAGATCAAAGACCCTTCCGCCCAGGGCTACGCCCTGCTGGATGAGGTGTGCCGGGGCCGCGGGTTTCTCATGCGCGGCGGCGTGTGCGATCTGGACCGCGCATGCGCGGTGATTCTGGATGAATTTCGTGAGGGCAAGGTGGGGAAGCTCACCCTGGAAGATGCGCCCCAGACCGGGGAGGAGTCGCGCGATGGCGAAACCCTCTGAAAAGCGCCTGGCGCATTTTCGCGATCTTGTCGCCTATGACCGGGCGCTGCCGGGATTCGGCACGTCGCTGGCCGGCATGGACGAGGCCGGACGCGGCCCGCTGGTGGGCAATGTGGTGGCCGCCTGCGTCATCCTGCCCGCCCAGCCGCTGCATGAATGGATTGATGATAGCAAGCGCCTCAGCCCCAAGCGCCGCGAGGAAATGTATGAACGCATCATGGAAACGGCGCTGTTTGTGGGCGTGGGGGAGGCCAGCCCGGAGGAAATTGACCGGTTGAACATCCTCAACGCTACGCGCCTGGCCATGCGCCGGGCGGCGGAGCATGCCCCGGCCACGCTGTGCGTGGTGGACGCAGTCACGGAGCTGGATTTGCCCTTTCCCGTCCAGTCCGTCATCCGGGGCGATGCCAGCAGCTATCATGTGGCAGCGGCCAGCATCGTGGCCAAAGTGACGCGGGACCGGCAGATGCGGGACTATGCCCTGCAATATCCTGAGTACGGGTTTGAGCGCAACATGGGCTACGGCACCGCAGAGCACATTGCGGCGCTGCGCGCCTATGGCCCCACTCCTGCGCACCGTCGTGCCTTTATACGCCATTTTGTTGGGGAGGAAACAGCCGAATGAAACGCTTCTGCGCCTTTTTTTGCCTGGCGTTGACGCTGCTGATGTGCCTGTCCGCCGCCGCGGAAGAAACCAATTTGCTTGCCAACGGAGGTTTTGAAACGCTGGATGCGTCCGGGAACCCGGAGGGATGGTATCCTACGGCCTACCGCACGCAGGAGGGCTATTCGCGCATTGCCGTCACATCCGAAAAGGCGCACAGCGGCCAATACAGCGCCGTGGTGGAAAACGCCAGCGCCAACGACGCGCGCTACACCTGCACCGTTTCGGTGGAGCCGTCCTCGCTCTATCGCCTGAGCGCCTACGTGCTGGTGGACTCCATGGAGGATACCGGCAACGGCGCAAACCTGGGCATCGAGGGTATTTACTCGTATTCCGACTGCTTGTTTGATACCGGCAGCGAATGGCGCTATCTGGAATGGTACGGCGAAACGGGCGAGGACCAGCACGAGCTGACCTTCGGCGTGCGCGTGGGCGGCTACGGCGCGGAAAGCACCGGCAAAGCCTATTTTGACGACGTATGCCTGGAAAAGGTGGACGCTCTGCCCTCCGGGGTGTTCGCTTCCATCTGGTATGACACACAGAGCTATGTCTCCTACGATACCGAAACTGCGCAGCAGGGGCAGAAGAGCACGGCACTTTTTGTGGCGCTGGGCCTTGTGTTTGGCTTTGCATACCTTCTGGCGCGTCCGCTGCTGGCGCGCCAGGGGACAAAGCAGCGCGCCGTCTATGCCTTTGCCTGCCTGATGGCCGTAGCGCTGGCCGTGCGCATCGTGCTTGCGGTGAATGTGCCGGGCTATTCGGTGGATATCAACTGCTTTACCGCCTGGAGCCTGCGCATGGCCGAGTACGGCCCCGCGGGATTCTATTCCCCGGATTATTTCTGTGATTATCCGCCGGGATATATGCTTCTTTTGTGGCCTGTTGGTCTGCTGCTTAGAACCGTAAAAGGCGCAGGGGCTGCTCTGCTGGTGGTCAAAAGCCTGCCGATTGCATGTGACATGGCGGGTGCGCTTGTGCTGTTCGCTTTTGCCCGCAAACGGCTGGGCGACGCAGCGGCGGCACTTGTGGCCAGCCTCTACGCGCTCAATCCTGCGGTGCTGGTCAACAGCGCGGCTTGGGGACAGGCCGACAGCGTGCTGGCGCTGCTTCTGATGCTTACCTGCCTGGCGGCCATCCGACGGGACTGGCGGGCGGCCTTTCCGTTGTTTGTGGCGGCGGCGCTGGTTAAGCCGCAGGCGCTGTTGTTTGCCCCGGCCGGCGGCGTGTGGCTGCTGGTATGCCTGCTGGAAAAGCAGGAGCGGCCGGACCGGGTACGGCAGTGGAAATCGGTCGGAATGGGCCTTGGATTGGCGGCGGCGGTAGCGGCGGCCATCATCGTGCCCTTTTCCGTGAATCAGTCGCCGGGGTGGCTGATCAGCCTGTATCGGGAGACACTTTCTTCCTACGCCTACGCCACGCTGAATACTGCCAACCTCTACTATCTGATCGGCGCCAACTGGACGGGCCTGACGGCCCGCATTCCCACGGCGCTGCCGCTGGTCACGGCGTTGGCTGCCATGAGCGCGGGCCTGTGGCTTATGCTGAGCGGTGAAAAGCTGTCCCTGCGCGCTCAGCCCCGCCGTGCGTCGCTGGGGGCGCTTTGTCTGCTGCTGGCACTGTACCAGTTTGGGCTGACCTTCTTCGGGGGCAGCTATACCGCCTATGGCTACGGGATGATGGCCTTTGCCTTCCTGCTTGCGGCCGTGTGCCTGGCCTGTGACCGCAAGGCCGCCTATCTGCCCTTTTATCTGGCGCTGTCGCTGATCCTGATTTATGTGCTGGGCATCAAGGTGCACGAGCGGTATTTGCTTCCCGCTCTGCCGCTGCTTCTGCTGGCCTATATCCTGACGCGCGACCGGCGGCTGCTGGCCCTGTGCGTGGGCTTTTCCATCACAACGTTCATCAACACGGCCATCGTGCTGGATAACGCCATTCTCTTTGGCGCAGAGCAGGGACATCTCAACAACGATACGCTCGTTCTAAACGATGTGCTCTGCGTGCTTAATCTTCTGCTGTGCGGCTATGCCATCTGGGTGGCCTATACGGGACTGCGGCCCGACGAGGCGCCAAAGCCGCTGGAGGCGGAACCGGCTGTACCACCGGCGTATGAGCGGATGCTGCTCACCCCCGGTGACGCCCGCCTGCGCCTGACCCTGCGCGACTATCTGGTGATGGGCGTAACCTGCGTGGTTTACGGCGCATTGGCCTTTGCAAATCTGGGCAGCACCGTCGCGCCCCAGACGGGGTGGGTATCCACCTCGCCCGACGAGCAGATCGTCTTTGATCTGGGCGAAAGCAAGGAATTCAGCCTTTTGTATTATGCAGGGGTCAGCTACAATGATTTTTCCGTGTCCACCAGCGACGACGGCGTCACCTGGTCGGCGGAAACGCCCTGCCGCATGCGCGAGGGCCTGTGCTACCGCTGGCTGTATGCGCTTCAGTCCACCCAGAACAACGGCGAAGTCACCTACATGAGCGATTCGCCCACCAGCGTGGTATGGTTCACGGGGCGCTATCTGCGCCTGAACGCCTGTGAAGCGGGGCTGAACCTGTGGGAGATCGTGGCACGGGATGAAAATGGGCAAACGTTGCCCCTGACCATCGTGAGCCATACGGGTGCACGCACGGGCGTGCTGGAAAGCGAAAAGCCGGTTGAAAACCTGATCGACGAGCAGGACACCTGCGTAGGCGAGCCGGCCTGGTATAACGGCACCTACTTCGACGAAATCTATCACGCGCGCACCGGCTACGAGCATCTGCACGGACAGCCGCCCTACGAAACCACGCATCCTCCCCTGGGCAAGCTGTTGATGAGCGCCTGTATCGCCATCTTCGGTATGACGCCGTTCGGCTGGCGGTTTGCAGGGGCGTTCATCGGCGTTTTGATGCTGCCCGCGCTCTATCTGCTGGCATTGCAGCTCACCCACAGGCGCTCCGTCGCCACGGTGTCGATGCTGGCATTCTCGCTGGATCTGATGCACTATACCCAGACGCGGATTGCCACCATCGATTCCTTCCCGGTGTTTTTTATCCTGCTGAGCTATCTGTGCATGGTGCGTTACCTGCAAACCGACATCTTCGCCGCAGATCCCACAAAGCCCCGGCTGTTTGACCGCTGCCTGCGCAAAAGCCTGATTCCCCTGGCGCTGAGCGGGCTGTTCATGGGCCTGGCCATCGCAAGCAAGTGGATTGGCCTGTATTCCGCGGTTGGATTGGCGCTGCTGTTCTTTGTGGCCATCTACCGGCAGTATCGGGTGAGCAATGTGGCCTGCGGCCTTGATGTGGATAACGCCAAACTGGACGCTAGCCAGAAGGCCCGTGTGCGCGCCGCGCAGGACTTTACGCTCAAGCGCATCCTCATCACCTGCGGCTTTTGCGTGATCTTCTTCGTGCTGGTGCCATGCGTGATCTACTACCTGTGCTATATCCCATATCTTTCGCCCACGGGACCGGTCACGATCAAGCGCGTGATTGACGCGCAGATCGGCATGCTGAATTATCACAGCACGCCGGGACTGGGCATGGACCATCCCTTCCAGTCTCCCTGGTGGCAATGGCCTTTCATCCTCAAGCCCATGTGGTTTGCGCAGGACAGCTATGAACCCGCCGGCTATGCCAGCACCATCATGTGCATGGGCAATCCGTGGGTCTTCTACATCGGAGCCATCGCCATGCTGGGCGCGCTCGCGGCCTGCGTGGCCAAATACCTGAACCTGCGGGGCGGCGTGGCGCTGCGCCAGGGCGACGGCGATCTGACGCTACCGGTGCTGGCTGTGGGCTTCCTGGCGCAGTACCTGCCCTGGGTGCTGGTGCCCAGAAGCATGTACATTTATCACTACTTCGCAAGCGTACCCTTCATCATCATGGCCACGGCCTGGTGGCTGGACCGCCTGACGCGCTCCCGCCCAAGGCTCCGCACGGGCGTGATGGCTCTGTACCTGCTTGGTGCGCTGGTCTTCTTCGTGCTGTTCTTCCCCTATGCGTCGGGCTGGCTGACCAGCACGGAGTGGCTGGACGCGATGAAGTGGTTCTCGAAGCTGTACTACTGACGAACCCGTTTTGCGGAGAGGGTGTTCCCATGCTCGCTAAGACGTTGTCCTGCGGTTTAAACGGCGTATACGGCTTTCCCGTGGAGGTGGAGGCGTTTATCTCCAGCGGGATGATCGGCTTTGAAATCGTCGGCCTGCCCAGCGCAGCCGTCAAGGAAAGCCGCGACCGCGTGCGGGCGGCGATCTCTGTGAGCGGTTTGTCCTTTCCGTTGGGAAAGGTAACGGTCAATCTGGCTCCGGCGGACGTCAAAAAGGAAGGTACTGCATTTGAACTTGCCATCGCCGTAGCCCTGCTGGCCGCGCGGTCGCCGGAGACTTACCATGGTCTGGGAGACACCATGCTGCTGGGAGAGCTGGCGCTGGATGGCCGCCTGATGCCGGTGCGTGGCGCGCTGGGCATGGCTATCACCGCTGCCGGACGGGGCATGCGCGCACTCATCCTTCCCATGGAAAATGCCAGGGAATGCGAATGCGTGGAAAACCTGACCCTTTATCCCGCCGAGACGCTTTTGCAGGTGTGCGGGCATCTCTCAGGCAAATCTCCGCTGGCCGCGCATCCCACGGCGCGCTATGAGGCGCTTGCGCCGGACGCGCCTGTGGCTTTTGATCTGAAATATGTCAAAGGCCAGATGGCCGGCCGAAAGGCGCTGGAAATCGCCGCGGCGGGTGGACACAACCTGCTGATGACCGGTATTCCCGGCAGCGGCAAAACCATGCTGGCCCGCTGCCTGCCGGGCATTCTGCCGCCCATGACCTATGAGGAGGCGCTGGAAACCACGCTCATCCATTCTGCCGCCGGGGAACTGGGGGCGGATCATGGCCTGATGACGCAGCGCCCCTTCCGTACACCGCACCACAATATTTCGATGCCGGCCATGATAGGCGGGGGTGCGAAGGCGCGTCCCGGCGAAGTGTCGCTGGCGCACAACGGTGTGCTTTTTCTCGACGAGCTGCCCGAATTCCGGCGTGAAACCCTCGAGGCGCTGCGCCAGCCGCTGGAGGACGGCTTCGTCAATGTGACGCGGGTGGGCGGGCAAAACCGGTATCAGAGCCATGCAACGCTGGTTGCGGCCATGAACCCCTGTCCCTGCGGCAACTATGGCAGCAAGACGCGCCCATGCCGCTGCACCCCGGCAGAGATCAGGCGCTACCTTGGCCGCATCAGCGGCCCGCTGCTGGACCGCATCGACCTGCGTGTGGAGATGGACGCCGTGTCCGTCGAAGAAATCGAAGGCTGCGGCACGGAGGAAAGCAGCGCAGCCGTCCGGGCCCGCGTACTTGAAGCGCGCAGGCGGCAGGCCATCCGCTACAACGGCCTGTCTTTCCACTGCAACGCGCAGTTGGATCAGCCAGGCGTGGAGCGCTTCTGCACGCTGGATGCGGCGGCCACCAGGCTCATCCGTCAGGCGGTGGAGCGGTTTCACCTCTCTATGCGCGCCTATGGACGCATCCGCAAGGTGGCGCGCACGGTGGCGGATCTGGCGGGCCATGAAGCCATACAAGCGCAGGATGTTGCGCTCGCTCTTCAGTTCCGAACCGCGGACGGATCGTATTGGGGGTAGAACATGCACCTGACCGAAGAACAAAAGTGCCTGCTGTGGTTATCGGCGGCCAAGGTTACGCCCATGCATGTTTCATCCCTGGCCGGAGCATACGGCGGCGTACAGGGCGTATGGGATGCATTTGGCAGGCAGGGAGGCCCGGAGTTTCCGGCACAGGTGTTAAAGGTACTGGCCTCACTCCATTCCCGTGCCGCCATGGATGAGCTTATCGCCCGCCTTGAGGAAAGGAACGTCTGCCTGCTCTTCAAGGACGATGTGCACTACCCCTGCCGGTTGGCCAAGCTTGACGATGCACCCTATTTGCTGTATTATGCAGGTTCCCTTGCCTGCCTGGAAAGGCCGATGGTTGCGCTCGTTGGCACGCGCCAACCCAGTGCCTATGGAAGGGATATGGCGCGGGTGCTTGCGCGCGGCCTTTGCGAAGCGGGCGTATGCGTGGTCAGCGGCCTGGCGCGCGGTATCGACCGGGCAGCGCATGAGAGTGTGCTGGAAGCGGGAGGATATACCCTCGGCGTGCTGGGAAGCGGCATCAACGTGCCTTATCCGCCCGAGCACAGACCCCTCCTTAGGAAAATCGCGGGAGGAATCGGCCTGGTTCTCAGCGAATATCCGTTGGACGCGCAACCGCTGCCGTATCATTTTCCGCACCGCAACCGCATCATTGCGGGCCTTAGCCTGGGCGTTGTGTTCGTGGAAGGACGCATCAAAAGCGGCGGCATCATCACCGTGGATGCTGCGCTGGCACAGGGGCGCGAGGTATTTGCGGTGCCCGGCTGCGTGGGGACGGTGGGTGCGGAGGGCCCGCACCATATTCTGCGCGAGGGCGGGCGCATTGTAACCTGCGCAGGCGATATTCTGGAGGACCTGGGCCTTGGCTCCAGCCCCCCTGCGCCCGAACCAGACGAAAAGGATGGCCTGACGGAACTTCAGCAGCGCATTCTGGCCCTGCTCGCCGTGGAACCGCTCGGCGCGCAGGCGCTGGGCGAGCGGCTCAGGCTGGATGGCTCTGAACTGCTGGCTGAACTGGGTACACTGGAAATTATGGGCCTGATTTGCCGGGAAAGCGGCAACTGTTTCCGCCGTATGCTGTAGGCGGTCAATCAGAGGAGGAGTTTGATGGCAACGACTGCACAAAAACTGGTGATCGTGGAATCGCCCGCGAAGGCCAAGACGATTGAAAAATTTCTGGGCAAGGGCTACCATGTGGAAGCCTCGCAGGGCCATGTGCGCGATTTGCCTAAATCACAGCTGGGTGTGGACGCGGACAATGATTTCGAAATGAAATATATTACCATCCGCGGCCGGGGCAACATCCTGGCACGCATCAAAAAAGAAGCCAAAAACGCGTCCCGCGTCTATCTGGCAACTGACCCTGACCGCGAGGGAGAGGCCATTTCCTGGCATTTGGCGCACACGCTGAATCTGGACCCCACCAAGCCCTGCCGCATCGAGTTTCACGAAATCACCAAAAAGGCGGTTAAGGAGGCCCTGGAACACCCGCGCCCCATCGACATGGATCGCGTGGATGCCCAGCAGGCGCGCCGCGCCCTGGACCGGTTGGTGGGCTATAAGATCAGCCCGCTTCTGTGGGCCAAGGTCAAAAAGGGCCTGTCTGCCGGCCGCGTGCAAAGCGTGGCCACACGTCTGGTGGTGGAGCGCGAGCAGGAGATCGAAGCCTTTATTCCCGAAGAATTTTGGGATGTGAATGCGCGCTTTGTGGCCCTCAATGCCAAGGGAAAAAAGATGACCTGCGAGGCACGGCTGGTTTCCCTGGACGGTGAGAAAGCGCAAATCAGCAACGAAAAGGATGCTCTGGCAGCCAAGGAGCGTATCCTCAAAACCGCATTCAAGGTCCAGTCCGTCAAGCTGGGCGAAAAGCTCAGAAAGCCGCAGCCGCCCTTTACCACTTCCAGCCTGCAGCAGGAAGCCAGCCGAAAGCTCAACTTCTCCACTGCCAAAACCATGCAGGTGGTGCAGCAGCTCTACGAGGGCATCGATCTGGGCAAGGCGGGCACCGTGGGTCTTGTTACCTATATCCGTACCGACAGCGTGCGTGTGTCGGCCGAGGCTGTGGAGGCAGCCCGCGGCTTCATTCAGGCCCAGTACGGCCAGGAATATTGCCCCGAAGTGCCCAACCAGTACAAGGGCCGCAAAAATGCGCAGGATGCCCATGAAGCCATCCGACCCACGTATATGGAGCACACGCCCGACAGCGTCAAGCCCTTTTTGACCCGGGAGCAGCATAACCTCTACCGCCTCATCTATGCCCGCTTCCTGGCCAGCCAGATGAAGCCCGCCGTGTTCCAGACCATGACGGCGGATATCGCGGGCGACGGCGTGGACATGCGCTATTATGGCGAGCATATGCTTTTCAGCGGCTACCGCGCCGTCTATATCGAAGGCACGGATGACGAGCAGGAAACCCCCGAAAGCATTCTGCCGGTGCTCAAGGAGGGCAGCGACATGGCCTTTGCCGAGGTAGACGCGGTGCAGCATTTTACCCAGCCGCCTGCCCGCTATACCGAGGCCAGCCTGGTAAAAACTCTGGAAGAAAAGGGCATCGGCCGCCCCAGCACCTATGCCCCCACCATCACTACCATCATTTCACGCGGATATGTCAGCCGTGAAAAAAAGCGCCTGTATCCCACGGAGCTGGGCCGTATGGTTACCAGTATGATGACGGAATACTTCGGCCCGGTGGTGGATACCAAGTTCACCGCTTCTCTGGAAGATAAGCTGGACACCGTGGAAGAGGGAAAGACCGACTGGCGCCAGATTCTGCGGGACTTTTATCCTCCCTTTGAAAAGATGCTCGGCGTTGCCGAAGAACAGATCGAAAAGGTAGAGGTCAAGGACGAGGTCAGCAACGTGCCCTGCGAAAAATGCGGAGCCATGATGGTCTACAAAATGGGCCGCTTTGGAAAGTTCCTTGCCTGCCCCAACTTTCCCACCTGCCGCAATGCAAAGCCTATCGTCCATTACATCGACGCGCCCTGCCCCAAGTGCGGCGCGCGCCTGATGGAAAAGACCAGCAAGAAAAACCGCAAGTTTTACGGCTGCGAAAAATACCCGGACTGCGATTTTGTCAGCTGGGAAAAGCCCATCGTGGACCGCTGCCCCAAATGCGGCAGCTACATGGTGGAAAAGCCCGGCAAGCGGGGCGAGGTGGTGCACCTGTGCGCCAATGAAACCTGCCGGTACAAAACATCCGTCCCCAAGCCCGAGGAGGATGAGGACTGATGAGCATACAGGTTATCGGCGGCGGTTTGGCCGGATGTGAAGCGGCCTGGCAGATCGCCAAACGCGGCGTACCCGTGGATCTTTACGAAATGAAACCCCGGCAAAAGACCCCGGCCCAGCAACTGGATACCATGGCCGAGCTGGTCTGCAGCAACAGCCTGCGCAGCGACCGTCTTTCCAACGCGGTGGGGCTGCTCAAGGCTGAAATGCGCATGCTGGATTCCCTCATCATGCGTGCGGCGGATGAAAACGCCGTACCCGCCGGCGGCGCGCTGGCGGTGGACCGCATCGGTTTTTCCGCGGCAGTGGATAAAGCGGTGCGGGAACATCCGCTCATCACCGTTCACGAAGAAGAAGTTACCGATATCCCCCCGACGGGCACGGTCATCATCGCTTCCGGTCCTTTGACCAGCGATACGCTTTCCGAGGCCATCGCCCGCATGCAAGGGCTGGATACGCTGCATTTCTACGACGCCGCCGCCCCCATTGTCACTGCCGACAGCCTGGACATGGACAAGGTGTTTTGCATGTCCAGGTACGATCGGGGCGCAGATTACCTCAACTGCCCCATGAATCGCGAGGAATATCTGGCTTTCGTTCACGCGCTGCAAACAGCGGAAACCGTGCCTGTGCGCGGTTTTGAGGAAAGCGCCGTCTTTGAGGGCTGCATGCCCATTGAAAGCATGGCCAAGCGCGGCGATATGGCCGTGGCCTTCGGTCCCCTCAAGCCTGTGGGCCTGCGCGACCCGCGCACGGGCCGCGAGCCGTTTGCCGTGGTGCAGCTGCGCCGGGATAACTTCTCCGGCACACTGTATAACCTGGTGGGCTTCCAGACACGCCTGACCTATCCTGAGCAGCGGCGTGTGTTCCGCATGATTCCCGGCCTGGAAAACGCGGAATTTGCCCGCCTGGGTGTAATGCACCGCAATACCTTCCTCAACAGCCCCGGCTTTTTGGACGATACCTACCGCGTCGTGCGCGAGCCGCGCCTGGCTTTTGCCGGGCAGATCACCGGCGTGGAGGGCTATGTGGAAAGCGCGGCCAGCGGCCTTTTGTGCGGCCTGTGCGCCGCGCTGCGCGAGATGGGCAAGGAGCCGCCGCGCTTCAGCGGCCGCACCGCCATCGGCGCGATGGCGCGATATGTATCCACGCCAAACAAGCGGTTTCAGCCCATGAACTGCGCTTTTGGCCTGATCGACCCGCTGGAGGTTCGGCCCGGAGAAAAGCGCATTCGAGGCAAGCAGCAGCGCTACGAAAAGATTTCAGAACGCGCGTTGTTGGAATTGGATCTGATTTTGGGACAGATGGAGCAAGAACTGCTTTCCTAAACCGGTTTTTCTATGCTATGCTAGACGTACCACCGATGAGGAGGAAAAAATCATGAAACGCGCAATCGTCCTGATGCTGATGTTGATGATCATCCTCTCTGGCCTGCCCGCCGTATCTCTGGCGGCCAAGCAAATGGAAGATGATGTGCCCGTGTGGAACGAGGAAACAGTCCGCCAATACGCGCTGGACTACATCGAAGGCAAGTCCATGAGCCGCCTGTGGGGGTACTACGATCTTCAAATCCGCCGTTACATGCCCATGGAAACCTACGAAGCCATGCTGACCGACCTGGAATGGATGACGGGCGCGTTTTTGGAGCTGGGCAGCTACCGCAGCTTTGAAGAACCGGAAAACCAGTTGAAAACCCATGTGCTGCACCTGATCATGGAAAAACAGGACCTGGACATGTATTTCACCCATAAAAACAAAGAGGACGATTGGGAAGTCATGGCCCTTGAGTTCGTGCCCGCGGAAAAAGAAGCGGTCAGTGACGGCAGTGATATGCTGGTGGGCGGCCAAGTGACCGCAGAGCCGAATTATGTGGAAACCGATGTAACGGTGGGACAGGCGCCGTACGCACTGGAGGGCGTGCTGGCCATGCCCAAGGAAGCCAGCGAGGAGGCGCCCGTTCCTGCGTGCGTATTTGTCCATGATTTTGGCGCGCATGATCGTAACCTCACCATGGGCCAGACCGCTTTCTTTGAGGACTTGGCGGGCGCCTTGGGCGAAATGGGCGTGGCCTCCCTGCGCTATGACAGCCGCGCTTACGCCTACCCGGACGCACAGGTGGAAACCGTCTATGACGAGGCTGTGGAAGATGCGCTGGCCGCCTGCCAACTGCTCAGGGATATCCCGATGGTGGACCAGCAGCGCATCGTGGTGATGGGCCTGGGCTTTGGCGGAATGATCACGCCCCGCATTGTTTCCCAGTCCGAGGGGGGCTTTGCAGCCATGATCATCCTGGGCAGCACGCCCAAAACGCTGCTTGAGTGGTACTGCGATACGCAGCCGGAGGCATATGCCGCGCTGGACGAGGAAACGCAGGGAATGATCGGAAAAATGATCAAAAAGGTTTCTTCTGTCAGCGAGGAGGAGGCCCGCGCGCTGACCCTGTTTGGCAAAAACGGCTATTATTTCTGGGAGGACCTGCACTATAACGCCGTAGACCTGATCAAGCAGCTCAAGGTGCCCACCTACATCGGCCAGGGCAGGCGTGACCCCATCGTATCCGAAGACGAGGGGCGAATCGCCTATGCCGATGCCATTGGCGACAACATGACCTTTATGAGCTTCAAGGCCTTCCGCGGCCTCAATCACATCCTGATGAATGACCTTACCGTCAATGGGGAGGGCGTTCCGGAATATACCATTGCTACCCATATCGATACTCAGGCGGGGCGCACGCTTGCACAGTGGGTGCTGAACCTGTTTATGACCGAGGAGGAATGATCCTACATGACCATGAAGGGAACCACCATCTGCGCTGTCAAGCGCGGCGATCAGGTGGCCATCGCCGGTGACGGACAGGTCACCATGGGAGAGAACACCGTATTCAAATCCAGCGCCAAAAAGGTGCGGCGCCTGTATAACGGCAAGGTAATCGCCGGCTTCGCGGGCGCGGTGGCCGACGCCTTTACGCTGTGCGAGCGCTTTGAGGAAAAGCTGACCCAATGCGGCGGCAATCTGGAGCGCGCTGCGGTCAACCTGGCGCAGGAGTGGCGCGGCGACAGCGCCATCCGCAAGCTGGAAAGCATGCTGATTGTGGCGGACAAGAACACGCTGCTGATCTTGAGCGGCAATGGCGAAGTCATCGACCCGGACGACGGCGTGTGCGCCATCGGCTCCGGCGGCAACTTTGCGCTGGCGGCCGCGCGCGCCCTGATTCACAACACCAGCCTTTCGGCGGAAGAAATCGCTGTGAAGGCGCTGGAGGTAGCCGCGTCCATCTGCGTGTTTACCAACGACCATATCACCGTTGAAACGCTCTAGGAGGCAGGCCATGAAGGAATTAACACCCAGAGAGATCATGCGGGAGCTCAACCGCTACATCATCGGCCAGGACGAGGCCAAGCGTGCCGTGGCCATCGCCCTGCGCAACCGTTACCGCCGCGCACAGCTGGACGAGGATATCCGCAATGAAATCAGCCCCAAGAACATCCTGATGATCGGCCCCACGGGCGTTGGCAAAACCGAGATCGCCCGCAGGCTGGCCAAGCTGGTTAACGCGCCGTTTGTCAAGGTGGAGGCGACCAAGTTCACCGAGGTGGGCTATGTAGGGCGCGATGTGGAAAGCATTATCCGCGACCTGATGGAAAATGCTGTCCGGATGGTGCGAAGCGAGTTTTCCAAACGGGTGGAAGCCCGTGCGTCCGTCCTGGCGGAGGACCGCCTGGCTACGCTGCTGGTCAACCCGCCCAAGAAGAATGCTGGCAATCCGTTTGAGTTTTTGCTGGGCGGCAAGAAGGAGCCGGAGCTTCCCAAGGAGGAGCAGGACAAGCTGGCGCTCCGGCGCGAGGATGTGCTTGCCCAGTTGCGCACCGGCCAGCTTGAGGACCGCGAAATTGAAATCGAAGTGGAGGATACGCTGCCGCAGCTGGAAGTGGGCGGAAACTCCATCAACATCGGCGATATGATGGGCGGCATGATGCCGAAAAAGACGAAAATCCGCCGCGTCAAGGTTAAGGAAGCGCGCCGGATTCTTCTGGAGGAGGAGTCCGACAAGCTCATCGATGAGGACGAGGTGCGCGAGGAAGCCATCCGCCGGGCTGAGCAGCAGGGCATCGTCTTTATTGACGAAATCGATAAGGTGGCGGGCCGTTCCTCCGGCGGCCACGGCCCCGATGTCAGCCGCGAGGGCGTGCAGCGCGATATCCTGCCCATCGTGGAGGGCAGCACCGTCAACACCAAGTACGGCGCGGTACGCACGGATTTCATGCTCTTTATCGCGGCGGGTGCGTTCCATGTGGCCAAGGTGACGGACCTGATTCCCGAACTTCAGGGCCGCTTCCCCGTCCATGTGACGCTCAAGAGCCTGACGCAGGAGGATTTCAAGGCCATCCTGACTCAGCCCGAAAACGCGCTCACCCGTCAGTACGAGGCGCTGCTGGCGGTGGACAAGGTGTTCCTGTCCTTTGAGGACAGCGCCATTGAGGCTATCGCCCACGCGGCCTATGTGCTCAATGAGACCAAGGAAGATATCGGCGCACGCCGCCTGTTTGCGGTGTTTGAAAAGCTGCTGGAGGATATCAGCTTCAACGCCGGGGGCGAGGAAATGCCCAATGTTTATCTCAACATCAATGGCGATTACGTCATTGAGCATCTGGGCAAGGATGAGGTAACGATGGACCTCAAACGCTATATTCTGTGATCAAAGAGGGGAACGGCAAGCCGCCGTTCCCTTCAGCGTGTCGAAAAAGCTTGCCGTTGGCGGTCTTTTTCGCCGGAGGCGCGCCTTAAAGGTTCTTTGACAGTCTGAGGGGAACAGCAAGCCCACGCCCGTCTCATAAAAAAGCGAAAAGGTCAAGGAGATTATCAGGGCGGATAAGAGCAGCGAGCATATTGGCTTTCAGCGAACGCTTTTTGCCTGAAGCAGCAAGATAATTTTTATGGACTGTAA
>JAEYCB010000037.1 GCA_023404345.1 Bacillota bacterium
TTACAGTCCATAAAAATTATCTTGCTGCTTCAGGCAAAAAGCGTTCGCTGAAAGCCAATATGCTCGCTGCTCTTATCCGCCCTGATAATCTCCTTGACCTTTTCGCTTTTTTATGAGACGGGCGTGGCGCGCCTTAGGCTGCCCCCTCCTTCTTTTCCAGATAGTGTGTCCAGTCACCGCGCATAAAGTAGATCCAAAATGCCACTGAACTAAGAGCCCAGGTGATGGGATAGGCCCAGAAAACCATTTGGATATCGCCTGAGGCACGCGCCACAAGCATGATGTAGCTGACGCGGATGACACACCAGCATACCAGCATTACCAGCATGGGAACGATAGCCCGTCCTGCTCCGCGCATTACACCTGCAACCGAGTGCGAGAAAGCCAGCAAGAAGTAAAACAGCGTAACCGTACGTGCCTGTAGCGTGCCGAAGGCGATGACCTGCGGATCACCATTGAACAGGGAGATCAGCCATGGCGCCAGCAGGTTGATACCAATGCCCACCACTTCTGCCATGAGCATGCAGCAAAGGATGCCAAAGCGCGCGCCGTACCGGGCACGATCGTATTGCTTTGCGCCCAGGTTCTGGCCGATAAAGGTAGCCAGTGCCAGGGCAAAACTGCTAATGGGCAAAAAACCAAAGCCTTCGATTTTGGAATAAGAGCCGCAACCGGCCATGGCCATAGATCCATAAAGATTGATGGAAGACTGTACCACTACATTAGCAATGGCAATGATGGAGTTTTGCAGCCCGGAGGGGATGCCCATTATGAGCAGCTGACGAAGTGCCAAGCCATGAAAACGCACTTTTTTAGGCCAGATGCGGTAAGGACCGGTAGTATGGCATAGCCGCCAAAAACCCAGCACTGCACTTGCTGCCTGTGAGATCACCGTGGCCAGGGCCGCACCATCTACTCCCATGCCAAAACCAGCGACGAAAAGAAGGTCCAGCACCACGTTGACAACTGAGGATACAATCAGGTAATACAGTGGGTGGCGGCTGTCGCCCACGGCCTGAAAGATGCCCGCCGCTGTGTTGTATAGAATAACAAAGATTACGCCGCCAAAGTAGATGCGGAAATACAGTATGGAGTTGGGAAGTACACTTTCGGGCGTGCCCATCCACACCAGCAAGGGGGGCGTGATGATTACGCCCGCGATGGTGGTCACCACACCTGCTACCAGGCCAAAGGCCACCGTAGTGTGCACGGCTGCCTGCACCCCCGCATCATCTTGCGCACCATAATAGCGCGAGATGACCACACTGGCTCCCGTGAAGATGCCACTGAACAGCCCTACCAGCAGGAAGATCAGGTGGCTGGAGGAACCCACCGCTGCCAGCGCGTCGCTGCCCAGGAAGTTTCCTACCACAAGCGAGTCCACAACGTTGTAGAGCTGTTGGAAGAGGTTTCCCCAGAATACAGGCAGGGCAAACCTGACGATGTGCCGCCAGACCGACCCTTCTGTCATAAGGGTTGCGCGTTCTTGCATCGTTCTATCGCCGCTTCCTTCCACAAAACAGGTTTTCGCACGCGGCCATTTGTGGTATCATCCCAGAGAAGATGACGCAAAGGGGGCGCGTGGATGGGAATGTTCGAACAAGTCTATGTTGTCGTGAGGCAGGTTCCGCGGGGGCGCGTGGCCACTTATGGCCAGATTGCCCGCATGATCGGAAGCCCGCGTGCCGCGCGGGCTGTAGGCTATGCCCTGGGTGTGGCTCCGGCAGATGTGCCTTGCCACCGGGTGGTCAGCCGGCAGGGCGGCCTGAGTGCAGCATTCTCGCCCTGCGGCAAGGAGACCCACCGTCTGCTGCTAGAGATGGAAGGCGTGGAATTCCGTCCGGATGGCATGGTAAATCTGGAAACATGTCTTTGGCGCTAAGCAGGCTGCTTTTCTCCTCCTGCAAATGCCAGATAGAGCGCCAGCCCCGCCAGCGTAAGCAAGCCGCCTAAAGCTACGGGCCAGGTGGGTACTTCGCCAAAGAAAATCATACTGAAAATCATCGCACCAACGGGCTCGCCCAGCAGAGCAAAACTGATGACATTTGCAGATACACCCGAAAGAGCGTAAGCAAACACGGCATGCCCCAGCAGCGTGCTGCCGATGACCAGTCCCGCCATGTAGGGCAGGGCTGAAAGCGGCATGCGCCAGCCTCCGGACAGGGGCAGGCACAGGGCCAGCAGCACAGCCGTGATCAGATAAAGGACAGGCGTATAGACCTCCGCAGCCAACGTTTGGCGAATCTGCCGGCCAGCCAGCCAATGCGCAGCCATGAGCACAGCTCCGGCAAGGGCCAGAAGGTTGCTTCGGAGCGCTTCGCTGCCTGCTGCCTGCACCTCCTGCCCCGAGAGGCCGGAAAGGGCGATCGTCACTGCGCCCAGAAGCGCCAGCAGCGCACCCGGCAAAGCACGCCGCGGGGTGCGCTCATGAAAAAGCACATAGCTGAAAAACGCCACAAACAACGGTTGCGTACATACCAGTGCCACCGAGGCAAACGTGCTGGTACCCGTGAGTGAGGTAATCCAGGTGATGTAGTGGGCGGCCAGAAAGGCAGCGGCCAGCGCTGTCATTCCCCACTGGGCGGGGGTGAGCTTCATGGGGATGCGCCGGCGCACGCACTGGCGCACCTCGTAGGGCAGCAAAAGCAACGCTGCTGCCAGCATGCGCAGCAACGCTACGGAAATAGGCGAGGCGCCTTCGTTGAGCGCGCCTTTGACCATGGGACCGGAGTAGCTGACCATGCATACCGCAAACACGACCAGCGCCATGGAGGAATGCTTTTTCAAGGCTGTCCCTTCTCTCTTGTGTTAGACGCTTCACCGCCATCCCGCCGCCGCTTGAGACATACCATGAGCACGGCCACGTCGGCAGGGTTCACGCCAGGAATGCGCCCGGCCTGGCTCAGGCTCAGGGGCTTTTTGGCTTTGAGCTTTTGCCGGGCTTCGATGCGAAGACTGTCGATGAGGTCGTAGTCGATATCCTCGGGAATTTGCCAGTCCTCCATGGCGCGTGCACGTGCGACCTGAGCCTGCTGCTTTTTGAGATACCCCTCATATTTCACGTTCAGCTCTGCCTGCGTCTCCACATCCGCGGAAAAACCGGCCAGCTCCGGGCATAGTTCCTTAAGGGAAGCCAAGGTTATGTCGGGGCGGCGCAGCAGATCCTCGGCAGTCAGGGTAGCAGCGGTAACGGGCTGACTGTTTTGGCTCAGCCATGCGTCACGAATAGGCGATGCAGGCAGGCGCACAGAACGCAGCGTACAAAGCAGACGCTCGGTTCCCTCGCGTTTTTTTTCTGTCAAGGCCATGCGCCGGTCACTGGCCAGGCCACGCGCATGACTGAGTGCCGTTAGCCGCAGATCAGCGTTGTCCTGGCGCAAAAGCAGACGGTATTCGCTGCGGCTGGTCATCATGCGGTAGGGTTCGTCCGTACCCTTGACCACCAGATCGTCCACCATAACGCCGATGTAGCCCATGTCGCGCGTGAGGATGAGTGGATCCCGCCCCAAAAGCGCACAGGCGGCATTGATACCCGCTAGAATGCCCTGCGCGGCAGCTTCCTCATAGCCTGAGGTGCCATTGACCTGCCCGGCAAAGTACAGCCCCGGCACACGCCGGCTTTCCAGCGTAAGGCGAAGCTCTGTGGAGTCGATGCAGTCATATTCGATGGCATAGGCCAGGCGTGTGAGCACGCAGCGTTCAAGTCCCCGTACCGTGCGGTACATGGCCCACTGCACGCTTTCAGGCAGGCTGGAACTCATGCCCTGCACATACCATTCCGGATTGGCAAGACCTTCCGGTTCCAAAAAGAGCTGGTGACGGTCTTTATCAGCAAAACGGCGCACCTTGTCCTCGATGCTGGGGCAGTAGCGCGCACCGGTGCCCTTGATGTCACCGCGTACCATGGGGGAAAGGTGCAGGTTTTCCCGGATGATACGGTGCGTTTCTTCATTTGTGTAGGTTAGATAGCACATGGCACGGTTTCGAAGCGGAAAGGAGACACCGGTGCCCTCATCGCCTGCTACGGTCAGAAAAGAAAAGGGCACGATGGGGTCATCTCCGGGTTGAGGTTCCATACGGTCAAAATCGATGGAACGCACGTCCACTCGGGCGGGCGTGCCGGTCTTGAAGCGACGGAGCGTAAAACCCAGCTTTTCCAGAGAATCGGACAGCCCCTCGGCCCGCAAAAGCCCCTGTGGTCCGCTGTTTTTGGAATAGTCGCCGATGATGATGCGGCTTTTGAGGTACACGCCGCCGCACACTATGCATGCCCGGCAGGCGATGATATCTCCCGTCATGGTGCGAACGCCACTTACCCTGCCTCCCTGCGTGAGAATCTCCATGGCCTCGGCCTGCCGCACCGTTAGCTTGGGCGTGGAAAACAGCACACCCAGCATGTCCTCGTGGTAGCGGCGCTTGTCAGCCTGGGCGCGCAGGCTATGAACGGCCGGGCCTTTGGCACGGTTGAGCATGCGGCTTTGCAGAAATGTACGGTCGATGCACAGCCCCATTTGTCCACCCAGCGCGTCTACCTCACGCACAAGGTGGCCCTTGCCTGTGCCGCCAATGGCGGGATTACAGGGCATCAGGGCCACACTTCCAAGATCCAGGGTAAGTAGCAGGGTTTCCACGCCCATGCGGGAGGCGGCCAGCGCCGCCTCGCATCCCGCGTGCCCCGCGCCAATGACGATCAGGTCGTACATGATTTCCCTTCTTACATTGATTTGCCTGGCGTAAAATATGCGGTCGGGGCTCAGGCTTCGCCCAGGTACTCCTCCAGGCAGAGGTTGCGGTCACGCATATCGGTGCTGTGGGGCAGACCTACGTAACGAATATGCCAGCATTCAGCCAGAAAACCGGTGATCTTTTCCTTGTCTTCCTGATAGCGGATGATGAAACCGTAATCCCAGCAGTGCTTGTGCAGCCACTTTTGCTGCTCAGTGCCCTTGAAGGTGGTACCGGCAACGGTGATGTCGAATGCCAGCCCTGTATGATGCTCGCTGGCACCTGGATAGGCCACGGTGTTGCGTGTGGCGGACACGGCCTTTTCCTGTGTAAAGCCCTCGGCGCGGTACTCGGCCACCTGCTCGTCAAAGAGCTCCTGCTGGTATTCGTAGCTGCGGTAGCCCGCGCTGATTTGCCAGCCGGTCACGCCATCCGCCTGAGCTGCTTCAAACATTTCGATCATGGCGTTTGCGGCGGTACGGTCCCCCTCGATATCGCTGCCTTTGACGGTAACCAGCGAAGAAGGCATCACGTTTTTGAGTTTTACAAGGTCGTCCGGCTCATACCCCGCATCTACGGGATGATCACGGTTGACCAAAAGCGGCATCTGCGCCGGGTCGGGCGTGGGGGTGATGGTTACCTGCTTGGCCTGATCGCTATAAAGGCTGGCAAAGGTCTTTTCCGCAGCGATACCGTCTACATCCAGGCCGTTTTGGCGCTGGTAGAGACGCAACGCCTCCTCCGTTCCACCACCGAAATCGCCGTCAACCTCGCCGCTGTAGTATCCCAGTTCCTTGAGACGCTGCTGCATATCCCGCACGGCGTCGCTGGCATCACCCTTTTTTAGCAGCGATGGCGTGGACGTGGGCGTAGCGGTGGGCACACATGTTTGGGCATCCTGTGCGTAAAGGCGCGTACGCGTGGCTTCGCCCGCAATGCCATCGCTGTCCAGTCCATGCTGGGCCTGGAATACCCGCACCGCTTCAGCTGTGCCGGGCCCATACTGGCCATCCACTTCACCGTTGTAATAGCCCAGCTCCTGAAGACGCTGCTGAAGGCGCGTTACCTCGTCGCCCTTGACGCCCGTTTTGAGCAGCATCGGGGTGGGGGCTGGAGTGTTGTTGGGGTCGGGGGTTACCATCAGCATGCTGCGCACATCCGCGGTGGGTGTAGGCGTGGCGGACCGCTCAACTTCCAGTGTGCGGCGGCTGTCCAGCGTGCCGGGCAAAAGCAACGCGATAGCCACGATGCCCCCCGCCAGCATGGCGCAGAGAACAAGGGTCATGGGTTTAATGCTTGGCTTCATGTCTTGGTCCTCTCAAGAGCGGCGGGTGAAGCGGGAATGCCCGTCATGCGCCGCTTTTTTGTTGGCCGGCCAGTTCGTCAATCAGGGAAACCATATCGTCCCAATGCGCATCCATATCCTCAAGCAGCCTCAACTGCGCACGGGCGCGCACCAGATTATGATCTGGACAGGCCACCTTAAAATAAACGTCACCGTTAAGGTAATCCGTCAAAAAACGTACCCCTGTTTCCAGCGTCATCATTTTTGCGCCTACCGGCAATGAACGCAGTTCCTCATCGGTAAGAACGCTCCCTACTTCAGACAGGTAGCCCTGGGCATAAGCGCGGTAAAGCGGCAGGCTCAGGCGTACACGGTCCAGGTCGCGCTCGTCCTCGGCCGCGGTAGAAGCCCCGTAGCGAATGGCATCGCCAAAATCATAGGCGCACAGGCCGGGCATTACGGTATCCAGGTCGATCACGCACAGGGCGCGGCCGGTTCGCTCGTCCAGCAGAACATTGTTGAGCTTGGTGTCGTTATGCGTCACGCGCAGCGGCAGGCGGCCACAGGCCAGCGCGTCCACCAGCGTGGAGGAAAACGGTTCGTAGGACAGAGCCAGAGCGATCAGATCCCTTACGCCGCCTGCCCGGCCTGCCACGTCACGCGAAACTGCCTCGTGCAACGCCGCAAAGCGATGGGGCGTATCATGAAAACGTTCGATGGTTTCGTGAAGTGAGGAAGCGTCAAACCCGTCCAACATGGACAGAAACCGCCCGAAAGCCCGGCCCGATTCACGGAAAATAGCCTCGTCGCCGCTGCGGTCATAGCTGATGGAGTCGCTTACAAAGCTGTAGGAGCGCCAATAGTCCCCATTGCGGTCCACGGCGAAAAAAAGGCCATCCTGCGTGCGCAGAAGGCGCAGCGTTTCGCGCTGCGGGTCGCCCCCACGCAGGACAATCTGCTCTCTGAGGTGCTGCGTTACCCTGAGCATGTTGTCCATTACGTCCTCCGGGCGCGGAAAGGCGGTTTTGTTGATACGCTGAAGCACATAGCGCACGCCCTTTTCTCCCACAGGCGAAAACAGGTAGGTGTCGTTGATATGACCGTCGCCGAAGGGAACCGGTGCGTCCTGCACGCCTTCCGGGGCAAAGCACAGGGCCAGCCGCCCGATCTCTTCCGGGGATAGGTTGCTCATCGCTCGCTTCATCCTTATCTGCAGTATTTGCGCGGGATATGGCAGCGGCAGGGCTGTCATTAGGTGGTATTATAGCATGGATCCCACGCGACAACAATCCCCTGCGCGCGAGGGGGAAGTTTGTTGAATGATACAAGGCGGGAATCCTTGCTTTTTTTCAAGGCGTAGTGTATAATACCTGCGTAACCAAACGAAAGGGGGCTTTTAATTATGAAGTCTGTTAATATCAAGCTGAGCCTGGCGGAGAACGTTAAGTCCTTTGTGAACATCGTCAACCGCTATCCCTATGATGTAGACCTGCGCGCCGGCCGCCATGTGGTGGATGCCAAGTCCATTCTGGGCATTTTCAGCCTGGACTTGAGCAAGCCCATCACCATGGAGATCTACACCGACTCCTGCGACGACCTGCTGGGCGATATCAAGCCTTTCATGGCCTGATCATTGCAGCCTGCCTTGGCAGGCGCCTTTTGCTGACCGACCGTGCCCTTGGGGCATTGAGATGGGCAAAGCTTCCGCTTTGCCCATTCTTTCGTTGCGGCGTGCGTGCCGCTACGCAATCTTTAGGAGGGTATGATGCCGTTTCTTTCGCCCAAACGCCGCGTATCGGACGCGGAAAACAAGCTGAGGCTGCTTCTGTGCCTCCGGGCGCTGGGCATGGCTACGCCCGACCAGCTCTGGCCCTTCGTGGCCAGCCTGGAGCTGATGGAATATGTGCCCTACTGCCTGCTGCTGGATGAGCTGGAGAAGGACGGAGAGGTGGCTCAGGGGCGCTTTGCGCTGGAGAGTATGCTTTACCTCACGCCAAGGGGTGAAAAGACACTTTCATTGCTGCGCGACAAGCTTACGCATACGGACTGTGAGCGCATCCGGGCAGCGGCCCCGGCCTATGCTGCCGGACTGAATGAACGCCGGCAGGCCGCAGCAGTGTACCGGAGGGCTGAACCCGGCTTCTATCGCGCGGTGGGAACAGTGCGCGAAGGCGACGTGCCCGCGCTGGTACTGGATGCCAACAGCCCGGACGAGGCGCTGGCACGAGCGGTGGTCCGCGGGTTCCGTGCCTGCGCACCCCGCCTTTTGACGCTCCTATACACCTTGCCCTTTGAGGACAGCGGTCCCTCACTGCCTGTTTTGCAAAGTCAGGAGGATGCCTTGCGGGCAGCGGAAGAGGGCAGGCCGGCTTTATTGGCATACGGAGGACGAGAATACGCCGCTGCCATCTCCCTGCGCGAGGGCGAAAACGCCTATGCTGTGCTGCTGCTGCTGCCCACGCGCGAAGCGGCACAGGGATGGGCCGCTGCCGCATGTGGCGCAGCGGAATCGCTGGCCAGACGCGTGACGGAGCTGCTGACCGGGGAGGAGATCCTCCATGAGCTTTGATGCACCGGTGGCAGCTGTGCGGCGCGCATTGGAAAATGCGGAACTATTCCGTGAGGGAGCTGGCCTGCTGTGCGCGGTGAGCGGTGGAGCCGACAGCGTGGTTCTGCTGCACGCGCTTTGCCGCCTGCGGGCGGAGGTGGGCTTTCGCTTGGAAGCAAGCCATGTGCAGCATGGCCTGCGGGGGGAAGCTTCGCTGGAGGATGAGCGTTTTGTGCGCACACTATGTGCTGATCTGGATGTTCCGCTGCATGTAGAGGATGCGGGCCTGAGTGGCGGCATGGATGCTCCCGGAGTGGAAGCGCGTGCGCGAGAGAGCCGCCGTGCCATTTTCGCTCGGCAGATGGATGCGCTGAGCATGGATGCGGTTCTTGTGGCGCATCATCGAGATGATCAGGCTGAAACGGTGCTTATGCGGCTGCTGCGTGGCGCGGGTGCAGACGGACTCAGCGGCATGCAGGAACGTGTGGCGTTTGGCCGTGGAATGATGCTGCGGCCGTTTTTGAACCTTGGCAAACGTGAACTGGTACAGACGCTGGCGGAGGAGAAACTGCCTCACCGTGAGGACGAAAGCAACCAAAGTCCCCTGACTCCGCGCAATGCGCTGCGGCTGGAGGTAATTCCAGCTATGGAACGGCTGTTTCCGGGCGCGTCGGCGCACATTGTGGATGCGGCAGAAGCGCTTGAGGCAGATGCGCGCTGTCTGGATGTGCAGGCAAAACGGCTGTATGAAACCTCGAGGGCAGACCTGTTCCCGCTCCACGCATTGCGGCGGGGACCGCTTGAGAATGCACCGGAGGCCCTGATGCGACGCGTGCTCCGGCGATGGTTTTGGGAGGGAATGGCTCTGTGTGGCCCGTTGCCGGACGAACGCGCCCTCAGCCACAGTGATACGCTGGCCCTGACTTCGCTGGCGCGTGCGGGTGCGGGCGAAACGCACAATCTACCCGGCGGCCTTAAAGCCGTAGCGGGGCAAGGCTACCTCTATCTGCTCACCCAGCAGGACGAGCCGCTGCGCCCCGTGCCTGCTGCACCCTGCCTGCCGGTTACAGCGTGCGGAAAAAGTTACATCGTGGATTTTACTCATGTGACGCAAACCCCCGCTGGGCCCGATGCCCCTGTCCCCGCTCATACAGGCGAGGTGGTTTTAACACCACAGGTGCTCACGCTGACGCCTGTGCTGCGGCGCCCTCGTTCTGGCGATTGGATTCGCCCCATGGGCGCGCCGGGGGCGAAACCGCTGCGCCGCTTTCTGACAGACAGGCGGATAGATCCCCCGCTGCGGCCGTACCTCGCCGTGCTGGCTGTGGAGAACGAAGTACTCTGGATTCCGCGCCTATGTGCGTCCGAACGACTGCGCCTGACCGATGTGCCCGATGGTTCGGTCCGGCTGCTGGCCGCACCTGGCAACCCTTACAGATGAACCGAAAAGGAGAGAGCATCCATGGAAAACGAACGCAACCTGTATCATGACCTGGACAGCATTCTTTACAGCCGCGAGGAGATCGCAGCTGCGGTGCGCGCGCTGGGCGAGCGTATCACAACCGATTATCAGGGTAAAAAACCCGTGTTCATCTGCATTCTCAAGGGCGCAAGCGTGTTTTTTTCGGATTTGATTCGCCAGGTGGACCTGCCTTTGGAAATTGAATTTATGGTTGTATCCAGCTATGGCGCCAGCACCAAGTCCAGCGGCGAAGTCCGTTTGGTCAAAGACCTGGATCGCAGCATTCTGGACCGTGATGTAATTATCGTAGAGGACATCGTGGACAGCGGCATGACGCTTCATTTCCTTAAAAAACTGCTCATTACCCGCGGCGCGGCCAGCCTTCGCATCGCAGCGCTGATGGATAAACCCGCCCGCCGTGTGGCGCCGCTTGAGGTGGATTATTCCTGCTTCCAGATTCCCGATGCCTTTGTGGTGGGGTATGGCTTGGATTATAACGAGATGTACCGCAATTTGCCGGATGTGGGCATACTGTCCCCCCGGATCTATGGCGGGGAGGAGTAAGGCGCTTTTTCCAAACTGCAAGGTTGTTTTCTGTGGAGCGAGCGTGCCGGATTTCCGGCACGCTCAGCCAGTCAAAGAAGCCACTTTGCTTCGGCACAAAGTGGCTTCTTGTAGTAGGTGAAGGTAGAAAAGCAGAAAAGCAGAAAAGGTCGCCACTTGTGGAGGGCGAGTTTCTTGAGATTCATC
>JAEYCB010000021.1 GCA_023404345.1 Bacillota bacterium
GTAAAACAGAAATTATAGTTCTAACAATTAAATAATTTAAAATCAATCATTTATGTGGTTAAGTAATTCATCTGTAGGAAGGAAAGTGGTGATGAGCGTTACCGGTATCGCCCTTGTCCTGTTTCTAACGTTTCACATGGCGATGAACCTTGTTGCGATCATCTCGGCTGAGGGTTACAACTTGGTTTGTGAGTTCCTGGGAGCAAACTGGTATGCGTTGGTAGCTACGCTGGGCCTGGCTGCCCTCTTCGTGATTCACATTATCTACGCTTTCTGGCTGACAATACAGAATCGCGCAGCACGTGGTAGCGAACGTTACGCCGTAGTTGACAAACCTAAAACCGTGGAATGGGCATCACAAAACATGTTGGTGCTGGGTATCATCGTTATCTTAGGTTTGGGCCTTCACCTCTTTAACTTCTGGGCTAAAATGCAGTTACCTGAATTGGTGCACAACATGGGAGGAGTAGCAGACACAACTTATGCTGCTGATGGTGTTTATCACATCATGAACACTTTCTCTAACCCTGTATATGTAGTGCTGTACCTCGTTTGGCTGGGCGCCCTTTGGTTCCACCTGACTCATGGTTTCTGGAGCTCTATGCAATCTTTGGGCTGGAACAACAAGATTTGGATCAACCGCTGGAAATGCATCTCCAACATCTATTCAACCATCGTTGTTGTATGCTTTGCTCTGGTAGTAGTCGTATTCTTCGTTAAATCGTTGGCATGCGGTGCTTGCTAAATTGTAAATTGTAAATGATTAAATTGTAAATAGCATTATGACTAAGATAGATTCAAAAATTCCTGAAGGCCAGCTCGCCGAAAAATGGAGTAACTATAAGGCTCATCAAAAACTTGTTAACCCTGCCAACAAACGTCGCCTTGACATTATCGTTGTAGGTACCGGACTTGCCGGAGCATCTGCTGCCGCTTCTCTGGGCGAAATGGGTTTCAGAGTATTCAATTTCTGTATTCAGGATTCACCCCGCCGTGCTCATTCTATTGCAGCACAGGGTGGTATCAACGCAGCTAAAAACTATCAAAATGATGGTGACTCGGTTTACCGTCTTTTCTACGATACAATCAAAGGCGGTGACTACCGTGCACGCGAAGCCAACGTTTACCGTTTGGCTGAGGTATCAAACGCTATCATCGACCAATGCGTAGCACAGGGTGTACCTTTCGCACGCGATTACGGTGGCACACTTGACAACCGTTCATTCGGTGGTGCACAGGTATCCCGTACGTTCTATGCCCGTGGCCAGACCGGACAGCAGCTATTGCTGGGCGCTTATTCAGCATTGAGCCGTCAGGTACAAAAAGGTACTGTTAAACTTTACACTCGTTACGAAATGCTCGACCTCGTTGTAATTGAAGGACGTGCGCGCGGTATCATTGCCCGTAACCTCGTAACCGGTGAAATCGAACGTTTCGCTGCTCACGCTGTAGTTATCGGTACAGGTGGTTACGGAAACGCATTCTTCCTTTCTACCAACGCTATGGGTTCCAACGGTTCAGTTGCCATCCAGTGCTATAAGAAAGGTGCTTATTTTGCCAATCCTTGTTTCGCTCAGATTCACCCGACTTGTATCCCCGTACACGGTGACAAACAGTCTAAGCTGACATTGATGTCTGAATCACTTCGTAACGACGGTCGCATCTGGGTTCCGAAGAAGATTGAAGATGCCAAAGCATTGCAGGCAGGCACTAAAAAGCCGACCGAAATTCCTGATGAAGACCGTGACTTCTATCTGGAACGCCGTTACCCGGCATTCGGTAACCTTGTTCCGCGTGACGTTGCTTCACGTGCAGCCAAAGAACGTTGTGATGCCGGTTTCGGTGTGAACAATACCGGTTTGGCCGTCTTCCTCGATTTCAAATATGCTATCGATCGTCTGGGTGAGGACGTGGTTCGTGCCCGTTATGGTAACCTCTTCGACATGTACGAAGAAATCACTGACGAGAACCCGTACAAGACTCCGATGATGATATTCCCCGCTATCCACTACACCATGGGTGGTATCTGGGTTGATTATGAATTGATGACTTCTATCCCGGGTCTGTTCGCTATCGGTGAAGCCAACTTCTCCGACCACGGTGCTAACCGCTTGGGTGCATCTGCATTGATGCAGGGTCTGGCTGACGGATACTTCGTATTGCCTTACACTATCCAGAACTACCTGGCCGATCAGATTCAGGTTCCGCGCTTCTCTACTGACCTGCCGGAATTTGCTGCAGCCGAAAAGGAAGTGAAAGATAAGATCCAGAAGATCAAAGCCGTAAACGGAAAACACTCTGTTGACTCTATCCACAAGAAACTGGGTCACATCATGTGGGACTTCGTAGGTATGGCCCGTACAAAAGAATCTCTGCAGAAAGCCCTGACAGGCATTGAAGAGGTGAAGAAAGATTTCTGGACCAACGTTCGCATCCCGGGTGATGTAAACGAACTGAACGTAGAACTGGAAAAAGCACTTCGTCTGATCGACTTCATTGAAGTAGGCATGTTGATGGCTCGCGACGGTTTGAACCGTGAAGAATCTTGCGGTGGACACTTCCGTACCGAATACCAGACCCCGGAAGGTGAAGCGTTACGTGACGATAAGAACTTCTCATACGTAGCTTGCTGGAAATACACCGGTGAAAATTCAGAACCGGAGTTGATCAAAGAAGATTTGAACTACCAGTTCGTAAAAGTTCAGACTCGTAACTACAAGTCATAATTCGGCTAATCAATTAAAGGAAAACAAAAATGGATAAAAATATATCATTCACACTGAAGGTATGGCGCCAGAAAGGCCCGAAAGCAAAAGGTGCTTTTGAAACATATCAAATGAAAGATATCCCGGGCGATACGTCGTTCCTCGAAATGCTGGATATCCTGAACGAACAGATTATTAATGACGGTGGCGAACCTATCGTATTCGACCATGACTGCCGCGAAGGTATCTGCGGTATGTGTTCTCTTTACATCAACGGACACCCGCACGGACCTGCGACAGGTGCTACTACCTGCCAGATGTATATGCGTCGCTTCAAAGATGGAGACACCATCACAGTTGAACCTTGGCGTTCTGCCGGTTTCCCGGTAATCCGTGACTTGATGGTTGACCGTTCGGCTTATGACAAGATCATGCAGGCCGGTGGTTACGTAAGCGTAAACACAGGTGCTCCTCAAGATGCCAACGCTATCCTTATCTCTAAGGATATCGCCGACGAGGCTATGGATGCCGCTGCATGTATCGGTTGCGGTGCTTGTGTAGCTGCTTGTAAGAATGGTTCTGCCATGTTGTTCGTATCAGCTAAGGTCAGCCAGCTGAACCTCCTTCCACAAGGAAAAGTAGAAGCAGCACGCCGTGCAAAAGCTATGCTTTCTAAGATGGACGAACTGGGATTCGGTAACTGTACAAACACACGTGCTTGTGAAGCAGAGTGTCCGAAGAACATTTCAATCAGCAACATCGCTCGTTTGAACCGCGATTTCATCATCGCAAAACTGAAAGACTAAGCACAACTTAGCATTTGATTAATAAGTAGGAAA
>JAEYCB010000056.1 GCA_023404345.1 Bacillota bacterium
AGACTTTTACAATACAAGGCGGCTTCAAGCTAAGTTAAAGGGTCTGGCTCCCCTTGCTTACAGGAACCAGACCCTCGTGGCGTAATTTTTCTTTTTTTACCTGTCTACTTGACAGGGGACGGTTCACGAATGCAGCCGCCGTTTTTTTGCCTGATTTGAGCATACCGCATAAAACTGATACAATTTGGGCGTTTCCAACCCCGCGTGTTTATGGTATACTAACCAAAGCCCCTGCCCGTTTCCCCTTGAAGCGGGCAGGCCGCTGCGCGTCATTTTCTACACAGGAAAGGAGGCCGATCCTTCACATGCAGTACAACACGCCGCAGCAGGAGCGCCGTCCCACGCGCACGGACCCCGCCACGCCCACCGTGCCGAGGCCGCGGAAGGACTACGCGCCCAAAAAGCGCAAAAGCCAGCTGCAAAAGGTGCTGCCGCTGCTGCTATTGTTTTCGGCGCTGCTGATCGTGATTTATCTCATCAGCCCCAAGGAGGCGGGCAGACGGATCGGAGGAAGCCGCTTCGACGGCCTGGTTATCAGCGAAGTGATGGCCGCCAACAACAGCGCTGTGCCGGATGAAAACGGCGAATTCAGCGACTGGCTGGAACTGTACAACGGTACCGGCGCGGACCTGGACATGGAAGGTGTGATGATCACCAACCGCACTGACCGCATCACCTTCCCTTTCCCAAGCTATACGCTCAAAGCGGGGGAACGGGTGATTGTGTTTGCCAGCGACAGTTACCAGCTGGACCCGTCCAAGCCGTTCCATGGCAAATTCAAGATTTCTTCGGCGGGGGATCATCTCTACCTGTATGACCCCGATATGTACCTCATTGACGAGCTGGCTACGCCCACGCTGACGGCGGATACCAGCTACGCCCTCACCGGCATCGATGAGGACGGCGTGCGGCATTATGAAACCACCACCTATTACAGCCCCGGATATGAAAACACCGAGGAAGGCTTTGTGCAGTATCGTTCGGCCAACTCTGTGGAAAGCGGCGCGCTGGTCATCAACGAGGTTTGCCCCGATCCCAAGGTGGGCATTCCCGATGAGGATGGCGAGATCGTGGACTGGGTGGAGCTGAAAAACAACACCGACAGCCCCATTTCTCTGACCGGCTACTACCTCAGCGACAAGGAAAACAAACCCACCAAGTGGCGCTTCCCGGATGGTGCAACCATTCCGGCAAATGGTTACTATCTGGTGTATTGCTCCGGCAAGGACAAGCTGCAGGAAAACGGCGTGCCTCACACCAACTTCTCCATCTCCGCCGAGCGCGAGAGCGTTGTGCTCAGCGACGCCTATGGCCGCCTGGTGGACCGCGTGAGCATTGAAAACGTGCCCGAGGACTATTCCTACGGCCGCAGCGATACGGGCGAATGGAAGCTGTTTGAGCTAAGCACACCCGGCCAGCCCAATAATGCACAGGGGCAGGCGCGCAGCGACGAGATGATTCGCGCCTACAACCCCACCGGCGTTATCATCAGCGAGGTCATGGCCTCCAACGATACCATTGGACTGGGCCCCGCAGCGATCACCACCGACTACGTGGAACTTTACAACACCTCCAGCCAGACCGTGGACCTGAGCGGCTACGGTCTGAGCGACAGCATCGGCCGTCCGCGCAAATGGCAGTTCCCCCAGGGAACTGCCATTGCGCCTGGCGAATACAAGATCATTTATTTGGATGGACAATCAGAACTGTCTACTGTGACGGATCTTCATGCCAATTTTTCGATTACCCGCGCAGGCGGTGAAACCATTTGCTTTTGCGACCCCACGGGCCGCGTTTTGGACCGGCTTCCCCTCAGCATGATCCCCACCGATCACAGCTATGGCCGTACCCTTGGCCAGAGTGGCTTTTATTACTATGACGTTCCCACGCCCGGCGCAGAAAATGGAACGGGATACTACGGCTACACTCCCAATCCCTCCCTGTCCCTGCCCGGCGGCGAATATAAAGGCGAAATCGAAGTGACCATCAACGTGCCGGAGGGCACCGTGGTCTACTACACCACCGATTCCTCCATTCCCACGGAAGAAACGGGTATCCGCTATGAGGGCGAAACCTTCACGTTCAACAAGGTGACGGTGCTGCGCGCCCGCGCCTTTGACCCCAGCGGGAGGCTGCAACCCAGCGAAACCGCGACTGCCACCTATCTGATGAACCTCTATCACGCCTTCCCCATCGTCAGCCTGGTCACCGACCCGGACGAGCTGTGGAACGAGGAGAACGGCATGCTGGCCATCGGCGGTGAATTGTACAAGGAGCCGGGCAAGCTGCCCTTCAAGCTCACCACCGGCGAATATCCGCTCTACCGCACGGTCGGCAAAGAGGAACGGCCCGGGCATGTGGAGTTTTACGACAAGGAGGGCAACACCCTCATCGGCCAGGACTGCGAGTTTGGCCTGCAGGGCCAGTACAGTCTGGATATGCCGCAAAAGACCTTCAAGGTGCGCGCCAAGGCCAAATACGGCAACAAGTATTTTGATGCCCAGCTCTTTGAGGACCTGCCCTTCACCCAGTACAAGAGCTTCGTGCTGCGCATGGGCGGCAACGACTGCGTGTGGACGCGCTTCAACGACGCATTCCAAAGCCAGCTGATCAAGCGCTTCAACGAAGTCAGCGACAATCCCAGCGACGTGCTCTACCAGGAATGGAGGCCCGTGGTCGTTTATCTCAACGGCGTGTACTGGGGCCACTACAACCTGCGCGAGCGCGTGGACCGCTTCTTTGTGGCCCAGCATGAGGGCCTCTCGCTGGAAGAGGCGGACAACATGGATATTCTGGAATCCAACGGAACCGTCAATTTCGGAAGCAACGAGGAATACAAGGCCATGATCAAGAAGGTGGAGGCTTCCTCGCCCGGCACCAACGAGGAGGACCTGCAGTACATCCTTGACAACATCGACGTGGACAACTACTTCGACTACATGGCCTTTGAAATGTTCTTCGGCAACTCTGACCCCGGCAACATCCGCTATTACAAGCTGGATGGAGAGGGGCAGAAGTGGAAGTGGATTTTCTACGACGCCGACTATGGCTTGTTCAACAGCAAATTCGACAGTCCCTCCAGCTATCTCAAGGAATCCGGCGCAGGACAGCAACAGATCAACAATACCCTGATCCGCAAGCTGCTGGAAAATGAGGTGATGCTCCATAAATTCCTCACCAGGCTGGGCGAGATTTTCCAGGTGTTCACCACTGATTTCATGACCGAGCTCTTTGATGAAATGGCCGCCACCCTGGAGCCGGAAATGGCGCTGCACTTTGCACGGTGGGCGGAGGAAAACGACAAGAACATCAACATGGATTCGCCCACCACGCCGGAGGGAGCCATGCGCTACTGGAATACCCGCCTGGACTACACGCGCAACGTGCTCAAAAAGCGCCCCACCTATTTCTATGAAATGGTGCAGGAGTATTGGAACCTGACCGATGACCAGATGCTCATTTACTTTGGTCCGAAACCGGAGATGCCCGCGGACGCCGTCCTTTAAGGAGGAACGCGGAACCGGCGCCGCCGGTTGACAAAGCCCCTGCTGTCAGGTATTCTATAGGTTCAAGCCACGAAGGAGGTTACCCGCCCATGACATCCACCGCCCTGTCCCTTGCCACCAGCGCCAGTTCCATCGTTGAGATCACGGGCCTGGCCGCACAGTTCAAATCCATCGTGCCCAGCGACCTGTTCATCGCGCTGGGGCTGGGCTTCCTGATCGGTATCGTCATCGCTATCGTCTACCGCAAAACGTACCGCGGCGTGCTCTACAGCCCGTCGTTTACGCTGACGCTGATCATGCTCACCCTCATCACCACGCCTGTGGTCATGTGCATCAAAAACGATATTGCGCTGTCCATGGGCATGGTGGGTGCATTGAGCATCGTGCGCTTCCGTACTGCCGTTAAGGACCCGCTGGATACGGCCTACATGTTTTGGGCGCTGACGATGGGCATTCTGCTGGGCGCCGGGCTGTATCTGATCGCGGTGATCGTGGTGCTGTGCATCGCCATCCTGATGTTTGTGATTTCCTTTGCCAAGCTCACCACGCCCAACGCCTACCTGCTGGTGGTGCACTATGACGAGTTCTGCGAGGCTGCCATCCAGAGCGAGCTTAATCGCAGCGTGCGCAGCAGCAAGCTGCGCTCCAAGACCCTCACCCGTGCGGGTGCGGAAATGACTTACGAAGTGCGCATTAGCGAGCGCACCGAGGTGGTCACCCGCATGCTGGATATCGAGGGCGTACATGACGCCACGCTGGTCGCCTGCCAGAGCGAGGTTGGCGCGTAAAGGAGGAAAACGCCATGGCGATTTCCGTACCTCTGCGGCATGAGCTGAAGTTTTTCATATCTCCCCTTGAATATCAGGTGCTCAGCCGGGCGCTTGACCGGGTGCTCTGGCGCGATCGTAACGGCGACGAGAACAACGAATATCACATTCGCTCGCTCTATTTCGACACGCGCTTTAACGACGCGCTGCTGGACAAGATCAACGGCGTGAAGGACCGTGACAAGTTCCGCATCCGCATCTATAATTTTTCGGACAAGCTCATCCGCATGGAATGCAAAACCAAGGTGGGGCAGCTGATTTCCAAACGTTCCATCGCCATCCCCAAGCTCCTGGCCGAGCAGCTCATCGCCGCCGATCCCACGGGTTTGGAGCGCACGCGAAGCGGCCTTCTGCGCGACGTGTACCGCGAGATGGCCATTAACGGCCTGCATCCCGTGGTGATCGTGGACTATGTGCGAGAGGCGTATGTACACCCCGCCGAGGAGGTGCGCATCACCTTTGACAAGCAGCTGCATACGGGATTGCAGTCCATCGACCTGTTCAATCCCTATGTGCCCACCATCCCCACCTTCGACCACGACGAGATGATCCTGGAGGTCAAATTCAATCGCGTGATGCCGCCTTACATCCGCGATCTGCTTTGCACTTACGTAAAAAGCGCGCAAAACAGCGCCATTTCCAAGTACGTCTGGTGCAGGCGCTTTGAAAACTTTGAATAACAAAAGCCGGCGCGATTTTGTCAGTCGCGCCGGCTTTTCCTGTGGTATTAAGCGGCCGTCCGCCCGTCCCGCGCGCGCAGGCGGCGGTTGATACGCTCGCTCATGATCAGCAACAGGGACGTCAGCCCAAGCACGAAAACCGGCAGAAAGCCCATGCCTGCAAGATGCGTCAGTGCACCGGCCAAAGGTGGCATTAGCGTGCTTCCGATGTAGGCAAAGGCCATCTGAATGCCCATCACGCTCTGACTGGCCTGCTGCCCGAAGATGACGGGCGTGCGGTGCAGCATGGAGGGATAAACGGGCGCGAACCCCAGACCCACCAGCAGGCAGGCGGCGGGCAGCAGGCTGTCCAGGGGCGAAAGCAGCAGCGCGATGCCCACGATAGCAAGGAGAACGCCGGCCCGCACGAGCTGCGCCGGACGCATGCGCACGGAAAGAAAGCCTGCCAGGATGCGCCCAAGGGTAATTCCCAGAAAGAAAAGCGATACCCATGACGCGGCCCTGTCCGCCGCAATGCCACGCGCACCGACAAGGTAGCTGGCGCACCACAGGTTCATCACGCTTTCCGCGCCACAGTAAGCCAGCAGCGATATCAGCACCGGCCCCGCAAGCGGCAGCATGAGAACCTCGCGCAGCCGCATCGGTTGGATATTGCCCGACTCGGTCTGGCCGTCCGCATCGCCTTCTGCCTTGCGCCACAGAGGCAGCGAGGCAAACATCACCGCCGCCAGCACGCATTGCGCCGCAGCCATTCCCAGATACCCGCCGCGCCACTGGCCTGTCAGCCTTAGCAGCAGGCCGATCACTGCCGGGCCCAGGGTTGCGCCCACCCCCCAGAAGCAGTGCAGCCAGTTCATGTGCTGCGCGCGGTAGTGAAGAGCTACAAAATTGTTGAGCGCCGCGTCCACGGCTCCGCCGCCCAGGCCCAGCGATATGCACAAAAGCAGCGTGAGGATGAACGAGCTGCTAAGCGCCATGCCCAGCATGGCCGCGGCGGTCATCAGCACGCTTACGGCGGTCACGCGCGCCGTACCAAAGCGTGCGATCAGCCGGGCGCTCATCAGCCCGCTGAGCACCGTGCCGGCACATACCACGGCTCCGAGCACACCCGCCAGAGAAAGATCCGCTCCCAGGTCGACATGCATGGCGGGCCAGACCGAGCCCAGCAATGAATCCGGCAGGCCCAGGCTGATAAAGGCCACATAGATCAGAACCAACAGCGCGGTCAAGCAAAATCCATCCTTTCCGGAAAATGTTCAAAGGCCGGCGGAGGTTCCGCCGGCACACAGGGTTATTTGAGAAGAAGGGGCAGAGGAGGATTCCGGAATAAGCGCCGGAAAACACCTGAGCCTGTTTTTCTTTTCAGGCATAACGGCGCACAATCTCCTCCAGCGAGGCCAGGCCGTTGTGGAAGCCGTTTCCGTTGTCCATGACAACGTCGGCTGCGCTCTTGTAGATGGGCATGCGCTCGTTATAGATGCGCTCAATTTCTTCTCGCCCCTTTTGGGCCAGGAAGGGCCGCTTTTCCGCACGGATATTCAGCATGATGTCGTCAATGGGGCGGTCAATGAGCACAATCAGGCCGTGATTGCGCATCAGCCGGCGGTTCTCCTCGCGCAGGCACATCCCGCCGCCGGTGGAGATGATGCCCGGCGTGGCGCTGACAAGCTGCTGCAAAAGGCGCGTTTCACCATCGCGGAAGGCCTGCTCGCCAAAGGTGGTGTAGAGCTGGGCGGTATTCATGCCCGTGGCTTCGGTCAGATAAACGTCCGTATCCAGATAGGGGATCTGCAGCTTTTGAGCCACACGGCGCCCCAAGGCGCTTTTTCCGCTGCCGGGCATACCCACCAAAAAGATGTGACGTTCCATCCACAGTCCTCCTTTGTGCCTTTTGGCGCTTAACGCGATTCCAGCTTCTGCGGCTCCTGCCTGTGCGACAGCTGAAGCGTGAAGCGGAAGCCCGCTCCGTTTTCCAGCGGCAGCACCTCAAGGGTTTGGCGGTGCATTTCCATGATCTGCTTGCAAATGCTAAGGCCCAGCCCCGTTCCCTTGCCGGAGGTATGGGCTTTGTCCGCTTTATAAAAACGCTCAAACAGGTGCTCGCGATCCTCCGGTGCGATGGGTTCCCCATCGTTCTGGATCACGACAGCCACTATATTATCATGCAACAAGGACGTGCGGATTGTCAAGTTTCCTTTCTCAAAGATGAACTTGAGAGCGTTGTCCACAATGTTGTGCACGACCTGCGAAATACGGTCGCTGTCGGCGTGAACCAGGCAGGGCTCGGTGCAAAAGTCAATTTGCACGTTAAGGGATTTTTCCTCGATGTCATTCATCCGGCCGATGAGCACGCGGCGGATAAGCTCGTTGATATCAAAATCGGTCAGGACCAGCTTGTCCACGCCCTTGTCCATCCGGCTCAGCTGCAAAAGATCGGCGATGAGGCGCTTCATGCGGTTGGTTTCATCAAAGACGATTTGCAGATAGCGCGGATAATCCTCCTGAGGAATAGTGCCGTCCAGCATACCCTCCACAAAACCGTGGATGCTGGTTACGGGGGAGCGAAGCTCGTGACTGACGTTGGCCACAAATTCCCTGCGGCTTTCTTCCACCTGCTCCAGCTTTTCGGCCATCACGTTGAACGCACCGGCCAGCTGGCGCACCTCGTTGACGCCCGTCACCTGGGCGCGGGCGTTGAGGCGGCCGCGGCTCATTTCCTCGGCAGCGCCGGTGATGACGGTGAGAGGCTTTACGATGCCGCGGGTGTAGAACGCCGTGCCGATGATGGCCGCCAGCGCCGCAAAGGCGAAGCCGATACCGATTTGCAGCAGAAGTCCATGGTATTCCGCTTCAATGATTTGAGAGCTGGTGTGGATGAACACCGCGCCCAGCACCGTATCGTCCTGAATCCAAGGCACGGCCACAGTAAAGACGGGCCCCTGCGAATCGTGGGTGATCTGCGTCTGCACCTCGCGGCCGCTGAGCACCTCAAGCAGTGCGGCGGACATATCCTCCGCATCCAGCGTTTGCAGCGCGTCCACGCTGCCCTCGATGGCGGACTGCATGTTGTCCATCACACGGCCGTTGCGGTCCACGATGAGAATATAGGCGCCATAATCCTCGTAAACGGTGCGCGCCTTCCATTGCAGGTAGGCCATGGTGGAGGACTGCATGTTCAGATAATCCGCGATGGAACTGTCATCCACCCGGCTGGCCAGAAAGGCGATTTCACGCGCCTGTTGCAGCAGGCCTTCCATGCGGCTGTCGATCATGGCCGAACGGATGGAAAACAGGGAAAACGCGCCGCTGATGAGAACTACCAGCAAAATGACGCACATGAACAGCGCCAGCAGCCGGTCAAACATGGTTTGAAACATGGGGTCATCCTCTCCGGGAAACCGTTAGTTGGCCTTGTATTCAAATTTGTAGCCCACGCGCCATACGGTGTGGATTTCCCAGCCATATTTTTCGCACTCCGGAAGCTTTTCACGCAGGCGCTTGATATGCACGTCCACGGTACGGCTGTCGCCGAAAAAGTCAAAGCCCCATACGCGCTCCAAAAGCTGCTCGCGGGTAAAGACCATATTGGGGTGCGAGGCCAGATAGAACAGCACCTCCAGCTCCTTGGGCGGCATTTCCAGCTCGTGGCCTTCGTAGGTTACTTCATAGCGCGCCAGGCTCACCGTCAGGCCCGGATAGCGCAAAGTATCATCCGCATCGCCTGACGCACCGGCAGGAACATCTGTGGGCGCGCGGCGCAAAACGGCCTTGACGCGCGCCACAAGCTCCTTGGTTTCAAAGGGCTTGGTCACATAATCGTCCGCGCCCAGTTCCAGCCCCAGCACCTTGTCGAAGGTTTCATCGCGGGCGGTGAGCATGATGACGGGCACTTTGCTGGTTTTGCGGATCTCCTTGAGCACCTGCAGGCCATCCATGCCGGGCAGCATCACATCCAGAAGCACCAGCGCCGGAGATTCACGCTTAAAGGCTTCCAGCGCCTCGTCCCCGCGCGCGGATTCGGTTACGTCAAAGCCTTCCTTTTCCAGATAGAGCCTGACAAGATGGCTGATGTTGGGGTCGTCATCCACCAGCAGGATACGTTGCTTCTCAGACATTGCTTTCACACCTTTCGCATTATTTCAGAGTCACGACGGTTACGCCCTGTTCACCTTCGCCGTACATGCCGTCGCGGTATTTTTTCACATTCATGTGTGTGCGCAGATGGCGCTGGATGCCGGCGCGCAGCACGCCGGTGCCCTTGCCATGGATGATGCTGACCTCGTTGAGACCGGCCAGCGTCGCGTCCGCCAGGTAGATGTCCACGGCGGCAATGGCTTCATCCAGTGTCATGCCCCTCACATCCACCTCCATGGGCACGGAGGGCTTGGCGGCGGATACCCGGTTCATCACCCGGCTCTGCTTGGGCTTGTCCGCCTCCACCAGCCGCAGCTGGCTGATATGCGCTTTCATCTTGATGATGCCGGCCTGAATCTGCACTTCGCCGTTGCGGTCGGCGGGGGAGAGCACCGTGCCCTTTGTGCCCAGATGCACGATCTCCACGCTGTCGCCGGGGCGCACGCTCTTGGGCGGGGTGAAGTTGACGGCGCTCTTTTCGCTCAGGCCCTCGCTGAGGGCGTCGATGCCGTCCTCCATGCGCTTTTTGAGGCGCTGGACCTCGTGCTCCGGGGTCTGAGCCTGCTTTTTCATGGCCTTGAGCTCGCGGATGATGCCATCGGCCTCGCGCCGGGCGTTTTCCATCACGCGGCGGGCCTCGTCCTTGGCCTTCTTGAGGCTCTTGTCGCGGCTTTGCTCGATTTCGCGGCGCAGGCGTTCGGCCTCGTCGCGCAGCTTGACCGTTTCGCGCCGGGTTTCCTCGGCGATTTCCCGCTCGCGCTCGGCGATCTGGCGGTGATATTCCGCGTTTGCAATCACGTCCTCGAAGCGGATATCCTCCTTGGAAAGCAGTGCCTTGGCCCCGTCAATCAGCCGTTCGGGCAGGCCCAGCTTACGGGAAATATCAAAGGCGTTGCTCTTGCCCGGAATGCCGATGGACAGGCGGTAGGTGGGCCGGAGTGATTCGACGTCAAACTCCACGCTGGCGTTCTCCACGCCGGGAGTGCTCAGGGCAAAGGCCTTGAGCTCGCTGTAGTGGGTGGTGGCCATGGTGCGCACCTTGCGCTCCAGCAGGCTGGAAAGAATGCTCTGCGCAAGCGCCGCGCCCTCGGTGGGGTCTGTGCCCGCGCCCAGCTCGTCAAAGAGCACCAGGTCGTTGTCCTGAACGCAGGAGACGATCTCCACGATATTGGTCATGTGCGAGGAAAAGGTGCTCAATGATTGCTCGATGCTCTGCTCGTCCCCGATATCGGCGTACACCCGGCCAAAGACGCTTAGCTCCGTGCCCAGCTCCGCAGGCACGTGCAGGCCGCTTTGCGCCATCAGGGTAAAGAGGCCCACGGTCTTTAGCGTTACGGTCTTGCCGCCGGTATTGGGGCCGGTGATGATGAGCGTGGTAAAGGCGTCGCCCAGCCACAGATCGCTGGGCACGACCTTGTCCGGGTCGATGAGGGGATGGCGTCCACGCACGATTTTGAGGTACCCGCGCGTGTTGATCTTTGGCAGGCTGGCGCGCATCTCCCGTGCCAGCAGCCCCTTGGCAAAAGCAAAGTCCAGATGCGTGAGCAGCTCGATATTGGCAAAGATGCCCTCTGCGTGCGGCGCGATCTGGTCGGACAGCGCCTGCAAAATACGGGCAATTTCCTGCTGTTCCCGCGCGCGGAGCTGCTTTAGGTCGTTGCCCAGCTCGACCACGAACATCGGCTCGATGAACAGCGTGGCCCCCGTAGCGCTCTGGTCGTGCACCAGACCGGGCACGTTGGCGCGGCATTCGGCCTTTACGGGAATGCAGTAGCGGTCGCCCCGCATGGTGATGATGCTGTCCTGCAGATACTTGGAAAAGCTGGAGGAGCGGATCATTTGGCTGAGACGGTCGCGCATACGCTCGTTGGCGCTGCGGATCTGCCGACGGATCTGATGCAGTTCCGCCGAGGCGCGGTCCGCGATTTCCTCCTCGCTGATAATGGCGGCGGAGATATCGTTTTCGATGCCGTCCAGCGCGGTAAGGCGGATAGCCAGACCGGTCAGAATGGGCGTATCCTCGCGGTCGCGCACCAGCGCGGAGCGGGCCGCGCGCGCGGCGCGCAGGCAGGCGGCCACGTCCAGCAGCGCGCGCGGGCTGAGACAAGCGCCCTTCTGGGCCAGCGTCACCTGCTCGCGCACGTCGGGAAAGCCCACCAGCGGCTGTCCGCCCAAATAGCTGAGCAGCACGCAGGCTTCCTCGGTTTCGTCCAGCGCGCGGCGCACCTCGCTCAAATCATCGTAGGGCACGAGGGCCAGGCACTTTTCCTTGCCCATGTCCGTCAGGGCATGCGCGGCCAGGCGCTCGCGGATTTTGGTAAATTCCAGCACGCGAAGGGCGCGGTCCTGTTCCATAAGGGGTCCTTCCTTTCGGAAAATGGTGGGGGCACCGGCTATTCCACGCCGCGCGCCCAATGGCCCAAAGTGGTTTCAAAGGCGGCGGGGGCGCAGGATGCGCCGGAGAGCAGCGCCGCGTAGGCGCGCGTAAGGGACAGCTGCTCCCTTGCGCTTTCAACGGTGAAGTGCAGGAGCATGCCCGCGCCCAGCGCGCGGCGGTCCGCGTCGCGGGCGCGCAGGTCGGTGGGCAGCGCCCCCAGCACGCTCAATTCGCAGCCTTCGGGAAAACGCGTGCGCGTCAGGGGGAAGCGGTAACCCAACCGGTCGGTAAGGGCGGGGTCAGCTTTCGCGCAGACCATGGATTCGTCCGTGCACAGGGCGCAATCCGCGCGCCCCTGGCGCAGTCCGCGCCGCACCCGTTCGGGGCAGTGATTGAGCAGCATGAGCGTTTCGCGGCCATAGACCTTGAGCAGCGCGGGCAAAGGCAGGGGCGTCAGGCCCTTTTGCTCGGGGAAGGTCCATTCCGGCCAGAGCACGAACCCGCACGCGCCCAGCGTGCGCACGGTCCCGGCGCCCATGGGATTGGTGGCGGGCACCCCCTCCCCGGCCAGCACCGGCAGGGGGAGGGAAAGGCCCAGCTGTCCCACGCTTTCAGCCATCACGCCGCCCAGCCGGTCCGCATGCGCGCGGATGACGGCCAGACAGGCGTCCTGCGTGCGCTGCGTCATCTGCGGAGGCAGGCGCAGCCACGTACCGCGCGGCAGGCGCGGCAGGTCGCGCGCGAGCGCCTCCGGCGTAAAGGTGCGGGGCGCAAAGCACAGAAGCGTGGCTCCCGCCTGCGAAAGGCCCTCGGCCAGCGCCGGGTCCGAAAAGATCACGGCCAGCGTTTCCGGCCCAATGGGAAAATCCGGCTGCGGGCGCGCGGGGGCTGCGGGCAGAGCGTCGTGACCGAGAGGCCGTCCGGCCGAGGCGAACGCCTCCGTGCGTGCCTGAATAAGCCGTTCCACGGCATCCCGCCGAAGCGCGTTGAGCGCGCTGACGGGCAGGAAAATTCCCTGATCCATCAAAAGCTGCAAGCGGGTCCCATCCTCCAGCGTGAAGGGCGTGCCGCCCAGCTTGTCCAGCTGGCGGCGTGCGTCCGCTTCGGCAGAGGGGCGGCTCTTGGCCGCTTGGACAACGGGGCCGGTCGTGGTTACGCTGACTTCCCCGTCGGTGAGGGCCAGCGTCATGGGCTCCCCCAGCGCAAAGCGGGCCGCCATGCTCACGGGAATGAGGCGGGGCGCATGCGCGCGGGCCTGATCCAGCTGGCGGGCATCCGCCAGACGGGCAACCTGCATGCCGGGCCTTGCTTCCGTGTCGGGCCGCAGGCGCAGGGAAGCCGTGCCTCCTGCGGGAATCTCCGGCCCGGAATAGCGCAGGTCGTAGGATTCACCTGCGCCGCGAAGCTGCAGGCTGTCGCCGTCGTGAAGGTCGCGGGCCACATGCAGCGCGGCCAGACGGCCCCGCACGGCCAGCACCTTGCCCAGCGGCAGGCCCTCATGGCTTACGCGGTCCGGTGTGACCAGATCCGCGTCCTCCGCGCCCAGAATATGTCCGCGGGTGAAACCGCCGCGGTTGAAAATCTGCAAAAGCTGCTCGCGCTGCGCCGGGTCCGGGCGGAAATCACCCCGTGCGACGGCATCCAGCGCCCGGCGATAGACCGAAGTGACCACGGCCACATATTCCGGGCTTTTGAGCCGCCCCTCCACCTTGAGCGAACGCGCGCCCGAGGCACACAGCGCGGGCAGGTCGTCCAAAAGGCACAGGTCGCGCAGGGACAGAAGCGGCCCGCGCATCCCGTCCATGCGGAAACCCTGACGGCAGGGCTGAGCGCAGCGTCCGCGGTTGCCGCTGCGTCCACCGGACATGCTGCTCATCAGGCAGCGGCCGCTGACGGCGGTGCACAGCGCGCCATGCACGAATACTTCCGTTTCGATGCCCGTTTCCGTCACGGCGCGCACGTCCTCAAGGCTGCATTCGCGCGCCAGCACCACGCGGGAAAAGCCCAGCGAGCGGGCCAGGCGCGCGCCATCGGCGTTGCAGATCGCCATTTGCGTAGAGGCATGCAGGGCAAGCGCGGGAAACTCCCGCCGCACCATGGCAGCCACGCCCAGGTCCTGCACAATCGCCGCATCCGCGCCAGTGGCGGCAATCTCGCCGAGCGCGGCGCGCAGGTCCTGCATCTCATCGGGCTTGACGAGCGTGTTCACCGTCACATACACGCGCACATGGTACAGATGCGCATAGCGCACGGCTGCTTCCAGAGCCTCCGCGTCAAAGTTGGTGGCGCTGGCGCGCGCGCCAAAGGCGCGGTATCCCAGATAAACCGCATTGGCGCCGCTGTCCACGGCGGCGCGCAGGGCGGCCTCATCCCCGGCGGGGCAGAGCAGTTCGGGAAGCAACAAGGGCATGGGCGATTCGCTCACTTTCGGTCGGAATAGAAAAGGGCGGCGCAGGGTGCCACAAACGCCCGTGCGCCGCCGCGTTGCATCACAGCTTGGTAAAGGGATACGCGATGCCGTTGGTCTCCACGCGGATGGAGGCGATTACCTGCGGCTCAAGCGGCTTGTCGGCGCGGTCGGTGCGCTGGGACACGATACCGTCAGCCACTTCCATGCCGCTGGTCACCTTGCCGAAGGCCGCATAGGCGCCGTCCAGATGCGGGCTGTCACTGGTCATGATGAAAAACTGCGATCCGGCGCTGTCCTTCATCATGCTGCGCGCCATGCTCAGCACGCCATAGGTGTGCTTGAGCGGATTGGGCACGCCATTCTGGGCAAATTCGCCCTTGATGCGGTAGCCGGGGCCACCGGTGCCGGTGCCCTTGGGGCATCCGCCCTGAATCATGAAGCCGGGAATGCAGCGATGGAAAATCAGCCCGTCGTAAAATCCGCTGTTGGCCAGGGAAATGAAGTTGCCTACGCTTTCGGGCGCGATATCGGGGTACAGTTCGCCGGTCATGACGCCGCCGTTTTGCATCGTAATGGTAAAGGTGGGATTGGCCATTCGAAATCAGACCTTTCTTTGTTGCTTTGCGGGGGAACGGCCATGCCCGCGAAGGGGCCTTTCAAGCCGGTTCTGCTTAGCATTATAACCCGTTTGTCAGGTGATTGCAACGCTTTTTTCCCCGCGCGGCAGGGTGCGCGCAAGCCACACGCGGCCCCAGCCCCGCTGTGCGGACAGCGCCTCCATGGCCGCCTGGGCCGCCACGGCGTCGCCGCAGCGGTCAAATGCACCGTAGACCACCGACCCGCTGCCCGTCATCATGGCACGCGCGGCTCCCGCAGCTTCCAGCGTCTGCACGGTCTGCGCGAGCGCGGGGCGGGCGGGCTCGCTGACGGCCTGCAGCACGTTAGCCATCGCAGGGGCCAGGGCGGTCAGATCGCGCCGGAGCAGCGCATCCTGCGCGGCAGCGTTGTCAGGGTGGCGCAGCCTGGCGGGGTTCAGCCGGTCAAAGGCCGAAAACACCTCACGGGTGCTCAGGCCTTCGCAGGGCTGCACAAGCACCAGCCACACCTGTGGCGCGGGCGTGAGGGACTGGATTCGCTCGCCGATGCCGCCCACACGCGCCAGCCCGCCCGTGAGGAGAAAGGGCACGTCCGCACCCAATTCCAGACCCAAAGACAACAGCTCCGCACGCGAAAGGCCCAGCCCCCACAGGGCATTAAGCCCCTTGAGCGCTGCGGCGCAGTCGGCGCTGCCGCCGCCCATGCCCGCGCCCGAGGGAATGCGTTTTTGCAGCAGAATGCGGGCGCCCTGGCGCACACCGCAGCGCTCGCGCAAAAGCAGGGCCGCCCGGTAGACCAGGTTGGACGCGTCATAGCGCACCCCGGCGGAGGAAAGGCCGTCGCCCGCCTCGGGCCGGGCCGCGCTCTCTGCGCCGCCGGGCACGGCCTCCAGCGTGAGGTCCTCCGCTTCTTCCATCCACAAAAGGTCGCACAGGGAAACGGTCTGCATCAGCATATCCATCAGGTGGTATCCGTCCGGGCGCGTGCCCAGAATATCCAGCGTCCAGTTGATCTTGGCATATGCCGCCAGACAAAGCATTGCAACCCACCCTTTCGTTATGGTATAGTTACACTATACCATTTTTTTTGCAAACCGTTAAGGGGGCGGTATCCCATGCCGGCGATTCCGGTGCTGATTACCATTCGTTCCAGCGCGCACCGCGAGCAGGCCGCGGAGGATGAAACCATCTCCATGCTCACCTCCGGAAAGTTGGAACTGGAGGAAAGCCGTGCTGTAATCCGTTATGAGGAAACGTTGGATGAAAGCCTGCCTGCCCAGCAGGTGGTCATGACCATAGATGAGGGGGGAGCGACCATGAGCCGCGGCGGCGAATACGCCACGGACATGGTGTTTCGCATGGGCTGCCGTTATGAAGGCACTTACCGCACCCCCTATGGCGACATGGAGCTGGCCGTGTACTGCACGCGCCTGCGCTATGATCTGGGCGAGGACGGGGGAGAGGTGCAGCTGAGCTATCAGCTGGATTTGAACGGCTCCTTCGCTGCTATGCACGATTTGGAAATGCGGCTCATCCGCCAGGGCGATGATTGATCTGGCAGGCGCGCAGCGCGCGGTGTATGAGGCGCTGAGAGCGGCGGCGGATGCGCCCTGCTTTGTGCGCCTGTGCATGGATCATGGCGCCCTGTGGGTGAGCGACCTGCCGCGCCGGACGGAGCGGCTGACCCCCGCCACAGCGGCGCTGGATGCACTGGGCATAAGCTGCCGGACGGACCCGGCCACGGGCCTGTGGCGGCTGGACTGGACGGCGGAGGGCTGGCGCGAACGGCTGGACCGGCTGCCGGACCGGCCGCCCGCTTTGCCGCGCGATGAAGCGCTGCATCCCGCCTATGCCCTGTGCCGCCTGCTGCTGCTTCATCCCGCACCGGTTGAGCGTCAGCCTATGGCGCAGGTACGGGAGGTGGCGAAGCTGGCGGCGGGTGCGCCGGGGCCGCTTTTGGCCGCTGTGCCCGCGCTGGCCGGTGAGGCCGCGCGATGCCTTCGCATGGGTATGCCTCTGGCGGAAGGCGCGGGGCGGGTGCTGGCGGACTGGATTGCGCGCATGGACGCGCAACGCGGACAGGAGGGATAGCATGATTCTCAAATACTACGGGCATTCCTTTTTCACATTGACGCTGGAAAACGGCTCGGTCATTGCCTTTGACCCATACGGCACGTTTTATGAATACCCCAGGCGGCTGCTGAGGGCGGATGTATGCCTGATTTCCCACCATCATTACGACCATGACGGGCTTTCCTGCCTGGAGAAGGGAGCGGAGGTGATCGACGCGCCGGGCGCGCATGAGCTGGCTTGCGGCGCGTCCATTCTGGGCGTGCCCACCTTCCACGACGGGCAGGGTGGGGCGCAGAGGGGCAAAAACACCTTTTTCATCGTTGAGGCGGAGGGACTGCGCGTGGGCCATGCGGGCGATCTGGGCCATTTGCCCACGCGCGCGCAGGCCGCGCAAATCGGCCGGCTGGACCTGCTGCTGCTGCCTGTGGGCGGCTATTATACCATCGACGCGGCGCAGGCCATGGACGTATGCGGGCTGCTCAAGCCCACGGTGACCATACCCATGCACTACCGCACGCAGTACGACCCGGAAATGAACATTGCGCCCCTTGCGGATTTCCTGTCCCTGTGCGGGGCGGAGGATGCACAGATGCCGCTGCTGCGCGCCGTGAAGGCGGAGATGGCGCAGCGCCCGCCTGTGATTACGCTGGCGATCCAGCCGGGTTGACAGACCGCTTCGGGCGCGTGCAATCAGACAAGACCATCCTTATGCAAGGAGCCGATATCCACCATGAAATACGTATTCATCACCGGAGGCGTGGCTTCCTCACTGGGAAAGGGCGTAACCGCCGCTGTGCTGGGCTGTCTGCTCAAGGCGAGGGGCTACCGCGTAAACATGCAGAAGCTCAACCTGTATTACAATGCCGAGCCCGCCTTTTTAAGTCCGCTGGAGCATGGCGAAGCCTTCATCACAGAGGATGGGCATGCGGTGGATTTGGATCTGGGCAACTATGAGCGCTTTGTAGATGAAACCCTTCCCGGCGAATGCTGCTGCACCACGGGCAAGATTCACCGCCGCCTTTTGGAGCGCGAGCTAAGGGGCGAGTTTCACGGCGTGACCATTCAGGCCATCCCGCACGTGGCCAACGAGATCAAGAGCCACATCGAGGGCGTGGCCGAGCGATCCGGCGCGCAGATCAGCATTGTGGACATCGGCGGCACCGTGGGGGATATGGAGGCAGCGGTCTATCTGGAGGCCATCCGGCAGATGCGCCTGGAACGAAGCGACCCGCATGACTGCTGCTATGTCCACCTGACGCTGATGCCCTATATCTCCACGGCAGGCGAGCTGAAAACCAAGCCCACGCAAAGCAGCGTGCGCGCGCTGAGATCCGCCGGCATCCAGCCGGATGTGATTGTCTGCCGCACGGAAAAGCCCATGACCGGTGAAGCCAGGGAAAAAATCGCGCTGTTTTGCAATGTCAAAACCGCCAATGTGATTGAGAACATGGACGTGGACCCGCTGTGCAGGCTGCCTTTGGTGCTGGAAAAGGAGGGGCTGGCCCGCGCGGTGCTGTCCGAGCTGCATTTGGAAAACGCCGCGCCCGATCTGACCGCCCTGAAAACCTATGTTAACAGCGTGGACGAAGCAGCCGTGCCACTGCGCGTGGCGGTGGTGGGCAAGTATACCGCCATGCCGGACGCCTACCTTTCCGTGACCGAGGCGCTGCGCCACGCGTGTGCGCAGTGCGGCGTGCAGCCGAAGATCGACCTGGTGAACGCCGAGGAAATCACGCCGGACACGGCGGAGGAGTTGCTGGGCGGCTATGGCGCCATCGTGGCGCCGGGCGGCTTTGGCGACCGCGGGGTGTACGGCATGATCGTGGCGGCGCGCTATGCGCGCGAGCAGGGCGTGCCCTTCCTGGCCATCGGCTTTGGCATGCAACTGGCCGTGGTGGAGGCGGTGCGCAGCCTGCTGGGCATTGCGGATGCGCACACCGCCGAGGCGGACCCGCAGACGCCCCATCCCGTGGTGCGCGTGCCGGAGGACCGCATCTGCCAGAACGACAGCCGCGCCGCCACCCGCATGGGCAGCAGCGGTGTGCGCCTGCTGGACGGCGAACTGCGGCGCATCTATGGGGCGGAGGTGGTGGCCGAGCGCCACTCCAACCGCTGCGAGGTGGACCCGGCCTACGTGCCGGAACTGGAACGCAAGGGCCTGCGTCTGGCGGGCGTGAGCGTGGAGGCGGGGTATCCCGAAGCGTTTGAAATGGAGGGCCACCCGTTTTACATGACGGTGGCATACCATCCGGAATACATCAGCCGGCCGGGCAAGCCGCACCCGCTGTTTGTGCGGCTGGTGCAGCGCGGACTGGAACGCGCTCAGGCCTGACGGACGAGGGGGACCCGCGTGGACGGGTCCCCCTGCGCTATGATCTGCGAAAAGGAGGCGCGGCGCGATGCCCCTTGCATTGCCCGGTTATGAAGCACCACGGCTGAAAGCTTTGCTGGATATGGCGGAAGAGAACCTGCGTGCGCTGGAATGGTTCAGCGGGTATCTGAACCTGTGCCCGCGCTTTGTGAGCGGCGAGGATGTGGAGGCGCTGACCCGTGAGTGCGGCGTGACCGGCGAGGAGGCGTACCGGCTGCTGATGGCCTCGGCCTGCGGGCTGGACATCGCAGGCGACCCGTGGGCGCGGAAAATGGCGGAGCGCTACTTCCGGCCCGGCGTGCGCTGTCTGGATGCGGCGGCCTGCCGCGCCGACCCGTACTATGCCTCCGTGCGTCTGCCCAAGACGCGGCAGGGGGACTGGAGCCTGGGGTATAAGCATATCGAGGCATATGAGGCCTTTGCTGCGGGCGATTTGCTGCTTTTGCCCGACGGGCGCGAGGTACCGCAGGCCGGATATTTCACGGAGCCATTCCGGGCTCCTGTTGTGATGCAGGACGGCCGGGAATGGATGACCGTCACGCCCAGCGAGCTGAGCACCATGACCGGGGACATCCGGACCGTGAGCGGCAAGGTGGCGGTGTTCGGGCTGGGGCTGGGTTATTATGCCTTCATGGCGGCGCGCAAGCCGGAGGTGACCCGCGTGACGGTGATCGAGCGCGACCCCGGCGTAATTGCACTGTTTAGGGAGCACATTCTGCCTGCCTTTGAAAACGCGGAAAAAGTGAGCGTGGTGCAGGAGGACGCCTATGAATACGCTGCCCATATGGGCGGCAAGGGGTACGACTACGCCTACGTGGACATCTGGCACGATGTGCTGGACGGGGTGGGGATGTACCTGAAAATGAAGCGGCTGGAGGCGCTTTCGCCGGGCACGCGCTTCCTTTACTGGATCGAAACGTCTATGCTGTGCTGGCTGCGCGGGATGGCTTTGATGGAAATTGCGGAAAAAAAGGACGGCCCGATGCTTGAAGCCATCGGGCCGGTGAAAGGGTTTGAGGATTTGAAGCAGGCGCTTTCGCAGGAGGGCCTGCGCCGTCTGGCGCCGCGCATCCCGCTGGAAGTGACGCGGCGCGATTAGACCGCCTATTCCAGCATCTTGAGGAAGGCTGCCTCGTCGATCACGGGAATACCGAGGCTTTCGGCCTTGCTTAGCTTGCTGCCGGCCTTTTCGCCCGCAAGCACGAAGCTGGTCTTTTTGCTCACGCTGCTCGCCGCACGGCCACCGTGGCGGGCGATGAGCGCCTCGGCCTCATCACGGCTGAGGGTGGGCAGGGTGCCCGTGACCACAACCGTCTTTCCCGCCAGCGCGTCGGAGAGCGCGTCGCTTTCATGCCGCGGCGTGACGCCCGCATCCAGCAGGCGGTGGATCATTTCCAGATTCTCCGGGAAGCTGAAAAACTCCACCACGCTGGCGGCCACGATATCGCCCACGTCCGGGATGGCGGTGAGCTCCTCGGCCGTGGCCTCCTTGAGACGCTCCAGCGAGCCAAAGTGCTGCGCCAGGTCGCGCGCCGTCTTGCGGCCCACACCCGGAATGCCCAGCGCGAAGAGAAACGCGTCCAGCGCGCAGTGACGGCTTTTGTCCAGAGCGGCGATCAGGTTTTCAGCGCGCTTTTGCTGAAAGCCGTCCAGCGGCAGCAGGTCGTTGACCGTCAGATGGTAGAGGTCGGCGCAATCGCGCACGCCCAGACTGTCATAGAGCAGCTCGGCGGTCTTTTCGGAAAAGGTGTCGATGTCCATGGCATTGCGGCCGGCAAAGTGCGCAAGGCGCGCCACGGCCTGCGGCTTGCAGGTCTGGCGGTTCATGCAGAACAGGTGCGCGCCCCGCTCCACCAGCGGCTGGCCGCAGGCAGGGCACACCGTGGGCGGCTGAATGGGCGTTTCGCCGGGCTCGGCCTCGCCCACGCGGCCCATGATTTCGGGGATCACGTCGTTGCTGCGGCGAATCCACACGTCGCAGCCGATGGCCACGCGCTTGCGCTGGATATCGCCAAAGTTATTGAGCGTGGCGCGCTTGACCGTTACGCCGCCGATGTCGGTGGGGGTCAGGTGCGCAAGGGGCGTGAGCTTGCCCGTGCGGCCCAGCTCCCAGGTTACATCCAGCAAAGTCGCGGTGTTTTCCTCGGCGGCAAACTTGTAGGCCACGGCCCAGCGGGGGAATTTTTCGGTGTTGCCCATGGCCTGCCGCGTTTCAAGGTCACACACCTTGACCACGGCGCCGTCGATGAGGAAGTCCAGCGATTCACGCTGGGCCTCGACCGCGTCGATGCGCTCCACCAGCTCTTCATAGGTATCGGCGTGCGCCTCGTAGCGGCTGGTGGGGAAGCCGTTTTCCTGCAAAAAGGCGATCAGCCCATCCAGATCATGATAAGGCGGATTTTCGATGGTGCCGATCTGATAGAAAAATGCATCCAGCTTCCGGCGTGCGGTTACGGCGGGATCGAGGTTGCGAAGTGCGCCCGCCGCAGCGTTGCGCGCGTTTTTCAGCGGCTCGTCAGCGGTTTTGTTGTAGGCTTCCAGCGTGCTCAGGCGCATGATGCACTCGCCCTGCACCTCCAAAAGGCCCTGATAGGGAATGGACAGGGGCACGCAGCGGATGGTGCGTACCTGGGGCAAAATGGCCTCGCCCACCTCGCCGTTGCCGCGGGTGGCGGCCTCAACCAGCTGGCCGCCGCGATAGGTGAGGTTGATGGTCAGGCCGTCCAGCTTGTATTCCACGGCGTATTTGAGCAGGGGCAGGGGCGTTTCGCGCCCGTCGCAGAGCTGAGCGTGCAGCTTTTGCGTGCGTTCCAGCCACGCGAGCAGCTCTTCTTTGCTTTGCACCTTGTCCATGCTCCACAGGCGGCTGATGTGCCGGTGCGGGGCAAAGGAGCTGAGCGGCTCCGCGCCCACGCGCACAGTAGGGGAGTCGGGCAAGACAATGCCCGACTCCTTTTCCAGCCTGCTCAGTTCGTTATATTTCTGGTCCCATTCCGCGTCGCTCATGGGACTGGTGCCCTGGGTGTAATACAGCACGGAGGCTTGATTGAGCTGATCGACCAGCTCGCGCATGCGTGCGTTTGTCATTTCAGTCGTTCACCTTCACAATCGGGGCGATGGAAAGCACAAATTCCTTCTGGCCGTAGGCCGCGAAGCCGATCACAATGCGGGCGTCGCTGCCGGTGCCGCGGATTTCAAGCACGTTTCCTTCGCCAAATTTGCGGTGCATCACGCGGTCGCCGGTCTTGAACAGCGCGGCGACGGCACTTTCGGGCACGCTGGCAGCTGCGGAGGGCGTAAAGCCCTTCTGCACGCCCGGAATGCCCAGCGCGCTGCGCCCTGCGCCCAGGCCGCGGCCGGTCTCGCCGCCATAGCGCGGCGTGCGCTTGGGGGTGGGGTGCTGGTAGCTTTCCATGACGCCGGGAAAGTTGCGCTCGCGCTTGCTGATCCACTGATCATCGAGCAGGCGCTTGGGAATTTCCTTGAGGAAACGGCTGGGCGTATTGTAATTGACCTGATTGTAGAGCATGCGCTGGGCGGCGTAGCTGAGGAAAAGCTGCTTCTGCGCGCGCGTGATGGCCACATAGCACAGGCGGCGCTCCTCCTCCATGCGCTTGTCATCCTGCAGGCTTCGCCCGGTGGGGAACACGCCTTCCTCCAGCCCCGCGACGAACACGATGGGAAACTCCAGTCCCTTGGCGCTGTGCACGGTCATCAGGGTCACGGCCTGGCCGCCCGATTCGGCACCGTCCAGATCGCTCACGAGAGCGACGTTTTCCAGATAATCCTCCAGTGTGGGGGATTCGGCGCCCTGCTCGTATTCGCTGACCGCGCCCAAAAATTCCTCGATATTTTCCAGACGGTTCTTGCCCTCATCGGACTGGTCGCGCTCATACTGCGCCTTGAGCCCGGTGCGGTCGATCACGTATTTGACAAAATCATTTACGCCCATATCCTCGCGCGACATGACCAATTCGTTCATCAGGTCGCCAAACTCGCTGACACACTTGCGCGGGCGGGCCGAGAGCGTTTCGGGCACATCCATCAGGGCGCTGTAGAGAGGCATTTCCTTTTCAGCGGCATAGCGCACCAGCTCGGCGATGGTGCTGTCGCCGATGGAGCGCTTGGGCTGGTTGATGATGCGGCGCAGGCTTACGTCGTCGGCGGGGTTGACGATGCAGCGCAGGTAGGCCACGATGTCCTTGACCTCCTTGCGGTCATAGAAACGAAGGCCCCCGTAGATGCGGTAGGGAATACCCGCGCGCACCAGCATTTCCTCCAGCACGCGGCTTTGCGCGTTGGAGCGGTAGAGCACGGCCATGTCCCCATAGGTCTTTCCGGCAAGATGCATCTGCTGCATGCGGTCGCACACCCAGGCGGCTTCCTCGCGCTCGTCCCCGGCGCAGAAGAGCTTGATGGGATCGCCGGCGGGATGCTCGGTCCACAGGGCCTTTTCCATGCGGCCTTCGTTGTGGGCAATCACCTGATTGGCCGCGTCGAGGATGTTGGCGGTGCTGCGGTAGTTCTGCTCGAGCTTGATGACGGCGGCGTCGGGGAAATCCTTTTCAAAATCGAGAATGTTGCGGATATCCGCACCGCGCCAGCCGTAGATGCTCTGGTCATCATCGCCCACGACGCAGAGGTTGCGGCTTTTCTGCGTGAGGAGCTTTACCAGCGAATACTGGGCGAAGTTCGTATCCTGATATTCGTCCACGTGCACATAGCGGAAGCGCTCGCGGTAGCTTTCCAATACGGGCGGATGGTCGGCAAACAATTCCAGCGTGCGCACCAGCAGGTCGTCAAAGTCGAGGGCGTTGCCGTGGCGCAGGCGGCGCTCGTAGGCATCATAAAGGTCGTGAATCTGCTGGCTGCGAAAATCCTTTGCGGAGGCCTGGAACCATTCGTCCGGGCCCAGCAGGCGGTCCTTGGCGTCGCTGATCTTGGCCTTGACCTCGCGAAGCGTCAGGGATTTATCGTCGATGCCGAACTGCTTGAAAAGCTCCTTGAGCACGCTGGACTGATCGTCGTCGTCGTAGATGGTGAAGGAGCGGGTGTAGCCCAGCTTTTCGATATCCCGCCGCAAAATGCGGGCGCACATGGCATGAAAGGTGCTGACCCATACATCATTTCCGCGCTCGCCCACCAGGGCGCTCACGCGCTCGCGCATCTCCCTGGCGGCCTTGTTGGTGAAGGTGATCGCCAGAATATTCCAAGGCGCTACGCCATGGTCAATCAGGTTGGCAATGCGGTAAGTAAGCGCGCGCGTTTTGCCGCTGCCCGCGCCTGCCAGAATCAGCACGGGTCCTTCCAGGGTTTCGGCTGCCTGACGCTGCTCCCGGTTCAATCCTTCCAAATTCATGCTATGCTATCCTCAATCTTCACTTCTGTTGTGCTTCAAGCCGGTCGAGCACCAGCGCATAACCGTCCGCCCCATACTGCAATGCGCGGTTGACACGGCTGATGGTGGCGGTGGACGCGCCGGTCTGATGGGCGATTTCCTGATAGGTGACCTTACGGCGCAGCATCACGGCCACTTCCAGCCGCTGGGTGATGCTCCTGAGCTCCTGCACCGTCAAAACATCCTCCAGAAAGCGGTAGGCCTCTTCGGAATTTTTCAGCTGAAGCAGCGCGTCCATCAGCAGGTCGGTCTGCTCGTTGTGGTAACGTGGCGTAAACACGGTCGCAATCCTCCGCTCAAACAGTGCAAAACTTTGCCTGATACCATTATACCACATTTGAGAAAAGAAGGAAAGCGAAAAACGTGTACGCCCGGGGGTCTATTCGTCACGGGGCGGCTTTTTGCCAAGCAGGCCCCCGGTCATTTCGCTAAGGCTGCGGCCAAACTTGCTCATGCCGCCCCGGCCACCGGTGGACACAAGTGCAAACACGCCCAGTCCCACCACCAGCGCCACAACCAGCCATATGGCCCAGCTTGCGCCGGTGTTATCCTTTTCAGCGCCCTCCACGGTTTCGGAAGCGGGGGCGCGGGATGCGTCGCTGGCCCCGGCGGAGCCGGTCACGCCGCCGTAGAGCGCCTTGTAGACCACCTCGCTCATGGGGCCGGTGGAGGCGAGCACGCGCTCCTTGGGAAGCGTGTGCGTGCCGAACTCCAAAAGCACGCTGCGCGGGGCCAGATCCTGATTGTAGGCGCCCTTGCCCGTGTAGATGTCCTTGATGAGACCGGGGTACATCTTGTCGGCCACGGCCTTGATCTGCTTGGCAAAGCTGAGGTTGGCGTCCTTGTTCTGGTTGCCCTTGCCCACCAGCAGGCGCACCTTGCTCATCTTTTCGTTGCCGATGGTGGTTGCATATTCGTCCGGATCGGGAATGCCGTCGCGGTGAATGTCGAAGATGGCACTGGGTCCATCCTTGAGCAGCTTAACGGCGGTTTGGCGGCTGCGGCGGTATGCGCCCGCGTCGTGCGGGTGATGGGTGGCGTCGCTCAGGGTGACGGATACGCCCAGCTCCTTAAGCCCTTCCCCGAACGCTGCGGCCACGTCGTAGATGCCGCCGCGTTCCTCGTCGCTTTCGGTGCCGTCGCCTTCAATATAGCTTTCGTCGCTGTGGGTGCAGTAGAGGGCAATCTTTTTGTTGCCTGCCGCGCTCACCGGCAGGCTTTGCTCCATTTCCAGCCAGCTCACGTCCGGCATGCCCGCATCGCCCAGCAGTTCCAGCTGCGCTGTTTTTTTCTGCGGGTCCACGGAAACCACGCGGTAAAGCAGGTTGTCGCCGCTGATGTATTCATCGCCCGTCTCACATTCACCCATGTACTGCGTAACGGTCTGGCCGTCCGGGCCCAGCAGGGTGTAGACATCCTCCTGCGCCGCGGCGGGCAGTGCTGCCAGGGTCAGCGCCAGGGTGAGCAGCGCAATGGAAAGACCTTTTTTCATGGCTTATTTCTCCTTTTGACGCACAGGATTGTGGATGGCGCTTTCTCTGGGGCGCTGTGTGCCGCGCGCCATGCGCTCCAGCACCTCGCCCACCAGCTCCGAAAGCAGCACGCCCAGGATGCCGCTGATGATCATGGCGTCAAATACGCCTGCGCCGCCCAGCACAAGCGGCTGGTTGACGCCTTTGGACCAGTTGACCACCGCCACGGCGATATCCGCCAGCATCACGCCCACTACGCCGCAGAAGAATGCGCCCCGGCGCGACCGGCCCAGCACGTAGGCCACCACACCGCCCGCAAGGCCGTAGAGGTACATGGGATCAATCAGCATGCCCTCGGGCTCGTTGGGCAGAAAGTGGGAAAGCGCGTAGATGACGCCTGCCGTGATCAGCGCCCCGAGCACCGCGCGCACGCGCTCTTTGGCCGTGCCGGCCCGCGCCAGCAGATAGACGCACACCCCGAAGGGAATCACCGCGCCGCCGATGCTCACCGACACGTTCCCCACCGTGACGTTTGGAATGAGCGTACCGAAGAACATCAGCGCAATCAAAACCAGCGCCGCCCGGTCGCTCAGATACAGCTTGTCCAGCACGCGCTGGGCCACGCCGAAAAACACCAGGACCGCCACAACGGTCAATAGGACCATTCCGATCGACATACACACGCATCCCTTCGTCTTATGGAAGTGATGGGTATTCTGCCCCAAACGGACGAAAGCATGCGCGGGGGTGCACCATGCGCGCCGCAAGCGATTTCAAAATTTTATTAGGCGGGCCAACGCTTTTTGCGGGTCTTGGCTTTCCGGCGTGCTTGTGATATACTATTTCGTAAAACCACGGCGCGCCGCCCCGCAACCGTAGCGAGGCAGCCCGGCAGGAGGGGGCGGCGGCGCGGAAAAAAGGCAGTACGGAAGGAGCGTTTCCCCATGGCGGTGTGGAACCCAAAGATCGAATGCGCAAAGAGAAGCGAGATCGAAGCGATCCAGCTGGAACGGCTCAAATGGAGCGTACAGCACGCCTACGACCATGTGCCCATGTACCATGACAAGATGGTCAAGGCGGGTGTGAAGCCATCGGATATTCGCACGCTGAAAGACATTGCCAAAATCCCCCTCACCACCAAGACCGAGCTGCGCGGGCAGTATCCTTTTAAACTGCTGGCCGTGCCCATGCGCGAGGTGGTGCGCATCCACGCCTCCAGCGGCACCACGGGCCAGCCCATCACCGCCGGCTATACCCGGCGCGACCTGGATACCTGGGCGGAGTGCATCGCCCGCATCGCTACCGCCGGCGGCGTTACGGCGGACGACATCGCGCAGATCAGCTTTGGCTACACGCTCTTTACCGGTGCGTTTGGCCTGCATGGCGGGCTTGAGAAGATTGGGTGCGCCATCATCCCCATTTCCAGCGGCAACACCGAGCGGCAGATCAACATCATGCGCGACTTTGGCTCCACCGTGCTGATCGCCACGCCCAGCTATGCGCTTTACATGGCCGAGGTCGCCGAGCGCATGGACGCGCTCAAGGACATCCGCCTGCGCGTGGGCCTGTTTGGCGCGGAGGCCAGTACCGAGGAGATGCGCGCGGAGCTGGAACGCCGCTATCATATTCTGGCCACTGAAAACTACGGCCTGACCGAAGTGATGGGGCCGGGCGTGAGCGGCGAGTGTGAATACAAGTGCGGCATGCACATCAACGAGGACTGCTTCCTGGCCGAGATCATCGACCCCGATACCGGCGAGGTGCTGCCCATGGGCGAGCAGGGCGAGCTGGTGCTCACCACCCTTGCCAAGGAGGCACAGCCCGCCATCCGCTACCGCACGCGCGACATCACCCGCCTCATCGAGGAGCCCTGCGCCTGCGGCCGCACGCAGCTGCGCATGGAGAAGATCAGGGGCCGCAGCGACGACATGCTCATCATCCGCGGGGTGAACGTGTTCCCCTCGCAGATCGAAAGCGTGCTGGTGGGCCAGCCGGGCATCGGCCCGCATTACGAAATCGTGGTTACCCGCGAGCATTTCACCGACCATCTGCAGGTCAAGGTGGAGCTGGTGGATGCCTCGCTGCTTGAAAAATACAGCGAGCTGGAAAAGGTGCGCGACCGCATTCGCGCGCAGCTGCGAACCGTGCTGCAATTGGATGTAGAGGTGACGCTGGTGTCGCCCAACACCCTGAAACGGTTTGAAGGAAAGGCAAAGCGGGTCACGGACCTGCGCTGAGGAGGAACGACGCAATGGATGAAAAAATGCTCACGGATGACGTATTCGTGGCCGATCCGGTGGAAGAAAGGCTGATGCTGGGCAACGAGGCCGTGGCACAGGGCGCCTGGGAGGCGGGCCTGCGCGTGGCCGCGAGCTACCCCGGCACGCCCAGCACCGAAATTACGGAATGCATGGCCCGCTTCCCGGAGGTGGACTGCCAGTGGGCGCCCAATGAAAAAGTAGCCACGGAAGTGGCCTTCGGCGCGGCCATGGCCGGCGCGCGCGCCATGACCTGTATGAAGCATGTGGGCGTGAACGTGGCCGCGGACCCCATTTTTACCGCGGCTTATACGGGCGTAAACGCGGGCCTGGTGGTGGTCTGCGCGGACGACCCGGCCATGCATTCCAGCCAGAATGAGCAGGACAGCCGCTACTATGCCCGCGCGGCCCACATCCCCATGCTCGAGCCGTCGGACAGCCGGGAGTGCCATGCCTTTACCCGTCTGGCCTTCACCATGAGCGAGGAGCTGGATACGCCGGTATTCCTGCGCCTGACCACCCGCGTGGCGCACGCGCGCAGCGTGGTGGCCATCGGCGAGCGCCAGGATGCGCCCCTTCGCCCCTACCACAAGGACGCCATGAAATACGTCATGATGCCCGGTATGGCCCGCAAGCGCCACCTCAAGGTGGAGGCGCGCGAGGCGTTTTTGTCCGAGGCGGCCAACCGCCTGCCCATCAACGTGATCAAAATGCGGGATACGTCCGTGGGCATCATCACCAGCGGCGTGTGCTACGAATATGTGCGCGACGCCATGCCCCACGCCAGCACGCTCAAGCTGGGCATGGTCTACCCCCTGCCCATGAAGCTCATCTGCGAGTTCTCCCAGAAGGTGGACCGCCTGATCGTGGTGGAGGAGCTGGAAGGGCTGATCGAGCGCGAGGTGCTGGCCGCGGGCATCGCCTGCGAGGGCAAGAGCCTCACCGGCATTCAGGGCGAGCTGAGCGTGGAAAAGCTGCGCAGCGTGCTTTTGGGTGCGGACATGCCCGGGGGAGAGGATGCGTCCATCCCGGCGCGCCCGCCGGTGCTGTGCCCCGGCTGCCCGCATCGCGGCGTGTTTTACGTGCTCAACAAGCTGGGCATGCGCGTGATGGGCGATATCGGCTGCTACACGCTGGCCGCACTGCCGCCGCTGAGCGCCATGGACGCGTGCCTGTGCATGGGCGCCAGCATCGGCATGGCCGGCGGCGCCGAGCGCGCGCAGGGCAAGGATTTCTCGCGCGGCACCGTGGCGGTGCTGGGCGACAGCACCTTTATCCACAGCGGCATCACCTCGCTGATTGACGCGGTGTATAACCGTGAAACGATCACCGTGGTGATTCTGGACAACCGCATCACCGGCATGACGGGCCATCAGCAAAACCCCGCCACCGGCTTTGACATCCACAACCAGCCCGCGCCCCAGCTCAATCTGGAAAAGCTGGTGGAAAGCTGCGGCGTGACCGATGTGCGCGTGGTGGACCCCTTCGACCTCAAGGCCACCGAGCAGGCCATCCGCGAGGCCGCCGCCAGCGAGCAGGTGAGCGTTGTCATTGCGCGCCGTCCCTGCGCACTTTTGGACAAGACCGCGCGTCCGTCCTTTGTGATTGACGGATGCCGGGGCTGCGGCGCGTGCATGAAGCTCAGCTGCCCGGCCATTGAGCGGCACGGAAAGCTTGTGGAAATCAACCCCGCGCTGTGCAGCGGCTGCGGCATGTGCGCGCAGGTATGTCCCTTTAAGGCTATCAAGAGCGGCAGGGAGGCGAGGGTATGAGCAAGGCGGCATTTGATCTGGTCATCGTGGGCGTTGGTGGACAGGGCACCCTTTTGGCCAGCAAGATTCTGGGGCGCCTGGCCCTCAGCGAAAACTGCGGCGTGAAGGTCAGCGAAGTACACGGCATGAGCCAACGCGGCGGCAGCGTGATCACGCATGTGCGCGTGGGCGACAGCGTGCATTCGCCCATGGTGGCGCTGGGCGGCGCGGATTATCTGATCAGCTTTGAGGCGCTGGAGGCCGCGCGTGCGGCGTGCTACCTGAAGCCGGGTGGAACCGTGATTGTCAACACCCAGCACATTCTGCCCATGCCCGTCATCACCGGCGCGGCGGCCTACCCGGACAATCCGCTCAGCGGCCTTGCCCCCTATCGGGTGGAAAGCGCGGATGCGCTGGGCATCGCTGTGGAATGCGGCAGTCAGAAGGCGCTGAACCTGGTGCTGCTGGGCATGTTCAGCAGGCATCTGCCCTTTGAGGAGACGGCCTGGCGGGACGCCATTGCCGCCTGTGTGCCTCAGAAAACCCTGGAAGTCAATCTGGCGGCCTTCGCGCGCGGCCGCGCCCTGATGGGCTGATATACAACCGCTGTGAAGGAGAGAGCACCCATGGAGCATGTTTATTGGAATCCAAACATGGAAACCATGCCGCGTGAACAGCTTCGCGCTTTGCAAAACGAGCGCCTGCGCGACGTGGTGCGCCGCGTATACGAGCACGTCCCCTTCTACCGCAACAAGATGCAGCAGCTGGGCATCACCCCCAACGATATCCACGGCGTGGAGGATTTGCACCTGCTGCCCTTCACGGAAAAGCAGGATTTGCGCAACAATTACCCCTTTGGCCTCTTTGCCGTGCCGCAGAGCGAGATCGTCCGCATTCATGCTTCCAGCGGCACCACCGGCAAGCCCAGTGTGGCCGGCTACACCAGCGGCGACATCGACCGCTGGGCAGAGCTCATGGCCCGCGCCATGTACTGCGCCAATGTGGGCAAGAGCGATATTGTGCAGGTGGCCTATGGGTACGGCCTGTTCACCGGCGGCCTGGGCGCCCACTATGGCGCAGAGCGCGTGGGTGCGAGCGTAATCCCCATGAGCGGCGGCAACACGGTTCGTCAGCTGATGCTGATGGAGGACTTCGGCTCCACGGCGCTGTGCTGCACGCCCTCCTATGCGCTCAATCTGGCTGACGCCATGGAACGCGAGGGCCTTACGCTGGACCGCATCCGCTTGAAGAGCGGCATCTTCGGCGCGGAGCCCTGGACCGAGGACATGCGCCGCCGCATTGAGGAAAAGATGGGCATCGACGCGCTCAACGTCTATGGTCTCAGCGAGGTCATGGGTCCGGGCGTTGCCATGGAGTGCATGGCCAAAAACGGCATGCACATCTGGGAGGATCACTTCCTGCCCGAAGTGATCGGTCCGGACGGCAGGAGCCTGCCCTACGGCGAGCAGGGCGACCTGACCTTCACCACGCTCACCAAGCACGGCATGCCCCTCATCCGCTACCGCACCCACGACCTGTGCACCCTCACCGACGAGCCCTGCCCCTGCGGCCGCACCCACGTGCGCATGGGCCGCGTGATGGGCCGCACGGACGATATGCTCATCATCCGCGGGGTGAACGTATTCCCGTCGCAGATCGAGCATGCGCTGCTTCAGGTGCCGGGCATCGAGCCGCATTATCACATCGTGGTGGACCGTGTGGGCACGCTGGACACCATTGAGGTGCAGGTGGAGCTCTCTCCCTCCGTGATGAGCGATACCGTGCGCGATCTGGAAACGCTGGAGCGCAAGATCGTCAATTCCCTGGCCAGCCATGCGCTGATTCATGCCAGCGTCAAGCTTTGCCAGCCCGGCACGCTTCCCCGCAGCGAGGGCAAAGCCGTGCGTGTGACCGACCGGCGCCATCTGCAATAACAGACATTCCGCCCGCTTGGGGGCGTCGTCAGTCCGTATCCCATCCAGAGATAAGGAGGAGCCAGCCATGTACGTAAAGCAAATTTCCGTTTTCATCGAAAACACCCCCGGCCGTCTGGCGCATTTTACCAAGCTCCTTGGGGACAATAACATCGACCTGGTATCCCTCTCCGTGGCGGATACCACGCATTTCGGCATCCTGCGCGGCATCGTGGCGGATTACGAAAAGGCGGTCAAGCTCATCTCCGACAACGGCTACACCGTTAAGCTGACCGATGTGCTGGCCGTGAGCGTGCCGGATCATCCCGGCGGACTGGCCCAGGTGCTGGAAACCCTCTCTGGCCACGATATCGTGGTGGAATACCTCTACAGCTTCGTGCGCAACGCGGGCGATCATGCGCTGATCATCTTCCGCGTGGATAAGCTGGACGAGGCGGAAAAGGTCCTGAGCGAAGCGGGTGTGCGCCTGCTGTCGCAGGACGAGGTGCGCGGCCTGTAAGCCGCGCGGCAATACGCGCGCTTCTTGCGCGCAGGCGGGAAGGTTAGACAATGCTCAGGCAAAACCGTGTCGAAATCGACATGGATGCAATCAGGAACAACTACCGGATTCTAAGGGAACGGGTGCCTGCCGGCGTAGAGGTCATGCCGGTCATCAAGGCAAACGCCTATGGGCACGGCATGCTGGAAACAGCCCTTGCCCTGGGCGGTATGGGGGCTTCGCATTTTGCCGTGGCCCTGCCCGAGGAGGGCATCGAGCTGCGCCTTGGCGGCGTGGAGGGCGAAGTGCTGGTGCTGGGCGCGGCCATGCCCCGCGCGGCGCAGGACTGCGTGCGCTATGGGCTTACCCAGACGGTCTTTACCCCGGAAATGGTAGCCCTGCTGGACCATGAGGCCGCCATGCAAAACCGTGAAGCGCTGGTGCACGTCAAGCTGGATACGGGCATGAACCGCATCGGCCTTAGAACCGCGGAGGAAGCGGACGCCCTGGCCGCCGCGCTTGCGGCAGCCCCTCACGTGCGCGCTACGGGTGTCTACACCCACTTTGCCGACGCGGACAATCCCCTGCCGGATGGCGGGATGAATCCTTTTACCCGTGCGCAGTTCAAGCGCTTTTGCGTTCTTCGCGCGCATTTCGACCCGGCCATTCCGGCGCATGTGGCCAACAGCGCCATGAGCCTGCTCGCGCCCGAAGCGTATTTCAACATGATCCGCGAGGGCATTTCGCTCTACGGCTATCCGCCCGTGCCCACAAAGCTGCCCTTTGCGCCCGCCATGGGCTGGTACACCGAAATTGTACATGTCAAGCGCGTAAACGCAGGGGAGAGCATTGGCTATGGCTGCACCTATGTTGCGCCCCGCGACATGGTGGTGGCCACGGCGGCCGTGGGCTATGGTGACGGATACCACCGCGCGTGTTCCAACCGGGGCGCAATGCTGGTGCACGGCAGGCGCGCACCGATTGTGGGGCGCGTATGCATGGATCAGACCATGCTGGATGTGACGGAGATTCCCGGCGTGCAGCCAGGGGATGAAACGGTGATCCTGGGCCGGCAGGGTGAGGAGCGCATCGACGCGGTGGAGCTGGCCGACTGGGCCGGCACCATCAGCTACGAAGTGCTGCTCGCCATCACCGCCCGGGTGCCCAGAATTTATCTGCATGCATGAATCAATGGGTTTTTCGTCAAAATAACCCCTGTCGGTCAGGCGGGGGGTGGAAAGGGAACACAGATGCAAAGTGCCAAAGGGAAAGCCAAAAAGCCGGTTGTTGAAGTAAAAAAGCCGATTCTCAGGGGGTCATGGCACGGAAAGGACGCCTGGAAGCTGGCTTTCAAGCGGATGTTGAGCGTGCTGGCCGTTACGGTTATCTACCTGATCGCCGGGATGCTGCTGAGCTTTGAAAGCCTGTGGGGCCGCCTGCTTTCTTGTATCGGCATTGTTGGCCTGGCGGTATACTATCAGTATTATCAGGGGACGATGCGCGGAGAAAACGACGCTGCCTTTGGAGAAATCATGTATGTACGCCAGGAGAGCGGACGTCCTGTTGGAAAGGATGACCGCGCGCGCTGCTTCCATCCTTTCAAGGGCATGTTTGCCGCGCTGGTAGGTGCGGCTCCGTTTGTGGTGTTTACGGTCATTTATGCAGCGCTTGCCCGCCCGATTACCTATACGCTGGGCGTGCTTCCATCCTGGACGGAGGCGCTGATGCGCCAGAGCGAATTTGCCAACGCGCTCAGCTACTACGAAAGCGTCGGCACGCTGGGTGTGATGGACATTCTGCGCGTGGTTGACCGCACGCTGATTATGCCGTTTGTCAACGTGTTTTCCTATGTGAGCAATGACGCGGCGCTGCTGGCAGAGCGTCTGAGCCCCCTGTTTGTGCTGATTGCGCCCCTGGCCTACGGCCTGGGTTATACCCAGGGCACAAAGATGCGCGACAAAATCAACACCGGAATCAAAATGGGCGACGATAAAAAGAAGCGCCGGGAGCGCAAGGAGCGCAAGCAGCGTCAGCGCAGCAAGGCGCCGGAAAGGTTGATTTAATGCGCATCATCGCCGGGCAGTGCGGCGGCGCGCAGCTCTACGCGCCGCGAGGCATGGATACGCGCCCTACGCAGGACAAGGTGAAGGAATCGCTGTTCAGCATCATCCAGGCCTATGTACCCGGCGCGCAGGTGCTGGACCTGTTTGCAGGCAGCGGCGCGCTGGCGCTGGAGGCATTGAGCCGCGGCGCGGACTGTGCCGCCCTGGCGGACCGCGACAGGGAGGCGGCTGCGTGCATCCGCCGCAACATTGAAAAGCTGCGTTTTACGCAGGCGGCGCGGCTGTATGCGGCCGACTGGCGGCAGGCGATTTCACAGATGAAGGCGGACGGGCGGCGGTTTGATCTGGTGTTTCTGGACCCGCCCTACCGCATGCAGGTGCTGGAGGAATGCTGCGCGGCGCTTGCAGAGCTGGAGCTTTTGGAGACGGACGCGCTGCTTGTTTTGGAGCATCGGCTGGATGCGGTTCCTGCGCCGGACGCACGCTTTGCGCTATGGAAGGAGCGCGCCTATGGCGATACAGCGATTCATTTTTTCCACTACTGCGGCAATGCGCTTTGAGTCGGGAGGGGACCGGATGTGAAAAAGGGACTGTGCGTATATCCCGGCAGTTTTGATCCCGTGACCATCGGCCATTTGGACCTGATCGAGCGCGGCGCGGACATCTTTCCCGAAGTGGTGGTGGCGGTGCTGCACAATCCGGCCAAAGAAGGCTGCTTTCCCATTGCGCAAAGGTTGGATATGCTGGCGCGCGCCTGTGCCCATCTGCCCAACGTGCGCTTTGATCAGTTTGACGGCCTGCTGGTGGACTACATGAAAAAGCTGGATGCCGGCATCGTCCTGCGCGGCCTGCGCGCCGTGACGGATTTTGAAAGCGAATTTCAAATGGCGCAGCTGAACCATCAGATGGCCCCAGATGTGGAAACCCTCTTCATGATGACCGCGCCGGAACACGCCTATCTCAGCTCCAGCGCCGTGCGGGAAATCGGGCTGTTTGGGGGCGATATCTCCCCATTTGTGCCGGCGTGCATCGTGGAGGATGTGCAGCGCGCCTTAAAACGCTGATCACTACCGAGTATTTTGACGGGAGGAAAAAGAACCATGCAACAGGACGCTATTTCTGCTTTCAGAAAAAACCTGAATGACCTTGAGGAAATTGTGATGCAGGCCAAGCGCGTGCCGCTGAGCAATATGTGCATGGTGGACCGCGAGCGCATTCTGGGCCTGGCAAACGCCATTACCACGGATCTGCCCACCGTGTTTGCCGAATGCGAGGGTGTGGTGCAAAACCAGATCACCATTATTTCCGAGGCCAACGAGCGTGCGGAGCAAACCAAGCAAAACGCCACCATGCGCGCCAACCAGTATGTGACCGACGCCAAGAACCAGGCCCAGCAGATGACGGCCCAGGCCCAGCAGCAGGCGCAGGAAATGCTGAAAAAGGCGCAGCAGCAGGCGGCCGGCATGGTGCGCGAGGCGCAGGAGCAGGCTGCAAACATGGTCAAGGACGCGGAGAACAGGGCCCGCCAGCTGGTGAGCGAGCAGGAGATCACCGCCCGCGCCAACATGGAGGCCGAGGAGCTGCGCCAAAGCACGCACGAGGAGATCGAAAAGCTCTATAACGACGTGTATCGCCATATCGATGAAGTGCTGGCTCAGCTGGACCGCTCCATCAGCGAAAAGCTGACCGACATCCGCATGACGCGCCAGCAGATTGATCAAAGCATGTCCATGCGGTAAACAAAACCAAACCAAGCGCCGCTGTGCCCTGTTGCACGGCGGCGCTTGTCAAATGATGCCCGCGTTGCATGCACTTGCCACGGTTCACACCTCCATAAGAGGTCACAATAGCCCTTGAGCGCCCTGTGAGGGGCGGGCAAGGAGGAAACGCATGCATGCCGAAAACCAAGGCGTCCCTGCTGGTGATTGCGGCCACGGCGGCAACCGTGGCGATACTGTTTCTGTTGCCGTTCACACCGAAGACAGCCGTGCGAACCGTGGTGGTGGAACAGGGGGAGCTGATTCGTTCCGCATTGATGGAGGGCGTTATCGCCTATGCGCAGGAGCAGCCGCTCGTTGCCCTGCAGGCAGGCCGGGTGAGGCAGGTGCATGTGCGCCAGGGTCAGACAGTGCGTGCAGGCGATCTGCTCATCAGCATGGATACAAGCTTGCAGGAGCAGGAGCTATCTGCCGTGAACCAGCTGCTCTATGAGCAGGAAACGGCGGCGGCGGCCTTTGGTCAGGCGGGCGAGACGGCGCTGTCAGCTGCGCAGACGGTTGTGCAGGCGCGCACGCGGCAGGCGGAGCTGCGGGCCGCCATTGCCGCTGCACAGATTCGCGCGGAAGCGGACGGCACAGTGGGGGCCATCTACGTTGCCGAGGGCGCCATAACCGGCGAGAACGGACTGCTGGGCACGGTTCATGGAACCGGACTGAGGGTGGTTGCCGCCGGACGGGCGGAGGAACTGGGCAACGTGGCGCCTGGAGCGGCGGCCATGGTGACCAGCACGGAAGGAAAAGCGCTGGGCGCCGCCGTGCTGGAACAGGCCGGAGCCCCTGAACTGGACGCAGCGACCGGGCAGGCGATGCAGCCGCTTTCTTTTTTGTCCGCAGACGGCGATGCCTGGGCGGGGGCCGGCGCGGGGGATCGCGTGATGGTGGAACTGGTGTGCGAGGCGCTCAAGGATCAGGCGCTGGTGCCTGTGAGCGCGGTGGACAGCCGTGACCGGGTGTGGTTTGTGGAAAACGGTACGGCCACACCGGTGGAGATTGACCTTTCCCTGCGCAATGATCAATATGTGGCCGTGCCGCGGGAATGGGCGGGCAAGCGCGTTGTGGTGCAGCCGGAAAGCGCCGGGCTCTATCCGGGCTGCGCCGTCAGGGAGGCCAGGACACGGTGAAACGGTACGATTTTTGGAAGCTGAGCCTGCTTAACATTTTTGCCGCGCCCGTCCGTTCCGTGCTGACGGTGCTGGGCATGGCCATCGGCATCGGAGCGATTCTGGCTGTGATCACCCTGGGCGACGCAGGACGGGCGCAGGTGAAAAGCGAGATGGCGCGTTTGGGCATCGACCGGGTATGGCTGACCGCTTCGGAGGGACAAAGCCTGCGCCATGGAGATGCACAGCTTCTGGCATCGGCGCTGGACGCCTCCGCGACCGAGCAGGTATACGCACCGGTAACGGCGCGGGCGGGCCGGCAGGAGGAAAGCTGCGTATTGGTGGGATGCTCCCGCGAATACATGGACATGATGGGCACAAGCGTGCTACGGGGACGCGACCTGTATGCGGCCGAGTGGCAGCCGGGCGCGCGCAGCGTGCTGCTGGGGGCGGCGCTGGCGGAAAAGCTGGGGGTGGAGCCGGGCGAGCTGCTCAGCGTTTCAGGCGTGCCGTTTTGGGTGCGCGGCGTCATCGAGCAGGGAAACGAGCTGTCGCAGGTGGATGCGTCCGGTGCGGTGTTTTTGCCTATTGCTGTTTTCTGCGAATGGATGGGGCAGAGCGTGCACGAAATCATCCTCAGTGTGCCCGAGGGCGTTACGCCGCAGGCGGTGGCCGTGATGGCGCAGGATGTGATGCGCGTCAAGCGGGATCTGAGCGTGGAGACGGTTACCATGCAGGTGCAGATTGAGGCAGCCAACAGCGTGATGAGCATCTTTGTAGACGTGCTCAAATGGGTGGCGGCGATCTGCATTCTGGTGGGCGGCATCGGGGTGATGAATATTTTGCTGGTAAGCGTGCGGGAACGCAGGCGGGAGATCGGCATTATGAAATCTCTGGGCACCACCGAGGGGCAAATCTGCCTGCTATTTTTGCTGGAAGCGCTGGTATACGCGCTGGTGGGCGGATGCATGGGACTGGTCATCGGGGTGGGTCTGATTGAAACGGCGGGACGGAGCATCGGGCTTACGCCTGTTATCCGGCTGGGAGACTGTGCGGCGGTGTTTCTGGCAGCACTGGCGGTGGGGCTGATTTTTGGCGTATCGCCCGCCTCACGCGCCTCACGCATGAAACCTGTGGACGCTTTGCGCGATGAATGAGCAAAATGCGCAGGGATGTGGTATAAATTTATCCGTCGTGTACATCATGAACAAATGCCCAAATGAATCTTAGTGGATTCAGCCGATTCCCTTTTTTGGCGGCTTCCGATATAATACAGACATTGAAATGTGGCTGCTCCGTGGGATGAGATGGCGGACTGCCAGCATTCAGAAAAAGGAGGCTGCTTGAGAATGGCAAGCGTATCGCTCAATCACATCTATAAGGTTTATTCCGGCAATGTGACCGCTGTCAGCGATTTCTGCCTGGACATTGAGGACAAGGAGTTTATTGTGCTGGTCGGACCTTCCGGCTGCGGCAAGTCCACCACGCTGCGCATGGTTGCCGGTCTGGAGGAAATCTCCAGCGGCGAGCTTTACATCGGCGACCGTCTGGTCAACGACGTGGCCCCCAAGGACCGCGACATCGCCATGGTGTTCCAGAACTACGCCCTGTATCCCCACATGACCGTGTTTGACAACATGGCCTTCGGCCTCAAGCTGCGCAAGACCCCCAAGGCGGAGATCAAGCAGCGCGTGGAAGAAGCCGCCAAGATTCTCGATATTTCCCACCTGCTCAACCGCAAGCCCAAGGCTCTGTCCGGCGGCCAGCGTCAGCGCGTTGCTCTGGGCCGTGCCATCGTCCGTGAGCCGAAGGTCTTCCTCTTCGACGAGCCGCTGTCCAACCTGGACGCCAAGCTGCGCGTGGCCATGCGCACCGAGATCACCAAGCTGCATCAGCGCCTGCAGACCACCTTCATCTACGTGACCCACGACCAGACCGAGGCCATGACCATGGCGTCCCGCATCGTGGTTATGAAGGACGGCTTTGTGCAGCAGGTCGATACTCCCCAGAACCTGTACGACTATCCCGCCAACCTGTTCGTTGCCGGCTTCATCGGCAGCCCGCAGATGAACTTCTTCACCGTCAAGCTGGTCAAGGAAGGCAACGATGTGGCCGCCGTCTTTGGCGACAACAAGATCATCATCCCGCCCAGCAAGCTGGCCAAGTTCGCGGATGAGGACTACATCGGCAAGGAAGTCTACATGGGCATCCGTCCCGAAAACATCCACGACGAGGATGTGTTCATCCAGGCCGCTCCCAACGCGGTGGTGGACTGCAACGTCGAAGTGACCGAGCTCATGGGCTCCGAGACCTACCTCTACCTGTCCACCAGCGGCAAGGAAGAGAACATCATCGCCCGCGTCAATCCCCGCACCACCAGCCGTGCCGGCCAGAAGGTGCAGATTGCGTTCGACGTCAACCACCTGCACTTCTTCGACAAGGAAACCGAGACCACGCTGCTCACCCGCTGATTTCAGCACTTTCAGGGCGCTTCCCGTTTGGGAGGCGCCTTTTTTTTGAAATTTGTGAACCAAATGGCCTTCGGGCGCGTTATCAGGGTGTAAGGCATGTTGCAACAGCCCGAAAAAAAGAAGGTGCAAGCGGTGATTGACGAGGAGACCTTTATGGATGAAGTGGAGGCGATGGAGCGGGCGCTTTACCGTGTAAGCCGCAGCCTGCTGAAATCCCCGGAGGACTGCGCCGACGCCGTGCAGGAGGCGCTGGCACGCGCCTGGGCCCGGCGCGGCAGGGTGGAGGCAGCTTACTTCCGGCCATGGCTGATGCGCATTGTCATCAATGAGTGCCATACCATCGGGCGAAAGCGGCGGCGTGTGGTGCTCGTGGACGAAGTGGAGCAGCCTGCGCCGGCGTTTGAACCGCCGGACGACAGGCTGAAGCAGGCGCTGTCCGCTGTGCCGGAAAAGCTGAAAGTACCGCTGCTATTGCATTATCTGGAAGGGTTTTCAGTAGCCGAGGTGGCGCAGATCCTGCGCATACCGCAGGGTACGGTAAAATCCCGGCTGCATCACGCAAGAAAACGTCTTCGCGTGGAATGGGAGGCTATGAAGGAATGAGGACATGGGAAAACGGGCTGCTGGATCAGCTGGACAACGCTTTTGAACCTACGCCGGACAGGTTTCACAGAAGATTTGAGAGCATGCTGGCGTCGCTGCAGGCTCAGTCTGCGCCAAAGCCGCGGCGGATCAGGATGCGGACGGCCGTTGTCGTGGCGCTGATTGCTGTACTGCTGTGCGTAACGGCATTTGCGCTGGAACGGCTGGGCATCCTGTATTTCCTGACGGAACGGGTTGCCGGCGTCATGTCCACCGAACAGGCGGAAGCGGGCATAGCACCCATTGCATGGCAGCAGTGCGAAAGCGAACGCCTGTCCGTTTCGATGCGCGACATCTACATGGATGGCGAGCGACTGGCCATCTGCGCGCATATTGAACCCAGGGAACCGGATGCATACCGCCTGCTCAGCGAAACGGATATTGGGACGGATAGCGAGCATTTTGACCGGATATGGTGGCAGGGCGAGGTCCTCTCCTTTGGCGAATGGCTGCCCGAAGGCAAAGAGATGCTGGTAGTTTCCGATGCGGTATTGCAGATAGGGGATACGCGCTTGCCGGTCAGCTTGGACTGGGTGCCGCAGGATCAGGGCGAAACGTTCAGCTTCGAGGCAAGGCTCGACCTATTGGGAGAGGCGCCGTTTAAGGAAAACGATGGCATAATGGAAGCGACGCTTTTGATTCAAAGCCATCTCTACGGCGGGGAAAATGAGCAGAGCACGGTAACGTTTGCGTTTGCTGCTCCGCAATGAGCAAGGGAGGAAAGAACAGCCATGAAGCATTGGAAACATACGATAGCCATCCTGCTGGCCCTTTGTCTGATGGGGGGAGGTACGGCGCTTGCGCAGAACGAATGGCAGCTGTGCAGCCCGGAGGAAGTGGACGTATCTGGCGTGCAGGAAATCAATGGGCGGCTGGTGGGCGAGATTGCTCTGCCGGAGAGTGCAGGGCATATCCGCCTGATGGTGGATTGCCCCGTTCCAGAGGCTTTTACGGCGCAGCAGCAGGCCGTGCTGACGGTACGCTATCAGAAGGTGACAAAGGGCGATCTATCCGCGGCCATCGAGGCGGCCGGGCAGAGCGTGAAGGGCGGAAAGCTGGCACAGTACTTCAATGGTGATCCGCTGAACCGGCACGTTTCCTTCAGCCGGGACGGCGAGGATTGCAACTTTAGCGTGTATGAGCGGTTTTCGCGAGACCTGGCCGGGCATCCCAATCAGCGGGAAATGGAGGCGTCGGTTGCGCTTGCGCGGGAGCTGATGGAGCGGCTGGGCGCAGGAATCAGCGAGGATTTCCTCTACGCAAGGCGAAATACCGTCCCGGAGAAGCTGGCCGGCACGTTCAGCCTGACCAGCAACAGCTGTGCGCCGGGGCTTTACAGCCTGATTGAGAAGGAACATGCGCTCAATGGCGGCGCGGATGACAAAACGCTCGTCCATGGCTGCTATGAGCTGCTGGGGCTGCCCGTGATGGATCAGTATTATTGGGAGGACGGTGGCGACCGCTACGGCGCAAAGTCAGGCTTTGCCTGCGTGGCGCGCGACGACGGCACCTTGGCCGCTCTGGCGGTGGAAGGTATGCCTGTAGTGGAGGAGGCGGAGCCGGTGGCCCTGCCGCAGCGCACCTGGCAGGAGACGCTTCAGCTTTGGGCCGCAAACGCTTTCTGGCCCATGAGCACTTTGGACGAAGCCGTGGAGAAAAACACGCTGTATGGCGACATCGTCCATTATCCCAGCTATGAGGTGCTGACGGACCTGCGCCCCTGCTGGGTGGGACGCGAGGCGTACCGCCTGGAGCCGGGCTGGTGCTATCGCACGGAAACCCGCGTGGTCAGCGACGACAGCTTGGACGGCATCGGCTTTGGTTACTGCGCCGTAAGCGATATGCAGCGCGTGCTTTAAGCGACAGAAATAACGGCCCGGTGCTCCCTCTCTGGAAGCGCCGGGCCGTCAGCATGTCGGAAAAGTCCGGCTACGCTGGACTTTTCCGACAGAAGCTTAAGAAATGTTTGCGCCCAGGGGCGCAAACTGCCTGCCCGCCCGGCAAAGCCGGGCGATACGAATTCACTTTGGAGGACCGGCGGGTCCTCCAAACCTCCCGAAAGGGTTTTTGACAGCCAAACGGCCCGGCGTTCCTTCTGCAGAAACGCCGGGCCGTTTGGTTTTGATTTCAGCCCTTCTGATGGATATACTCGTCGATGGCCTGCGCGGCGTTCTTGCCCGCGCCCATGGCCAGAATCACGGTGGCCGCGCCGGTCACGGCGTCGCCGCCCGCGTACACGCCTTCGCGCGTGGTCAGGCCGCTTTCGCCCTGCACGATCAGGCAGCCGCGGCGATCAGCCTCCAGCCCCGGCGTGGTGGAGCGGATGAGCGGGTTGGGGCTGGTGCCGATGGACATGATCATCGTGTCAACGTCCAGCACAAAGTCGCTTCCCTCCTGGACGATGGGACGGCGGCGGCCGCTTTCATCCGGCTCGCCCAAAGTCATGCGCACGCAGCGCATGCCGCATACGTTGCCGTTTTCATCGCCCAGCACCTCCACGGGATTGCACAGGGTGTGGAAGATGATGCCCTCCTCCTGCGCGTGCTCGACCTCCTCGCGGCGGGCGGGCATCTCCTCCAGTCCGCGGCGGTACACGATGAACACTTCCTCCGCGCCCAGACGCTTGGCGCAGCGCGCCGCGTCCATGGCTACGTTGCCGCCGCCCACCACCGCCACGCGGCGGGAATGCTTGATGGGCGTGGCGCTTTCCGGCAGGTAGGCTTTCATCAGGTTGATGCGGGTCAGGTATTCGTTGGCCGAATACACGCCCTTGAGGCTTTCGCCGGGGATGCCCATGAAGCGGGGCAGGCCCGCGCCGCTGCCGATGAACAGCGCCTCGTAGCCCATCTCGAACAGCTCATCCACGGTAAGCGTCTTGCCTACGACGGTGTTGCATTCAATTTCTACGCCCAGCGCGCGCAGGCCATCGATTTCCTCCTGCACGATCTGCTTGGGCAGACGAAATTCGGGGATGCCGTAGCTCAGCACGCCGCCCGGCAGGTGCAGCGCCTCAAAAATGGTCACGGCATAGCCCAACTTGGCCAGATCGCCCGCGCAGGTCAGTCCGCTGGGGCCAGCGCCGATCACGGCAACCTTGTGCCCATTGGGCGCGGGCTTTGCCGCAGGGGCGCTTTTCTGAGCACGGTGCCAGTCCGCCACGAAGCGCTCCAGACGGCCGATGCCCACCGGCTCACCCTTGATGCCACGCACGCACTGGCCCTCGCACTGGCTTTCCTGCGGGCACACGCGACCGCACACCGCCGGCAGCGACGTGGAGCGGGAAAGCACCTCGTACGCGCCTTCAAAATCCTCATGGGCCACCCGCTCGATAAACGCGGGAATGTCGATACGCACGGGGCAGGCAGATACGCAGGGCTTGTTTTTGCAGTTCAGGCACCGTTTGGCTTCGCCCACCGCCATTTCGCGGGTATAGCCCAGAGCGACCTCGCTGAAATTCTTGTTGCGCACATCCGGCGCCTGAGCGGGCATGGGCGTCTTTTTCGGATTCATATCAGGCATTGGGCTCAGCCTCCTTTTGGAACAGATGGCAGGCTTGCTCACGGGCATGCTGCTCAAAGTCGCGGTACATTGCGCCGCGGGCCATGGCCTCGTCAAAGTCCACAAGATGGCCGTCAAAGTCCGGGCCATCCACACAGGCGAACTTGGTTTCGCCGCCCACGGTGAGGCGGCAGCCGCCGCACATGCCGGTGCCGTCGATCATGATGGGGTTCATGCTGACCACGGTGTGGATGCCGTAGGGGCGGGTCATTTCGCACACGGCGCGCATCATCGGCATGGGGCCGATGGCAATCACCTGCTCATATTGCACGCCCGCGTCGAGCTGCCGCTTGAGCGCGTCGGTGACAAAGCCCTTGTCCCCGTTAGAGCCGTCGTCGGTCATGACGATCAGATTTTCCGCCGCCGCCTGCAATTCATCCAGGAGGATCGCCAATCCGATATTGCGGAAACCGACGATCACATCGACCTTCGCGCCCAGCTCATGC
>JAEYCB010000061.1 GCA_023404345.1 Bacillota bacterium
AGACTTTTACAATACAAGGCGGCTTCAAGCTAAGTTAAAGGGTCTGGCTCCCCTTGCTTACAGGAACCAGACCCTCGTGGCGTAATTTTTCTTTTTTTACCTGTCTACTTGACAGGGGACGGTTCACCTGGATGAGCCGCCGTTTGCGTGCGTTTTCCCGAAAGGAACTGGCGATGCCGCAAGGCGCGTTTGGCTGGAAAGGGGAACGTGTTTCCCAATCGGCAAGACACACATTTCCCACTCAGCATTCCTGCGAAAAGCAGGCGCAATAGAGAGCATAGCTCAAAAATCCGGCGCAGGTGGCAAAGGCCTCCCCGGTTTCACAAACGCCGGTGTCTTCATTGACGCTCTCGCAGGCGATGCCGTTGTCCATGCGGGTGCGGCGCAGGTGAGTGAGCGCGCTGTCTGCGTTGCCGCTGAGCAGGCTGTTGCAGATGGACAGCACCCACGGATGCGGCGCGTGCCTGCAGCCGATCTCCGCAATGGGGTGGCCCGCAAACGACAGCGGATAGTCCTTGTCTCTGATCATGGCGACGGTGTTTTTCCACACGGGATCATCCATGCCGCAAAAGCCGTAGAAGGGCAGCAGCTGCAAGCTGCCAGGCGGCTCGTCGTAGATATCGTAGCGGCCCTCAAGATCCACCGACCAGGCGAAAAAGCGCCTGCCGTCCCGCTCTTTCACGCAGTGCCGGTAGACGGCCTTGCGCGTCTCTTCCGCCCGCTGTGCCAGTTCGGGCCGGTCCAGAAAATCCGCCAGCGCACGCAGGGCAAAGCAGACCAGCGCGTTATCATAGGTCAGGTAGGCGTGATTGCGCAGGTCGTCCGTTGGCTGCAAAAAGGTTTCGTAAATGGCTTCGCTCGGGTGCTGTTTGCTTTCCAGCCTGCGCAGGATGGCCGCAAGGCCGTCCCTGACGACGGGCTGCCGGGCCAGGGAGGTGTCGCCGGTACTTTCCACGTAGCGCCTGAGGGCAACCACCGGCGCGCACAGCTCGTCCAGCTCAAAGCCCGGCTCCAGAAGCGTGCCGTCGATGTAACGGCTGTGCAGGCCGACATTGCGGATCTGCTTTGTAAAGACATAGGTCAGGATCTCCCGCGCATAGGCGGCATCCGCCATGAGGATGGCCGGAAAGGCCCACAGCAGGCTGTCGCGGTCCCAGTAGGCGGCGGATACATAATACCGCGGACTGCGGCTAGTCATCAGACACAGCTCCTCCGTGTCGATAGTGCGGCCGGAGGCATAGAAAAAGGCAAAAAACAGGTTGGTGCCGAGCAGCTCGTGGAGGGCAGGATCGTTCAGAAGCTTTTCCCTTGCGGCGAGCCAGGCCGACGTGCCCGCATAAGCGGCGTCAAAGCCCTGCCTGAGCAGCTCCTTGGCGCTGGTGGCGGCAGCCACGCCTTCATAACCCACGCCCCAGGGAATATCCAGCACAGCTTCCTCTCCCGGCTGGAGCAGAACCTCCCGATAAATGTCGTAGGCAAAACCGTCCCGCGTCCACTGCGCCTGCTGGTCAATCTGCGAAAACGGCTGCGGATCGGCCACGCAGGGGGCAAAGGCAAACAGCGGGACCCCTGGTTTTTGCGAAAAGAGAAACATGTGATTCCATCCCGAGGAAACCGCCTCCCGCCCAGCGGTCAGAGGGGTGGTTTCGTTGATTTCATGGAAGGTTTGCTCCCATTCTCCCTCCGTGCCAAAGCGCACCGCCCGGGTCTGAGACCCGATGTTTGTAACCGACAGCCTGAGAAACAGCGCCCGCTCCCCGATGGGCGTAAGATAGATGCAGGAAAAGCGGAGGCCGCTTTGCTTGGATACAAAGCCGGGAATCCAGCAATGAGCGCGCCGCCATACGGGATGAAGCGGAAGGCGCTCTCCTTCCGCCTGCACGTAGGGGCGGATTAGTCCGGCATCCCCGCGAATCTCCAAAAGGCCTTTGAGCTGCATGTACAGGAAGGTAACACCCTCCACCGCGCCGTCGGTTTCACGGATGGTGGGCAGGGACAGGTATTCGTTGCCGGTGACCTGATAGTTCATCGTACGTCCATCCTTTGCTATGCTTTGACGGACCCTTCCGCAAGGCCGGAAACCACAAAGCGTTTCTGAAAAAAGGCAAACAGCAAAATCATGGGAATCTGCGCAGAATCGAAGTGGCGAAGATCCATTCCCAGCGGGTGGCGTGAGCGCCTTTCAGGGACTGGATCATCACGGGCAACGTGACCTGGTTTCGCACGCCGCCCAGGATGACCTTCGCGGAGAAGAATTCCTCCCAGGTGCCCTGCAGGCAGAAGATGGCCAGCGTGCCGATGGCGGGAAGGGCCAGCGGAAGCATCACCCGGAAAAAGGTGGTCATGTGCCCGCCGCCATCGATCTTGACGGCTTCTTCCAGTTCCTTGGGCAGCGCGGCCATGTGGCCCCGGAGAAAGAACGTGTTTCCGCAGATTCCCGCGCCCACATAGAGCAAAATCAGCCCTGCCTTGGTGCCGATCAGGCTGTTTGAGGCCGGGCCGATGCCCTGCAGCACCAGAAACTGCGGGATGATGCCCAAGAATCCCGGCAGCATCAGCGTAAACAGATAGACGCGAAACAGCGCCTCCCGGCCGAAAAAGTCGATTCTGGCAAAGCCGTAGGCCGACAGCGAGGCCACCAGCACCGTAAAGAGCGCCGTGAGCAAAGTGATGACCACGCTGTTGAACGCTGCCTTGGGCAGATCGGACTGGGACAGCACATGCTCATAGGCGGCAAACTGAATCTGCGAGGGGAACAGATGGGGCGGGTTGGGCAGCACATAGCTGAACTCCTCAAAAGAGTTGCAGACCATAAACCAGAACGGAAGAATGAAAATGACCGCGCTCAGAATCAAAACGGTCCAGAACAGGATTTTTCCCATGATTCTCATTGCTCCCGGCCACCTTCCGTATGAAACACCCTGTTGAGCACAAAGGTGGTAGTCAGCACCAGAAGGGCCGTGATCATGCCGATGGCCGCGCCCTGACCGAACTCAAAGAGGTTGAAGGATTTGTCGTAGAGCAGGTATTGCAGCACGCTGGTGGTGCCGCGGGGATTGCCGCTGGTGAGCATCATCACCTGGATAAACACGCCGAAAGAACCGATAATCATGTTCACCAGCACGTAAAAGGTGGTGCTTTTCAAAAGCGGCACGGTGATTTGCCAGAACTGTTGGGCTCTGCTGGCGCCGTCCAGCATGCTGGCCTCGTAGAGGTCGGCGGAGATGCCCTGCAGCCCCGCCAGATAAATCACCATCGCCCATCCGATGTTCTTCCAGATGCCCAGCAGCCAGATCACCAGGTTGGCCGTCCAGGTGCGGTTGAGCCAGGAAACATAGGCCGGCAGGATGCCAAACACATCCCGCAGCAGGTAATTGACCAGCCCCGCACCGCCGGCGTTGAACATGTAGGCAAACACATTGCCCACGATCACCCAGCTGGTAATCACCGGCAGATAAAAGCAGGTGCGGAAGAAAAGCTGGCTGCGCCTGAGCGAATTGACCATGACGGCAAAGATCAGGCCAAAGAGCATGATAAATGGCGTGGTGACAAAGGCATAGAGGAAGTTGTTGCGGATGGCCAGAAGCAGCCGGTCGCCGCGCTCAGTGAACAGCGCGATATAATTGTCAAGCCCCACCCAGGTCATGCTGCGCTGGACGATTTGATAATTGGAAAAGCTGATGCGAATGTTGAAAAGCATGGGATAGAGGATAAACACGCAGGCAAGGATCAGCCCCGGAAGCACGAAGGGTGCGGCGGGGAGCCAGTTTCGCAGCCGCCTGTGCAAAAGCAGCTTTCTTTCGTTGCGCAAAACGGCCTGCGGATTGTATTGGGCAGGAGTCATGGGCGCTCCCTCCTTTGGAAAAGCACAAGGCGCTTCCCCGATCCGCGCCTTTGCGGGCGCGGATCGGGGAAGCGGGGAAACGGCGACCGTTACTTGGCCAGCTCGATGTCGATTTCAGCGGCGTAGTTGGTGAGGGTGGACTGCACATCCGCGCCCTCGATGAAGATTTCCGTCATGGCGTCCTGCCACAGCTGCTCCACCGTGGAGGCCTGCGGCGTGGGAATGCGGCTCTGCGCGCTTTCCAGCTGCTTCATGTACACGCTCCACTTTGGATCAGCCTGCACGGCCTCGCTGTCAACGCAGGATTTGAGGGTGGGAATCACGCCCACCTTGATCAACTCCAGCTGCACCTCCTCGCTGAGCATGAAGGTGACAAACCGGAAGGCGGCGTCCTGCTTCTGGCTGCCGGAGAAGATGACGATGTTTTCGCCGCCCACCACGGAGGCGCTCTTTCCGTTCCAGGTGGGAATCAGGGCGGGCACGATGCCGGCCTCCTCGTTGAAGGGCGCCCAGGGGCCCTCAAAGAACATGGCGTATTCGCTGTTGATGCCGTCCCAGGCATCGGGGGTGCCGTCCACGTCGCGGATGGTAAACACGCCGTTCTTATGAAGCTCAAGCATGGTATTGATGGCCGCGACGCTCTCGGCGCTGTCCAGATAGCCGCTGGCGGTGGTGAAGCCCTCATCCGTCAGCTTGCCGCCGAAGAGCCAGAAGTAGGGATACAGATCCCAGTCGCCCAGGCCGGAAACGTTGAGCTTGTACTGGCCGGGCGCCTTTTCCTTGCACGCCGCCACAAATTCCTCCATGGTGGCGGGAGGCTCGTCAAAGCCCAGTTCCTTGAGAACGTTAAGGTTGACCACGGCGGCCTTGCAGTTGGTGTTGAGGGGCAGGCCGTAGTAATGGCCATTCCACAGGTTGGTGGACAGGGGCGCTTCGAGCACCGCGTCCTTGAGCGCGTCAAAGCCCTCGATTTCATCCATGGCCACGATGCCGCCGAGCTTTGCGTAGGCGCTGGTTTTGGTGATGTCCACGCGCGCCACATCCGGCACCACGCCGGTGCCAAGCGCCGTCACCAGCATCTGGTTGAAATCGCCGCTCTGACGCACCGCTTCCACCTTGATGTCCGGGTTGGCGGCTTCAAACATGGGGATGATGACCTCGTCAATCACCGGGGTTTCCGCATCGCCATAGGTGTGCCAGAAGGTGATGGTCACCGGCTCCTGCGCGCAGGCGGCAGAAAACGCGCTCAGCGCCATCGTCAGGACCAGCAGCAGAGCAAACAGCTTTTTCATGGAACAACTCCTCCTTAAATTTTATTCTCTTGCGCCTCAGCGCAGGAATATCATGTTCCAGTAGGCCAGCGCAGGCTGAACCAGCTCCAGATAGTTCCCGGTTCCATCGTGCCCAACGGAGAAGGGAAGCCGCCGCGGGGAAAGGTCCTCCTCATCCGGAGAGGCCAGATAGACCGCACTGGCGGGAAAGTCCGTATACAGGCGGGTTGCCACATTCCTCAGGGCACGCGGCGCGGGCTTGGTCTGCTTTTCGTCCCGCCAGCCGTTGTCCGTGCCTGTCAGATTCAGAAAATGATAGATTTCCGCGCCGCCGTCCGCCTTTGCGAAGTACCAGACCGTATCGCTGTTTCCGTCCGTGCTGAGGGGAACACCCTCCAGCGTCACCCGGCGCTCAACGGGCCGCTGCCCGTCGCGCAGCAGGTTCTCATAGGCGACCAGAAAATCGTACAACCGCCGCACATCCCGCGTGAGCTCCCCGCTCATGCGCTTCTGGGTATCGGCGGGGAAATACTCGTCCGAAAGCATGTTGCCGCCATTGCCCAGCTCAATGCGCGCTCCGCCGGAGGCAAATACCACGCAGTCCAGCAGACGCACGGCGGATGGGTTAAAGGCGCGAAGCGGGTTTCGGTAATTCACATAGGCCGCCACCACCAGCGACTTGCCGCCGCTTAGCGCACAGGCGTCGAGAATGGCCCGGTGTATGCTGTAATAGGTGTCATAATGCAGGCCGTCGGGCGCCTTGTCCCAGGGCCAGAATTCCGCGTACAGCACATCCACATCGCTGCCGCTGACCTGCTCGAGCCCCTGGGCTCCCACGGGATTGAAAACCAGATATCTGGGGGCGATCGCCGCTTTGGCGGCATTCAGAAATAGCTCGTAGCAATCCTTTACCAGACGGATGGGATTCCCGGAGCCGTCATGCCCCAACGGGCCGCCTTCCGCCGTCTGCATAGGACCGTTTTCGCCGATGGTGTCGCCGTGCCAGCCGTCAAAGGCAAAGGCGTCAAAGACCTTGTTTTCCTGCTCGAAAAGATAACGTTGCCAGCCCGGATTCAGGGGATTGAAGTATTGCAGCACGCCCACCGGCCCAAGATGCGCATCCATGTCGCAGGTAAAATCCGTCCCGTCCGCCTTGACCAGCCGCCAGGCGGGATCGACGTGTGAACCATCGGTAAGGTAGGTCTGGTTGGCGGCGTAAATCATGTTATACGCCATGCAGGCCATGCCCTTTTCATGCGCCGCCGACAGATAGGCCCGCACCGCATCGCCGGAAACCGTCCTGCCGGACCAGTCCTTCCACACGGAGCTATCGTCCGCTACGGGCTGATGGTGCCGGTACTGCCAGTCATAAAACTGCAGGCCATTGATGTGAAAGCGGCATAGGGTCTCGATTTTTGCCTGCGCGTCCACGCCCGGGGTAAAATCCCACACATAGCCGTAGCGCGGAAAGCGGGTCCAGGCGGAGGAAACGTCAATGGCTGTAAAGGCTTCTGCCAGGAGCGTTTTGTCCGTGCCCAGCGCCTGCACCGCAAGCAGATACCCCGTGCCTTCCTTCGCTGGTGGGATGAGCAAAAACCGCTCCTCCGCCGCGATATTCTCCATGAAAACTGTCTTTTCCAGATGAAAAAGGATCAGCCGGAAGCTTACCGTTTCGGCAGGCAGGTTGTCCGTATGCACCCATACCGTTTCGTTTGGGGCGTACATGCTTTTATCCGTGCGGCAGTTCATGGGCGTTTCTCCCTTCGCGCGGCAGGTTCAGACCGGTGCTGGTCAAGGCCAATTCCGTCTGTTTGGTTTTTGGTCGTGCATCTCTTTCCATGGGCAAGAATAACAGATCTTTGATTTCAGTTCCATATGTTATGCGCATAACAAACAAAACAAAGAAAAATAATCCGTCTGTTTTGTTCATAATGACCATGCTTACCGCAAATCCTTTACGCTTTCGCCCCGAACCACACGGGTGGGTAAAATCAGGGAAACGGGCTGTTCCACTGCCTGGTCCAGGATGTCAAACAGCATGCGCAGCGCCGCCTGGGCCTTTTTGGTCACGTTCTGATGCACGGTCGTCAGCCGGGGACGGATGATGCGGGAGAGAATGTTGTCGTCAAAGCCGGTGACTGAAATATCCTCCGGCACACGAATCCCGTGATCCAGCAGGTAATCCATCGCCTCAACCGCATAATAGTCCGAGATGAACAGGCACGCGGTACATCCCTGGCTGCGGAAACATTCCACAAGCCGCCGGTAATCCTCGCTCCTGCGTTTGCGATCCTTCGAGATGCAAAAATACCGGTCCTGCGTCCATTCAATGCCGGCGGCGCCCAGCGCCTGCTGATGTCCCCGCAGGCGAAGCGCATCCACACCCCACAGGATGGACTGGTCCCCTACAAGAAGCATGTTGCGGTGCCCCAGCTTCAACAGGTATTCCGTCAGCTGACGCATGCCGCCCAGGTCGTCCAGCCCTACGTTGTTATACTGCTCACCCTCGTCAAAATAGCAGTCCACAAACACGATGGGCTTGCGGGTGGCCTCAATCAGCTCGCGGCACTGGTTGGCCTGCAGGCCCATTACAATCAGGCCCACGGCGTTCCACGTCTGGGAGATGCGGTGAATCTCCGCAGCGGTTTGGGCCGCGCGCAGCATGGTGTAATACCCCCGCGTGCGGATGGCGTTTTCCAGCGCCGCGATCATCTCGCTGACAAACGGGTCCTGCAGGGCAAGCTTTTCCTCGCGGTTGGGATAGTTGGTAATGACGCCCACAATCTCGCTGTCGCCCTTGGCCAGCATGCGGGCGCCCATATTGGGGATGTACTGGTACTGCTCCAGCTTTTTGCGGATGAGCTGCGCCGTTTCCGGCGACATTTTTTCCAGATGGCCATGGATGACGTTGGAAACCGTTGCTGTGGATACGCCCAAAGAATTGGCGATTTCTTTGATGGTCATTGCGGCGTCTCTCCTGCTGTTGTTATGCGCATAACTGGAAACAGCATAATGCATGCCGCCATGCGGTGTCAAGGGCAGGGAAACGGGAAAAGAGCGCCCTGCATGCCCGTGTATTCTCTCTGCGGGCAGAATCAGGAAAAAAAGGAAAAGCGCAGCTTGTCCCCTTGCGCCCGCGGCGTGCGGATGGTACAATCAGTTCAATATTTGGCCCAAAGGACAAGGTGAGCGACGATGAGCATTACAGTAGCGGATGTCATGAAGCTGCCATCCATGCGCGGGGCGAAGGTGCTTGGCGGTGCGGAGGGACTGACGAGGGTGGTGTCCTCGATTTCCGTATTGGAATATACGCAGCCCAACGAGATTCAATCCGAGCTGTTCGACCGCATTGAGTTCCTCGGCAACGAGCTTGCCATCACCGGCTTTATGAACGATCCCGATGACGTGGAACTGCAATGCACCAACCTTCGCCGCCTGGCTGGCATCGGCGAGGTGGGCGTGATCCTGTTCTATGTCGGCATCGTAATGAAAAAGGTGGACCGCCGGCTCATCGATGTGGCCAACGAGCTCAGTTTTCCCCTGATCTGCATGCCCGTGGGACAGATGAATCAGCGATACAGCGAAGTGATCTGCGAGGTCATGGAGCTGATCTACCGCGACCAGATGGCCAGCACAAACCTGGTCAGCGAGCCTCTGGAGCAGGCTGTCGGCCTTGCGCAGCACCAGCGGACCGTGGACAGCATGCTGCGTCTGCTGGCGGACAGGCTGCACGCTTCCGTCGTGCTTATGGACCGTTCCCGCCGCGTGCTCAACGAGGCGGCCTGGCCCCGCTCCCTGGATCAGACCATCAAGGATCGGCTGAGTGCGGCGGAGTTTCCCGCCTCCGGTTCATGGGGATGGTGCGAGGAGCTGGACATCCATATCTACCGCGACAGCATCCAGACGTGGGAGCATCACGCGATGGACCTGCTGATCTTCAAGGAGGGCGATCCCCTTGATGTGGTGCTCACCCGGCAGGCTGTGGAGGTTGTACAGCTGACGGTGAGCATCTGGTCAGACAAGCACGACCGCATCGTCATCGGCGAGCTGGTGCGCGCGATTCTTCAGGATGAGCCGATGAAGATGCGCCGCCTGGCGGACATTTTTCACGTGGACGTCGCCTCCATTAACTCCATGTGGATCATCAGCGGGGACACAGCCGAGGACCGGGAGAAGCTACCGGACATCCTTGAGGCGGTTCTGCATGACACGCAGGCGTACTCCAAGGCCGCGATCGCCGATATCTATGAGGGAGAAATGGTTCTGTTCATGATCGGTCCGGGCAATATGCAGGATGTCCGCGCGCTGACGGAGGCCATCGGCAATGAATTGTCCGGACGCCATATATGCGCCACGCTGACACGCTGCCATGCGCTGAACACGACTACGCGTGTTCGTGAAGCGTGTTTGAGCCACCAGGTAGCGCTGTCCGCTGCGAAGCAGATTTTTCCCAGACAGTGGGCGTACACACTGGAACAGATTGATTTTGCGCGGCAATGTCAGGAGCTGATCGGCCGCGGCGAACATGCGATGGAGGAAGCGCTGCGTTGCGTCGCTGCTCTCAATCACGGTGACGATTGTCTCCTGGAAACGCTGGAACACTACCTTCTGGACGCACGGATGCATGTGACGCGGACAGCGGAGATGATGTTTCTGCACAAAAACACCATCAAATACCGCCTTCAGCGCATCGCTGACCGCCTGGGCTTTGTTCCCGGCGATCTTCCCGAGAGCATACCGCTGCTGACGTCCTGCGCGCTAAACCGGCTTTTGCGCAGAAACTGACTTCCGGCATCAGTCCTTCCCCTGCGGCTCTCTTTGTCCTTTTGGACAAATAAAAGCCGCTTTTTTCTGCTTTGCGGATAAATACTTTCACCGGGAAGCACGCTATAATTTTTTCATTCTTTATACCGCAGAAGCGGCCAAGGAGGAAGGTACCATGACTCAAAAGAATTCCGGCTTCGAAATCAGGCCGGAACAGCGGCAAAGCTGGCTGAGCATTGCCATGGTATGGGCGGGCGGCATGATCTGCGTGCCCTGCCTGATGATCGGCGGCGTGCTGGTCGGCGGCGGCCTCAGCTTTGGACAGATCATCGCATGTACATGGACCGGCTGAGCGGGCTTCTGGTCCAGCGGTTTCTCCATGGCGTCCCTTCCAGCCGGGAGCTTTTCGGCAGCTCATCGAACGTATCGAATTGGCTGAATCCAAGGAGATCATCATCAGATTCCGCATTATAAATACCACATTCAAGGCGATAGAAGAATTGAAGTGTCCTAAATATATATTTGACAACATTGCCTTGCAGAATATAAGCAGCTTTTCATCTGTTCAGGAAATAAAATGTGCGTTGGATACCTTGATACAGGATGTCTTTTTGGCCTTTCGCGAGGAAGATACCGATTTGCGTGAGGAAATATCCGGCGATCGATCCGTGCAGTTTCAGCGCATAAAGGAATACATTCAGCAGCATTTTTCTGAGGCGGATTTTTCCGTCAAGGCGATAGCGGCTGAATTTGATATGTCTGTCTCTAACTTAAGCCTTTTTTTCAAGAAACAACAAAGCGAGAATATTTCAGATTATATCCTGCAGCTTCGGATTCATAAAAGCAAACAACTTATTCGCATGACTGATCAAACGTTTCAGGATATATCCTTGGCGTGCGGTTACGCTAATATTTCAACCTTTTTGCGCCAGTTTAAACAATCCGAACAGATGACGCCTTCCCAGTACCGTGCGATCCATCGCAAAACCCACATGCAGACCATTGAAGAGTGATGAGCGCATGGGACTGATAATTGAGCGCCAATCTGGTTTTTTGACGGCCTCTGACGCTTTCAATCCTGTTCGTCTGGCTGTTCCATTGGTGGACGAAGCTGCATTTTGCGGTACTGGGCGGGCGTCATGTGATAGTATTGGCGGAAGATGCGGTAAAACTGGCTGATGTTGGAATATCCGACCTCTTCAATGATGCTGCCAATGCTCAATGAAGAGTTTAAAAGCAGCATGCGCGCGTTGTTCACTCGCAAATGAGTAAGATATTCCTTGAATGAAATGCGCATTTCCTTTTTAAACAGATGCCGGAAATATGTGGTGTTGAATCCCGCATATGCAGCGACCTCATCCAGCGTAAGCGGACGGTTGTAATTCTGATGGATGTAGCGTTGGGCTGCAAGAAGTTTGGGATTAATATTTTGACGCGCGCTTTCTTCGCTGTCCTTGCGCAGATAGTGCTGCGAAAGTTCCAGAAGAATATTGCGCACGATGATGTCCAGCTCCATTTCCCAGTTTTCCTGGCGGGTCTGGTACACGCTCAGCCCATGGGTAAGCAAGCCGGTGATTTTTTCGGCGGTCGGGGTGCCGCAGGGGATGCGGTTGATAAAATCGGGGGGATTGTACTGGAAAGTTTCAATATAGCGGCGGTTGGCGCGATGGCTGGCTGAATCGGATATGAAAGAGGGCATCAGAATCAGAAACAGATAGAGGTTGGTGTGCCCTTCCTCAGTGATGGCAACATGATTTTCATAATCATTGTTGATGAAGATATCTCCAGGATGAACGGGGTATCTTTTATGGGAATAGACAAACTGGCCGTCGCCCTGCAGACACAGACCGATTTCAAAATAACGGTGCCAATGCATGGCGTCTCGGGCTCCCACCACTGTATACTCAAAGAGATGGACAGGAAATTCGGGATCAAAATCAAATTCCCAGTTGAAGCGTTTCATACAAAGCACACCCTTTTGACGGCGGGGCCGTCGCCTGCATTTTTAGGCTTTCGGTAAAATGCAATGCGGGCGGCGTGCATCTAAAGCGCGCGCCACCCGCGAACCACACATCATTCTTCTTTGCCCGAATACAGGGAATCGGAACGGAAGAAAAAGTTTGCCAACGCGGAGGATACACCCAGCGCATCCAGCTCTGCAATTGGACGTTTGTCATATATCGTGTCAAAAAGACCTAAGTCAGGATAGGTGCTCAGCTGCGCCAGGCGCTGCTTGAGCCTGTAATCGAAGAAAGGATCGGCAAAAGCAAAGTCACCATGAAAGATGACAAGGTCGGGATTGAAAAACAGGGATGCATTATGCAGTACGGCGGCAGTGGTGCAGGCTAGCTCACCGGCGATTTCCCTTGCATAGGAATCGCCTGACGCTGAGGCGGCAAATACCCTTGGCAGGGTAATGGCGTCATGTGCAACCCCGTACAGCAGAGAGGCGGGAGCGGGCGGATGCTGTGCCAGCCGAGCCAAAACCCATTCGCGTCCCATCAGCTGTTCCAGGCGCTGCGGCGATCCGCCATCTGCGGCTATGAGCATTTGTCCAAGTTCGCCGATGAGAGAATCGCGACCATTTAGCACATGACCCCGCTCAATCATACACGCGGCCAAGCCCCAGTTGTTAAACAGGGTCAACACGCGCTTTTGTTTGATGCTTTCATCATCCAGCAGAACGGAACGGCCAATCGCTTTAGCGGCGTTTTCGACATAGACTACCACATTGTTGCCGTAGAGCTTATACAGTTTGGAGGCGATGGGTACATCCCGCCCCCATTGCGGGGTGTAGGCGTTGTAACGCAGATTGCCGCTTTTGTAATCTACCACACCTGCTGTGGACAGACCCACGCCGTACAGCTCCGAAAGCGGCACCCCGTTTCGCGCCAAAAACACATCCGACAGCGTCTCCAGACGGTCGAAGGCTTCCTCCAATGTCAGGTAGGGGGGCAGTTCACCCTCCATATAATCCAGCTTGTGACGCACAAGGTCAAACAGGGTCAGCCCGATACGGCCTGGCCACATGGCGATGCACAGCAGATAGCTTTTGCAGTAGAAGGTGAAATGTTCCGGTTTTTTGCCGCCGATATCGGTGGAATCGCCCTTTCCGCTGGACCTTAAAAGGCCGCGGTTGCAGAAAAAACGAATGGCCTTCATCGTTGTTTGGCGGCTGATGCCTGTTTTCGCCGCCACATCATTGGCCGTATATTCACCGCCGTCACGAAATACACGTAAAACCTGCCAGCGGTTTTCGTATTTTAAATCCGAGGGCATGGCGGAGGAAGCCTCTTTCACCACGCCCTTGCTCCTGATTTTGCTGACCATTTCCATGGAGCAAATACCCCATTTTTTTATCCCGCTGCCACGGTTAGATGTGCCAACGAATTAATCTGTGCTGCACCGCGCACTAAGCAACTAAATTATACGCTGTCATTTACTGAAAAGTCAAGGAAGAAAGTGACCGCTGCTTTATTCGCGAGAATCGGAGATATTCTCGCCATAGACATACCGTCCTGCAGCACCCAGCACATCCAGATGATGAAGCGTGAACGCTTTCATTCGCTGTTCAACGGCCATGCACAGATGCATGTAGTCCATCTCCGGCTGCTGAGACTGGGTTTCGAGAAAGGCTGTTTTGCAGATCTGAAACGCGTCAGTGCAAATATTAACCTTGTTGATGCCACAGGCTACAGCCTTACGAAGGTTTTCATCGCCGGAGCCACTGCCGCCATGCAGCACTAGCGGCATATCCAGCAGTGATTTCAGCTCGGTAAGACGGTCAAAATCCAATTGCGGAACCTTGTGATGAAGATAGTTGCCATGTGCTGTGCCAATAGCCACAGCCAGTGCGTCAACTCCTGTACGCTGGACAAATTCACGTGTCTGCTTTGGATTGGTATAGAGATCTGCATCTTCATCGTCACGCGCATTTGCCTGTCCCACATGGCCAAGCTCGCCCTCAACGCAGACGTTCATGGCATGTGCCATGGCGCTTACAACAGCTGTCCGGTGGATGTTTTCTTCAAAGTCAAAGGAGGAGGCGTCGATCATAACGCTGGAGAAACCCAGGTTCAGGCAGCGGACGATATCCTCCAGCTTTCCGCCATGATCCAGATTCAGTGCCACCGGCACGGTCGCCCGGGCCGCCAGTTCCTTGATCATCGGTACCATTTCTTCAGAATGGGCATGATTGCCCATTTGTCCTACACCCAGGTTGATGATAATGGCGGCACGCGCTTCTTCTGCCGCCGTGATAGCGCCGCGGGCCATTTCCATATTGATGCAATTGATGGCCGGAACAGCATAACCATGCTCATGTGCATGCTGCAAAATCGGCTTCATAGAAACGTACATTTTATACCACACTCCTCATAGTTTATCGCAATGGAACATTAGCGGTCGGAGCCAAGCTCCAAAAGCATTTCCTCCGCATCGGAAATTTGACTGATCGTATCATAGGAAGCGACGCATCGTGCCGCTGCACAGGTGCCCAGCTTGAGCGCGTCTCCCGGCAAAAGGCCTTTGCGCAAGGCACAAAGGAAGCCGGCAACTGCAGTATCGCCTGCCCCGGTGGTAGATCGTACCTCGTCCACCCAGCAGGGAGGTTCCCATAGTTCGCACTGCGACCACGCGTCTACCATGGACGGCGGCAGGATGGATGAAAGTGCATCGCAGCCGGCCGTGCGCAGGCACAGGCCCCGGCTGCCGCATTTGAGAAGTACGATTTTGGCGCCGTATTCCAGCATGGTATCAGCCAGCGTGCGGATTTCTGCTTCCTTGATGGTAGGCAGCAGATCAGCTGTGCCGCACGCCTGAATCCTGCGGATATACTGTTCGCGGCCTGTCATGTAAAGCACCTCTTCCAGACTGGGCAAAAACAGATCGATGCAGGGAAGAGCACGTTTTAAAATGGGTTGCCAATCTACCTGCCCGGGTTCCGCCTTGAGATCGGGCAGGCAGGTATCTACCGAAGTGACGGCTCCAGCTTCCCTGGCGCGCTGGAGCATCTGCACAAGCCCCTCACCGTCATTGCGGTAAAGGCCGGGCATAGTGGGCGGATAACCGAAGTGAAAAAGGCCGACGTTGTGAAAAACTTCTGCGGTGAAATCATCCGCGCAGAAACTTTGGGCCGCACCGCGCAGGTGAATGGTGCTTTTGTCACGGCCGGGGATGGCCAGCGCGATGCTGGCCGTGGAACGCATGCCGGGCATGACCATAAGCGTGCCATCAGCCTTTTCTTCATCCAGTAAGCTCTGCACGATGGCGCCAACCCGGTCGTCGCCCACTTTGCTCATCAGGCGGACGGGTTGGCCCATACGCCTGAGCGCCAGACCGGTATTTCCGACAGCTCCGACCAGATAGATAACAAATTCACTGCTCTCGGTAAGCCGCCCCTGCGCTAGCAGATCATGCGCGACGGCGTCTCCATCGCCGGAAGCAAACCTGGGCAGGATATCCAAAACCAAGGAACCGGCTACAAGAATATGACCTTCTGTCAGGAAACGCATAGTTTTTTCCTTCCGTATCCCTTGATGCCGCCGGCTGTAAGGCCCTCCACAAACTGGTTCTGATTCATCAGGAAGATGATGACCAATGGAACGAACGCAAGCACCGCGCCGGGGATGAGCATGTCGTAGTTGTTGCCGTAGGAGCTGATCAACGATGCCAGGCCAACGGGCAAAGTGTAGGAGGACTCGCTTGCAAAGACGATCATCGGCCACAGGAACGCATTCCAGTTGCGAAGCGCCAGAAGAATGATCATAGCTCCAAAAGCGGGCTTCATCATCGGAACCATGATGCGGGCAAAGATGCCAAATTCCGTGCATCCATCTACGCGCGCTGCTTCCATGTAGCCCCGGTCAATGCCTCGCACATACTGCTGGAAGAAGAACATGGCAGTGGGCTGCACCACGAAGGGAAGAATGGACCCAGTTTTGGTATCGATCAACTGCATGTTGATGATCATTTTATATAGAGGAATCAACAGAATTTCAATGGGGATCATCATCACGATCATTGTGAGCACAAACAGAAAGTTTTTCCCCTTGAAATCATAGGCACCGATGGCATAGCCACAGATGGAGGAAAGACCCAGCGAGCACACCGTGCTGGCGACTAGCACGACGATGCTATTCCAATACCATTGGAGATAGATACCCTCTTTAGTGGTGAGGGTATATTCGTAGTTTGCCGCCGTCAGGTTGTCAAATTCAAAGACCATGCGGATGCCGTTTCGAAACAGGTCTTCTGAATTCTTGAAGGAGGCGATGACCATAAAGTAGATCGGAAACAGCGCCACAAGCGCCATCAAAATCAGCACCGCATAATTGGCAGTGGTCAGCAGTTTTTTGCGAAGCGCAGGCGTAAGCATCTTCTCACTCCTTATCAAACAGCCCCATGAGCTTCATCTGCACCAGATTGATTATTAGCACGATAAACAGCAGCGCAAAGCCAATGGCTGAACCAAAGCCCGGATTGCCGGAAGTAAAAGCCTGCTGGTAGAGGTAGCGCACGATGGTCAGGCCCAGATTCCCAGGAGTGGATTCCTTCCAGAACACATAGCTTTCGCCGAAGGTGCGGTAACCTTCCACAATCAGCATGGTGAGCACACAGATCATTGTGGGCTTGAGCAGGGGAAGGGTGATGCGCGTGAGGCGCTGGAAGCCGGTCGCACCATCGATTTCGGCAGATTCGTAGACCTCGGAGGGAATGGCCTGCAGGCCGGAGAGAAAATAGATCATATACATACCGGCGCTCTTCCAGGCGGTAAGAAACACCATAAGGAAGATGCTCCAGCCATATTGCAGCATAAAGCGCTGTTGGGGCAGTCCCAAAGCAATAAAAATGGAGTTGATGGCTCCTGTTTCCGTGTCGGCAAACATCATACGGAAAACGATACCAGCCACAATGGTAGAGGCTAGGGCGGGGATAAAAAAGTCGCTCGGAAGCCATTGCGCCCGCGCAGCTGCAAATTGTTGAGCAGAAGGGCGAGCAGCATGGGAAGGACAATCAGCACGACACAGTTGCAAACGGTTACCAGCGTGGTGGTTTTCAGCGAAGCGTAGAATGCATTGTTAAACAGCTTCTGATAATGGTCCAGCCCAACCCAGGTGGCCGATCCAAAGCCCCGGATCTTTTGCAGGCTCATGACAAAGGAGCTGAAAATCGGATAGACATTGAAAATCAAAAAAGACAGGATAAACGGAATCAGAAAAACATATGGGGCAACATGCCAGTTGTAAGGCAGGGAAGCCAACCTGCCTCTTGACGACTTGTGCTTTGCAATGGCGTTATTCACTGCGCAACGCTCCTATCCTTGTACCCTGCAATAGGGTAAGCGTTAAGAGACCGTGCCTCCGGTCCTTCCGAGGCCGGAGGCACGGCAAAAAGAATGGAATCAGTAGTTGCGCAGGGCTTCGGCGGCCTCGGTGAGCGCCTCGGCGGGAGTCTGCGTCTTGGTCTCAAACACGTTGTACATCACGTTGGAGGACACGGCGTTGAACGCTTCGGGAACGAGCGCGGAGTTATGAATGGCATTGGCCTTCTTCAGGCTCTCGGACACGTTCTTGAACACGTTCTCGTTGCAGAAGTAGGGCAGTTCGATTTGCAGAGCGGGGTCCTCCCAGGCGTCGGTGCGGTAGGGGGCGTAGCCGAGCATCTCATAGCACTGCACCTGCGCGTCATAGCTCATCTTGCAGAAATAGAGGAAGTCTTTTGCCAGTTCGGGAGATTCGCACTGGTTGGTGATCACAGCGCCGTTGCCGCCGGTGCAGGCGGTGGTGTATGCCTCGGTGTCTTCCGGGTCCCACACGGGCATGGGGCGCACGGCGATCTTGCCAGAGAGGTCGGGCATGTACTCGGTGAGGCGGCTCATGTACCACATGGGCAGGCTCACGGACGCAGCGCCGCTGTTGTTGAAGAACTCGTAGAAGATTTCAGAGGCGTTGCCGCCGCCGGGCATGGCGATGGCGATGCCCTCATCCATCCAGGACTTGAGGTATTCCAGCAGCTCGATATTGGTTTCGCAATCCAGAATCACGTTGCCGTCCGCATCCAGGAAGTCAGAACCCTTCTGCAGCACCATGGCTTGGAAGGGCGCCATATCGGTAGTTTCGATCACGGTCATGGGCTTGCCGGTCTTTTCCACCACCTGCTTGCCGGCAGCTACATAATCATCCCAGGTCACGATGCTGTCGATGTCCACGCCGGCAGCTTCGGTGATCTCAGTGTTGTAATACACCACCGTGCCGCCCAGCTGGGAGGGAGCGCCGTAGAGCTCGCCGCCGGTAGAATAGATGTCCAGCTTGGCAGGAACGTACACATCGCGCTCGTCGGCGACCAGATCGGTCAGCGTCAGGAAGGTGATTTCCTCGTAGTCAAAGAAATTAACGAAAGCGGTGATGTTCACGTCGCAGTAGTCAGGGGCACCCTCGCCGGTTTGCGGGGCCACCAGCAGTTTGGTTTGGCGGTCAGAGCCTGCCATGTCCACGGTTTCCAGCGCAATGGGGCGATCGGGGTTCTGCTCGTTCCAGGCAGCGGCGCGGGCATTGTAGAAATCAGCCTGCGAGGAGATGCACCATCAGGTGAGCGGTGTAGGCTCAACCGTTTCGGCAAGGCTGAACGAAACCGATGCCAGGGTCAGCATGAGCGCCAGGATGATAGCCAGGGTCTTTTTCATTCGTTGTCCCTCATAAAATAGTGGTTCTATTTGTGCAAGCTGCGCCACAAGACGCGGCAGTGCAAACAAGATAAAGTTACGTATCAATATTTCATAACATGGCGTACGACGGGATGCAGAAATGATGCAGCCAATCAGAGCGTCAGCGGCTGATATTCAAACCAGTCAAAATCAGCATAGTTTTGCGTGGACTGGTGGTTGGAGGTAGCGTAAAGGCCAATGTATGCTCCGGTAAATCCGCCGGCTACTTCTTTGCTCAGTAGGGTACCGCTTACATGTTCGCAAACAGGCTCCCATTGCCCGGCTTCGGTGGCCACGTAGAAGCTGTAATCCTGTTCGTATGCGGTGATATGCAGCCATAGACGCGTTGCTTCACAGGGTACGCGTGCAAGACGCTCGGTTTTGCCCGCAAAGCATCGGTACAGCGTCACATAGCCCACGCCGTTCTCCCGTTCGCGCAGCAGGGCGAGATGGTATTCGTGGTTCATCAGCATTGCCGCACCTGCCGCCTCGCCCTCGGCGGGCGAAAACGCCATCATCAGCCGTGCGGCAAAACATAGGTGCTGCTGCCGGCGGCCGATAAAAGCCGGGTTTTCCAGCTCTGACAAGCGATGGGGAGAAAGAAATAGCCTCAACCAGCCTGGACGCTGCGTGAGGCTGTAGACCTCACGGCGAGGCGTGCGCAGAAGATTCCAGCGCATATCCAGCGTGGCATTTTCAAACGAGTCACAGGCGGGTGCTTCCTCCCAGCGGCAAACGGGCAGGGCAGGAGCAGGATAGGTAAATTCCACGTGGCCGGTATCCGGGCTGAAAACGGGCCATTCATCTTCCCAGGTGACAGGAACGGCAAAGGTTTCACGACCCAGATTGCGATAATCGCCGCCGTCCGGACGAGATGCCAGCAGCACCGCCCACCACTCTCCATTGGCAAGCTGGATCATATCAGCGTGCCCGGTGCTGTTGATGGGGTAATCCCTGCGCAGGTTACGGTGCGTGAGAACGGGATTACGCAGATTGACCTCGTAGGGGCCCTCAATATTCCTGCTGCGAAAAATGGTAACGCTGTGGTTGTGATCGGTGCCGCCTTCGGCGATCATCAAATAGTACCAACCACCGATTTTGTACAGATGAGGACCTTCCGGCGCAACCGCGCCATGAACTGCACCGTCCGTGCGAAGCATCCACCGTTCACCAATCAGCCGTCCGGTTGCCAAATCCATTTCCTGGAGCCAGATGAAGCGCTCCTCGCGGGCAAGCTTCTGCGGGAAAGGACGCAGATTGCCCAGATAATACGTGCGGTCGCCATCAAAAAACAGTGTGGGATCAATGCTTTCCGCTCCCTGAATGATCACGGGGTCAGACCATGGGCCTGCCGGATCTTTTGCAGTAACATAGAAGTTGATATTGCCGTAATAGGGGGGGATCCTGCACCAGAGTTGAAGAGACATAGAACAAGCCGTCCTGCTCGCGGTAGCGGATTGTGGAGGCATAAATCCCCTTGGAGGGTTTGATGTGGTCAAGGTTCAGCTGCTGTGGACGGGTAAGGCAGTGGCCTATCTGATGCCAGTGGACAAAATCACGGGAATGAAAAATTGGAATACCGGGGTAATATTCAAAGGAAGAGGTAACCAGATAATAATCCTCGCCTTTGCGGCAGACTGATGGATCGGGATAGAAGCCGGGGAGCAGGGGATTGGTAAGAACACTCATTGTAGAGCCTCCGCGGATCGAAAGATAATTAAGTAATTATATTGCGTAACTAAATAATATTGCTTTTCTTCCTGATTGTCAACACCATTCGGCAAAAAGTTTTTTCTTCTTTTTTGATTTTGAACTGATGGGGCGGATATTCCCAAATTCAACGGCTTTGCATGCGTATTGCACGCAATCCTGGCCTTGCAGGACATATAAAAAAGTGTTTGCCACTGCGTGCTGGATGCAACGATGACTTTCTGCATGCTGGTTTGCCGAGCATTTCAGATCTAGAGGCACAAAAGAAGGATCCTGCGGTCAGGAATATAGAAGTGACAAAAGTCAGATTTCTGGTGGCCTCCGAAGATGACTTGAAACTACGCTGGTATAAGCTGAACGGCTATCCATTTGAACATGTACGCTTGCCATTATAATGCCTTTTCTTCCTTTAAATGCACAACAAGCTCAAAACTCTTTTACGCAGATGGTAAATTTCCTCTTGACAACCGCCCGAACCCATGCTATGATAGGCAACGTGGTTTGGACATCCCGGATGTGTCGCCGGAAGGGAATCCGTTACCAAGGCATCCGGAGTTCGAGCCTTTGGCGGGTCGCCCGTATCTGCTCCCTGAGAAGGAGGACATATCCTTTGCGGGCGTGGCGGAATGGCAGACGCGCCAGACTTAGGATCTGGTGCCCATGTGGCGTATGGGTTCAAGTCCCTTCGCCCGCACCATTTCATCAGAAGTGGAACGTGCGGTAGTAGCTCAGTGGTAGAGTGCCACCTTGCCAAGGTGGATGTCGCGAGTTCGAATCTCGTCTACCGCTCCACTTTTTCTGGGGTCGAATGTTCAAACCATCTTCGGGCGGGTGTAGCTCAATGGTAGAGCCCCAGCCTTCCAAGCTGGTTACGTGGGTTCGATTCCCATCACCCGCTCCATGAAAAAAGTGCCCGGTATTGTTTCTGACAGGAACGATGCCGGGTATTTTTGTATCTATAGGATTCGGAACGAAGGGCAGCACGGCTTCTTTTTTTCCCGGTGCCCCAATCCTTGACAATCAAAGCGCGGCGCGTGTATAATTCAATCATCTGTGGCCTTTTTCACAGACGATTTGATGAGGTGAAGCACATGCTGAAGGTACTTAAGGGAATGAAGGACGTGCTTCCCGCTGAAAGTGCGCGCTGGCGCGCTTTGGAGCGGGAAATGCGCAAGGCGGCCCTGACGGCCGGATACCGGGAAATCCGCACGCCCGTATTGGAGCATACGGAGCTTTTCGCGCGTTCCGCGGGAGAAAGCAGCGACGTGGTCCGCAAGGAAATGTATACCTTTCTGGACAAGGGCGACCGAAGCGTGACCCTCAAGCCCGAAAGCACCGCCGGCACTGTGCGCGCATTTTTGGAAAGCGGTCTGTATGCCCAGGCGCTCCCGCTGAAAATGTACTATGTTAACGCACCGCATTTCCGCTATGAGGCGCCGCAGTCCGGCCGCCTGCGGGAACATCACCAGTTCGGCATGGAGTGCTTCGGTGCGGCTGAGCCTTCCGCTGATGCGGAGCTGATCTGGCTGGTGGTAGGCCTTTTGTCCGGCTTCGGCCTGAAAAACCTGTCCGTGCGTATCAATTCCATCGGATGCCCAAACTGCCGTCCGGCATATCAGAAGGCATTCCGTGAATACCTCGCGGAGCGTCGGGACAGCCTTTGCCGCACCTGCCAGGAGCGCATGGAAATCAATCCCATGCGCACGCTGGACTGCAAGGAGGAGGGCTGCAAGCTGGCCCTGGCTGACGCACCCGTGATGCTGGACCATCTTTGCGATGAGTGCCGCGCACACTTTGAACTGCTTAAGAAGTATTTGGATGAGGCGGGCATCCGCTATGCGGTGGACGCTCGCATCGTGCGTGGCCTGGACTATTATACAAAAACTGTTTTTGAGGTGATTACCTCTACGCCCAATGGCGAGTTGACCGTGTGCGGCGGTGGCCGTTACGACGGACTGGTGCAGGAGTTGGGTGGACCAGCCATCCCCGCTGTTGGTTTCGGTATGGGCATTGAACGCGTGCTCATGCTGCTGGACGCGCTTGAGCCGGGAGAATGCCTCCTGCAAATTGACGATGAAACGCCGCAGGTGTTTGTTGCCTGCCTTGGCCGTCAGCTGTCCCTGCAGGCATTTTCGTTGCTGCGCCGCTTCCGCGAGGCGGGCCTGCGCGCAGACATGGATCATCAGGCCCGCAGCCTCAAGGCGCAGTTCAAATACGCCGATAAGTTGGGCGCAAAATATGTGGCCGTGTTGGGCGATGACGAAATTGCGCGCGGCGTGGTCAAGCTGCGCGACATGGCTACGCGCGAGGAATGGGAATCGCCGCTGGAGACGGCGGCTGAAGCGCTCATGGAGCGCCTGTAAAACGAGTGACGGCAAATGGCCAAACGCCTTCCGTGCGGACGGCGGGCTGATTCAAAGGAGGAAGGTTCCATGAACAATCGCACCCATATGTGCGGTGAGGTAACTGCCGAGGCGGCGGGACAATCCGTTATTCTTAAAGGCTGGGTGCAGCGTGCGCGCAATCTGGGCGGCATCGTGTTCGTCTGGCTTCGTGACCGCACGGGCATCGTGCAAGTAGTCTTTGACGGCAACGATATTTCCAAGGAGCTGCTGGAACTGGCTGAGTCCCTGCGCAGCGAATACGTGATTGAGGTGCACGGCCAGGCACGCATGCGCGCGCCCGAAGCTGTGAACAAGAAGCTAAAGACAGGCGAGGTTGAGGTTGTGGCTCAGTCTGCCATTATCCTCAACGCCAGCAAAACGCCTCCTATTTATATTGAGGACGATACCAAAGAGCAGGAAAGCCTGCGTTTGAAATACCGCTACCTGGACCTGCGCCGTCCCAGCATGCAGAACATGCTGCTCTTTAGGCACAAGGTCATCAAGCTTCTGCGCGACTATATGGACGAGCAGGGCTTCATCGAGGTGGAAACGCCCATTCTGAGCAAATCCACCCCAGAAGGCGCGCGCGATTATCTGGTTCCCGCCCGCGTCAAGCCCGGCACTTTCTACGCCCTGCCTCAGAGCCCGCAGATCTATAAGCAGCTTTTGATGCTGGCTGGGCTGGACAAGTATTATCAGGTGGCCCGCTGCTTCCGCGATGAGGACGGCCGGGCCGACCGTCAGCCTGAATTTACCCAGTTTGATATGGAAATGAGCTTCATCGACCCGGAGGATATTCAAACCGTGGTCGAAGGCGCCTATGCTCATGTGTTCAAAACGCTGATGAACATTGAGCTGTCCCTGCCCCTTAAGCGCATCACCTGGCGTGATGCCATGGCCCGCTATGGCAGCGACAAGCCAGACACCCGCTTCGGTATGGAAATTCAGGATGTGGGCGAGGTGGTCGCAGGCTGCGGCTTCAAGGTCTTTGAGGAAGCGCTGGCCGCCGGCAACACCGTATGTGCCATCTGTGCCGAAGGTGCGGGGCACATGAGCCGCAAGGAACTGGACGCGCTGGGTGAATTTGTCAAGACCTACCATGTCAAGGGCCTGGCCTGGGCTGTGGTGAACGAGGACGGAACCCTGCGCTCCAGCTTTGCCAAGGCTATGCAGGGCGACAGCATGCAGCGCCTGCTGGATGCCGTTTCCGCAAAACCCGGTGATGCCGTGTTTGTCATCGCGGATAAAAAGTATGTAGCCCTGACCGCCATGGGCCAGCTTCGCCTGCGCTTGGGCAAGCAGCTGAATCTGATCGACAGCAAGCGTTATGATCTGCTGTGGGTGACGGAATTCCCCCTGCTGGAGTGGAGCGACGAGGAAAACCGCTTCCTGGCCATGCACCACCCCTTCACCAACGTAATGGAGGAAGATATCCCCCTCATGGACACCGACCCCGGTGCGGTGCGTGCCAAGGCCTATGACCTGGTGATGAACGGCGTGGAGATGGGCAGCGGTTCCATCCGTATCCATCAGAGCGACGTGCAGGAGAAGATGTTCAGCTTGCTTGGCTTTACCAAGGAACAGGCATGGGAGCAGTTCGGCTTCCTGTTGGGCGCATTCCAGTACGGTACGCCACCGCATGGCGGCTTTGCCTTCGGCATCGACCGTATGGTGATGATTCTCAGCGGTGCGGAAAGCCTGCGCGACGTGCTGGCCTTCCCCAAAATTCAAAACGGTGCGTGCCCCATGATGGATACGCCCTCCACCGTCCAGCCCGAACAGCTTGAACAGCTGAAGATTCGCTGCGTGGAATAACAAAATCCCGCTGCTTGATTGTCAAGCAACGCCGAATCTGTTATACTAAGAAACGAAATGGGCTGATGGGCCGCGCGGGCCCAATCCATAGGAGGTGTGGAATATGGCCACCAAAAAGGATAATCTGCCTTTGACCCTGGATCAGAATAATGATTCCACGGGAACGATCACATATGCCAATGAAGTCATTGCCATCATCGCCGGCGTTGCGGCCAACGAGGTGGAAGGAGTTGCCGGAATGTGTTCCGGCGGCGGCATCACGGATGTGTTCGGCCGTAACAAAAACATTACCCGGGGCGTGAGGGTGGAACTGGGCACAGAGGAAGCCGCCGTCGATATCTACCTGATCATCGAATACGGCACGCCCATCCAGACTGCCGCCTCCAACGTGCAGGAAAACGTGCGCAAGGCCATCGAATCCATGACCGGGCTGCACGTGGTGCGCGTGGATGTGCACGTGCAGGGCGTCAGCTTCGAAAAGGAGCAAAAGGAAGCGCTGGAGGGCCTCAATTCCTTCAAGGGCATCGAGGACAGCGCGGTCAAGCCGGAAAAGCCGGCCGAGCCGGAAAAACCGCTGGAGCCGGTGCATGTGGAATTTGAGGGAGAGCCCACCCCGGCTGAAATGCACGCATCCGATCCCGTGGAGGAGATAGAAGCGGAGCAGCCCACGGAAGAATAAACGCTGGCAATACCTGCTCTCTGCTTGGCATAGGCTGAGTTGGGGCAGGCATTGCTTTTGGGCGTCGTTCTGATGTAAGGGAGGGTGAAAAGATGAAAATGACCGCATGGGACAGAGTTTTATCGGCGCTTTCCGGCGTCCTGATTGCCCTAGCCGGGCTGTGGCTCCTGGGACTGGGTCTGGGCGTGTTACCCCCTTGGCTGGATGCGGTATGGTTGAACGCTTCCTTTACATGGTGGCAGCGCGCGATGATGGTTGTGGCGGCGCTGGCGCTGATGGCGCTGGGCCTGCGCGATATGCTGCTCCTGTTCCGCCGCAGGCGTGAAAAGGGCTTTATCATCCAGCATTCGGAATATGGGGACATGAGCATCTCCATGAAAGCGCTGGAAAGCATGGTGCAAAAATGCGTGGCCACGCATCAGGAGTTGACGGTCAACGCTACGCATATCCAGCATGCCCGCGAGGGTATCATCGTGGATATCAAGATCACGCTGCTTGGCGGGGTCAATATCCCCCTTACGGTCAATGCGCTTCAAAAGCAGATCAAGCAATACATTACCTCCTGCAGTGGCGTGGATGTGCACAAGGTGCGTGTGATGGTGGAGACAGACGCGCGCGCAGCTTCTGAGACAGAGGCGCAGCCGGTACCCGACGCATCCATTCCCGCAGCGCCAGCGCCCTTGGCGGACGGTATTGAGGAACCTATTTTCCGTCATGTGGAAGAGCCGGCCAGCTACGCTGTCTCTGCCGAGGAGCACTTGGAAGACAGCCAGGAGACGGCGGTGCAGCCGGATGCTGTGCCGGACGTGCCGGCGGCTGATCAGGAGGAGGATGAATCCGCGCCGGATACGCCTGCGCGGCGGGAAGCAATAGCCGTGGAGAGCGTTGAAGGGGAGGAGAATGTATAATGGAAACCGGTGAAAAAAAGAGCCCGCTTCGTGTTGGTACGCCCCTGTGCGGCCTGCTGTGTGGCCTCGTGGGCGTGGTGATCGCGCTGGCGCTTCTTTTGCTGGGCTTCTGGCGCACGCTGTTTGTGGCACTGTTCTTTGTGGCAGGCTATTTTGTGGGCGCGTGTCGGAACAAAACGGAGCTGATCAAGGGCTGGATCAACCGCCTGTTCCCACCTAAGGGTGAGTGAGCGGAGATACAAACGATAAGGAATAACGGGGAGTGTTGAAAACCATGGCGCGTTCGATTGCCAGGCAGGCTGCCATGCAGCTTTTGTATGAACGTCTGTCCGGTGGGGAGGCCGACGACGAATCGCTCGATCTGGTTTACGAGCAGCTTTCCATGGCGCAGCCGGAGGGCAGCGCCCGGCTCAGGCCCAGCAAGGACGAGCGTCAGTACATCAGCGATGTGCTGACCGGCGTAGAGGAGCATCAGGCCGAGCTGGATGACAGCATTGAAAAACACAGCACCGGTTCATGGACGCTCAGCCGTGTGCCGCATGTGGATCTGAGCATTCTGCGGCTGGCGGCATATGAACTGTATCATCGCGCAGATGTGCCCGACAATGTGGCCGTGAGTGAGGCCATGGAGATGGCCAACCGTTACAGCGAGCCCAAGAGCGGCCGCTATATCAACGGCGTGCTGGGCGCAATGGTGCGCGACAAGCAGGAGCCGCAGGCATAACGCCCGCACGTGGAAAGGAGCGGGCTTATGCGCGTGGCCCTGGGTTTTGATACCAGCTGCTATACCACCTCCGCGGCGGCAGTGGACGAGCATGGCGCGGTGGTGGCTGCCGAACGCATGCTTTTGCCTGTACGGGAGGGACAGCGCGGCCTTCGCCAAAGCGAGGCCGTTTTTGCGCATGTGCGGCAAATGCCCAAAGTGATGGAAAGGCTGGGAAGCCAGCTGGACGGTGCGCAGATTGTCGCCGTGTGCGCCTCCGCGCGCCCACGTGACGGAGAGGACAGCTACATGCCGGTGTTTACGGTGGGGCTGGGCCATGCCTCTGTGCTGGCCTCCACACTGGGCGTGCCTGTGTATGAAACATCGCACCAGCAAGGCCACATTGCAGCGGGGCTGATTGGAAACGCTGCGCCGGAAGGGCCGTTCGTGGCATTGCATTTAAGCGGTGGCACTACCGAACTCTTGGACTGCCGGGAGGGTGCCATTACCCTGCTGGGTGGAAGTGAGGACCTGCATGCGGGGCAACTGGTGGACCGTGTGGGTGTGGCTCTGGGCCTGCCCTTCCCGGCGGGCCCGGCGCTGGAGCGGCTGGCCACGGCCTGCTCGGAGAATACGTCGGCCCTGCTGCCCACCAGCGTATCGCGTGACGGCCTTTCCTGTCACCTCTCCGGTGTGGAAACGCAGGCACAGCGGCTGATTCAGGCGGGCGATCTGTCCCCGGAGCGCATTGCCGCCGAGGTGTACGATGTTTTGGCCCGTACGGTGGCACGTCTGCTTGACGGCGCATGCAGGCGAACGGGCGCGCGTCAGGCGCTGGTGGTGGGAGGCGTGGCTTCCTCGGCGCTGCTGCGGCGGCTGGTAGGGGAAAGGTTGAGCCGCCTGAGGTCGCCCGTGCGGGTCCTTTATGGACAGGCACAGTACAGCGCCGACAACGCCGCAGGCGTAGCAAGTATTGGCATGCGGCGCTATCTGGAAGAACATTCATAAAGCAGGGAGGAGATTTTATATGCCGGCACAGCTTTTGGACGGCAAACTCATGGCTGCTGAACTGGAGGAAGAACTCAAAAAGCGTGTGGAGGCGCTGGCACAAAAGGGCTACACGCCCGGCCTTACGGTTATTCTGGTGGGAGACGATCCCGCCAGTCAGACCTATGTCAGCAACAAGGAAAAGGCCTGCGCGCGCCTGGGCATTCGCTCGCGCACACTGCGTATGCCTGCCGACACCACCCAGGAAACGCTGGAAGCTGCCATCCGTGAAGCGAATGCGGATCCGTCCGTCAACGGCATTCTGGTCCAGTTGCCCCTGCCGCGCCATCTGGACGGCGATCGGGCGCTTTCGCTCATTTTGCCGGAAAAGGATGTGGACGGTTTCCATGATATCAACGCGGGCCGCCTGTCGCGCGGGCTGGACTGCGTAGTGGCCTGCACGCCCAAGGGCGCGCTGCACATGCTCAAACGCGCGGGCATTCCCATCAGTGGCAAGGAAGCGGTGGTCGTGGGCCGCAGCAACATCGTAGGCAAACCTATGGCGTTGCTGCTGCTTCAGGAAAACGCCACCGTCACCATTTGCCATAGCCGCACGGCGGATCTGGCTGCGCATACCCGTCGGGCCGATATTCTGGTAGCCGCCATTGGCAAGCCGCGCTTTATCACCGCGGATATGGTCAAGGACGGCGCTGTGGTGGTGGACGTAGGCATCAACCGCGTAGACGGTAAGCTGTGTGGCGACGTGGACTTTGAGCCCGTTTCGCAGAAGGCATCCTATATTACCCCGGTCCCCGGCGGCGTGGGCAAAATGACTATTGCCATGCTGATGGACAACACTGTGGCAGCGGCGGAAAAGGCGGCGGCCGCGCTGTGAAAGGGCTGACGCTCACCGTATCGCAGCTCAATGAATATGTGCGGCGCTCGCTTGCATCCGACCCTATGCTCCATGGCCTGTGTCTGACGGGCGAGTTGAGCAATTTCAAGCGCCATACCTCTGGCCATTGGTACTTTACTCTCAAGGACGAGGAAGCGGCGATCAACTGCGCCATGTTTCGACAGGCGGCCATGGGCGTGCGGTTCCGCCCCGAAAACGGGCAGCGTGTGCGGCTGTTTGGCAGTGTGGGCCTGTACACCCGCACCGGGTCGTATCAGTTTTATGCAGATGCCATGGAACCGGACGGACTGGGTGAACTGTACCTGCGCTTTGAGGCGCTCAAGCAGAAGCTGGCCGGCGAGGGCCTGTTCGACCCGTCGCTCAAAAAGCCCCTGCCCCTGCTTCCGCGCGGCGTAGGCATCATAACCAGCCGGACCGGAGCCGTGGTGCACGACATTGCCCGCGTAAGCTGGCGGCGTTATCCGGGCATGCCCCTGTACCTCTGTCCCGTCAAGGTACAGGGCGAGGGCGCTGCGGCGGAAATCGCCGCAGCCATCCGCCTGCTGGATGGCTTTTCGGCTGCAGACGTCATCATCGTGGGACGTGGCGGCGGCAGCATGGAGGATCTGTGGGCTTTTAACGAAGAAGTGGTGGCAAGGGCCATCGCACGCTGTCATACGCCCGTGGTCAGCGCCGTGGGACATGAAACCGATGTAACCATTGCCGACTTTGTGTCCGATGTGCGCGCACCTACGCCCTCTGCCGCCGCCGAGCTGGCTGTGCCCGAACGCGCGGCGCTGCTGGAGGCGGAACAGTCGCTCCTGAGGCGGATGAACGCGGCGTTTTTGCATCAGCTTGCCCAAAAGGGCCTGCGCCTGGCCGCGGCACAGAAACGGCTGGAGGCCCAGTCGCCCGTGGGTGCGCGGGAACGCGCCGCTGCAAGGCTGGCCGCGGCGGTGACTGCGATGGATGCGGCTATGCGCCGCGCCCTGACGGCACGCGAACATGCACTCAGGCAGGCAACCATCCGGCTGAGCGCGACAGGCCCTGTGGAAACGATGCGCAGGGGATACGTTGTGGCGCTTTCAGGCGGAAAGGCCGTACGCAGCGCGCAGGCCCTCCGGCCCGGAGATGCACTTCAAATCGTAATGGCGGATGGACGGGCCGGCGCGCAAGTCACTTACGTGGAGAAAGGATGGGCTGGCGATGGCGGGAAGATCGGCGAAAAAGACGGTCAGCTTTGAGGACGGACTGAGCCGGCTGGAAGCGCTGGCAGCGCAGATGGAGGCGGGGGAGCTTCCGCTCGAAGACCTGCTCAAGCGCTATGAAGAAGGCATGAAGCTGGCTTCTGATCTGGAAAAGATGCTGGAAGAGGCCAAGGGACGTATGCAGGAGATCAACGCCGGCCAGGGCGGTGAGCCGAAGCTGACGCCTACGGAGATGGCGGAGCAGGGGAGCCTGCTGGATGAGCTGAAGGAAGAATGAAAGGAAGGATCGTCATGGACGCATACCGCGAGGCGGTGGAGCAGGCGCTCACGCAGTTTCCGCTGCTTATGCAGCAGGGCGAAGAACCCGTGACGCAGCCGCAGGATGGTGGATGGGAAGCAGACATGCCGCCGCAGCCTCTGCGTAGTGCTATGCGCTACAGTCTGCTTTTGCCAGGGAAGCGGCTCCGGCCCGTATTGCTGCTGGCTGCCTATCATCTCGTGCGGGATGACTGGCAGTGCGCGCTGCCCTTTGCCTGCGCCATGGAGATGATTCACACCTATTCGCTCATCCATGACGATTTGCCCGCTATGGACGATGATGCCCTGCGCCGGGGTAAACCCACCAATCACCGCGTGTTTGGCGAGGCCATGGCGATTCTGGCGGGTGATGGGCTGCTGAACCTGGCCTATGAGACCATGCTTTCGGCTCCCATTGCGGCAGAGCGGCCGGAGCAGGCGCTCAGGGCAGCGGGGGAAATCGCAAGACGCGCGGGCGTCTGTGGCATGATCGCCGGGCAGACCGCCGACGTGACGTTGGAGGGTCATGAACCTACAGCGGAAAGCGTGCGGTACATTCACCTGCACAAGACTGCCGACCTGATTACCGCGCCGGTGGTGGCAGGACTTACGCTGGCCGGAGCCACGGAGGCGCAGTTGGAGGCGGGCCGCGCCTACGGCCAGGGCATTGGGCTGGCATTCCAGATCGTGGACGACCTGCTGGATCTGGAGGGTGATGTGCGCCTGCTGGGCAAGGAAACCGGCATGGATGCGCAGCGCGGAAAGCAGACCTGGCCCACCGCTTTCGGTGTAGACAGGTCGCGCCAGGATGCCGCAAATGCCGTGGAACAGGCCGTTCAGGCGCTGTCGCTCTTTGGCGAAAGGGGAGCGTATCTGCGCGATCTGGCCCGAAAGACCCTTGTGCGCAAAGCATGAATGTTGTATCATGGTAAAAGCTTTCGGAAGAGGAGAGGAAACGGGTGCACGCAATCTGGGAAGTGCTTTTCAACCATGTGCTTATCGCTGCGCTGATTGGGTGGTTTGTGGCGCAGGGGTTGAAAATTCCCATTCACTATCTGGTAGAGCACGAATGGGACCTGAGCCGCTTCCATGGGTCCGGAGGAATGCCCAGCTCCCATACGGCGATGGTGGTTTCCGCCGCCATCATGGTGGGTGCGACAAACGGGTATGCGTCCGGGATATTTGCCGTTGCGGTAGTGGTGGCTCTGATCGTCATGTATGACGCGACCGGTGTCCGGCGCGAAACAGGACGGCAGGCCACGGTAATCAATCAGATTTTGCAGGATGTGCTCATCAACGGCAAGCCCATTTCGGATGCGGAGCTGAAGGAACTGGTGGGGCATAAACCCATCGAGGTGGCCGGCGGCGCGCTGGTGGGCCTGGTGGTGGCAGGAATCTATATTTTGGCTTTGGCCGGTCAGGCCTGATTGCAGAAGGAGTTGTTTGCCATGGATCATTTTATGGAAGAGGTTGTCGTAAAGCATAACCGCGGCGTGGAGAACGCGCTCTATATCCTGTCCAACATCGTCATGGTGCTTGCTGCCCTGTGGGCCGTGATGTGCATTCAGATGCTGTTTATGCAGTTCAGCATCTATGCCCTGATCGAAGCACTGGTGACAGCCGGCGTGGCGGTGCTGCTGTTTTTGCGCCGAGACCGCCTGCGCACCGAGTACGAATATACCTTCACCAACGGCGATCTGGATTTTGCCCAGGTGTTCAACAACCAGAAGCGCAAAACGCTTGGCACCATGCGTGTGAAGAATGTGGAGGCGTTTGGTCCGGTGGATTCCAACGCTTTCCGCAAGCTGATCAACATGCCTGGGCTCACCCGCCGCAACTGGTTCTTGAACCGGGGCGCAAAGCTGTATTACTTCTACTATCAGAAGGAAAACCAGAAGACCGTCATCATCTTGGAACCCTCCGACGAGCTGGTGGAAATGATCCGCAAATACCTTCCGCACGGGGCGTATCAGGAATGAGCATGCAGGTTTATCTGGATAACAGTGCGACCACCCGCCCCTGCGTGCAGGCAGTTGAGGCCGTGGCGCAGAGCATGACCGAAGCGTTTCACAACCCTTCCGCGCTCTACGCGCCCGCGATGCGGGCCGAGCATGCCCTTACGGACGCGCGCCGCGCCATTGCCGCTACGCTGAATGCGCAGGAAAAGAACGTGATCTTCACCTCCGGCGGCACCGAGAGCGATAACCTGGCTATCTGGGGCCGCTTGGCCGCCATGCACCATCCGGGTGAGGTGCTCTATACCGCGGCTGAGCACGAAGCAGTCAAAAATGCCTGTCTGGAGGCTCAGGCGCGCTATGGTGTGGCTGCGCGGGAAATTCCGCTCCTTCCCAGCGGTACGGTGGACCTGGCTGCACTGGAAGGGATGCTTGGGCCGCAGACCGCGCTGATCTGTGTGATGCAGGTATGCAATGAAACCGGCGTGATCATGCCGGTAAAGGAAATTTGCAACCTGCGCGACCGCCTTGCCCCGCAGGCTGCCATTCATGTGGACGGCGTGCAGGGCTATCTCCGTGTGCCGTTTTCGTTTAAGGAAACCAAAGTCGATTCCTATGCTCTCAGCGCGCACAAGATTCACGGCCCCAAGGGGGTGGGGGCGCTGGTGCTGGCGGACGGTGCACGCATCAAGCCCATCGTGGCCGGTGGCGGTCAGCAGGGTGGCCTGCGCAGCGGCACGGAGAATACCAGTGGCATCGCGGGCATGGTGGCCGCGGTGCAGAGCTATCCTTCGGACGGCATGGAGCGCATGCGCGGTCTCAAGCAGCTGCTTCTGTCGCTTTTGACGGAGGCGCTGCCGGAAGCGACCATAGCGGGCCTTCCCGCGGACGACCCCATGAGCGCGGGGCATATTCTCAACGTGGCGTTCCCTCCCGTTCGGGCCGAAACGCTGCTGCATGCGTTGGAGGCGGACGGCATCTGCGTGGGGACCGGCTCGGCCTGCTCGTCCAAGAAAGGGCGCCGCTCGCCGGTACTCACGGCCATGCACCTGTCGCCGCAGGTGATGGACAGCGCCATCCGCATCAGCCTGTGTCCCTTCAACACCGAAGAAGAAATGCGCTACACGGCTGAAAAGATCATTGAAAGGGTCGGTCAGCTGCGCCGGTTTACGCGCCGCTGATGCCAAAGGAGGAAGAAACCACCGTGCGCGAGGTTTTACAGGTTCGCTATGGCGAAATTTTTCTCAAGGGGCTCAATCGCCCCACTTTTTTACGTATGCTGGTGGAACGCGTGCGCGACGCGGTCAAGTCGGTCGGAGGGCACGTATGGCTCAGCGATGGGCGCATCTATGTCAGCGACGCGGCCGATATGGATGAAACCATTCGCCGCGTGACCAAGGTGTTCGGCGTGCACAGCGTGTGCCGCGCTATCGAGATGGAGAAGGACGACTTTGAAGCCCTCTGCGCCCAGGCAGCAAAGCTCATGGAGGGCCATAGGGGCACCTTCAAGGTCAACGCCCGCCGCAGCGACAAGCGCTACCCCATGGATTCGCCCACCATCAACGTGGAGATGGGGGCGTATCTGCTGGAGCATCTGCCGGGGCTCAAGGTGGACGTGAAAAACCCGGAAGTCGTGCTTTCGGTGGAAATCCGTGATCTGGCTTATCTCTATACGCATCCCATTCCCGCGGTTGGCGGCATGCCGGTGGGCTCCAATGGCAAAGCCACGCTGCTGCTTTCCGGCGGCATCGACAGCCCCGTGGCGGGCTGGATGATCGCCAAGCGCGGCGTGCGCGTGGATGCGGTGCACTTTTATTCCTTCCCCTATACCAGCGAATGGGCCCGCGAAAAGGTGCTGGACCTTGCCCGCATCCTCAGCGAAAGCCTATGTGGTGTGCGCGTGCATGTGGTGCCGTTTACCGACATCCAGATGCAGATTCACGAAAAGTGCCATGAGGATTACACCACCATTATCATGCGCCGCTATATGATGCGCATCGCCAACGCCATCGCCAAAAAGGAGCACTCTCAGGCGCTCATCACGGGCGAGAGTATCGGGCAGGTGGCCAGCCAGACCATGCATGCCCTCGGCTGCACGGATGTAGTGGCGGATATGCCGGTGTTCCGGCCTCTGATTGGCTTTGACAAATCCGAGATCATTGAAATTGCGCAGAAGATCGGCACATATGAAACCTCATCGCTGCCGTATGAGGACTGCTGCACCGTCTTTACGCCGCGCCATCCTGCCACAAAGCCCAAGATGGAGATCATTCTCGACGGCGAAAGCAAGCTGGACTCCGAGGCGCTGATCGCCGCCGCGCTGGAAGGTACGGAGGTTGTCGACCTTTAAGGCAGCCAGGAGACAAACGCCGCAAGCGCCAGGCCAGGGAGACCCAGGTAGCCTGCGCTGGCGGCGGAAAGAGGGCCCTGTGGAAAGCTGAGGCCAAGCGGCGACAGTCCCAGCCAGCAAAGGTAGCACAGGATGATGCCTGCGCACATCCGTTCCGCCACCCGCATTAGCCCCCGCCGCGGCGCTGCACGCATGCACAGGGGGTAACTTACACCAAGCGCCGCCGCGATCATGACCACTGCCTGAAGCCTGTCCGTCATATTCGATCCACCTCCGTTACCAAGCTATGCACCGTAATGGGGCAATAGACGCAGGCGGATGCGGCGAATTGTGAAGGTTTTATCAAATGGGGCTTGCGACGCAAAGAGGAATGATGTATAATCTCCTGTGGGATAAATTTGGTCATGCGGGACGCGGTTTGTCCCGAATAGGAAGGGTGCAATGCAGGACGGTTATTTTACCCTGATGCAGCAGCTGGCTCCGGACCTGGCGCAGGAAATCGAATTGCGCGCGCTGGTGCTGGAACGCATAGGCGCGCTGCAGCCTGTGGGCAGGCGGCAACTGGCCGCCCGTTTGAATCTGCCAGAGCGCGAGGTGCGCACCGTGGCAACGCTGCTTAAAAAGCACGGCCTGATCACGCTGGATGCGGCGGGCATGTGCCTGACTCCGGCAGCGGAAAGCGCGTTGCCCATGGCCCGGCGTTTCAGCCGGGATTTAAAGGGCCTGACCAGGCTGGAAAAGGCGCTGGCCGAGCGGCTCGGTGTGGACAGGGTGTGTGTGGCCGCTGGAAATGCCGATACGGATCCGCATGTGCTGGGCGAGGTGGGCCGGGTTGCCGGTGCGCGTCTGCGCGGCTTCTTGCAGACGGGCTTCACGCTGGCAGTGACCGGCGGCAGCACCATTCGTGAGGTGGCTTTTGCGGTGCCTCAGGGCACGCCCATGAACGTGATGGTGGTACCCGCGCGTGGCGGCATGGGTGGCGCGCTGGAAACACAGGCCAATACCCTTGCCTGCGAGATTGCCCGCCGTCTGGGAGGGCACCATCGCATGATGCACCTGCCCGACCATCTGGATGAGCAGGCCCTGCAGGAAATGCGCAAGCTGACCGAGATCGACGAAACGCTAGCCCTGCTTGAACGCGCGGACGTAGTGCTGCATGGCATCGGCCGCGCGGACGACATGACCCAGCGCCGCCAGCTTCCCGGCCCGGTAAGCGCCGAGGTGTTGCGCAAGGGCGCGGTGGCTGAGGCTTACGGTTGCTATTTTGACCAAAGGGGACGGCTGGTGTATTCCGCCTCCACGGTAGCGCACAATCTGGGCGCGCTCAAACCCGATTGCGCCATGATTGCTGTGGCTGCCGGTGCCAAGAAGGCCCAGGCTATTGCCGCGGTGATGAAAAACCGCCGCCACGCCATGCTCGTGACCGACGAGGGCGCGGCCAAGGCCATTTTGGAGGAGAACCCTTAACAACGCTTGCACGCCCGGAAACGGGTTTTGCAATACCAACACAACGAATTTACCAGGACGGAGGAGTGTACGTTATGGCGAAGAAAACCATCGAGGACATTCAGGTCAAAGGCAAGAAAGTGCTTGTTCGCTGCGATTTTAACGTGCCCATGGATGAAAACAAGGTTATCACCGACGAAAACCGCCTGCGCGGTGCGCTGCCCACCATCAAGTATCTGATGGAGCATGGCGCGAAAGTGATCCTGTGCTCCCACCTGGGCCGTCCCAAGGGCGAATTCAACATGAAGTATTCCCTCAAGCCCGTCGCCAAGCGTCTTAGCGAAATGCTGGGCGTGGAAGTGAAGATGGCAGAGGATGTGATCGGCCCCTCCGCCAAGGAGCTGGCTGCCGGCCTCAAGGACGGCGATGTGATGCTGCTTGAAAACGTCCGCTTCCATAAGGAAGAGGAAAAGAACGATCCCGAGTTTGCCAAGGAGCTGGCTTCCCTGGCCGAAATGTACGTCAACGATGCCTTTGGCACCGCGCACCGCGCGCATGCCTCCACTGAGGGCGTGACCCATTATCTGACCCCCTCCGTGGCCGGCTACCTGATCGGCAAGGAACTGAGCATCATGGGCAAGGCCCTGGAGGACCCGGCCCGTCCCTTCGTCGCGATTCTGGGTGGCGCGAAGGTGTCCGATAAGATCGGCGTAATCAACAACCTGCTGGAAAAGGTCGATACCCTGATTATCGGCGGCGGCATGAGCTACACCTTCCAGAAGGCCCTGGGGCTTCGCATCGGCAAGAGCCTGTGTGAAAACGACAAGATCGAGCTGGCCAAGGAACTGATGGCCAAGGCCAAGGAAAAGGGCGTCAAGCTCCTCCTGCCTGTGGATAATGTGTGTGGCGACAGCTTCAGCAACGATGCCAACCGGATTACCGTGGCCGCTAAGGACGGTATCCCGGATGATTATGAGGGCATGGATATCGGACCCGAAACCGCAAAGATCTATGCCGATGTGGTCCGCGAGGCGGGCACCGTGGTGTGGAATGGCCCCATGGGCGTGTTCGAGTTTGAAAACTTCGCCGTGGGCACCCGCGCTGTGGCCAAGGCCATGAGCGAGTGCAAGGGCGTAACCATCATCGGCGGCGGCGACAGCGCGGCTGCGGTTGAGCAGATGGGATATGCCGACAAGGTGACGCACGTGTCTACCGGCGGCGGCGCGAGCATGGAATTCCTCGAGGGCAAGACCCTTCCCGGCGTTGCCGCGCTCAACGACAAGTAAGATCTTTTCCGTTGCGCAGGCCATCAAACCGGCCTGCGCAACGTTTGCTCGCCGCAAAGCGGTTTCATGCGCTTCAAAAGTGGTTAAATTTAAGATGTAAGCGAATGATTTTCAAAGAGAGGTACAAACCATGCGTAAGCCTATTATTGCCGGTAACTGGAAGATGAACAAAACCCCCGACGAAGCCCGTGAACTGGTCGCCGCCCTCGTGCCCGCTGTGAAGGACGCGGACTGCGACGTGGTGGTGTGCGTGCCTGCGACGGACTTTGCCGCCGTGAAGGAGGCGGCCCAGGGCAGCAACATCCACCTGGGTGCGCAGAATGTGCATTTTGCCAAGAGCGGCGCCTACACCGGCGAACTCAGCGCCGACATGCTCAAGGCCTGTGGCGTGGAGTATGTGGTCATCGGCCACAGCGAGCGCCGCCAGTACTTCGGCGAAACCGATAAGACCGTGAATCTCCGTGTGCTCGCGGCGGTAGAAGCGGGCCTGACTCCCATCATCTGCGTCGGCGAGCACAAGGACGAGCGCGAAAGCGGCTACACCGACATCATCGTGGAATATCAGACGCTGATGGCGCTGCACGGCCTGACCAATGAGCAGATCAAGAATGCCGTCATCGCCTATGAGCCTGTGTGGGCCATCGGCACCGGCCTCACCGCCACCGACGAGCAGGCTGATGAAACCATCGGTGTCATCCGCAAGGCCGTTGCCCGCAAGTATGGTCAGGACGTGGCTGATGCAATGCGCATTCAGTATGGCGGCAGCATGAACCCCAAGAACGTCAAGGGCCTCATGGCACAGCCTGAAATCGACGGCGGCCTTATTGGCGGCGCCAGCCTCAAGGCACCCGACTTCACCCAGGTGGTTCTCTACAACAAGTGACCAGATAAGAAGGAGCAGCTAAACCATATGCAAAAAACCATGACGGCCCTTATCATCATGGACGGCTTCGGCATCAATCCCGCTCATGAGGGCAACGCGATCTATCAGCAGGGCACGCCCAGGCTGGATGCGCTCATGGCCCGCTACCCGCATACCCAGATTGGCGCCAGCGGCATGGACGTGGGTCTGCCTGACGGCCAGATGGGCAACAGCGAGGTCGGCCACCTCAACATCGGCGCGGGCCGTATCGTCTATCAGGAGTTGACCCGCATCACCAAGGACATTCAGGATGGAACCTTCTTTGAGAAGGCGCCGCTGGTCCACGCCATGGATACGGCAAAAGAAACTGGCAAGAGCGTGCACCTCATGGGCCTTGTCAGCGACGGCGGTGTACACAGCCACAATACGCACCTGTACGCCCTTTTGGAGATGTGCAAGCGCCGCGGCGTGAAGAATGTGTATGTGCATTGCTTCCTGGATGGACGCGATGTGCCGCCCACCAGCGGCATCGACTACGTGCGCGAGCTTCAGGCCAAGCAGGACGAGATTGGCGTGGGCAAAATTGCCACCGTGATGGGCCGCTACTGGGCCATGGACCGCGACAACCTGTGGGATCGTGTGCAAAAGGCCTATGACGCCATGGTGCTGGGCCAGGGCCAGGCGACGGCAGAAAATGCCGTACAGGCTGTGGAGCAGAGCTATGCCAAGGAAGAGACGGACGAGTTTGTAAAGCCCACCGTGGTGCTGGAAAACGGTCAGCCTGTGGCCACCATCGGCGAGGGCGACAGCGTGATTTTCTTCAACTTCCGTCCTGACCGTGCCCGCCAGCTCACCCGTACCTTCATTCAGCCCGACTTCAACGGCTTCCCGCGCGGCAAGGGCTATTTCCATGTGAACTTCGTCAGCATGACGCAGTATGACGAAACCTTTACCGGGCTTGAGGTGGTCAATCCGCCGGAGACGCTCGAAAATACTTTGGGCGAATACCTTTCCAAGCTGGGCAAGACGCAGCTGCGCATTGCGGAAACCCAGAAGTACGCGCATGTCACCTTCTTCTTTAACGGTGGCGTCGAAAAGCCCAACGAGGGTGAGGACCGAGTGCTGATTCCCTCCTCCAAGGTGGCCACCTTCGACATGAAGCCTGAAATGTCCGCCTATGAGATCACGGACAAGGCGATCGAGCTCATCAATGAAAAGAAGTACGACGTGATGATTCTCAACTTCGCCAACTGCGATATGGTGGGCCACACCGGCGTGATGGAAGCGGCCATGAAGGCCGTCGCCGCCGTGGACGAGTGCGTGGATCGCGTGGTCAAGGCTGTTCTGGACAACGGTGGCCGTGTCTTTGTCACGGCTGATCACGGCAACGCCGACCAGATGGTGGACCCCGAAACGGGCGAGCCCTTTACCGCGCACACCACCAACCCCGTGCCCTTCATCGCCGTGGGACCGGAAATGGTGGGCAAGACCTTGCGCGAAGGTGGCCGTCTGGCCGATATCGCACCCACGATGCTGCATAGCATGGGCATTCCTGTGCCTGCTGAAATGACGGGCAAGTCGCTCATCGTGGAATAATCCATTTGCAAAAACCGCCCTGGTGCGATATGCACCGGGGCGGTTTTCGTTTGCTATGCGATCGGTCAGAACGTTGGAAGGTGGGCTGCTCAGCTTTTTCTGGCTCTCACGATGATAATCTCTGGAATTTCAGGATTGCGGTAGTATGCCTCCAAGAAGCCATCAATAACAAAACCAGCGGCGAAGCAACACCGGAAGATCTCCTGCATGGAGCGATGGTAATAGCGCTGCTTGCAGGGTTGGCCTGCAATGGCTTCGCCAAAGTAAGCGTGCTCTGTTTTATATTGATTTGTCAGCGTAACAAAACAGGGATGTTGGGTTGCAAATACAAAAATTCCCTTGTCCACCAGCAGCCTTTGCATCGCCTGAAACAACGGATCAATGTTGGAAATATCCATAAGAGCCATGCAGGAGACCGCTTTGGTGAAAAGTACCATCCTTTTGAGCGAAAGCAGGCTTTCCAGATGGGACGCATCCGCCACGCAAAACTCGATGTTTTCCTGAAAACGATTTTGGCGTTTCCGGGCCAGCGCAATCATGGAGGGGCTTTGATCAAAAGCCAGAACCCTGGCTCCCCGTTCAGCCATAAAGGCTGAGTAATTGCCGTTCCCACAGGCGATATCAATAATAAAGTCCCCTGCCTGAGGAGAGAGGAGCCCCGTTACGCCGGGACGGACGACCTCCCTGTGAAACAGGTTGGAATCATCGCCCATACAAGCGTCCCAGAAGGCCGCATTTGTCTCCCCTATACCAAGATCGTCTGGGGGATAATCCATCATAAGGCGTTCCTCCATGTGTGATTTATGAAGTTTTCCGAAATAAAGGGCCAGAGCTATTGCGCGGGAGAAACCGGCGTCCCCTCCATCACATCATTGACAAGCGTAAAGCAGCGTTCCATCACGCCACGCTGGGTATCGTCCACATAGTCGGGATAGGTCTTTCCGTCGTTGAGGATGACGCGATAGCGCGTAACGTCGTCCTCCTTGCCGCGCCAGGAATAGGTGGGCGTATAGCTCAAGTTGTCAAACGCCACGCATCCGGTGACAGGATCGTACACTACGTCGGATTTTAGCAGAATGCTGGCCAGGGTGGTCCGTTTCTCGCGGTCATAGGTGAACAGGTTGCCCAGTGAGTAGGCGCACAGCACAGGGTGATATTTGCCGTCGCCACGCTCGGCGGTGAGAATTTCCACTGTTTGCAGTGTACCGGGATGCGTGCCCAAAATGATATCGGCACCCGCGTCCGCAATTCCCTGAGCCAGCTCTTTCTGGGTGCTGGTGGGGGATGTGGCGCCAACCTTTCCCCAACACAGGGATACTACAATCACCTTGGCGCCTGCCTGGCGCGCCTTGGCAATATCGGCGGTGATTACCGGCAGTTGCTGGGCGGCAATAGCATAAGCCTGCTCCTCGTCGGTGGTCTGGCGCTTGCCGGAAGAGGTCAGCTCATTTTGATAGCTGAGCAATGCCACACAAATGCCGTTCACATCCAATAGCGTAAGGCTGTCGCGCTCCTGCTGGGAGGCATACACGCCATAAGGAGTCATCCCGGCAGCGGAAACAGCCTGCTGGGTCTCAACAAGCCCCGAGATGCCGCCGTTAAGCGCGCCGTAATATCCCAGGCACAGCGCGTTCACACCCGTTTCGCGAAGCGGCGCAAGCACGTCGGTGGGAATATTGGAATCACTCAACTTTGCGCTGGGAATCACGTTGTTTTCCAGTGTGGCGATACTCAGGTCGGCCGACAGGTCGCCCGTCAGGTCATCAAAAAGAATATCGAAGCGATATGTGCCATCATCCGTAAGGGCCTTTTGTACATTGGAATTGATCTGAATGCTGCCGGCAGCACACAGCGAAAAGCGTTGCTCGGGAGGGTCGGTCGGTGCAGCGGGCGTGGGGGTGGCGGTGGCCAAGTCGGATGGGGGAAGCACAGAGGCCTTTGGCGTAGGTCCCACCAGGGACGCACCGGAAGCGGCAATCTGGGACAGGGATTGATCAATAGCCACTGCCAGCTCAGCTGCGTTGGTGCGTACATCGGTTACGCCCGTCAGTCTGGGAAGCAGCGCACAAAAGCCTCCCAATACCACGATTGTCAAAAGGAGCATTACGACGGTCCCCAGTGAAACCCCCCGTTTTGAACGCCTGCGCCGGCTCATGGAAAGCCTCCTTCCCGTTGCTTCTGAAACAAAAACGCCGCAGCCACAGATCATGGTCTGTAGAGGGCTTGACCAATGGATGAAGCAATGATATCATAAACAACAACCGATATGCAAGTTTAAGGAGTGACGGCCATGAAGATCAGTTTTTCCACCTTGGGCTGTCCGCGCTGGAGCTGGCGGGAGATTTTGGCGACCGCCTGTGACCTGGGATACGGCGGCGTGGAGGTACGCGGCGTCGGAAACGATATCTCGGTTCCCAGCATTCCCGCCTTTTCCGATGAAAACCTTGAAAAAACCAAGGCGGAGCTTGCCCGATTGAACCTGACCATTCCCTGCCTGGACAGCGATTGCTGCATTCACCTGCGCGAAACGGAACAGACCACCAGCGAGGAAATCCGTGCATATATCCACCTGGCGCAAAAGCTGGGCGTGCCCTATGTGCGCGTGATGGCTACCGCGCCTGTGCCCCAGCCCGTGGGCACGGTGGATGAGGGCTATGTGCAGCACCGCGCGGTGGAGATGGGGCATTATGCGCTGGAACACGGTGTGAAAATGCTGATCGAAACCAACGGCGTATGGAGCGACAGCGAAAAGCTGGCGCGGCTGATGAGCACCATCAGCTGCGAAGGCGTAGGTGTGCTGTGGGATGTGCATCATCCCTATCGCTTTATGCATGAAAAGCCTGAAATCACCTATCAAAACCTGCGTCCCTGGCTGTGTCATACCCACTTCAAGGACAGCAACGCCACCGCGGACGGTTACCGCTATGCGCTTCCTGGCTTTGGCGATGTGCCGCTGGAAGAAACCGTGGGTGTACTCAAAGACGGAGGCTACGACGGTTACTATTCCCTTGAATGGGTAAAGCGCTGGGACACTACGCTGGAGGAGCCGGGCATCGTGTTTGCTCACTTCGCCAACTACATGCGCACGCTCTGACGGCGTTTTTGCCGGCAGGCTTTAGGGGTGGTTGCCATTGGGCGGCTGCCCCTTTCTAATGCGTCTGGTTGTCGAACATACGTTTGACAACCATGTGCAAAACCTGTATCATAGCATGGACAAGGAGGCGTGGCGCATGATCATTTTGGGTGTGGACCCCGGTTTGGCCACGCTTGGCTGGGGCGTGATCGAGGCGGAGCGGGGGACACAGCGCCTGGTGGATTATGGCTGCATTTTAACCACCCCGCAGCAGTCCTTTCCCGACCGCCTTCGCCAGATCGGACGTGATATGCGCGCCTTGCTCAGCCAGTACCGTCCGGATGAGATTGCTTTTGAGGAATTGTTCTTTGCGCGCAATGTAACCACGGCGCTTACCGTGGGGGCGGCAAGGGGTGTGAGTCTGGCTGCCTGTGCCGAGTATACCGACCGGCTGTACGAATACACGCCCATGCAGGTGAAACAGGCCATCGTAGGCTACGGCAAGGCCGAAAAGCAGCAAGTGCAGCAGATGGTGAAGCTGCTTTTGCATATGCAGGATATCGCCCGCCCGGATGATGCGGCGGACGCTATTGCCATCGCGCTGACCCATGCCGCGACGGGGCCCGCGCGCGAGCAGTTTAAAATGAAGTGAGGCGCTGACATGATCGCAATGGTAAAGGGCACTCTGATGGAAAAAAGCGAGGGCGAGGCCGTTGTGATGACCGGCGGCGGACTTGGCCTGCGTGTGATGTGCAGCATGAATACGTTGGCTGCCTTGCCGGCCGCCGGACAGGAATGCACGCTGTATACCTTCATGAACGTGCGTGAGGATGCTTTGGAGCTCTTTGGGTTTTGTCAGAAGGAAGAACGCGACATGTTCAAGCGCCTGACCTCCGTCAGCGGCATCGGTCCAAGGAGTGCGCTGGGCGTGCTGGGCAGTATGCCGCTGGCTGATCTTCGCCTGGCCATCCTTACCGGAGATGCCGCGGCGCTGTCCCGGGCGCCGGGTATTGGAAAGAAAACGGCACAGCGCATTAGCCTGGAACTTAAGGACAAGCTGGCGCAGGATGCGCTTTCGGGCGCGGCAGGGCTGGATGATGCAGCCTTCGCCATTGAGCCCGACGCGCCCGCGCAGGATGCACTGGGCGAAGCGCTGCTGGCCCTCAAGTCGCTCGGATATACGCCGCAGGAGGCAGCCGCAGCGCTCAAGGGCGTAAAGGGACAGGCGGAAACGCCGGATGAGCTGATCAAGCTGGCCCTTCGCCGCATGGCGCAAAACATGTGATTTGGAAGAGAGGATAGAGCATGGACGACCGCATCGTTTCCACGGGCTTCCGGCAGGGTGAGGATGAGCAGGAGCAGAGCCTGCGCCCCAAAACCCTTCGGGAATATATCGGTCAGGAGGCCGTGAAGCGGAATCTGCATATCTCCATTGAGGCGGCGCTCAAGCGGCATGAACCGCTGGACCATCTGCTGCTTTACGGCCCCCCTGGCCTTGGTAAAACCACGCTGGCAGGCATTATCGCCGCTGAAATGGGTCAGAACATCCGCATCACCAGCGGCCCCGCCATCGAAAAGGCGGGCGATTTGGCAAGTATCCTGACCAATTTAAGCAGCGGCGACGTGCTCTTCATTGATGAGATTCACCGCCTGAGCCGCTCCGTGGAGGAAGTGCTCTATCCCGCTATGGAGGACTACGCGCTGGATATCATGATCGGCAAGGGGCCTACGGCGCGAAGCATCCGCCTGGACCTTCCGCGCTTTACGCTGGTTGGAGCCACCACACGGGCAGGCCTTTTGAGCGCGCCCCTGCGCGATCGCTTCGGCATCCTGTTCCGGTTGGAGATGTATTCGCCTGAAGAGCTTGCGGCCATTGTGCGGCGCAGCGCGGGCATTCTGAACGTGCGCGCGGATGACGAGGGCATTCTGGAAATCGCCCGACGCAGCCGTGGCACGCCGCGTATTGCCAACCGGATGCTTCGCCGCGTGCGCGACTTCGCCCAGATTCGGGCGGGCGGTGTGATTACGCTTGAGGTGGCCCGCCAGGGCATGGACCTTTTGGATGTGGACGAGCTGGGGCTGGAAAAGCTGGACCGCGCCATGCTGGAAACCATGATCGACAAATTCGCGGGCGGGCCGGTGGGTTTGGAAACCCTGAGCGCCATGACGGGCGAGGACGCCTCTACTATCGAAGATGTGTACGAGCCGTACCTGATGCAGCTGGGCTTTCTCACACGCACGCCCAGAGGCCGCGTGGTCATGCCCGCTGCTTATGAACATCTGGGCCGTAAGATACAGACGCCGCCTGATGAGGGGGAACAGCTGAAGATATGAAAACCAGCGATTTTGATTATGAACTGCCGCAGGAGCTGATCGCACAGACGCCCATCGAGCCGCGCGACCATAGCCGCCTGCTGGTGTATGACCGTGCGGACCGCAGCGTAAAGCACCTGCATTTTTACGATCTGCCGCAGTTTCTGCGTGCGGGCGATGCGCTGGTCATCAACGAAACGAAGGTGATTCCGGCGCGCCTGCTGGGCCAGAAGGAGGACACCGGCGTGCCGGTGGAGCTGCTGCTTCTCAAGCGTCTGGAGCGCGACGTGTGGGAGGCGCTGGTGCGGCCGGGCCGCAGGCTTCGCCCCGGCACAATGTGCACGTTTGGCGATGGGCTGCTCCGCGCGGAGATCATCGACAACGCCGAGGACGGCGGGCGAAAGGTGCGTTTCCACTATCAGGGCGTGTTTGAGGAGATTCTGGACCAGCTGGGCCAGATGCCGCTTCCGCCCTACATCCATGAAAAGCTGATGGACAAGACTCGATATCAGACCGTGTACGCCCGCGAGGAAGGCAGCGCCGCCGCGCCTACGGCTGGCCTGCACTTTACGCCGGAGCTTTTGGAACGTGTACGCGGGATGGGCGTGGATGTGGTGCCGGTGGTGCTGCATGTGGGACTTGGCACCTTCCGTCCCGTGAAAACGGAGGACCTGAGCCAGCATCATATGCACGTGGAGCATTATGAGGTGCCGACCGAAGCAGCGGAGCGCATCAACGCCGCCCGCGCGGCCGGAGGCCGCTGCATATGTGTGGGCACCACCAGCGTGCGCACGCTGGAAACCGTTACAGGCGAGGATGGAATTGTGCGTGCGCAGAGTGGGGATACGGGCATCTTCATCATGCCTGGCTATACCTTCCACGCTACCGATGCGCTGATTACCAACTTCCACCTGCCGCAGAGCACGCTTTTGATGCTCATTTCCGCCCTGATGGGGCGTGAGGAGGCGCTGCACGTGTACCGTGAAGCTGTGGAAGAACGATATCGTTTCTTTTCCTTTGGAGACGCCATGCTGATTCTTTAAGATGCACGGCCATGAAAGGGGGAGGGGCCGGATGAGGCTGCCTCTTTGCATTGATGCCGCTTCACGCAGGGCAGGGGACGCGCGCGCGAAGCTTTTGGACTGACCCGGCCTGTCCCCGTGGAGCCCTGCGCCTTTTGACACACTTAAAAAAAGGAGCGGGTTCCCATGAAACATTGGTATTCGGAGTGGAAGGATTTCTTCTTCCTGTGGTTTGGACAATCGATATCCCAGCTGGGCAGCCGCATGACGGCGTTTGCGCTGGTGCTGTGGTCGTATGAAAGGGCGCAGACGGTCACGAGTGTGGCGGTGTTGGCGCTATGCAGCTATTTGCCGGAAATGCTCTTTATCTTTCTGGGCGGCTCTGTGGCAGACCGCGTCAGCCGGAAGGCGGTTATGTTTTTGAGCGACCTCACGGCCGCGTTGGGTACGCTCACACTGCTTCTGGTGATGCGGGCGGACGCGTTGGAAGTGTGGCATCTGTATGCCACCAACCTGCTGGTGGGCATGACCAACGCTTTCCAGTCGCCTGCGTCCAACGCAGCTCTGTCGCAGATCGTGCCGCCCAGGCACTACTCCCGGGCATCGGGCATGCAGTCGTTTTCCACGGCGGCCAATACGCTGGTCTGCCCAGCGCTGGCCTCGGCAGTCATGGCCTTCGGCGGGCTGGAATGGGTGCTGCTGATCGACCTTACGAGCTTTCTTGTGGGCGCGGGCATGCTGCTGGCGCTGGTGCACATCCCCCGGACCGCACAGGCGGAGAAGGTAGCCCGCGGCGGCACGATGGACGGCTTTCGCTTTCTCAGGCTGGAACGCCCGGCGCTGCTCAGGCTGATTCTATTCTTTACTTTTGTGAATCTGTTGGCCTCCATGAGCGGAAATGGTCTCATGCCTGCCATGATTCTGGCGCGCACCGGCGGAGACGAGCTGGCGGTAGGCACAGTGTCCTCTTTTATTGGGCTGGGAACGCTGATGGGCAGCGTACTGACTACGGTGCTGCCCCGGCCGCGAAGGCCGCTTCGCCTGGTGTTCTTTAGTTGCGCAGTTTCCTTTCTTTTGTGCGACTGCCTGTGGGCGCTGGGGCGCGGGGTGGAAATCTGGGCCTTTGCGGCACTTGCGGGCAATTTACCCCTTCCGCTGCTTAATGCCAACCTCACCACGCTGCTGCGTACCAGCGTGCCCATGGACCGGCAGGGGCGCGTGTTTGCGGCGCAGGGAGCGCTGCAGTTCTGCTCCATCCCGCTGGGATACCTGATGGGCGGCCTGCTTAGCGACTACCTGGCCGAGCCGTTCATGCGCGCGGGCGGACCCGTGGCGGAGAGGCTCGTGCCGCTGGTAGGATCGGGCGCGGGCAGCGGCATGGCTCTGCTGTTTTTGCTGGTGGGCCTGCTGGGTGCGGTTTCCAGTTTTGCCCAGATCAAAAATCGCGCCTATATACCGCTGGAAAAGGAATTCTAAAATGCCCAAAGAGGCGCCGCAGCCGTTTTTCCGCTGCGGCGTTTTTTATTTGCAGCACTGCAAAAAAGAAGATTTTCTTTTGTTTTTACCCTTGTTTCGCCAAAAGGGAAATGGTATGATAATTCGGTTGATGTTCTAAGGAGGGGGCTGCCATGCGCACGGGGTTCGATCATGATCTTTACACGCGAATGCAATCAGAACATATCCGCAGCCGTATCGCCACTTTTGGAGGTAAGCTGTATCTGGAGCTGGGCGGAAAACTGTTTGATGATTTTCACGCATCGCGTGTTCTGCCGGGATTCAAGCCGGACAGCAAGGTATCTATGCTGCTCAACCTGAAGGATCAGGCTGAACTGGTGGTAGCCATCAATGCCGACGACATTGAAAAAAGCAAGGTACGCGGCGATCTGGGCATTTCCTATGATGCCGATGTGCTGCGGCTGATCGACGCATTTCGCGGCATTGGCATGTATGTGGGCAGTGTGGTTTTGACCCGCTGGCGTGACCAGCATTCCGCCGTGATGTTCAAAAACCGGTTGGAAAACCTTGGCGTGCGGGTATTTCGGCATTTTCCCATCGAGGGATATCCCTACGATGTGGAGCAGATCATCAGCGATCGTGGGTTTGGGCGTAACGAATATGTCGAAACCACCCGCCCGCTGGTGCTGGTGACTGCGCCGGGCCCCGGAAGCGGCAAAATGGCCGTATGCCTGAGCCAGCTGTATCAGGAGCACCAGCGCGGGGTGAAGGCGGGCTATGCCAAGTTTGAAACGTTCCCCATCTGGAACCTGCCGCTCAATCACCCGGTCAATATCGCTTATGAGGCGGCAACTGCGGATCTGGATGACGTAAACATGATCGATCCCTTCCACCTGGAAGCCTATGGGGAAACCACCGTCAACTATAACCGCGATATCGAAATCTTTCCTGTGCTCCGGGCCATGTTTGAGCGGATCTATGGCGAATCTCCCTATAAATCGCCCACGGATATGGGTGTGAATATGATCAAAAACTGCATCACCGATGACGAGGCTTGTCGTGAGGCTGCGCGCCAGGAGATCATCCGCCGGTATTATGCCGCGCGATGCGGACAGGTACAGGGCCGAACCGAGCAGGCAGAGGTGGACCGGCTGAAAATGATCGTGCAAAAAACGGGCCTGGGGCCGGAGCAGCGCCCCGTGATTGCCGCGGCACGCAAGCGCGAAGAAGAAACCGAAGCGCCCGCTTTGGCCATTCAGCTTGCAGACGGGCGCATCGTAACGGGAAAGACTACCAACCTGCTTGGCCCTTCCGCGGCGCTGATCCTGAACGCGCTTAAGGTGCTGGGCGGCATCGAAAAGAAAGACCAGCTGATTTCGCCTACCGTAATTGAGCCCATTCAAACCCTCAAATGCGATTATCTGGGCAATCGAAATCCACGCCTGCACAGCGACGAGGTACTGGTCGCGCTGTCCATCTGCGCGGCTACGGACCCCAAGGCTGCGCTGGCTATGCGCCAGCTGCCGCTGCTGGATGGGCTGGAGGCGCATTCCACGGTGATTCTGCCGCAGGTGGATGATGGAATCTTCCGGCGGCTGAAAGTCAATCTGACCTGCGATCCCAAGTATCAGAGCCATAATCTCTATCACAAGTGATCCATCCGGGATATAGAAGCGGAAAGGTGGGGTATCATGGATCCCAAGTTCATCTTTGTGACCGGCGGCGTTGTCTCCTCTCTGGGCAAGGGCATTACGGCAGCATCATTGGGACGCCTGCTGAAATGCCGGGGCCTGCGGGTGTGCATTCAGAAGTTTGATCCCTACATCAACGTTGATCCCGGAACCATGAATCCCTATCAGCACGGCGAGGTGTTTGTGACCGACGATGGCGCGGAAACGGACCTGGATCTGGGTCATTACGAGCGCTTCATCGATGAAAATCTTACTCAGGCCAGCAATGTGACCAGTGGCCGCGTGTTCAAGACGGTCATCGACCGTGAACGCAGGGGCGAATACCTGGGCGCTACGATTCAGGTTATCCCGCATATTACCAACGAAATCAAGCGTAACATTCTGGCCGTGGCCCGTGGCGACAACCCACCGGATGTAATTATTACCGAGATCGGCGGAACGGTGGGCGACATCGAAAGCCTGCCCTTTTTGGAAGCCGTGCGCCAGATGCGCGCCGAGGCAGGCAGGGAAAACTGCCTTTATCTGCATGTAACGCTGGTGCCGTATCTCAATGCTGCCGGGGAGCTGAAAACCAAGCCTTCCCAGCACAGCGTGCGGGAACTGTGCTCTATCGGCATTTCTCCGGACATTCTGGTGTGCCGTGCCGATCACGAACTTCCCTACGACGTGCGCGCCAAAATTGCTATGTTCTGCAACCTGCCGGTGAACTGCGTGTTCCAGAACCTCAACGCCCGAAGCCTTTATGAGGTTCCGCTGCTGTTGCACCGCGAGGGGCTGGACGAACAGGTGGTCAAGATGCTGGGGCTGCCCCAGGTCCCCTGTGATCTGGGAGAATGGACTGATATGGTCGAGCGTCAGCTCGCCAGCACCGACAGCGTGACCGTGGCCCTGGTGGGCAAATACGTTGAATTGCCTGACGCTTATCTCAGCGTGGTCGAGGCGCTTACGCACGGCGGCATTTTCCATGGGGTAAAGGTAAAAATCAAATGGGTGCCTGCCCAGGACGTTACTCCTGAAAACGCGGGGGAGATGCTGGCCGGCACGGATGGCGTGCTGGTGCCCGGCGGATTTGGTTCGCGCGGATTGGAAGGCAAAATTGCTGCGATCCAGTACGCGAGGGAAAACGGTCTGCCTTTTTTGGGTCTGTGCCTGGGAATGCAGATGGCTGTGGTGGAGTTTGCCCGTCATGTGCTGGACCTGCGCGATGCGCATACCAGCGAGGTAGACCCGCATACCACCTATCCCGTTATCGACCTGATGGAGGACCAGGACCTGGCAAACCTGGGCGGCACCATGCGCCTGGGCAAGTATCGCTGCCTGCTTACTCCCGGCACCATCAGCGAAAAGGCCTATGGGACTGATGAAATCTGGGAACGGCACCGCCACCGCTATGAGTTCAACAACGCTTTTCTGGACCGCTTTACAGCGGGCGGAATGATTGTCGCGGGACGCAATCCGGACCGAAACCTGGTGGAGATCGTGGAGATTCCTGCCCATCCCTTCTTCGTAGCGGTTCAGTTCCATCCAGAACTCAAGAGCCGTCCCAATCGTCCCCATCCGCTGTTCCGTGAATTTGTAGGCGCTGCCCTGCGCCACCGGGACACGCGCAAAGAATAACACGAAGAGGGATGTTCCCATGCCGCATTCTATCCGCACCAGCTATACCCACACGATTTTTGCCAGCTACCTGGGCTGCGCAACACAGGCTGTGGTTAATAACTTCGCCCCGCTTCTGTTCCTTACCTTTCAGACCCAGATGGGACTGACGCTGGAACAGATCACGCTGCTGACTACGCTGAATTTTTCGGTGCAGCTGCTGGTGGACTTTCTTTCCGTTAAAGCGGCGGATAAAATCGGATATCGTCCGTGTGTGGTTGCGGCGCATGTCTTTTCGGCAGCGGGACTGGCGGCGCTTGCCGTGCTGCCCCAGCTGCTGGGAAACGCCTATCTTGGGCTGATGCTGGCCGTGGTGCTTTATGCCGTGGGCGGCGGGCTGATTGAGGTGCTTGTCAGTCCGATTGTGGAGGCGTGCCCAACGGATAAGAAAGAAGCGGCCATGAGTATGCTCCATTCCTTCTATTGCTGGGGGCATGTGGCAGTCGTGCTGTTATCCACCGCGTTTTTTCAGTTGGCCGGCATTGCAAACTGGCGGATCATGGCCTGCCTGTGGGCTGTTTTGCCGCTGATCAATGCATTCTATTTTTCATTGGTTCCAATTCGCTGCGTGGTGGAACCCCGGCGGCAGCTTTCCGTTCGCAGCCTGTTTGGACAAAAGCTGTTCTGGCTGCTGCTGATGATGATGGTCTGTGCCGGAGCGGCCGAGCAGGGGATGAGTCAGTGGGCGTCCGTCTTTGCCGAATCAGGTCTTAACGTGAGCAAAACGATGGGCGACCTGGCCGGTCCTTGCGCCTTTGCGCTTTTGATGGGTGCCTCACGTGCCTTGTATGGGAAATACAGCGAACGCCTGCCGCTGCGTGCGGCGATGACGGCCAGCGCCATCCTGTGCATCGCTTGCTACGCGGTGGCGGCATGGAGCAAAAATTCCATGCTTGCGCTGGCGGGATGTGCGCTGTGCGGGTTTTCTGTGGGCATCTTTTGGCCAGGCACATTCAGCACGGCAGTGCCCGCCATTCCGGGAGGCGGAACGGCCATGTTTGCGTTGATGGCCTTGGCGGGCGATCTGGGCTGTGCAGGCGGCCCGACCGTGGTCGGCCTTGTGGCAGATGCGGCAGGCGGCAGGCTCACAGCCGGGCTGGCTGTAGGAATGATTTTTCCCGCACTGATGCTGTTCGGAGTGCTGCTGCTGTCAAGGACGGCGAAAAACTGAATCCTAAAAGTCGCCCCTTCCCGATATACAGAAAGGGGCGAATCAGTGTGTCGAAAAAGCTCGCCTGCGGCGATCTTTTCCGCCAGGCTTGCCCCGTCCGCCTACTCCGCCTTCGGCTGCGCCGGGCGGCGGACGGCGTAAAGAAACCTTGCTACGCAAGGCATCCGAATCCACCGCACATGTCGCTGGATTCGGAATGCAGCTCGGAGGGCTGCGGCCCTCCGAACCTCCCAAAAGGGTTTTTTGCCAGTCTGAAGCGCCCCTTCCTGATATTACAGAAAGGGGCGACTTTTCTTTTGTTGGCCTGTCAGCCCAACAGCATCCGGTCGCTGGCAAGTGCCTGTCCACTGGCCTTTTCAAACAGGGCCAACAGGTCCTCAACCGTCAGGCGGCGTTTTTCCTCGCCGCTTACGTCCACTACGATGTGCCCATCGTACATCATGATCAGGCGGTTGCCATGCGCGATGGCGTCGCGCATGTTGTGCGTGATCATCAGCGTGGTCAGGTGGTCGCGCTGGATGATGCGCTCCGTGGTTTCCAGCACCTTGGCGGCGGTTTTGGGATCGAGGGCGGCGGTGTGCTCGTCCAGAAGCAGAAGCTTTGGCTTTTGCAGCGTGGCCATGAGCAGTGTCAGTGCCTGGCGCTGCCCGCCGGAGAGCAGGCCCACCTTAGTAGTCAGCCGGTTTTCCAGCCCAAGATCCAGAATTTTCAGCAGCTCCCGGTACTGCTCCCGTTCAGCGGCTGTGATGCCCACACGCAGCGTGCGGCGTTTACCGCGGCGCAGGGCAAGGGCGAGATTCTCCTCAATCTGCATGGTGGCGGCAGTGCCCATCATGGGGTCCTGAAACACGCGCCCAATGAAACGGGCGCGCTTGTGCTCCGGCAGACGGGTCACGTTGACGCCGTCGATGGCAATGGTGCCCGAATCCACCAGCCAGGTGCCCGCCACGGCGTTGAGCAGCGTGGATTTGCCCGCGCCGTTTCCGCCAATGACGCTGACGAAGTCGCCATCTTTGAGGGTAAGGGAAACGCCATCCAGCGCAGTCTTTTCATTGACGGTGCCCGGATTGAAAGTCTTGTGCAGGTTGATGATCTCAAGCATGCTTTGCGCCTCCCTTGCTGGTGGGCCGGTCCAGATAGCGCGCCTTCCAATACGGCACAGCCAGGAACAGGGCAACGATCACGGCAGACAGCAGCTTCAGGTAGTTGGAATTGATGCCGCTGAGGCTGACCACGGCCTGAATGACCACATAGTAGATGATGGAGCCGATGGCCACGGCCAAGAGCTTGAGGGCGAAGTTTCGGAAGATTTTGCCGAAGATGACTTCGCCGATGATCACGGCGGCCAGACCAATTACAATGGCGCCGCGGCCCATGTTGATATCTGCGAAGCTCTGGTACTGCGAGAGCAGCGCGCCGGAAAGTGCCACCAGCCCATTGGAGATCATCAGGCCCAGCACTTTATTGAAATTCGTGTTGATGCCCTGCGCGCGGGCCATGTTCCCATTTGCGCCCGTGGCGCGCAGCGAGCAACCCAGCTCTGTGCCAAAGAACCAGTACAGCACGGCGATGATCACCACCGTGAACAGCCCCGCTACGAAAATGGGGTGCTGCCAGAAGCCCCGCGTACCCTTGGTCACATCCTGCAGGTAGCGAAGGGATACCAGCAGATCGTATTTGTTGACGTTCAGCGACTGATTGGCCTTCATGCCCATGATGGCCAGATTGACCGACCATAGGCCCAGCTGTGTGAGAATGCCCGACAGGATAGCGGGGATACCGCACGCCGTATGCAACAGCGCCGTGACCATTCCGGCCAGCATCCCGGCCAGAATAGCGGCCAGCAACGATAGCCAAACGTTGCAGCCGCTTGTGATGAGCATCACGCCCACAGCGCCGCCGGTGCAGAAGGAGCCGTCTACCGTCAGGTCGGCAATATCCAGCAGCTTATAGGTGATGTACAGCCCTATGGCCATAATGCCCCAGACAAGCCCCTGGGAAATGGCGCCGGGCAGCGCGTTGAGAAAGCTCGACAATGTATTTTCCTCCAGTTCCGCAGCGGGCAACACCCGCCGCCGGTATTTTCAAAACCGCAAAAACGGGGGAAAAGGCAAGCCTTTTCCCGCCGCTTTTCAAGTGTTCAAAGGTTATTCGATAGCCGTATAGCCCTCCGGCATGGCAATGCCCAACGCCTCTCCGATGGCGACGTTGAACTTGGGAGTAAAGTTTTCAGCGTAGGCAATGGGCATGGTGGAGATATCCGCCTCGCCCGTGAGAATCTTGGCGGCCATCTTGCCGGTGGTCACGCCCAGATCGTAATAGCTGATGGATAGCGTGGCTACGCCGCAGCCCTGGCAGATGCCTTCTTCGCCGGCAATTACAGGCACGCCCGCAGGCTGGCAGATGTTGTCCACGATACCTGCATTGGCAGCCACGGTGTTGTCGGTGGGCACATAGATCACATCGCTAGCATCGGCGGCAGACTGCGTTACGGCAGCGGCATCATTGCTGTCGGCGAAGGGGTAGAGGGTGCAGGTATAGCCCATTTCCTCCAGATAACCCTTCACAGTGTCCACCTGGTACTGGCTGTTGGCCTCGGCCGAGCAGTAGAGCAGGCCGACGGTCTTGGCATCGGGAAACAGGGTCTGCAACATGGCGGCCTGCTGATCCAGCGGGGCCAGGTCGGAGGTGCCGGAGACGTTGCCGCCCACAGTGCCATTAAAGTCATCAATATCCAGCGCCACGCCATATTCGGTGACGGATGTGCCCAGAATGGGAATGTCCGCCGTTGCAGCCACAGCAGCCTGCAGCGCGGCAGTGGCATTGGCCAGAATCAGGTCCACATCAGCAGCTACAAAAGAATTGACAATAGTGGAACAGGTGTTGGAATCGCCTGCGGCATTTTGCACATCAAAGGTCACCGCGTCGCCCAGCTCCTCGGTTAGTGCGTCCATAAAGCCCTGGGTAGCGGCATCCAGCGCATCGTGTGTGACCAACTGACACACACCCACAGTATAGGTTTGTCCCTCAGCCAGAGACGCTCCGGCGCAGAGCAGCAGCATAGCCGCCATCAGAATGGAAACGAGCTTCTTCATAAAACCTACCTCCCTACAATGGTGCCCAATTATTTTCAAACGGGCATGGCCCGGTTGAAGCGATCATAAAATCAGAAAACGCCCCGCTTTCCCGCCTCGCTGCGGGAAAACAAAGGGCGCATCATCACGCGGTACCACCTCTGCTTTGCCGGAAAACGGGTTCCGGCCTCAGGAGCAACCAGCATTGCTCGCAGACTGGTAACGGGTCTGACCCGGTCCGGCCTACTTGCCTGCTTTCAGCCGGACGGCTCCGGGGCGGAATTCGCCGCTTTCCACACCCCCCTCGCACCGTTCGGAGGCTCTCGAAAAAAGCGCGGCCAAGTCACCCCATCAGCGCCTTGATGGCATGCATTGTATACCTCAAACGGCCGGCAAGTCAAGTGCCAAAATGTACGATGCGGTTATAAAAGGCAGCAGAATGCGACAAAGCATTGGTTTTGTCCGGCTCCGGACTTTGTATTTTTCCTGTTTTGTTAAGGGCGCAGGAAGATGATGCCGTGCAAGGTTTCCCTGACACTGCCTAGGAACGGGCGGAATTTTCCAATATCAACAATTTTGGGAGGCGGTTGCTGTTTGTATTTTGATGAAAGACCGCGGCCCTCCAACCCCACCCAAAGGGTTATTTGAAGGAATGATATCGCTGTCATGTTTTTCTTGTGCACTTCTCAGGCATGAGCCTTGCACTTTGGCGTGGTAAAGTTATATAATCTCCTCAACACCCAACCACATGACTGATACAGGAGGGACCAACGTATGAAAAAGATCGTAGCCATCCTACTGGCGGTTCTGATGATGATTCCGGCGTTCGCTTTGGGCGAAAATGTCGTCAAGATCGGCGTGTTTGAGCCCGCCTCCGGCGACAGCGGTGCGGGCGGCAAGCAGGAAATGCTGGGCATGCAATACGCCAACAGCGTGCAGCCTACCGTTGAGATCGGAGGAGAAACTTACACCGTTGAGCTCGTCTATGCCGATAATGGTTCTTCCGCCGACAAGGCTCCTTCCGCCGCGCAGCAGCTGGTCAGCGAGGGCGTGAGCGTTGTGCTTGGTTCCTACGGTTCCGGCGTGTCCATCGCTGGGTCGCAGTACTTTGCGGACGCGGGCATCCCCGCCATCGGCGTGACCTGCACCAACCCGCAGGTGACGGCGGGCAACACCCACTACTTCCGCATCTGCTTCCTTGACCCCTTCCAGGGCACGGTGCTGGCTAACTACGCTTTCAGCGAGCTGGGCGCCAAGACCGCCTACTGCCTGGCCGAGCTGGGCAACGACTACGACGTGGGCCTGTGCCACTACTTCCAGCAGGCGTTTGAAGCGCTGGGCGGCACGGTGATCTCCGATACCTTCCCCACGGGCAACAGCGACTTCACCTCTTACCTCTCCAATGCGACCGCCATCGGCGCGGAAGTGTTCTTCTGCCCGGTGTCCATCGCCTACTCCACCCAGATCATTAACCAGGCTGCGGGCCAGAATGTGACCTATCCTATCATGGGCGGCGATACGCTGGACTCCAACGTGGTGGTCGAGGCGGCCAAGGGCACCAACGTCAAGCTTTACATCAGCACCTTCTATCAGGAGGGCGGCTCTCCCGAGTTTGACGAGGGCTTCAAGGCTTGGCTCAATTCCAACAGCGAAGCCCTGACCAACAACGGCGGCAACGACATGATCGCGGCTGTGTCCGTCATGGGTTATGACGCCTACTTCGTGGCTCTGGAGGCCCTCAAGGCCGCTGGGAGCACCGACAGCAAGGCTGTCAACGAGGCTCTGTGGGATGTGACGTATGACGGTGTGTCCGGCCATATCGCCTTTGACGAAATCGGCGACGCGGCGCGTGATTCCGCTTACATCAAGACCGCCAACACCGAAACCGGCGCCTGGGACTTCGTAACGGTGCAGACGGTGCAATAATTCATTCCCGATCACGGCCTGACCGAAAAAGTCCGTTTTCGCGGCGGGGGCCCGATGCCCCCGCCGCGAATTTCGTAAACTGCCAAAAGGGGGCTCGTTTACCATGATGAGCACGGTTTTGCCCTATCTGCTTTCCGGCGTGAGCGTCGGCGGGCAGTACGCCCTGATTGCCATCGGATATACGATGGTATACGGCATCCTGCGCCTGATCAACTTCGCCCACGGCGACGTGTTCATGGTGGCGGGCATTCTGATGGTCTATATCTCTGCCAGCGGACTGCCGCTGTATGTGTCGATTCCGCTGGTGCTGGTCCTTACCGCATTTATCGGCTTCCTGATCGAGCGTGTGGCCTACAAGCCTCTGCGCTCTGCTCCGCGCATGAGCATCATGATTTCGGCCATCGGTGTCAGCTACACGCTGCAAAACCTGGTTTTGTACATCACTGGCGGCCTGAACCAGTATTATCCCAGCATTCCCTTCATCTCTCAATCCGTGACGATCGGCACGGCGACCACCAAAATGGTCACCATCATCACGCCGGTGCTTACGGTGGTGCTGGTCATCGCGCTGGTAATGCTCATCAACCATACCAAAATCGGCATGGCGATGCGCGCTGTTTCAAAAGATTTTGAAACAAGCCAGCTCATGGGCATCAAGATCAACCGCGTGATTTCCGTCACTTTTGTGATTGGATCGTTCCTGGCAGGCGTGGGATCGCTCCTCTACTTCACCAACTACACTACCGTTATTCAGACCTCAGGCGCTATGCCGGGCCTGAAGGCCTTTGTGGCAGCAGTGTTCGGAGGCATCGGCAGCGTGCCGGGAGCCGTGGTAGGCGCGTTTATCATCGGCATCTGTGAAAACATCATCAAGGGCCTGGACGTGATTTTGATCAAGGCGGGCCTGAGCAAACAGATGTTGGGACTGACCACCTTCTCCGATGCGTTTACCTTCGCGCTGCTCATCGTGATTCTGATCGTCAAGCCGACAGGCTTGTTTGGCGAAAAGACGACCGACAAGGTGTGAGGTGAGAATCATGACCAATGTACAGAGCGTTCCCCGTGTCAACAAGCCGGACCGCGGCGTGATTCTGACCGCTGTGGTGCTTGTGCTTATCTATGCGCTTGTGTTTGCGCTGGAGCAGATTCTGCCGCCTACCTCCATGCTCTTTACGGTGCTGAAAAAAGGCGCGACCTACGCGCTGGTCGCGGTGTCGATGAACCTGCTCAATGGCTTTACCGGGCTGTTTTCGCTGGGCCAGGCGGGCTTTATGCTCATCGGTGCCTATACCTACGGCATTTTGACCATTCCCGTAGCGCAGCGCGCGGCCGTGTATCAGTACTATGATGGAGGCCTGGTGCAGTTTGCCATGCCGGTGATTCCGGCGCTGATTCTGGCGGGTGTAGCGGCAGCAATCTTCGCTTTTTTGATCGGCCTGCCGGTGCTTCGCCTCAAGAGCGATTATTTGGCCATCGCTACGCTGGGCTTTGCGGAGATCATCCGGTCCATCTTCCAGTGGGATAAGCTGGGCGCGGTCACCAACGGCTCCAATATGCTGCGCCTGTTTCCCACGTTTAATGATTTCAACATCAAAAACGCCGAGGGCGAAGTGACGCTGTACCTGTCCACGCTGGTACCATTCCTCATCGCGGGCGTGTGCATCGCGCTCATTGTGGCGCTGATCCATTCCAGCTACGGCCGTGCCTTTATGGCCATCCGCGACGACGAGGTGGCCGCTGAGGCCATGGGCATCAACCTCGCGCGGCACAAGCAGTTCGCTTTCTGCCTGAGCAGCTTTTTTGCGGGCGTGGGCGGCGCGATGCTGGCCATGTATCAAAACAGCGTACAGGCCAAGAGCTTTACCTCAGCCATGACGTATGAGATTCTGCTCATCGTGGTGATCGGCGGTATTGGTTCGGTCACGGGCAGCTGCATCGGTTCATTCCTGTTTGTGGCCTGCTCGGAGTGGTGGCTGCGCTTCCTGGATCAGAAGCAGATGATCGGCCAGTGGGAGGTGCCGCTGCTTCGCAACGGCTTCCGCCTGGTGGTGTTCTCACTGATCATCATGGTGGTGGTGCTGTTCTTCCGTCAGGGCATCATGGGTTCGCGAGAGCTGCCAGATCTGTTCCGTAAAAAAACGACGGCGAAATCCGCCAGAAAGGGGGCGGGGAAATGAACATGGTCGAAACCGTCCTCGAGCTGGAAAACATGACCATGCAATTTGGCGGCGTGGTGGCTGTGGACAGCTTCAGCATGCATGTGGATCAGGGCGAAACCGTTGCGCTGATCGGCCCCAACGGCGCAGGTAAGACCACTGCGTTCAACGTCATCACTGGTGTGTATGCGCCTACCAACGGGTGCGTCAAACTGCGCGGCAAGATCATCGCGCAGGGCCATCCCACGGGCAAAATGCGCAAGCTTTACGCCGGTACCCACATCGGCGAGTATAATCATCTCATTTCCAATACGCCTGACAAGATCACCGAGATGGGCGTGGCGCGTACGTTCCAGAATATCCGCCTGTTTAAAAATATGACGGTTCTGGAAAACGTGCTGGTGGCGCGGCACATGCGCCTGAAGGCAGGGCTGTTTACCTCCATGCTGCATATTAACCAGCAGGAGGAACGGCGCATCCGTCAGGAATCGCTGGACCTGCTGGATATGCTAGGCCTGGGCGACGTAGCGCAGGAAAAAGCGTCCTCGCTGCCCTATGGCAAGCAGCGCTATCTCGAAATCGCCCGCGCGCTGGCGACTGAGCCGCGGCTGCTTTTGCTGGATGAACCCGCCGCTGGCATGAACCCGCAGGAAACCGATGACCTGAGCGATTTTATCCGCAAAATCAAGGAGGATTTCAAGCTCACTGTGTTCCTGATTGAGCACCATATGAACCTGGTGATGGATATTTCCGACCGCATCTACGTGCTGGACTTCGGCAAGCTGATTGCGGAAGGCACGCCGCAGCAGGTGCAGGACGATCCCGCGGTGATCGCGGCCTATTTGGGGGTGGATGAGGAATGAGCTTGCTGGAAGTGAAGGACCTGGTGGTCAGCTACGGCGGCATCGAGGCGCTCAAGGGAATTTCCTTCAGCGTGGACGAGGGCCAGATCGTCACTTTGATCGGCGCAAATGGCGCCGGCAAATCCACCACCTTGCGCGCTATTACGGGTATCGTGCCGGTCAAGGGCGGTACCAGTACCTACAACGGCGAGGACATCACCGGCATGGACACCCAAAAGGTGGTGGAGCGCGGCATCGCGCTGGTGCCGGAGGGCCGGCGCGTATTTGCCAACCTCACGGTGCTTGAAAACCTCAAGATCGGCGCGTATCTGCGCAAGGATACTGCGCAGATTCAAAAGGACATCGAATACATCTACAAGCTCTTTCCACGCCTGCAGGAGCGCAGCTGGCAGTTGGCGGGCACGCTGTCCGGCGGCGAGCAGCAGATGCTGGCCGTGGGCCGTGCCATGATGACCCGCCCCCGCCTGATCATGATGGATGAGCCCTCCCTGGGTCTGGCACCGCTGGTTGTCAAGGACATTTTTGGCATTATCAACCGACTGAGCGCAGATGGCATTACTATCTTGCTGATCGAACAGAACGCCAATGCGGCGCTGCACGCGGCGCACTATGGCTACGTGCTGGAAACCGGCATGATGACGCTGTCCGGCACGGGCGAGGAGCTGCTCAGCAGCAAGAGCATTCAGGAAGCCTACCTGGGTAAGGGAAAAAAGGCAAAACATGCATAAGAAAAAGTGCCTTCCGGGCGGCGAAAGCCGTGCGGAGGGCACTTTTTTTCGTTTGGATTAAAGAAGATCAGGTTTCGGCCCTCGCAGCGCGCCGGCGCACGAGGTCTGTCAAAAGCCACAGATAGGCAGCCGTTACCGCGACAGCAGCCAGCACGCCCGGTAGAAACTTTGGCCCACCGGGCAGGGCGCGAACGACCGCTGACAGGACGACGGCGGAAAGCATAATCAACAGGGCCGTTTGAATCAGTCTGGCTGCACAGTACCGGCGCACTGCCCAGAGCAGAAATGCATAGAAACACACGGGCGCCAAAGCCTCGCCTGACGGCAGGGGAAAGGCATGCAGCCATTCCACTGACATGCCCAGCAGCAGCGATGCCGCCAGGTTGACAACCAAAGGCAGCCGCGCAGCGTTCCCAGGCAGTGCCAGCGCTGCAATCAGCGTAACCATTGCCATGGGCAGCGGCTTTGCAAGCCGCCCGCATAGCGCCCACATCCATGTCCACAGATGATTGGGAGAATGGATAGCAAAAAATCCGCGAAAGTCCACGGCCAGCAGAAGTACGGCTATGGCAACTGCAAGCATCAGCATGCGCCTTCTGGTCATGCACATTGCTCCTTTCCAAATCATCTCAGGGAAAGGCAATCTCCTTTCGCAAAAAATGATACCATATCCCAAACGCTTTGAACAGGCAGGAAAAAGGCCGGGAGCGTAGAATGTTCTATCACAAACCGCCAAGGGAGGAAGACCCATGTACAGGACGGGCGTATACTTCGGCCGATTTCTTCCGCCGCACCGTGGTCATCTCTACCAGATGATCGAAGCATCCACCCGCTGCGAAAAGCTGCTGGTGGTCATTTCGGACAACGCGGACCAGACCCGTGAAATCTGCCGCCGCGACGGCATTCCGGAAATCTCCTACCGCCTGCGCAAGCAGTGGATATCCCAGCAGATCCAGGATATCACGCACATCGGTGTGCGCGTGCTGGACGAAACGGATATTCCCGTCTATCCGCAGGGATGGGAATTATGGAGCCAGCGCATGCGAGAGGTGGTGGGGGAACCCATCGATGCGTTTTTCGTAGGGGACATGGAATATGGCGAAACGCTGGCCAAGTATTTTCCCGAATCAGAAGTGGAGCTTTTTGACCCTGCACGAACACGCTATCCGATTTCTGCCACGGACATTCGGGGCGATATTCTGGGCAACTGGCACTATATTCTGGGCGCCGCACGTCCGTTTTTTGCCAAAAAGGTGCTGATTGCCGGCACGGAAAGCTGCGGAAAAACCACGCTGACCAAGTGCCTGGCCAAGCTGTACAACACCTCCTGGTCCGAGGAGGTGGGCCGCTACTATGCGCGCGACTTTCTGGGCAATGATGAAACGATCTACACGGACGTGGATTTCAGCCGCATCGCGCATATTCAGTACGAACAGGATTATCAGGCGCTTCGCACAGCAAACAAGGTGTGTTTTTTTGACACTGACGCTACCTACACCGACTATTTCAGCGAGCTCTACATGGGGCATCGTAATGAACTAGTGGAAAAATATATCGATCCGGACCGCTATGACCTGCTGATTTTTCTCACGCCGGATGTGCGCTGGGTGCCCGATGGGCAGCGTCTCAACGGCGATGAGGACAGGCGCAGAATGCTAAACGACCGCTTGTGGGACATGTACGTAGAGCATGGCTTCAAAGAAAAGATGGTTGTGGTCAGCGGAGATTATTCGCAGCGCCTGACGCATGCCATTCGCCTGGTGGATGGGCTGCTGGGCAAATCGCGGCCATAAAGGAAGGATATTCTGGGCAATTTCCCTGCCGCACGCTCTTGACATTGTGCCGGGCAGTTACTATAATGATTCCAGAGCCTCCTGAAGTGTGCGCCAGGGCCTTGTTTTTACCCACATTTCATAAAACGGAGCTCGGGTTCGGCGTCGGATGTCATGCCCCCGTTCTTTGGGACGCCAGGGGACGGCAAAAGCCGTCGATAGAGCACCGGCCTGCTTAACATAGCGGGTGAAAAAACGGGTACAGCGGCACTTTGGGTTCTCGAATAAGCTTTCTGCCTTTGTGGAGAAGGCTCTTTTTCATGCCACTTCCGCCAGAGGGCGTATCCCCAATGCAAGAAGCCGGGCTCATGCTATAATGTTCCATATGACAGGGCCGAAGGAGGCGTAAGCTGTTATGGATTATCAAACTACCGCAGGAAGCCGTGATGTGGCGAGGGCTGCGATTGAGCTGAGTATGACGCAAAGCCGCGAGGAGGAGCAGCGCTGGCGGCAGCTTTTGCGCCAGCAGGGAATTAACGCCGCTGCGGCGGATTTTGGCGGCGACTTTTTGACGGGGATTGTCCGAATTGTGGAGCGGGCCGTGGTTGCCGCCAAGCGGGAACAGGTGATCGGCGATTCTCATCTGGAGGAAGGCGGCGTGGCAGGTGCCGCGCGTGAGGCGCTCAACCAGGTCACACCCAAAGCGCTCGGGATGAGCGTGGGAGGAAAGATCGGCATTGCGCGCTCCGGGGAGCACGTAGCGGTGGCTGTCTTTTTCAACATCGGTCTTGGCCACCTGGACGAGGTGTGTATCGGCCTGGGACACCGTGCCATTTGACCGATGGGTTAAGAGGGGGAATGAAAACATGGTTTTGACCATTGCGATGGATGGGCCTGTAGGCGCAGGCAAAAGCAGCGTGGCCGATGAGGTTGCCAAGCGGCTGGGCATTTTGCACCTGGATACGGGAGCGATGTACCGCGCTTTTGCCTGGCAGGCGTTGAAAGAGGGCGTGGATACAGGCGACGCACAGGCGCTGACTGCCCTTGCCGCACGCGTGATGCCTGAAGTGCGCTTTGAAAACGGCGCGCAGCACACGCTGATTGGCGGAAAAGACGTAACGGACTTTATCCGCACGCCGGAAATCAGCACGGCCGCAAGTGTGGTCTCAACTGTGCCGGGGGTGCGTCAGGCCATGGTTGCCCGCCAGCAGGAAATGGCACAGCGGCAGAGCATGCTGCTGGATGGACGGGACATTGGAACCCGCGTGCTTCCGAACGCCACCCTCAAAATCTACCTGACCGCCTCGGCCGAGGTTCGGGCACGCCGCCGGTTCGATGAACTGCAGGCCAAAGGCGATACATCCACCTATGAGCAGGTGCTTGCGGAGGTACGAAGTCGTGACGAGCGCGACACCACCCGCGAAACCGATCCCCTCAGGCCCGCGGATGACGCACAGGTGCTCGACAGCTCAGACATGACACGCGAGCAGGTGGTTGAGGATGTGCTGCGGCGTGTGGCGATACGTCAGGGCCGTTCCCTGAAGGCTGATGAGCCGCTCACTCCTATATACAGGGCTGCGCGCACAGTAGCAGCTTTTATGCTGACGTGCCTGTATCCCGTAACTTATCATCATCTTGAGCGGGCTCAACTGGATGCGCCTTACATCCTGATCGCCAACCACAATTCATTGCTGGACCCTATGTTGGTGGCCTGGAAGTGCTATCGCTACCAAATCCGCTTCCTGGGAAAAAAAGAGCTGGTCAAGAATCCCCTTTTGCGCTGGCTGTTTCAAAAGCTGCTCATGATTGACGTAGACCGTCATAACATGGATATGGCAGCGCTTCGTGCATGCCTCAAAACATTGCGCGAGGGACACCCCCTGGGGGTATTCCCCGAGGGAACACGCCACAAAGATGGCGTAATGGAGCACATGGAAAGCGGAATTGCAATGATTGCACTGCGCAGCGGAGCCAAGCTTCTGCCCGCTTACATCACCGGAAAACCCAAACTGTTCCGCCGCACACATGTATACTATGGCCTGCCGTTCAGCGTTAAGGACATTGCCGGGCGTGGCGTAAACCGCGAGGCGTGTCAGGAGGTCATGGAGCGGATCCAGCAGGTTTATCTGGAGCTTGAGCAGGAGTATGCGGCCACAGGAAAACAGACAGCTTGAACCTTTTTACAAGTATGAAATGCGGCCTCCCTGTTGACATATCAAAACAGGAGGCGAGGCTGCGCACTGCTTTTGGGGAACACCGCGCTCTTTTTCTTGGATTTGCTCCGGCAAAGAAAAAGTTGTCAATTATTAATTCTTTTTAAAAAGAAGGATAATTCACGCCGGATGGCGAATAGCCATCATGATATGCTTAGGAGGACGGTTTTATGCCGGTTTCGGTGGCGCGTCACGCGGGCTTCTGTATGGGGGTCAAGCGTGCGGTGGATGGAGCGGTCAAGGCTGCGCAGGAAGGGAAGTCCATCGTTTCCTTCGGTGAGCTGGCTCACAATCCTGAGGTCATCCAGCGGCTGAACGCCATGGGCATATCGGTTATCCATCAGGTGGAGCAGGCGCGCGGCAAGGTAGTGCTCATCCGCAGTCACGGCGTGGCGCCGGAGGTTACGGAGGCCCTTCGCCGCACAGCGGACGAGGTGATCGACCTGACATGTCCGTTCGTGTCCCGTCTGCATGATGTGGTGGCGCGCTACAGTTCTGGCGGGCTGCCGGTAATCCTGGTGGGGCAGAGCGATCACCCTGAGGTGATCGGTACCATCGGATATGGGCGCGGCAAGGTTTATACCGTTCACGACCGGGAAGAAGCGGCTTCTCTGCCTGAAATGGAAAACGCTTTGGCCGTGTCGCAAACCACGTTTCCTCACGAGCGCTGGGAGGAAATTCTGCCCGTGCTGCACAGCCGGGTGAAAAACCTTACCGTTCAGGACACCATCTGTACCGCTACGGCCCTTCGACAAAACGAAGCCCGCGAGCTGGCTGCAAAGGTGGATGCCATGCTGGTGGTGGGCGGTTTGGGCAGCGCCAATACCCGCAAGCTGTACGAAACGTGCAAAAGCATCTGCGGGCGTACCCTTTTGGTAGAGCGTGCGGCGGATATACCGCCGGGCTTTGCGGATATCCATTCGGAATCCATTGGAATTACCGCCGGCGCGAGCACGCCGGATTGGTCACTTAAGGAGGTTGTCACACGCATGACTGACAAGGAACAATTGGACCGGCAGGTTTCCACCGAGGAGGCGGAAAAGGACAGCTTTATGGCTGATGTGGAAGCGACTCTGGTCAAGATCAGACCCGGGCAAACCGTGAAGGGCACCGTGGTGCAGATCACCGACGACGAAGTCTGTGTCAACATCGGTTTCAAGAGCGATGGGCTGATCAAGCGCGAGGACCTGGTGACGGAGGATGTCAAACTGGGCGACGAAATCGAAGTGGAGGTCGTCAAGGTAAACGACGGCGAAGGCAACGTTTTGCTGTCGCAGCGCAACATCTTGAACCGTAAGGCCTTCGCGGAGCTTGTCCAAAAGCACGAAAACAACGAGTATGTCGAAGGCGTGGGCAAGGAGGTCGTCAAGGGCGGCCTGATTTGCACGGTCAACGGCATTCGCGCCTTCGTGCCTGCGTCGCAGCTCTCCAACCGCTACGTTGAGAAGATCGGCGACTTCGTGGGCCAGACCCTCAAACTCAAAATCATCGAGATGGATGAGCAGAAGCGCCGCATCGTAGCCAGCCGCCGCGCCGTGGTGCGCGAGGAAGCCGCTGCGAAGAAGGCTGAAGCCTGGGCCCGCCTGCAGGAGGGCGAGGTTGTGCACGGCATCGTGCGCCGCCTGACTGACTTTGGCGCGTTTGTGGATCTGGGCGGCGTGGACGGCCTGATTCATGTGACCGACCTGAGCTGGGCTCACGTAAAGCATCCTTCCGAGATCGTGTCTCCCGATCAGGAAGTGGACGTGAAGATCCTCAGCCTCGATCCGGAGCGCGAGCGCATCCAGCTTGGCCTGAAGCAGCTTCAGCCCAAGCCCTGGGATATGGCGCCCGAAAAGTATCCTGCTGGCGCTGTGGTCACCGGCAAGGTTGTCCGCATCACCACGTTTGGCGCCTTTGTGGAGCTTGAGCCCGGTATCGACGGCCTGGTGCATATCAGCCAGTGCGCCACCACCCGTATCAACAAGGTGGAGGACGCCGTCAATGTGGGCGATGTGGTCAATGTGAAGGTGCTCAACATCGATCCGGAAGCCAAGCGCATCAGCCTGAGCATCCGTGCGCTGCTTGAGCCCGAACCCGCTCCCGTTGAGGAAGCGCCCCAGCCCGTTTACGAGGATGATGGCGCTGAGGCCGTTCCCGTAGACATCGAGGCCATGGGTGCTGCTCTGGAAGCCGAGGCTGCCCAGAACGAGGCCAACGAATAAGTTGCGCTTTCCCTGCCCCGCATGCTGTTGCATGCGGGGCTTTTTTGTTTACATGTGCAACGCCATCCTTTTTAGGAAAAACATTGCAAAAGGTAGTGGCTTGTGATATAATAATAAAAACTGATGGTCAATCAGGTCTTTCTAAGTTGTCCAAATCCACTTGTGTGAAAAGAGGTTCCCGTGCGTTACGCGATGCTTTTGAAACCGCATCCAAATGTTCGTTATCGTCAATCCCTGCAAAAGCTGGCATTGATCGAACTTGAATGCATCCTTGAGGCGTGGAAGGTTGTCTATGAACGCCCAAGGGTGGAATATCTGGCGGGCGAGCCTTTTTTAATGTTTGACGCACAAGCGTTGGATGAGGCAGCTTGGCGCGCGGTATCAAGACATTCGGCTGTTTGTTTGGCTGCGAAGCTTCAGCAGGACGGTGCTTTGCAGCCAATGCCGCGCATTCCCGCAGGATGGATGCCGGACGATTTGCCCCAGGTGCTCAAATATAAAGGCAAGACCAATGCGGATTTTACCTATATGATGTTGCACTGCGCCATGGCTGCTTCTGATTTTGCGCGCGATTCGGGGCCACTGCGTGTGCTGGACCCCATGTGCGGAAAGGGTACCACGCTGATGTGCGCCGTGTGCGAAGGTTGCGATGCAATCGGTGTGGATACGGATGCAAAGGCTATTCATGAAGCAGAAAGCTATCTGGAACGATCGCTCAAGCTGCATCGCATCAAACACAAGCATTCGTCGGGCGCGCTGACTTTGCCAGGCGGTGGAAGCGCCAAGTGGAGTGAATACGCTCTTGCTCCAGACGCTCAAACCATGCGCGCAAGTCCACTTACCCTGCGTATGATCCACGGGGATGCGGGCAGGCTCAAAGCACTTGTCCGCCCACAAAGCTGCCATTTGGCAGTATGCGATCTGCCCTATGGCGTCCAGCATGCGCCCAGAGAAGGCACGGCCGTTTCCTCCCTGTCAAGGCTTGTGGAACGCGTTTTGCCAGGATGTGTCCATGCGCTAAAGCCTGGCGGTGCGGTAGCATTTGCATTTAATCTCAATACGCTGCGCCGGAGGGAGGTTGCAGCTCATATGGAGCGGGCGGGATTGGAAGTTATGAATCACCCGCCGTACGATGACTTTTCTCACTGGGTGGAACAGGCGGTGGACCGTGATGTGGTGATTGCGCGAAAAGCGTAATCGCTGGCGGTCAGCCGCGATGAATCAGGTTTGGGTTGAATTTTAAGGAGGGTTCACATTGCAGAACGCACAACTGCAGGCAATGACGGTTGTTCAGCTGCGAAAGCTCGCAAAAGAAAACGGCGTGAAGTTGAGCGCTGGTATCGATAAATCCGGAATTGTTGCGCGCCTGACGGAGGCCTTGGCTGACGAGCCAGTCGATCAGCCGGTTCCCCAGGAAAAGACAGAAGTGCAGAAGGAGCCTGCCTCGGTGGACCAGCCTGCTTCAAAGATGGAAATTCCGCAGCCGGAAAAAGAGGAAAAACGATCCGATGAAATTCAGGAAAAGCTGCAGGAGGCGCCGCTGTCTGCGGATGTAACCGCGGTATCGCCTGGAAATTCGGGCTTTCGGCCTTGGAATAATCCGCAGGAACAAGGCGGTTTCCGTCCGGTTTACCGACAGGCGTGGCAGGCCCGCAGCACAGCACGTGATGCTGCTCAAACGCCTGCATGGCAGCAGCGCGCAGGGGGGACGGTCAATCGTTTTGGACCGCCCGCACGTCCGGCTCCCATGAGGCAGGAGGAACCCCAGGAGCAGCATAGACAGACGCAGGAATATACGCGCCCGGCTGTACAGGAAAACGTGCCCAAACTGGATGGATACCGGTTGGGCTACCGTGCGGCTCCGCAGCGCCCGTCCTATCAGAACCGGAATGAATATGGCGCGCGTGAACAGGGCTACGGCGGGTATCAGCAGCGCGGAAACTATCAGCAAAATGGATACCGGCCCGCTGGCAACAACTATGGATATCAGCAGCAACGGGGTTATCAGCCGCCGGCTTCAGAAGTCAATTACAACGACGCGCTTTACCGTATGGCCCGAGATCCGCAATTTGCCATTCAGGCGGAGGAAGGTCAGCTTCCCGATCTGCTTAAAGTGCAGGAGGGGGAGCCTGCCAGCGGCATTTTGGAGATTTTGCCGGATGGATACGGCTTTTTGCGCGGCCATACGCTTTTACCTGGAAAAAAGGATATCTATGTCTCCATGGCACAGATTCGCCGCTTTGGCCTGCGCACAGGCGACCTGGTGGAAGGCATAGCCCGTGCACAGCGTGATAGCGATAAATTCGCCGCTTTGCTCACCGTGGACCGTCTTAATGGCCATGAGCCCGAAGAAAGCCCGGACCGGCTGTCCTTTGACCAGCTGGTGCCGGTATATCCCAATCGGCGCATTGTGCTGGAAAGCGAGCAGGATAACGCGGATATGGCCATCCGGCTTGTGGACCTGATTGCGCCCATCGGTTTTGGCCAGCGAGCCATGATTGTTGCGCCTCCGGACAGTGGAAGGCTGCTGATGCTCCGGGATATCTGCCGCGCCATCAAGCGCAATGACGCCGAAGCAGAAGTGCTTATGCTACTGATCGATATTGCCCCGGAAGAAGTGACGGAGATACGTGAATCGGTGGATGCTGAGGTATTTGCCTCCACCTTCGCAGATGCTCCCGATACGCAGACCCGGGTGAGCGAAACCATGTTGGAACGCGCCGAGCGACTTGTGGAAGATGGCCGCAATGTCGTCATTCTGCTGGACAGTCTGACCAAGCTGACGCGCGCATATCAGTCTGCGCTGGTGCAGGGGGGGCGGCCCATGACCAATACCGTTACCCCTGCGGCGCTGGTGCGTCCCAAGCGCTTTTTTGGCGCGGCACGCAACACCCGTGATGCCGGCAGTCTGACGGTAGTTGCTACTATTGCTGTGGAAACCGGTTCGCGCGTGGATGATATTATCTATGAGGAGTTCAAAGGAACGGCGAATATGGAGCTGTTCCTGTGCCGCCATCAGGCCAGCGATCCCGTCTACCCGATGATTGATTTGCAGCTCAGCGGTACCAAAAAGGACGATATGCTCCTCAGCGACCAGCAGAAAGAGGGCCTGCGTGCAATTCGCAAGGTGCTGGCCTCCACCACCAATGGCGAAGCTGTGGTGCAGCTGATCGACATGATGCAAAAAACCCGCTGCAATGCAGATTTGCTCAGCCGCCTGCAGGATTGGATTGCCCTGTGGGAAAAGAGCGGTTATCTGAAACGATAGAAACAACTCCATTACATATGCCCCGCCAGTTCGTTATGGCGGGGCGTTCATTATTTACATTCCCCATGTGGGTGTATTCTTGACGCAATGCGGATAACATGCTATTGTATGAAGCTGGGTACAAGTTTTTATCCCGAAGGTAACGAGGTGTAAGAATGACGGACAACCATTCCGGCACAAGAAGCCGCGTCCGGCGCAGCGAGCGGGCGCAGCATTTCTATGCGGCGCGGACGTTTTCACCGGCAGACGAAGAAATCAGAGATGAAGAGCAGCACTTTGCTGCACAGGAACCGCAGCAGAAGAACGCTGCGGTAGGGGAGCAGCCTTTTGCAGCTTCGGCATCCGAATACGATACAGGGTATGTTCCCAACGAACCCAGCCCCTCTCCTGCGGAAAGCTGGGACGCCTATACGCCCAATGATTTGTCTCCTGTTGCCGCAGGCGGTTCCCCGACGGATGAAGCGGTCGGCGATTGTGCAACCGATCTTTCCGCTTACTACAGCAGAGAAGGGGCATCCGGGGACGGTGAAGCGTCAGAGCCTGCTTTTGCGCCGCCCATCAAACTGGATTATTCCGGTTATGACGATCATCCGTGGAACGAAGCGCCGCAGCAGGAGCCGCAAAGCAATATTTACCGGCCGCGAGAGGCTACCTGGGCTGATACGGCACGGCGGGATATTCTTTCAGCGGATGGCATCGGCTATCAGGTGCGGGAGGAAAACGACACGCCTGCCAGGCGCAGACGCCGCAGGAGAGTGTTGAAAAACGCTTTGATTGCCGTAGCCGCATTGGCAGTGCTGTCCGGGGCAGGATGGGCTTTCCGGGAACCGATCGGGGAATGGCTGGGACAAAGCGGCTTTATCCCGCCTGCAAGCGAGGAACCATTTGCCGCAGTGGTTACGCCGCAGCCCATCGAGGGCTACGATGCCGCGCCTGCCGTGGAGATTGCAGACACCACACGTACGGCCATCAGCAGATTATGCGGTACGGTCGAAATGAACATATGCGCCGCAACGGATACGCATGTGCTCACCAGCAACCTTCGCCCGGACGGCACCTACGATTTTTACCTTTTCACCGCTTCCGAAGGAAGGCTTCTGTGCTATTTTGATGGGTTGTCAGCGCAGGGCATGTTCCCGCAAGCGTTTGGTGGCTTTTATGTGGATCAGGAGCCTTATCTGGTAGCTGCCAACGGATCTGCGCTGATTCGGCTGGAGGATCTTGAAGCTACCTATGGTCAGGAACTGCGCTTGCATCCAATGTATAATGGCTGGTCCATTATCGAAAGCGTTGATGGCAGCAGTGCCAACTACATCAGCACTGCCGGACAGATGCTTAGCACCCTCTGGTTTGCCCGTGCCTTCCCCTTTACAGGGCAGTACACCGTGGCCTATGTGGATACCGGAAGCACGGCCGACAGCGACCAGCGATACCTGCTGTATGTCCTGGGACAGGATGGCACCATGAGCCGCTGGCTGGCAACCCCCGGAATGGATGACCTTGTAGCTTCTGCATGTGGGGTTGCGTATCTGGCATCCGGTGAAATGTATCTCCTGCCGGATACCTCGGCGCCACTGGCTGTTTCTCCGGAAATAGATGCCTATTTGGATTGCGGTGCTTTGGTGGTAAAGGATGCAGAAAGTGGTAAATATGGCCTGTTTGTTGAAGGTGAACAACATTATGACTATATTTACGACAGTATCCGCCCCGTGGAGAGCGACATTCAGTGGACGGAAAAGGCCATCAGCGGCACGGGCGGCACGTTCACTGTGCATGCGGTGACGGGAGCGGCCTATCCGCAGCCGCTTTCCCACTCCTTTGTGTTGGAGAGGGACGGGCAGTGCGAGTATGTTGCACTGTCTACCCAGTCGTGCTATCCCATACGTCTGGAAGGCGAGTTTTGATTGAGGAGGTATCCGGCGATGAAACGGTTTGTGGCGTTTCTGCTGGCGGCTATGATGACGCTTGGCGTGGCATGCGCTCAGGAAGCTGAGATGACCGCGCAGGGCGTGACGGTTATGCGCAACCACGTGGAGGAAACAGTTGACCGCCAGCAAATTGTGGTGGACTATCCTACTTTCAGCTGTGAGGATGCTCAGCTGGAATTATACTTGACCGACCATATCACCGCGCCGATTCAGGCAATGCAGCGCAGGGGACAGATGGCGCAGGATGACGCTTACGCCGATGGGAGCCTGGATGAAATCCGTGGTGGTTACAATGTGTCGCTGGACTTTCCCGGATTGCTTTCCGTAGAGGCCACGGTGCGCAACCGCGCCGCTGGCGCACAGGAAGCTGCAATAGAATTTTTCTATCTGCTGGTAGACCTGGACAAGCAGCAAAGTGTGACCGTGAACGATCTGTTCGAAGAAGAGGAAGCCGCGGTCAAAGCGGCTCTTCAGAGCGCCGTATATACCCGCCTGAGCACACAGGAGGGCCTTGCGCCGGAAATCACTTCACAAGCGGATGTGCCGATGCCCAAATCCTATTTTGTCGCGGCTCCGGCGTTTCGCTTGCTCTATGCCCCCGGTCAACTTTCCAGTGAAGCGATTGTGGTGGATATCCCCTGGGCGGAGCTGCCACTTACGCCCTCCGCGCTTATGACTGGCGAAGCGGCGCAATCTGCAGCAACTTCCACGCCGGTGGTGCAGGCGACTGCTACGCCGCTTACCACGGTTACACCCGCGCCTCCGGCTACGCTGGACCCCAATTTTTCTTTGGCTCCAGTGGTTACGCCCACACCCATGCCTCTGGCAGGAAATGACGCCATCACCGTGGATGTGCTCACTCATGGCCTGTGGAAACCCCTGGGCACCGACGGGGAGGTCTATTACCAGTTTACCGCGGACGGCAAGTTGCTTACTGTAACCGTGACCGACTATACCGTGACCGACGGCGTACTTGCCAGCGGAGTGCTTGATGGCACGCTGGATATCGGCAGTGACAGCGCCTTTACCCTGCGCGGTGAAAACGGCGAGCTGAGCGGTTTTGTGCTCAACCGTCAGGGGGAAAGCGTGGCACCGGAAGAGTTTGTCACCCCGACGCCCACACCTGTGCCCACGCCGACTCCGACGCCCACGCCAACTCCTACGCCAACTCCCACGCCGACTCCGACACCCAGCCCCACGCCCACTCTCTCGCCCTATCAGCAGGCGGTACAGCAGGCGCCCAATCTGGCAAATCTAAGTGATGCGGCGTTCGAAAAGGCGCAGACGATGCCGGTGTACTGTGCGCCGGGTGAAGAAACTTACCGTGTGGATGGCGCCCAGGTGGATACGGATGATACCGTACTCATCTACGGCGTAGAAAACGGATGGGTACTGGTGAGTTACACCATTGGCAACGGGTCTCGCGGTCGGATGGGCTATATCAAGAACACCACCCTGGCCGATGCGGAGAAGGTGACCAAGCTGGGATTCTGCTCCGTGCCGCTCACCCTGGCCAGCGACTGCGATGGCACGGACGATCCTCTCTATGGCAAGGAGCCGTTGACCTCGCTCAAAGCGGGCGACAAGGTGACGCTGCTGGCCTTTATGGGCGACGAATGGGCCTATGTGCAAATTGGGCTGGAAGGGCGCGTATGCCGCCTGTTCATCCCGCGTTCGGCTCTGTCGCAGAATTGACCCTTTTTTGACCAGGAAGGAATGACACCCATGGACCGCAAGGATGAGATCATCCAACTGCAGATGGACGTGATCAGCCAGATGACGCGCAGCAATCTTCGCCGTATCGCGGATGATCTGTGGAGCGCTGAAACGGACACGGTTCATCCATCTGCCGTTTCACAGCCAGACAGGGAAACGCCAGACGTGAGCTGTCAGGTGCAGCAGGCGCAGACGCCTCCCCTGGAAACGCTGGATGATCTGCGGCAGGAGCTGGAGGGATACATTGGCCTCTCTGCCGTCAAGCACGAGGTCGAAAGCCTCATCAACCTAGTATCTGTGCAGAAATTGCGCAGGGAAAACGGTCTTCCTGTGAGTGACCTGTCGCTGCACATGGTGTTTTCAGGCAATCCTGGCACCGGGAAAACGATGATCGCGAGGCTGATGGCGCGCGTATACAGGTGCCTTGGAATCCTGTCCAAGGGGCAGTTGGTGGAAGTGGACCGCAGCGGGCTGGTGGCTGGCTATGTGGGACAAACCGTCATCAAAACCGGCGAGGTGATTCAAAAGGCATTGGGTGGTGTGCTGTTCATTGATGAGGCTTATGCCCTCACCGACCGGGGCGGCAACGACTACGGACAGGAAGCCGTTGATACGCTGCTTAAGGCTATGGAAGACCACCGCGAGGACCTTGTGGTGATTGTGGCGGGCTACACCGAGCGCATGGACCGTTTCATTCATTCCAACCCCGGTCTGGAAAGCCGGTTCAACCGATTTTTGCACTTCCCGGATTACACGGCGCAGGAACTGGCGGATATCTTTGAAATGCGCTGCAAAAGCAGCGGGTATACGCTGACGGACGATGCGCGGCAGCCGCTTTTGCGCCTGCTGGAGCGTGGATGTCAGGACCCAAAGGGCTTTGGCAATGCACGCGGTGCGCGAAATTTGTTTGAGCGCACGGTGAGCGCGCAGGCCAACCGTTTGGCTCACGAACCGAAGATAACCCGCGAAACCCTGATGCTGTTGACGGCTGAGGATCTGCGTGCGGCGGGGGAAGAGGATCTTTTTGCAGCCACAAAAGAATAAACGCCGCTGGTTTTGCGTGCGCCTGAATGGCGCGCGCATTTTTTATGGAAGGTTGAAAATGTAAAAAATCCATTTTTCATTAAAAGTGCATCGGATGACAGTATCATAACGCTGCTTATGTTGTTATCATGGCTTTTTTGGATTCCAAACACACAATACGCTTCTTGGTTTTGCGTGATTGCTGGTGGTGGTGTATCTGCTGTTCCATAACTGAGATATGCCTCATTTTACGTTGAACTGGGGTATGAGGCCCATCACAGGCCCAGTGCGAACACTCTCAGGAAGCTTGCCGGGGCGGTATGGTTTCTGGCTGCCCGGGCGCTGCTGCAGCGGTCTGGTTGACGTGCAAAACGTCTGCTTATGCTCAACATGGGTGCGTGAGAGCGCTTGGAAGTGAAAAGGCGGCGGACTACCATGAAGTGTGCAAATGGCGCAGGATTCGACCTGTGCCTGTTTATTGGATGGAGCCGTTGCCAAGCGCGTGCCTTGTTAGGCGTTCCGGCCCTATATCGCTACGATGCTCAAGTAAGGAAGATTTTTTGTCCACGCTCATGTGCAAACTGTGCCATAAAATTGCCTTTGAGGCGTGTTACAGCTAGAAAGGTCAGTGGAGCGACGGGGGATGCAACGCTTGCGTGCTTTGGAGCCAATCCCCAAAGATTTTAAAAAATTCGCGCAAAGGGGTTGACACCATGGGGAGCATCGGCTATAATGATGATGGTTAGAAAAAACTAACCATCTGTTGGGAAGTAGCCGATCCTTGCAGACAGGACCATTGGGTGGGTTCCCTCTCACCCCCTCCAACAAGCGAGGCCCGGTCCCCCGAAGGGGGCCGGGCCTTTAGCATGCCGAAAAACATTTCTGGATAATGCTGCGCTTCTTGTACCCTGGATGCGTTCGCAACGCTTGCGTGACATGAAACTTTAACTCCGGCAGGACGCGAAGCCACCTAAAGGTGGCTCGTTGGAGCATGATCCCCGTGCAACCCGCCCTTTGCCGGCTCGGGCGGGCCGGGCAAATGACAAAAAGCCATCAAATTTTTACACAACCACTTTTTACAAAGGAAAAGTTGTGCTATACTATACCTGTATGTGTCCGCATCACACACTATGTTGGAACAGGAGGATACAATCAATGCAATATTCAAGAGAAGTCGAGGAAATGGTATGCGTCAAAAAGGGCCCCAACCATGGCCCGGCTCCCATCCCCGAAGAGGGCAAGTGGGTGCAGAGCCGCGAGATCAAGGATATCAGCGGCCTGACGCACGGCATTGGCTGGTGCGCTCCCCAGCAGGGCACCTGCAAGCTGACCCTCAACGTTAAGGAAGGCATCATCCAGGAGGCGTTGGTGGAGACCATCGGCTGCAGCGGCATGACCCACTCCGCCGCCATGGCTGCCGAGATTCTGCCCGGCAAGACCGTTCTGGAAGCCCTGAATACTGACCTGGTTTGCGACGCCATCAACACCGCTATGCGCGAACTGTTCCTGCAGATTGCCTATGGCCGCACCCAGAGCGCCTTCAGTGAGGGCGGCCTGGTCATCGGCGCCGGTCTGGAGGACCTGGGCAAGGGCCTGCGCAGCCAGGTGGGCACCATGTATGGCACCCTGAAAAAGGGCGTTCGTTATCTGGAAATGGCCGAGGGCTATGTGCTCAAGTTGGCGCTGGACAAGGACCACGAGGTCATTGGTTACCAGTTCGTGCACCTGGGCAAGATGATGGAGGCCATCAAGAAGGGCGTCGATCCCAAGGAAGCCTATGAAAAGAACGTCGGCACCTATGGCCGCTTCGCCGAGGCTGCCGAGTACATCGATCCCCGTCATCAGTAATCCGAATTTGTTAAGAGGTGAGTGAAAATGGCTACTTTTGAAGGATACGAAAGAAGAATCGGCAAGATTGAGGGCGTCCTCAAGCAGTACGGCTTCACCGATCTGGATTCGATGGCGCAGTTTGTAAAGGACAAGGGCGTCGATGTGGACGGCATCGTCCGCGGCGTGCAGCCCATCGCTTTTGAAAACGCCGTGTGGGCATATACGCTGGGCGCGGCCATTGCTCTCAAGAAGGGCTGCAAGACCGCTGCTGAGGCTGCTACTGCTATCGGTGAAGGCCTGCAGGCGTTCTGCATTCCCGGTTCCGTGGCTGACCAGCGCGCTGTGGGTCTGGGCCATGGCAACCTGGGCGCTATGCTGCTGAGCGAAAACACCAAGTGCTTCGCCTTCCTGGCCGGCCATGAGAGCTTTGCCGCCGCCGAGGGCGCAATCGGTATTGCCCGCACCGCCAACAAGGTGCGCAAGGAGCCCCTGCGCGTGATCCTCAACGGCTTGGGCAAGGACGCGGCCTATATCATCAGCCGTATCAACGGCTTCACCTATGTGCAGACCCAGATGGACTACAAGACCGGCGAGGTCAAGATCGTCAAGGAAACCGCCTACTCCGACGGCGAAAAGGCCAAGGTGCGTTGCTACGGCTGCGACGATGTGACCGAGGGCGTGGCGATCATGCGCCTGGAGGACGTGGACGTATCCATCACCGGCAACAGCACCAACCCCACCCGCTTCCAGCATCCCGTGGCTGGCACATACAAGAAATGGGCTGTTGAAAACGGCAAGAAGTACTTCTCCGTGGCCTCCGGCGGCGGCACCGGCCGTACCCTGCATCCCGACAACATGGCCGCCGGCCCCGCCAGCTATGGCATGACCGACACCATGGGCCGCATGCACTCCGACGCGCAGTTCGCCGGTTCCTCCTCCGTGCCCGCGCACGTGGAGATGATGGGCCTCATCGGTATGGGCAACAACCCCATGGTCGGTGCGACCGTGGCTGTGGCCGTGGCTATCGAGGAAGTCAGCAAGTAATTAATTTCCCGCATAAAAAGAGCCTGTCCGTCTGGACGGGCTCTTTTTTGTGCGGGTTCAAACCTCGATGGGCATGCATCCAGCAGCGCTGAATACAGTGGATTACAGGCACAACCGCCCGTTTTCAATCAGCGTCTGACCGTCTGCCACCAGCGTGGCACCGGTCATGATCAGGTCGTAATGGCAGGCTGCTTTCACCGTACCGCCAAGCGTAATGCTGGTACCAATGCCGATATGTACCGAGCCCTCGACGCCTTCGTCCTCGAGCATGAAGCCCATGAACGAGCAGAACGGATTCATGCCTACCCCCAGCTCCGCGATGTTGAATACGTTGGGGTCGTTTCGGGAAAGAAGGTCGTTTTGCAGGATGTGCGCCTGCTCGCCGCCCGTCATGGAAATAATAAATCCATCCTTGACTTCGCAGCAGACCGGTTCCCGTAGCACGCCGATGCCGAGATAGGGGACGCTAGCGTCCGCCACAATGCATCCGTTGGCCGTACCCTCCAAGGGGGAAACATTGGCTTCAATTGTAGGGATGGTAGAGAACTGCCCCTTTTCCACCACACCATAGAGCGCGTTGCCCCTGCGCCCCTTCGCGCTGAAGGAAAGGTTGGTACCCTGCGGCGTTTCAAGCCGTACATGCTCGCTTCCGGCCAGCGCGGCGGCCATGGCGCGGCAGCGCGGAGCAATGGCACGAAAATCCGCCTGGATGCCGCCGCGCACCAGCATATCGTCGGAAAATTGGGTCAGCACCAGTCCGCGGGCCCCCGCGGTCGTGGCTTCTTTCACTGCGTGGGTATGGGTAATGGAGCGACTAACCGCACAAAGGAACACATCCGCGGCACGCATAGCCGCCGCGATGCTGGCAGGCGGCTCCTGCCCGTCCAGCTCCCGCGGGGTCATCAGGACGATGGTCGCTTCGGCGCCTGCGGCGTAGACGGCGGCAGCCAAACTTTGCGCAATGCCCATTTTAGAATGTTCAGCGATGATGAGCACCTGCTCGCCGGGCTGAACCCCTGCGCACGTATTCACCACCGTGGAGGCACCCCGGCTCATCCGTAAATCATACATGCACGTATCCTCCCGCTTGAGTTGATCTGCCTCTATTATACGGCGGAGAGGCCCATCTTTCAAGGCAAGTCAATGCAAAAAGAAAAGCGGCGTTTTCATCCTGTTCAAACGTCGCATGCCGTGTTATAATGATTCCCGAATGGAAAGGAGCATCAAGCCTATGAGCCGTTTGGGAGATTTGCTACGCACTGAACGCCTGCGCAGAAATATGACGCTGAAACAGGTCGCCCGTCTGGGCGGTGTCAGCGAAGGGTATCTTAAGGATGTAGAGGAGGGGCGGCGCATTATCGCGGATGATCAGGCGCGGCGCATCCTTAAAAAAATTGGATTGAAGGAACACAACGAGGAGGGCTTTACCCTCGACGACATCGCCGCCACGGTGGACCTGGAAACCGTCGCGCCCAAGCCTGCACCCCGTCCTGCGCCTCAGCCGCGTCAGACAGAAAAGCCTGCTGAAAGTGAAGCCGTATACCAGAGCGAAAAGCCGGTATCCGGCGGCGTATGGCTGGATGCGCTGACCAGCGTGCTCAAGCGGGTGCCGGTGTATAACGCCGTGCTCAAAGAGGTCGACCATCGTCTGCTGCCCATTATGGATGGACGCATCGAAGGGGCTGCCCCGGACAAGGTGTTTTACCTTGTGGCACCTGACGACAGCATGCGCGGTTTCCGCATTCTGCGGGACGATCTGTGCCTGATTGTCCCCTCGGGCAGCCCCATCGACGGCGCGGTGATGCTTGTGGAGCACAACCAGCACCGCTACCTTCGCAAGGTGAAGAAGCTGGATGCGCTCAACGTGCTTTTACAAAGTTATGACCGGGAATATGCGGCGGAAACCTGCGCTCTGCCGGACGTCAACTTCCTCGGCCGGGTGGTCAGGGTGGAGTTTTCGCTTTAAGTTCAGCCCAGGGCCACGTCCAGCACCATCATCACCAGAAAGCCCAGCATCACGCTCAGCGTACCGGTGTGGCTGTGTTCGCCCAGACTGGCCTCAGGGATGAGTTCCTCGACGACCACATAGATCATTGCGCCAGCTGCGAAGGCTAAAAGCCATGGCATTATGCCAGTCACCGCTCCCGCTGCCAGCACGCCCAGCACGCCTGCAATGGGCTCCACGATGCCGCTGAGGGCTCCGTAAACAAAGCTGCGCGTGTTGCTTAGTCCTTCTTTCTTTAGCGGTAGCGAAATCGCGGCCCCTTCAGGAAAGTTTTGCAGCGCCATGCCCAACGAAAGCGCCAACGCGCCGGAAAGGGACATGGCGCTATTTTCGCCTGCCAGCCCAAAAGCCAGCCCCACGGCCAACCCCTCCGGCACATTGTGGAGGGTAACGGCCAGCACCAGCATAGTCGTGCGGGCAAGCGAGCTTTTCATCCCCTCAGGCTCGCTGCTGCCAGGATGCAGGTGGGGGAGCAGACGGTCCAGCGCCAGCAGAAACATGGCGCCCAGCACAAAGCCGCCCGCTGCTGGAAGCCAGGCGGGCGTACCCGATTTCTCCGCCATTTCCATGGCGGGAATCAGCAGCGACCATACCGAAGCGGCAATCATTACGCCCGCAGCAAAGCCCAAAAATGCGCGTTGCATGCTGTGAGGAATGTCCTTTTTGAAAAAGAAAACGGTGGCAGCGCCCAGCGCCGTGGCCAAAAAGGTGAACATCGTACCCAGAAATGCGAGATAAACAGGGGCCATCCGGAAAAAACCTCCTTACACAGAAAAAAGGGATTGCAATTGTTTATATGATAGCATAAAATAACGCCTGTGAAACCACAAATGCGGCATTGGAGGCGCGGATATATGAAGACCGAATCCTGGACTCAGACCTTCAAGGATTACGTCATGCTGACGATTGGCACACTGCTGATTGCTATTGGCGTATACTTTTTTAAATTCCCCAACAATTTTTCTACCGGCGGAGTCAGCGGTATTTCTATCATATTGGCGCATTATGCCCCGAATCTGTCTGCGGGCGCGTTTGTGTTTATCATCAATATGGCGCTGCTGGCGTTGGGGTTTGCCGTGTTTGGACGCTCTTTCGGGGTACGCACGGCCTATTCCAGTCTGCTTTTGTCCTGTGCCACCTGGGGGCTGGAATACATTTTGCCCATGGATGCGCCATTGACCCATCAACCCTTGCTTGAGCTGATTTTTGCAGTGGGCCTACCAGCCGTAGGAAGTGCCATTCTTTTCAATATACAGGCTTCCAGCGGCGGCACTGATATCGTGGCTATGATTCTCAAGCGTCACACCAATGTTAATATCGGCAACTGCCTTCTGTGCGTGGATTTTTTGATCACTGTGGCGGCTTGTGTGGCTTTTGGCATGGAAACCGGCCTGTTCAGCATGCTTGGACTGGTGCTCAAATCCGTGATCGTAGACATGGTACTGGAAAACATTAAAGTTCATAAGTGCTTCCAGATCATCACCGAAAAGCCATCTGAGATCGTACATTTCATCGTCAATGTCCTTGGGCGGGGCGCTACGGAGCTGCACGGCGAGGGCGCCTATACCCACGAGGACAAAACCGTCATTCTTACCGTGGTCAATCGTTACCAGGCCATCAAGCTGCGCCGCTATACACGCGAAATTGATCCGCACAGCTTTGTACTTATCACCAATTCCACGGAGATTATCGGCAAAGGATTCCGGGGGCTGATGTAAGGCATACCGGCCTGGCAATCTTCGATAAAGCCTTCAATCAGGCTGTTTGCAGCTTAGGGCATGCAGCCGGATACCGGTGAAACATCTGTTTTTGGTGCCACGCGCGGTTATGTCGAATGCATGACCGTGCGTGGTTTTTTATCTCCGCAAATGAGCAGAGCATAACAGAAAGTCTGATGCGCCGGGCTATCTTCCATCTCTTTGCCAGTGCGCGGCATCCATGACCGACCAGACCTGCGCATCTTTCTTGGTGGCCATGAAGAATTGCCATCCTATCATGCATCCGTTTTCGAATGGACGCTATGTGCACCTATATGCAAAGGCCCGACGCACCGAATGGACGGAGCGTCGGGCCTTTGCAAACATTACGCCTACTTACTTGGCGTTCTTGACTTCCTGCCACAGCGCATTGTAAATGGCAATGAAGTCCTGGATATCGTGGAAATACTCGCAGTTGGCCACATCCTCAGAAGCGGGATTCATAGTGGTGTTGGAAGTGTACTCTTCACCCATGAGGTTCACAGCCTCCGCATTGGGAGTGGAGTACCAAATGGCCTCGCAGTTCTTCTGGGCAATGTCCGGGCGGCAGAGGAAGTTGATGAACGCCTCAGCGTTCTCCTTGTTCTTGGCGGACTTGGGAATCACCATGCAGTCCACCCACACGTTGCTGCCTTCCTTGGGAATAGCGTAGGCCAGATCGGGATTGAGGTCGATGGCGTACTGCGCGTCGCCGGACCACATCACGGCCAGTGCGGCCTCGCCGGCAACCATTTTGTCCTTGGTTTCATCCACCTGATAGGCCTTGACCACGCCGCTCTGCTTCTGCTCGATAAGCTTTTGCTTGGCAGCCTCGAGGGCGATGGGATCGCGGGTGTTCATGGAGTAGCCCAGGTACTTGAGGGTTATGCCCATGGTATCGCGGATGGAGTCCAGCATGAACACATTGTTCATATAGTCGGTATCCCACAGAATGCCCCAGGAATCAACCGGCTCGGACACCATCTTGGTGTTATAGAGGATGCCCACGGTGCCCCACATGTAGGGCACGGAGTGCGCGTTGTTGGGATCATAGTCGGGATTGAGCAGGTTTTCAAGCGTGTAGGACATGTTGGGCACATTGTCGTAGTTGATTTCGGCCAACAGATCCTCAGCAATCAGGCGCTCCACGCAGTATTCGGAAGGGAAGATCACGTCGTAGGCGCCCGGGTTGGCACGCACGGACACCATCATATCCTCGTTGGTGGTGAAGCGCATGTAGTTGACGTGAATGCCGGTTTCCTCTTCAAACTGATCCAGGACGGCCTCGTCGATGTAGTCCTCCCAGTTGTAGACGTTGACGACCTCCTGCGCCGAAGCGGCAAGGGGCAGAAGCAGAGCCAGGGAAAGCAGAAGAACCAACCACTTTTTCATGACAGTACCTCCTAAAGTTTCTGTGTATATGCGTCACGCCTTTTGGCTGTTGTCAGCGGTACGGCGGTTGACGATGATGAGCAATACCAGCAGCGCTACAAACATCAGCGCGCTCAGGGCGTTGAGCGTCGGATCGATGCCGATGCGCGCCTTGGAGTAAATGAGCGTGGAGAGGTTTTGCACCATGGGGCTGGTAGTGAAATAGCTGATGGTGAAATCATCCAGCGACAGGGTAAAAGCCAGCATCGCGCCGGTGATGATGCCCTGGCGGATCTCGGGGATGATCACGTGAGTGAGAGCGTAGCCGGGTGTTGCCCCCAGGTCCAGCGCAGCCTCATAACTGTGCTTGTTCATCTGCTTGAGCTTGGGCATCACTGATAATATGACATAGGGCGTGTTAAAGGTGATATGCGCCATGATCATAGTTACCAGTCCGCGTTCCACCTTCGTAAACAGGAACAGGAGCATCAGCGAAATACCCGTTACGATGTCTGGCATCGTCATGGGAATATTGGTCAGCGTCATCATCACGCTCTGCGGGCGCTTTTTCATGCTGTAGATGCCGATGGCTGCAAGCGTTCCCAGAATCGTAGCAATGATGGCGGCAATTACCGCAACGGCGATGGTCACCTGTAGCGCCTGCATAATGGAACGATCGCGGAACAGTTCGGCATACCAGCGAAAGGAGAAGCCCTCCCACTTGGCGCGGCTCTTGCCGGCATTGAAGGACTGAACGATCATCACCACGATGGGGATATAGAGGAAGAGCATGATAATGGCCAGGTAGAACTTTTTGAAGAACAGCCGTGGCTTTCTCATATCAGCGACCCTCCTTCGCCTTCAGGATCGGCTTTGCGCAGGATGCTCAGGCTGAGCAAAATCAGAATCATCATAATCAGGCTCAGTGCGCTGCCTACGTTCCAGTTGCCTTCAGTAAGGAATTTGCTTTCGATCAGGTCGCCAAACATCATGGTATTTCCGCCGCCCAGGATACGGGGGATAAAGAACGTGGTCACGGACGGCATAAACACCATCGTAATGCCGCTGATTACGCCCGGCAGACTAAGCGGCGCAGTCACGCGCACAAAGGTATTCCAGGCGTTGCAGCCCAGGTCCTGTGCAGCTTCGCCCAGCTGGGGGTCCAGCTTGCTCAGCGACGTATAGATGGGGAACACCATGAAGGGCAGGAAGTTATAGACCATGCCTAGCAGCACCGCGCCGGAATTGTACATCAGCTGCACGCCCTCAAAGCCCAGGAGGCGCAGGAAGTTGTTGATCAGCCCCTGATCTTCCAGAAGGCTCATCCAGGCGATGGTGCGCAAAAGGAAGTTCATCCACATGGGAATGATGAACAGCACCACAATGGTGGAGCCGATCTTCATATGCCGGTCCGCCATATACAGGGCGGCAGGATAGCCCAGCAGCAGGCTGATGAGCGTGCACAGGAAGGCCATCCAGAGAGAATAGACCAACGTATCGACATTGACCGTGCCACGAGAAATGAAAGCTGCGGCCTCCGGTCCCATCTGGGCGTAGAGCTGATTCTTGGTGTAGTTGGAATCCCAGAAATGGCGGAAGTTGTCCAGCGTGAAGGCCCCGTTGGCATCGGTAAAGGCGTAGTACGCCACCAGAATGCAGGGAAGAACGGTAAAAATGATCATCCAAAGCGTATAGGGCGAGGCGAACAGACTGCGCTTGACGCCATGGTTACGGCGTACGGAGAGCGCTACCAGCACCACAAAGCATACCAGTCCTACACCCATCAGCGCCCAGCCCCACCAGGGCAGCGACATGTTATACATCGGCAGGCGCCTCCTTGGGCATGGGCTTCATGATGTGGATATTGAAAGGCACGATGTTGATGCCCACGCGCGAGCCCTGCGGCTGCATGACGGTGGAATGCACCTTGAAGATCGTTTCTCCCGTATCGATCATCATTTCATAATGCACGCCCTTGAACAGCACGCTTTTGACCACGCCGCTGATCTGGCCGATATCCTCGCCCACGAGCATGATGTCCTCGGGACGCACTACCACATCTACCGGCGCGTTTTCCCCAAAGCCGGAGTCCACACAGGGGAAGTCATTGCCACTGAAGTGCACCAGCTCGTCGCGCACCATGGTGCCGCGCAGGATGTTGCTCTCGCCGATAAAGTCGGCCACGAAGGCATTGACCGGCTCGTCATAGATGCGCTTGGGATCACCGATCTGCAAAATATGGCCGTCGCGCATGACCACCACGGTGTCGCTCATGGTGAGCGCTTCCTCCTGGTCGTGCGTCACATAGATGAAGGTGATGCCAAGACGCTGTTGCATGCTTTTGAGTTCCAGCTGCATCTCCTTGCGCAGCTTCAAATCCAGCGCGCCCAAGGGCTCGTCCAAAAGCAGCACTTCGGGTTCATTGACCAGCGCGCGCGCAATGGCAATGCGTTGCTGCTGACCGCCGGAGAGCTGGTCCACGCTGCGCTTGCCGTAGCCGCTGAGGTTGACCAGATCCAGCATCCGATCCACACGCTTTTTGATCTCGTCGCGCGGCACTTTGGCGATCTTGAGGCCGAAGGCAATGTTCTCCTGCACGTTGAGGTGGGGGAACAGTGCGTATTTCTGGAAAACCGTGTTGACGCGCCGCTTGTAGGGCGGCAGGTCGGTGATGTCGCGGCCCTCAAAGAGCACGGTGCCCTCCGTGGGATATTCAAAGCCGCCGATGATGCGAAGCGTAGTCGTCTTGCCGCAGCCGCTGGGGCCCAGCAAAGTCACAAACTCCTTCTTGCGCACATACAGGTCAATGTTGCTTAGGACCCTCGTACCGTCAAACTCCTTGGATACGCCCTTGAGGTCGATCAGATGCTGCTTGTCAATCATGGCCGCGTTCTCCTTCATTTGAGAATGGAAATCAAAAGCTGGGAGGGGTGGAAACCCACAAGACGGCGGCAGGGCGGGCACTCAGGTTTTCCAGGTAATGTGCTGCGCTGGGACGCAGGCAAAAACTGTCGCCCTTTTTCACCGTATAGCTGCGTTTGCCGGCCACCAGCGTGACCTGTCCTCGCAGCACATAGCCGAATTCTTCGCCTTCCAACGGGGGAAGCACAGGGCTTTTTCCGCCGGGAGAAAGCTCCAGCAAAATGGGCTCCATGCTGTTTTTTTGCGCGTCCGGCACCAACCAGGTGATTTTGTGGCCCGCTTCTTCATTTTCTTTTTCAAACATGTCCTGAGGGGCAAAAACCACCTTTTCTGCGCTGTCATCGCTGAAAAAGCTCTGCAGCGTTACGCCAAGACACTCCAGCATGTCCTTGAGCGTGGCGATGGAGGGGGAGGCAAGATCCCGCTCTACCTGGGAAATAAACCCTTTACTCAGCTCGCAGCGATCCGCAAGCTCTTCCTGAGTAAGGCCCCGCTGGATGCGCAATTCGCGCAGCCGTTCACCAATCTCCATGGCGCTGACCTCCTTGAAGAGCCGGGGCGATCCATCATCGCACCTGACTGAAAGTTTAGAAATAGTAAACTCCAAAGCAGATGATATTAAACCACAATAGCTGTACAATGTCAATGTCGTTTTTCACAAAATTCGCCTGTTTTTTTCGGCGTCCCTTTCGAAAAAAATCTCAAAATTGCGAAAATAAATGCTTGACAACTACAGGGAAGGCAGGTATAATATCACCTGTGCTCTGAAAGCGCTGCTAATCAGAGCCGAGATAACTGGGTGTGGCGCAGTTTGGTAGCGTGCTTGAATGGGGTTCAAGAGGCCGGAGGTTCAAATCCTCTCACCCAGACCAGTGAAAACCCGCAAGATATAAGATCTTGCGGGTTTTTTCTTGTCTAAAAACAAGCCAAAATAGCAATCAAAGACTTGAATGATATAGGAGAGTAAGTAGTCAACATGACATTTTTTCAGGAGGCTTTTCCGGGTCACCAATTCCGTACACATCCTTTTTCCACGCGGCTTCAAAGGTGTCGATCACCTGCTGGCTGTCTGGTAAAATCTCCAGTCGGGCATTTTTTTCAGCATCAGTTTCCATTTGCCCTCACCGTAGTACCATCCGGCAGGGCCGCCGCCACCTTCCGACATGGCCAGTGCTAAAACCAGCCCGTTTCATTCTCGGAAGGAAAGGCCTGTGTGATACCTATTTTTCTGGCGAGGTATTTTTCACTTAAACCGGCTCGTTGCCATGATTGCTTGATATCAAGCAATGTTCACACTTCTGTGAATGCTTTATAGCTATATTGTAACTACCTTATAATAAATATTAATAACTATACAGCAATTTCTTTTCTTGCGTTTTTATGGCTTTCAGTTATAATACAACATAGAAGGGAAGTGAATATAAATTAGAGCCGAAAGAATTTCGGTAAAAAGACTGTCTGTTGATATTGGAATACTTTAACCCGCTGCTTCGGAATGGAAATCTGGTAGAAAAGTTCCATCAGCCAAAAGCGTAATGAAAACTTCAAAATATTTTGTGAAAGTGTAGAATACCTTATGGTAGAAAAGCGTGCTTTACGTCCAGTCATCAGTATGGCGATGAGCCTATCACCGATGAGCAGTTTGAAGAAGTCAAAAAGTTTGTTTCTTTTATTTGTTCGCGCGATGCAAACAAATAAGTAGATGAGCCGCACGACAGCAGACACGCTATTAACCTTCGTACAATCCCGGAAACATGAGGTCATTTATACAAATACCCCTATTTATGTGGCCATTGTGGCTGTTACGGTTCGCATGCTGCTGAAGGGACAAAATGGCGCAGCTCCCCGGCCTGACCGCCGGCGGCTTTGACCATGCATCTTACTCCGTCAACTTCCCCTCATAATCAGTTATGCCATGTCAGCCTTTTCCCTCCTCCGCGGCGGCAGCTTCTACGATTTCGCCCGTATGTGCATCCACCCAGACCTGATAGTGATCCAAAAAGCCGTCTTCGGTCATGCCGCAGCGTAGGCGGAAGAACCACAGGGACGGTTCTCCTTCGAGCAGCTCACATTCCATATCAAACCGGTCCAGGCTAGCATTTGTTTCACCATAGCGCTCTTTCAGGCATTCCTTCACCGCAGGCAAAAGCGCCTCCGGCGAAAGAAGGCCAGCTTCCTTTTCCGGAGCGTTGAGCACGGATAGTGAAGGCGTCCTCTGAGGAAGCAGGTTTGTCGACCAGAGATGCTGCAGCATGGCCGGTTTCAGACTGTATGAAACCATCCGCGCGACAGGTTCCAGCTCGATTTCAAAGAAAGCGCCGTTGCGCCGACTGCCCGTTGTATAGGTTAAGGCGCAAAGGCTGCCTGTGATGATGCCCTCATGATTTGTCTGTTCGGCTTCGGCGAACGCTTCAAGGCAATTGGACACCGAGGGGGCAACGGCATCCAGAAAGGCCAGGGCATACATAGCCAGCGCATCGTCGAAACCTTCCTGTGGCGCAAGGCGCTGCGATACTGGCGGCAGGCCCCCTGCAGCCTGATAGGCGGCGAGTTGTCCGTCCGGCAGATAGACGAAGGTGTAGCGCTTGCTGCCTTCGACGACCGCAAATACGCTGTATCCGCCTGCGAAGGAAACCACCTCCCAGCTCGCATTGGACACATCAGCCCACAGGTAGGCACAGTCTGCCAGTGCCTGCGTATATGCAATCAGCTCATCGTCCGTGGGGAATGCGGGCCAGTTCGGGACATCCGCATCAGACATGGGGAGGGGAAGCGCCGCGGGGTCATAGTCATCATAAGGAGCCTGGGCGACGGCGCATCCGGCCGCCAGAACAAGCAACAGCACAAAACCGATCAAAGCATTTTTGCGCATGAGATCCCCTCTTTTCTGCATTATAGTAATAGAACGAAAAAATGCATCTTGTTTTTCCCAAAAGCCTGAAAAAGCTTCTTTTGTCTGCCTGCACAGGTCCAGCAGCCTACCGGCTGCCTGCGGCCGCAAGGTGCGGGTTTTTTTGAATCAGATTTTTATTAAAGTTTTTTTCTTTGCCCGTGAGGATTGCTTGCCCTGAACCGTCTAAAGGGTGTAACGTTACGAAGGAGGTGGGGGAATGGATAAAGAGTTCTTTGTGGAAGAGCTGGAGGCGCACCATGCGATGCTCTACCGCGTGGCATACACCATTTTGCAAAATGATGACGCTTGCCGCGACGCGCTGCAGGATACGGCGCTGCGGGCGTGGGAAAAGCGACATACCCTGCGCGAGGACCGCTACTTTCGCACCTGGGTGACGCGCATCCTCATCAATGCCTGCTACGACACCCGTCGCAGGCACCGGCGCGTCGTCGTTATGGAGGAAATCCCGGAACAATCTGTGCTTCCGCAAGACCCCGGCCTGGCCATGGCGCTGGAGCAACTTCCCGAGCGCCTGCGTCTGCCTCTGGTATTGCACTATGCCGAGGGCATGAGCTACGCCGAGATTGCCGATGCGCTGCGCATTCCCCAGTCCACTGTCCGAAGCCGGCTTCATAATGGAAGGGAACAACTCAGAAAGGAGCTGGAGGCAGAATGAAACGCGATTTGGAACATCTGGATCTGAAGCAGGCCTTTCATCCTGTACCGGAAGCCTGCCACCGCGCGCTGATGGACGCCGCCCGCTCCGTCAGGGAGGAAAAGCCAGTGAAACGAGTTTCTTACCGGGCCGCGCTGATTGCGGCTGTCATCCTGCTGGCGGCCATGGCGGTGGCTTATGCGGTCGTCCGGATGGGCTGGATTGATTATTACAATCAGCAGTATGGCATTGCCGTCCCCAAGGCGGCGCAGGAGGCGCTAACGGCCAGCCAGCCCAAAACCTATCAGGTGGGCCCCATGACCTTTACCTATCAACAGATGCTTACGGACAAGCGCATCGTCCTAAGCTCTGCCGCCATTCGACTGACGGATGGCGGCGAGGCGCTCTACGCCAACGACACCAACATTTATGACTCTGTGAGCGCCATCACCGATACCGTCGCAAACCTCTATTCTCTCTCTGACTATCAGGAGACGTGGTTGGAGGCGGCGCAGGAGCTGGAATTGCCCCTCTATGGCGTGCGCGCGCTGGTGGAGCTGCCCCCGGAAAGCGATCTGGGTTCCTCCATGGAGGATGCCCTGTGGAATGAGGACGGCACCATCGTGTACTTCAACATGCCCATGTTGGCTCCGGGAAGCGCGGCCGGCGACGTGAACGCCACGCTGTACATGGCCGTTACGCAGTTTGATCCCGCCACGGGCGAGGCGCTGGAAAAGTGGGAAAAGCGGGAGGAGGTGACGCTACCCGTAGCCCCGCTGCTGGAGGACAAGACCTACCTGCCGCAGGAGAATACCACGTTTGACGGCCTGACGCTGGAAAGCGTGCGCGGCGAGCGGTACGCGACCGGCGTGTACCTTTGCGCCACCTTCACCGCCCCCGATGGGATGACCAAGGAAGAGGCGATGGACGTGCTGCATACCCTGAGCATCTGCGACGCGGACGGCGCGCCGCTGCCGATGGGGTTGAGCCTGTCCATCTGTCCTGACGCGGAGGCGCTGCCCGTGGTGACACTGGAGGTACCCTCCTCGCTGGAGGCGCCGCCCGATGAAGTGACGGTCGTGGGCGGCGAGACGATTGTATCGCTGAAGTGACCTGCCTGTGCCGGGCGGCTGGGCTGCCCGGCTTTTTGCACTCATTTTCAGGGGAAAGGAGAAGCATGCAAATGAAACGCATCATCGCCATAACGTTGCTTCTATGCCTGCAGCTGTCCTTTGCCGCGCCCGCCCTGGCAAAAACGCGCCCCCTTCGCTTTCTGGTCAATGACAATGGGGAGGCGGCGGCCTGGCTTAAGGAGCATTATCCCGAAATTCCCTCTCAAAACCTGCATTTTGACTATGATTACTCTCGCGGAGAATACGACAGCATGACGGATCGCCTGTTGGGTGAGCTGGAAAGCGAGGACGACCCCGACCTGTATCTGCTGGACAGCAACGCATACGATCTGGCAAGGGTGCTGGGCAGCGGGCTTGTGGAGGACTTGAGTGCCAACGAGGATATCCGCAGAGGTGTTTCGCAGCAGTACGAGCTGTTTCAGCGCTTTGTCAGCGGCGAGGATGGGGCCATCTATGGCATGTTTGAGCGGGTCCATGGAAGCCCCACGCTGATCGACCCTGCCGCGTGGGAGGCGGCGGGTCTGGAGGCGGCGGAGGCGCCCCGCAGCTATGAGGAGCTGCTGGACTTCGCCGAGAAATGGGCAGAGCTGGTAAAGACCGGAAGCACGGGAAACGTGCGGCTGAACACGATCCAGTTTGCCGGATATCCGGGGGACGAGCGCCGCTACACCCTCTGGCTGACGGGCCTTTTGTGGCGCTGCTGGGCCATGCGCCAGCAGGAGGCTGGAGAGGCGTTCCACTTCAACACGCCGGAGTTTATCGCCCTGGCGGACCGTGCCCGCGAGCTGGGCCGCGTGCTGGTCCAAGTGGAAAGAAAGCCGGGTACTGCCTCGCTCTCACTCTACATCAACGGCGGAAATGTGCGATATGGCCCCGAAGATCTCTATACCAACGCCTTTCCCATGCGGCTCACGGCGGATGAGCACGTCCGCATCAGCGCCTATGGCTTTCTCTACATCGTGCGAAAGGGGAGCCCCTACGCGCAGATCTGCCGAGAGCTGATTGCCGCCATGACCTGTCCCGAAGATGGACAGCCCCGCAGATGCATGCTGTTCCGGGAGGTTGCGCAAAGCCAGTACGGCACGCCCGACTTTTCCTATAACCCCAATGGCGATGTCCTGACCCGTAATTGGCAGGAGCAGTACCGCCCCGAATGGCTGTTTTTCGATGTGGAGCCGTTTTTCCAGGCCCGCCAGGTTCAGCGGTCCGAAGGGGCCATGTACAAATTTGCTGAGGGAGCGCTGACGGCGGAGGAGTTTGCCGCCACGCTGGACGAGATCCTGCGGGAATCTTGAAGGATTCCATGCGCCCCGAATGACAGATAAAGGAGTGGATCTTATGAAACGCATCACTGCGCTGGCGCTGCTTTTATGCCTGTTGGCGCCGTTGTCCGTATCCGCCCGCGCTGAAGCAGCCCCCTTCCGTTTCATGACCAGCGCCATGAATCTGGTCGAGGAATGGCTCAGGGAATATCACCCCAACCTCGAGTACGAAAATCTCTCCCATACAGCCGATGCAGAGGGAACGGACGTGGCGCATACCGGACGGGTGCTCGACGCCCTGCAAAGCGGGGACGGCCCCGACCTGCTCTTGCTGGAAAGCTCCCTGTGCGATTTTGAAAAGGTCCTCAAAAGCGGCCTTGTGGAAGATATGAGTGGCCATCAGGGCATCCGCGCCGCCCTTTCGCAGATGTACGAGCCGTTTCAGTCGTTTGTGACAGGTGAGGACGGCGGGATGTACGGCGTGCTGTATGGCGTATACGGCTTTGGCATGCATGTGATCCCCGCGGCGTGGGAAGCGGCGGGACTGAACACTGCAGACGCGCCTCAAAGCTACGAGGAAATGCTGGACTTCGCCGGCCGGTGGGCCGAAAGGGTGGAGGCGGGGGAGGTGGGCGACATCCGCCTGAACGCGCTCCGCTCCTGCGGCTATTTGATGGATGACCGGCGCTACACCCTCTGGCTGACCGATCTGCTGCTGGATATCTGGATCATGCGCTATCAGTCGGCGGGCGAAGCACTGGTTTTCAACACGCCGGAATTTATCGCTTTGGCTGAGCGGGCTCGCGAGATAGGCCAGGCGCTGGTCAAGGCGGAAGAAAAGCCCGGAAGCGCCTCTCTTTCGCTCTACGATGAGCTGTTGAATGGCGGAACCGGCTACGGCGGTCCTGAGGACCTGTATACCAATGCCTTTCCCATGCGCCTGACCGCGGACGAGCCGGCCCGCATCAAAGCCTTCGGCTTTCTGTTTGTCGTCCGCAAGGACAGCCCCTATGCGGACATCGCCATGGACTTTGTCGCCAGCCAGACGCACAAGACCGGCGAAGGCCGCCGCAATAGCAGGCTGTACAAGGACATTCCCGAAAGCCAGTTTACCCCGCCCGAGGGGGTGGACGGCTATGTGCTCACCCGTGAATGGCAGGATGCCTACCGGCCCGAATGGCTGTATTTTTGCACCAATCCCATCCATACAACCGACGCTTATTCGAAGCAGGAGAAGCTGCGCTCGCAGTTTGCGCTGGGCGAAATTACGGCAGAGGAATTTGCCGCCGCGCTGGACGGGATTTGTGCAGCCCAGTAAGCGGCGCCATCCTGCTGGGGAATGCAGAGAGGAGACACCTGCGTTCCGATGCAGGGTGAGGACAAAATCGCGTTGCCTGTAGACGCTTTGCAGCATGCCGGTAAATCAAGCAAGGTCGGAACGCGGGCACAAAACGGTCCTGACGCGCAGGCAAACAAGGGCGGCCGGAGGGAAAAACCCTCGTGGCCGCCTTTAGATATAAGGATAATCCTTCTCCCTGCGCTGCGTTTACGCCCCAATCGCACGCACCGCGTCATCAATCATGGCGGCGCATTTTTCAATCTGCGGCAGGTCTGCCTCCGAAATGGGGGAGAGCGGCGCGCGCACGCTGCCCAGCAGCAGGCCCTCGCGCTTCTCCAGCACCTTTTTCATCACGGCGTAGAGGTTTCCGTGGCAGGCGCACAGCTGGGCGATGATGTCGTTGGCTGCGTACTGCGCCTTGCGGGCTTCCTCCAGCCTGCCTTCGCGGATCAGCCGGTCCATCGCCAGAAACAGCTCGGGCATCACCGCGTAGGTGCCTCCGATGCCGCCATCGGCGCCGATCGCCCGTCCGGCGACAAACTGCTCGTCCGGGCCGTTGAAGACCACGAAGTTCTCCCCGCCCTCGGCCTTGAAAATCTGGATGTCCTGCGTGGACATGGAGGAGTTTTTCACCCCGATCACGCGCGGATTTTTGCGCATCTCATGCAGCAGCGGCACGCTCAGCGCCACGCCCGCCAGCTGGGGGATGTTGTAGATGATGAAGTCCGTATGCGGCGCGGCGGCGGAAATGGCGTTCCAGTAGGCCGCGATGGCATGTTCCGGAAGATGGAAGTAGATGGGCGGGATGCTGGCGATGGCGTCCACACCCAGGCTTTCGGCATGGGCGGCGAGCTGGCAGCTTTCGTGGGTGTTGTTGCAGGCCACATGCGCGATGACGGTACATTCGCACTTGACCTCGGCCATGACGGCTTCGAGGATGGCCATGCGCTCCTCCTTCTCCAGATAGATGCATTCGCCCGAGGAGCCGCCCACATACAGCCCCTTGACGCCCTTGTTGACCAGATGCCGCGCCAGCGCGCGCGTGCGCTCGCCGCTCACCTGTCCCGCCTCGTCATAGCAGGCGTAGAAGGCGGGAATGACGCCGCGGTATTTTTCAATGTCCATGGCTTGTTGCCCCCTTTGTCGGTGGTATCAGCCCTTTACCGCGCCCATGGTGATGCCGCGGGTAAAGAACTTCTGGAACATCAGGAAAATTAGAATGATCGGCACGCTGCCCAGCGCCGCGCCGGCCATGATCAGGCCGTAATCGGTGCTCAGCTCGCTTTGCAGCTTGGCGATGCCCAGGGAGATGGTCAGCACGTCCATGTCGTTGAGCATGATGAGCTGGAGGAAGTAGTCGTTCCAGGCGGTGATGAAGGTGAAGATCGCCAGCGCGCCCACGCCGGGCTTGATCATGGGAAAGACGATGTTGACGAAGGTCCTCGCCTCGCCCGCGCCGTCGATGCGCGCGGCCTCCAGCATTTCGCCGGGGATGTTTTCGGAAAACTGCTTCATCAGGAACACGCCGAAGGGCCAGCCTACCGTGGGGAAGATGACCGCCCAGAGGGTGTTGTGCAGGCGGAGAAACGCCATTTCCTTGAGCAGCGGGATCAGAATCACCTGTTTGGGAAGCGCCATGGCGCATACAAAGACGCTGAAGAGCACCACCCGGCCCGTGAAGCGCTTCTTGGCCAGCGCATAGCCGCCCATGGCGGCGGCCACGCAGGTGAGCAGCATGCTCATGACGCACATGAACACGGTGTTGAACATCCAGATGCCGGCCGGGCGCTCGAACAGGCGCGTATAGTTGTCGGTCGTTGGGTTGAGCGGAAACCAGACGGGCGTGGCGCTGTTGATGGTGCGCGCGTCCTTGAAGGAACCGGTGATGATCCAGTACAGCGGGAAGATCATCAGCACGGCCAGCACGATCAGCAGGAGGATGCTGACGATCCTGTAGGGAGTGGTTTTTTGAACGCTGTGATCCATTCGGCTTCCTCCCTTACTGATCGCTCTTGGCCAGGCGGAACTGCAACGCGCTGAACACCGCGATGATGATGGCCAGGATCACGCCCATGGCGCTGCCGTAGCCATAGCGCTGCAATTTGAAGGCCTCGTAGTAGATGTAGTACATGATGGTGCTGGTGGCGTAGTTGGGGCCGCCCGAGGTCAGCAGCTGAATCAGCGCGAAGCACTGGAAGCTGTTGATGGTGGTGATGACCAGAATGTAGAGCGTGGTGGGCATGATTTGCGGCCACTTGATGCGCCAGAACACCTGCAGGTTGGTCGCGCCATCCACTTCGGCGGCCTCCACCAGCGAGTGGTCCACATTGCTCAGCGCCGAGACGTAGAGCACGATGGGCTGGCCGATGGACGTGGTGAAGAGAATCACGATGATACACCACAGCGCCGTGTCGGGCGAACCCAGCCAGTTGAGGTTGCGCGAGAGGATGCCCAGCTCTTTAAAGACGTAGTTGAGCAGGCCGTAGTAGGGGTTGAACATCCACTTCCACACCACCGTCACGGCCACGGAGCCGGTGACGACGGGCAGGTAGAACACGCAGCGGTAAAACGAGGTGTACACGTCCCGCAGCCTGTAGATGACCGACGCCACCCACAGCGAGAAGAAGCACACGGTGGGCACGCTGGCCACCACGATGATGACGGTGTTGACGAGGGACTTTCCGAAGATGGCGTCCGAGAAAAGCTCGACGTAGTTTTGAAGCCCGATGAAGCTGAAGTCGGTCATGGTATAGTTGAACGCGCTGGTCACCAGACACATGCCCATCGGGAAAATGACAAACCCTAGGAAAAACAGCAGGCTGGGCGCCATGAACAGATAGCCCGCAACGTTCTCGCGGCGCCGCGTGGCTTTCAGCTCACGGGAAATGGTGACGGTTTTTTGCATGCAGGTACCCCCTCATTGACAGCATGGCGCTCCCCCTTCCCTTGGGGAACGGGGGAGCGCCATGGCAAGGTGTATGGGCTTACTGGGTGATGCTTGCGTTGGAGTTGGTCACGTACACGCCCACCTCAGTCGCCACGCCGCCGCCGGCAAAGATGCGCTGCAGCATGTTCCACCATTCGGTGCGCTGGGTGTTCCAGCCGGGCGTCACGTTGTAGTAGTCGCCCAGATAGGGCATGAAGATGGCGAATTCGGCGTTCTCGGCCTTGTCGGTGTCGGTGTAGATGTCGCCGAAGGAGGCGCGCACCGGGAAGAAGCCCGTGGCATACACGCTCTGGGGGCCCTGCTCGGCGTCGTCGCAAACGAACTTGATGAATTCCTTGGCGGCAGCGGCCTTGGCCTCGTCGCCGTTGTCGAAGATGCCGAAGCCCCAGATGCCGCCGCACAGCTCAGGCACGCCGTCGTCGGAGGGGAAGGCCATGGGCAGGGGATCGATGCCCTCGGCCAGAGAGGCCTTGTTGCTCACGGCCGCGGAGGCGTTCCAGCAGAAGCTCATCTTGGCCGTGCCGTTGCAGAACAGCGCGATCTCGTCGCCCGCCACGATGGAGGGATCGGCGGTCAGCACGCCCTCGTTGACCAGATCCACCAGCAGCTGGAGGCCCTTGATGTTTTCCTCGCTGTCGGCGGTGTAGGCGGTGTGGTCGGCGTTGGTGAACTGGCCGGAGTAGAGGTTGTTGACCAGCGCGCGGGTGCCCTGATCGCCGCCCTGGCCGCCGCAGTAGACGATGCCGGTGGGATAGAAGCCCGCCTCGGTTAGCGCGCGAAGGGCGCTTACAAAGCCGTCGGTGGTCCAGGTGCGGGTCTCCTCGTCCAGATACCGAAGCGCGTCGGCGGCTTCAAAGGCGGCGCGGTCGATGACCATGCAGTGCGTGGTCATGCACAGCGGATACTCGTAGTACTTGCCGTCCGCGCCCTTGCACGCGGCTACGACGGCCTCGCTGGTGGCGCTGATGTCGGCCAGGGCCTCCTCGGTCCACAGGTCGCTCAGGTCCAGCATCTTGCCGGCGGCGCCCCAGTTGGTCACCAGACGCTCCGGGCCTTCCATGATGATGTCGGGGGTGGTGCCGGCCTCGATGGCGCTGGTCACCTGGTCGTCGCCCGACTGGTAGTCAAGGTACTGCACCGTTACGCTGATGTTGGGATACACGGCGTTGAAGTTGGCGATGATGGCGTCCACCGTCTCGGCGTTGGTCCAGTTGCCGATGGGGTAGGTCCACAGGGTGATGTCCACCCTCTCTTCCGCCAGGGAAGCCGTGGGCAGCAGCATCATGAGGCATAGAAGCAGCGCGAACAGCTTTTTCATGGATGGGGTCCTCCTTGCAATATTTTTTTTGGAAACGGTCACATCTTCCTCGGCGAAATTTCGCGTTTCGGAAGTCCGCGTTAAATGTACTACAAACTACATTTGTTGTCAACTGCTTTTTGTGTGTTTATATATTTATATTCGATACAAAATTGTTTGAATTGTATATACCGTCCGTTTTTTGATTTCGGAATAGGAATTGACAAAGGCAAAGGCAATGCTGTACAATTCAAAAGACATTGAGGACGTACATCCCTATCCTGAAAGGACATGCCCATGAAGAACTTGAAAGAGGAGAAACTGTATATCCAGACATTCCGAGAAATCCGCAGCTATATCATCACCCACGAGCTCAAGGCCGGCGATTCGCTCCCCACGGAGCAGGCCATGTGCCAGATGCTGGGCGTCAGCCGCAACGTGCTTCGGGAAGCTATCAAAAGCATGGAACTGATGGGAATGATCCAGTCCTGTCCCGGACGCGGTACGGTGGTGAAGGAATTCAACCTGGATTTCATCTTTCAAAATGTGCTGTTCTTTACCGTGGGCGAGGAGCGCAAGCCCATCCACGAAATGCTGATGATCCGCAAGGCCATTGAGCTCAGCTACATGCGCCAGGCCTATCTCGCCCTGACCAGCGAGGATATCCGCAACATCCGCGAAAGCCTGGAGGCTATCAAGGCCAAGTGGCAGCAGCGCATCTTTTTTCACGCCGACGACAAGGTGTTTCACATGACGCTGTTCCGCCACCTCAACAACAGCGTGCTCAACTCCCTGCTGGAGGCCATCTGGTCGGTGGACGAGAACTTTCAGCGCGAGGAAAAGAGCAAGCATCTGGATAACACCATCGCAAAGCACGAGGCCATCGTTGACGCCCTGGAGCGGCACGACTACGAGGCCTTTGCAAAGGCCATGGAGGCGCATTTTGCCTCCGGCAAATATTCCGGGCTCAACAGCTTTGAGGAGTACTAAAAGGAGGAACCCTGTATGGACAGATCGGTTTTTCAGGCCCAGCGGGAGTGGGTGTGGGCGGAGCTGGAACGCTGCGCGGATTTTTGGGTGAAAAACGGCTGGGACCGGGAGCACGGCGGCGTCTACACCTGCCTGGGCCGCGAGGGTAAGGTGTATTCCACCGACAAGAGCGTATGGATGCAGGGCCGCTGCGCCTGGACGTTTTCCTATCTCTGCGGCGTGTACGGCGTGAGGCAGGATTGGCTGGAACTGGCGAAAAGCTGCCTTGCCTTCATGGAGGCGCACTGCATCAACCGTGAGAAGGGCAACCGCATGTACTTTACCGTCACCGCGGAGGGAAAGCCCCTGCGCCAGCGCCGCTACTGCTTCTCCGAGGGCTTTTACGCCATCGCAAACGCCGAATATGCCGCGCTTACCGGCGATGCGGCCTGCATGCAGCGCGCGCGCGACGCCTACGAACTCATCTGGAAGCTCAACCAGGGCCTGATGGAGGACCCCGTTGGCATGGGCCCCAAGACCGACCCGGCCACGCGCCCGGGCCGCGCGCTGGCCAACCCCATGATCTACCTCAACATCAGCTCCGTTTTGCGCCGCACCGACCCGGACAACGCCGCCCTGTACAACGAGCGCTCCCGCCGGTGCGTGGAGGAGATTTTCAAATACCACCGCAAACCGGACATGCACTGCACGCTGGAAAGCGTGGGCCCCAACGGCGAATTCCGGGGGGATGTGACCGAGGGCCGCGTGGTCAATCCGGGCCACGATATCGAGTGCAGCTGGTTTTTGATGGAATATGCCAACTACCTGGGCGACCGGGAGCTGCACGCCCTGGCGGAAGGTGTGTTTAACGACGCCATCGAGGCCGGCTGGGACAAGGAATACGGCGGACTTCTCTACTTCATCGACTGCAAGGGCCTGCCCCCGGAGGCATACGAGCACGACATGAAGCTGTGGTGGCCGCACGACGAAATCCTCATCGCCTCCATGATGGCCTACCGCGATACCGGCAATGAAGCGTATTACGACTGGTTCACCAAAACGCTGGACTACTGCAAGCGCGTGTTCAGCGACCCGGAATACGGCGAGTGGTACGGCTACCTGCGCCGCGACGGCAAGCCCACCATGCCCTCCACCAAGGGCAGCACCTTCAAGGGTCCCTTCCATCTGCCGCGCATGCTGAGCATGGTGGATCGGATGATGGGGGAAATACTTGACAAAAAGTGATTCCAGGAATCAAAATAGAGCGGGCGGACGCTGTTTTAGGCGTCCGCCCGCTTCAGCCTGTCAAAAAAGGTCGCATCATGCATCCTTTTTTGTTATACTAAGGACAGGTGATGAAGATGCTAAAGAAAGAAGCGGAGCAGCGTCAGGCGATAGAAATGCTGTGCACAGATATGC
>JAEYCB010000022.1 GCA_023404345.1 Bacillota bacterium
CTCTTTTTTCTTCGTCCGCACCTGCGCCAGCTCATCGCTGAATGCGGAAATCGTCATCTGCTTATCCATACGTCCATTATATCATATTGGCCTGCGTTTTGCTTTTTTTATGCGGTATTGCCTTAGATGAATCAGACACAGCCGGCGAACCGTATCGGCGTGCCGTTCCATGGCCCGGTTGACCTCCTGCTCGCTGCGCATACCGTGTCCCGCTTTCCTGCTTCGTTATCTGCCCCTCCGTTGATCACGCCCTGCTCCGTACATACCGCAGCCCGTACCCGCGTTGTCGCACACACCGTCACCATCCGCGTCCACATAGCCGCGGCCCGCGCAATACATACCGCAGCCCGTGCTCGCATTGTCGCACACACCGTCACCATCCGCGTCCACATAACTGCGGCCCGCGCCGTACATACTGCGGCCCGCGCCCAGGTTGTCGCACACGCCGTCGCTGTCCGCATCCACATAGCCGCGACCATACGCAGCCAGCGCCCCCGTCACGCCCATGCACAGTACCGCCGCTACCAGAATCGCCATGATTCGTTTCTTCATAATAGATTTCGCCTCCCTTTGATCGCTCGTCGTTTCCGACGGCACCTTCAATACGTCTGATGGGAGACAATCCACTCACCAAATGCAAATTTTTTTGAAGTCCGACGTTTTTTATTGCTGCCCGCCCTCCGGCCCGGTCATGGCGCGCAGCTTGCAGTTCAGCTTATGATATACCCGTGCACAAAGCCACGGCTCGGCGGGCGTTGTTTCGCTCCCCTCCAGGGTGAACCAGCGCACACCGCTATTTTCGTCAGGCTTCACGGTTAATGCTTCGCCTTCATTGGCCTCCAGCAGATAGGTCACATTCAGGTGCAGGTGAGACGATACGTAGGCCCCACGCTTTTCATGCCCGTCCACGGTCAGCACCTCCAGGCTGAAGATGTCCTCCGATACCGGGCGTGCCGACTGAATGCCGCTTTCCTCCCAGGCCTCGCGCAGTGCCACGGCCAGCAGGTCACTTTCCCCGTCGGCATGTCCACCCAGCCAAGACCAGGAATGATAGATGTTGTGATAGGCCATCAGCACCCGCGTGCGGGCGGGATTGACGATCCAGGCCGAGGCTGTGAAATGCGCCAGCGGGTTGTGCCGGGTTAAAACATCCGGTTCGCGCCGTAGGCAGTCCATCAGCAGCGCGCGGTCGCGCGTCTCCTGCTCGTTAAAGGGAATATAGGCGGCAAGCTGCTCCATCAGCGTCATGGCGGGGGACCTCCTGGGACGTTTATGAGTGGTTTATTTATTATAGCATAGCACGCAGATCGCGACAAATCTCCCTTTTTTCATCCGCGCCCGCAAAAATCTTGAAAAGCGCCGCCGCATGCTGTATAATAAAAGTTGCATAATGAAATTTCGCATTGGAGGGATATCCGTCATGAAGCATATCAAGCCCATCTCTCAGCCCTGCCTGCGTCAGTCCCTGGCCCACGGTGGCTGCGGTGAATGCCAGAGCTCCTGCCAGAGCGCCTGCAAGACCAGCTGCACTGTCGCCAATCAGAGCTGCGCCAACAAGGACAATCAGGTTCTGGCCGGCCGCGAGGGCAAGGTGAACCACTCTTTCGGCAAATAAGCCACATGACCCCTGCCGCCGCATTGCTCCGGTGCGATGCGGCGTTTTTTAATGTGATTTCAATCCATCAGGAGGATTTTCTTTTATGATTCATCTTTTTGAGGCTCTTGGCCGCAAAATGGCGCTGGACGTAGGCAGCGGCGCGGTGATGGCGCTGGACGACATCGCCTATGACGCGCTCTCCCTGCTTTTGGAGGACCGAAACGCGGATATTGCCGCGCGCCTTGCGGAAAAATACCCCCGTGAGGAGGCAGAGGAAACCGTTTCGGAGCTTCGCCAGCTCATCGACGAGGGGTATCTTGACACCCCCGACGACTACTCCGACGTAAAGCCCGCCGACAGCGGCGTGGTCAAAGCGATGTGCCTGCATGCCGCGCACGACTGTAACCTGCGCTGCAAGTACTGCTTTGCCGACACAGGTGAATACCACATGCACAGCCGCTGCCTGCTCAGCGCCGAAACCGGCAAGAAGGCGCTGGATTGGCTGGTTGCCCACAGCGGAGGCCGCAAGAACCTGGAGGTGGACTTCTTCGGCGGCGAGCCGCTGATGAACTTCCCCGTCATCAAGGAGGTCGTGGCCTACGGCCGCGAGCTGGAAAAGCGCTACGGCAAGGTGTTTAAGTTTACCACCACCACCAACGCCGTCCTTATGAACGACGAGATCATGGACTTCCTCAACCGCGAGATGGACAACGTGGTCATCTCCATCGACGGGCGGCCGGAGGTGCATGACCGCATGCGCCCCACCCCCAACGGCAAGGGCAGCTACGACCTCATCATCGAAAAGGCGAAGGAGTTTGCCCGGCGGCGCGGCCAGCAGCGCTATTACCTGCGCGGCACGTTCACCCGCTACAACCTGGACTTTGCAAACGACGTGCTGCATCTGGCGGACCAGGGCTTTGAGCAGCTCTCCATCGAGCCGGTCGTTACCGATGAGAGCCACGACTACGCCATCCGCGAAAGCGACCTGCCCCGCGTGTTTGAGGAATACGAGCGTCTGGGCCGCGAGTATGTGATCCGCCGCCGCGAGGACGGCAAGTGGTTCAGCTTCTTCCACTTCATGGTGGATCTCACCGGCGGTCCCTGCCTTCGCAAGCGCCTGACCGGCTGCGGCGCGGGCAACGAGTATGTGGCCGTGACTGCCGAAGGTGACATCTACCCCTGCCACCAGTTCGTAGGCCGCGAGGGCATGCGCATGGGTTCGGTGCTGGACGGCACCTTTGATACCGCCATGCAGGCGCGCTTCCAGCAAAACACCGTGCTCACCAAGGAGAAATGCTCCCAGTGCTGGGCGCGCTTCTATTGCAGCGGCGGCTGCCAGGCCAACGCCCACGCCTTTAACGGTGATATCTCCAAGCCTTACGACATGGAATGCAAACTTGAGCAAAAGCGCCTGGAATGCGCCATGGCCATCCAGGCAATAGAGCGCGAAAACGCCTGACCGCGTTCCCTTTTCCTCCCCTCCGTGCCAAATATGAACGCGTATGCCATTCGGCTTTCCAAATTTACAAAAGGATTTTCATGGCTCGTTCATGATAAGGTCAAAAATTCCCGCTATAATAAGCGCGTAGTAAGGAGGGACACTACATGAAGAGCAACAACAATCATTCCGGAAAGAATTTCTACGCTTTTACCTCGGCGGCACTCGCGCTCATGCTGATGGTCGTCGCCTCGGTTTCCCTGTTCAATCATGATAGCACCGCAGGTGCGGAGGCTGTCACGCTCACCGAAAACGCCACTGTCGTCACCAGTCCCTTCACGGAGGCTGTTGAAAAGGTACGCGGCAGCGTGGTAGGCGTCAACAATTACACCACCTACCGCAACAGCTATTATGGCTTCGGCTTTGGCTACGGCTACGGCAGGGGCTATGATGACGACGAAGACACCAGCCGCCAGGTGCTGCAAGGCAGCGGCAGCGGCGTGGTAGTAGCAGACGGCTATGTGCTGACCAACTACCATGTGGTAGAAGATGCTACCATGCTGGAGGTCACCAGCGGCGACAAGGTCTATCCCGCCGAGCTCAAAGGCACTGACGAGGCCAAGGACATCGCCGTGCTGTATGTTGAGGATCTGGACATCGAGCCCGTGGTTCTGGGCGACAGCGACCAGCTGGCCGTGGGCGACTGGGCCATCTGCATCGGCAACCCGCTTAGCTTCACCGGCACCACCACCGTGGGCGTGATCTCCGCGCTCAACCGTGAGGTCACCAGCAGCTCCACCGATGCCTATGGCAAGCGCGCCGTCAACACCATGATCCAGACCGATGCGGCCATCAACGCCGGCAACAGCGGCGGCGGCATGTTCAACGTCGCGGGCGAGCTCATCGGTATTCCCAGCATTAAGTACACCGGCTCTATGTTCACTGGCAGCACTGTTGAGGGCATCGGCATGGCCATCCCGATCAATGAGGCCAAGGACCTGATCAACGACGTGCTCGCTGGCAACGGTAATGTGGAGAGCTCCTCCAGCACCACGCAGGGCAGCAACAGCATCTCCAACGGCGACAAGCCCCGCATCGGCGTGACCGTCAGCAACCTCAATCCCAACAGCTATGCCGTAGCCAACAGCATTATCCCCACCGGCGCCTATGTGCAGGATGTGGAGAGCGGCTCTCCGGCTGAAAAGGCGGGCGTACAGGTGGCCGACATCGTGGTCGAGGTGGATGGTACCCGCGTCTCCAGCATGGAGGAGATGACCTCCATCCTGCAGAGCAAGCAGGCGGGCGACACCGCAACCCTGAAGGTCTACCGCGTGGAGGGTGGCCTGGACAGCTATGAGGACCAGACCTCCATTCCCGACGGCGAGTATATCGACCTGACCGTGGAGCTGGCTATGCTTGATGCAGCAGCGCAGTAAATCCAAACCAACCCCAAAGGGGACCGGATCGCTCCGGTCCCCTTTTTTTATCAATATTCCGATCCTTTTATACATCATCGCTTTTTCGAGCATCCAAGGCGCGCAAAAGGTGCAGCACAAACAAAAAAGACCGCTGTGCGCGGTCTTTTTTATAAGCTGAAGGCCGGAAGTCAATCGCTTCCGGCCCCAGACCTTACTGCTGAAATTCTGCTTACTTACTGTGCCAGAATGCTTTCCATCGCATGCTCACCGGCGATTGCGCCGCTGAACATGGCGTTGGCGAGGCTGGCCATACCGTAGGCTGTTTCGCCAGCAGCATAGAGGTTCTCAATCACATTACCCTGGGCGTCGATCACTTCGCAATGGTCGCCTACTTCCAAGCCGGAATAGGTGGCTGTAAGGGGTGCACACATAGGAATGGCGTAGTAGCTGGGTCCCTCCAGAAAAATCATGTTCTCAGCAGGCACGCCGAAGGCATCCTCGATCTCACCGTTGCGGGCCTGCGTATAGGTCTTGACGGTCTCAGCCAGCATTACAGGATCAATGCCCAACTGCTCCGCTAGAGATTCGATGCTGTCAGCGCGGGTGATAATGTGCTGCTCGGAAGATGCCTCTAGCGCTGTCACAGCGGGATGGTTAGAATCCACAATGATATAAGCTCAGTTCCCGGGCTGCTCGTACAAAGCATTGCACATGCCCACTGTGTCGAAGCCCGCACCATCGTTGAAGAAGCGCTCGCCTTCCTGGTTCACAATCAGTGTGGAGGCCGCGCCACCATACAGCGAATAGCGCAGATCGCTATCGATACCTATGCGGGCATCCGGTCCGAAGTATCCGTCCATCAGCTTGCCCACCTGGAAATTCACATCAAAGTTTTTCTGCATCATTTTCACGCCATCGCCAGTGCTGCCGCCATTGACGTAGATCACGTTTCCTTCCAGCTGCGGGTAGTAAGTGTAGAGCATTTCGGCGTTGTTGACAATGCCGCCAGTAGCGATAATCACCTTTTAGCATAAATATTGTAGATTTTTTCCTCGTCGTGCGCCACAGCTCCGATCACCTTGCCGTCCTCAACGATCAGGTCATCGCCGGTGGTGTAATAGCGCACATCCACGTTGGTCTGCGCCAGGCGGCGTTCATACCACTGGCCAATTTCGTCGCCGGCCTGCCGCCAGCCATTGCTGGTAGGATCGTCATAGCCGTGGGAAAGCAGTGACCAGCCAATCAGTGAATCATAGCTTTCGGCGGGCAGGGTACTGTCAGCAGTGAGCATGGGCATTCCCAGCTTTTGCATAGCCAGAATTGTTGGACCGGAGATACGGGCTACACTCTCCAGCAGAGCATCATTGACACGGGCCTCGCCCACCTGCATGCTCTCAATGTATGCGGACATCATTTCAGGGTTGTTTAGATTGGTGTCATCATCAAGCGGCATCGCTGCGCCGATGTAGCCGCCGGACTGAGTGCCGCTGCCGCCCAGATAGCCCTGCTTTTCAATCAGCATTACCTTCAGTCCTGTGTCTTCACCATCAAGATTCCGGTTCTGTGCATAAAGGGCAGCCATGCAGCCTGCGGTTCCACCGCCGATCACAAGCAGGTCCACATGCTCGTCCTCACCCTGAACAAGCTGCTTTTCAGCAGGCTCCACCGCGAACCTTGAAGCGTTTCCCGCCTGTTTCAAACAATTCTCCACTGCTGCGCGGATACCGTTGGAGGTAAAAGTCGCGCCGCTAGCCGCATCCACCTTGGTGGACTGGGTAGCTACAATCTGGGCAGGTACCTTCTCAATAGCGGTACGGCTGATTTGCTCAGGCTGATCGGTGCAACTGGCGACGTTCACATCCAGGATAGCGTTTTCATCCACGGTCACAAAGACACGCACTTTGCCGTTGAATCCATCAGCAGTTGCTTCGTAAATGCCGGGAGTCAGGGGCGCATTTGCATCACCGGTGGATGCCTTCAGGGCTTCCACATCCGCACCAGCCTGCTTGGCACAGTCCTCCACTGCGGCCATAATGGCCTTGGAGGTGTTCGTCGCGCCAGTCACCGCGTCTACCGCCAGGCTTTGTTTTTCAACAATCGCGGCGGGAATTTGCTCAATCGCAGGGTCGCTCAGGCCAGGGGTCTCCACATGATCGGTGACGTTTACCGACTCGATTCTGTCGGAAGAAAATGTTACTTCGACCATTACAGGACCATTGTTGCCTTCCGACTGCGCAGTATAAGTGCCCGCCTCATAGGCCAGCGCAGAGGCGCTTACGCCCATCAGCAGACAAACCACAAGAAACATGCCCAGAAGCTTTTTCATGCTCATTTGTCCCCCTTATTTGCATTGTGCGTTGCATGCACGGTCACAGCCATAGTATATGTTTGTCTGTGCTTGACAAGGAATAGCCAATCTTGCTATACTCGTATTTAATTTGATTCAATACACAATATTCCGGAGGCTGAATATCGCATGCTTTCAAGTCAGGTAAAAACATTTTTGGCTGTGGCAGAGGCAGGCAGCTTTACTCAGGCGGCACAGAAACTCTATCTTACGCCAGCAGCAGTCATGCACCAAATCAATGGTCTGGAAGCATATGCCGGCGTACGCCTGATGACCCGCACCCGGCAGGGCATATGTCTCACTCCTGCGGGCGAAGCCTTTTATCGCGACGTGCTGCGTATCAACGAAGAGATTTCTCAGGCACTCGAACGCGCCAAAAGGCTGGCGGTTGCACAAAAGCAGATCATCCGCGTAGGCAGTTCGCTGATGAATCCATGCTATGAACTTTTGGAAATCTGGGAAAGAATCAGTCATGACGAATCCGGTTTTGAACTGGAAGTAGTGCCCTTCGAGGATAGCGCCATTTTGAGCACACTGGATGCCCTTGGGCGAATGATGGATTGCTTCATTGGGGTCAACGGGTCGAATCGCTGGCGGGAGCGGGCCAGCTTTCTGCCCCTGGGCACGCATCCGCTGCGCATAGGTGTGCCCAGGGGGCACCGGCTGTATAAAAGGCGGAGCCTGACGGTCTCGGACCTTCGTGGCGAACGCATCATGCTAGTGGCACGCGGAGATACCCCCGAGGCAGACCGCCTACGCGACGATCTTCTCGCTATGCCTCAGCCTCCAACGTTTGTGGACGGTCCCTTTTTTTACGATATTTCCGTACTGAATGAATGCGTAAAGACAAACACGCTGATAATCTTTGCCCATATGGAGGACGAGCTGCACCCCTCCATGCGGGTTCTGCCGGTGGATTGGGAATATTGTCTGCCCTATGGGATCATCTACGCTAAAACGCCCAATCCAGAGGTGCGTCGTTTTGTGGAGAACATTGCGCAAAGCATGCACCATCAGGCATGGAACGCAGCAGGACCAGGGCTGAAGAAACAATCCGGCCACGCTGCCAAAGCAAGCCATTCCAACGAAAAGATCGTCACAAACGGTCTTTCCCGCCGTTGATTCACAGGCAAAGCACACGAAGGCGGATATTGCAGCCTCCCCCTGCTGCATCCGGAGGTCCTATGCACCAGCTTCCTCAGCACCACATTTTGTTGGGTTTTGTAGTTCATTCGCTCCATCTATGAATAAATACGCAAAGGCGTGCCGCAGATTTTGCTTTCTGCAGCACGCCCTCAGCCAGTCAAAGAAGCCACTTTGCTTCGGCACAAAGTGGCTTCTTGTAGTAGGTGAAGGTAGAAAAGCAGAAAAGCAGAAAAGGTCGCCACTTGTGGAGGGCGAGTTTCTTGAGATTCATCGCAG
>JAEYCB010000016.1 GCA_023404345.1 Bacillota bacterium
CAGCATATCTGTGCACAGCATTTCTATCGCCTGACGCTGCTCCGCTTCTTTCTTTAGCATCTTCATCACCTGTCCTTAGTATAACAAAAAAGGATGCATGATGCGACCTTTTTTGACAGGCTGAAAGGGGCGACAGACCGCCCCTTTTTTTCTGCCTTTGGCAGGTTTTGCCCTTCTTTCTGCCGAAACCACCACCAAACCCATTGCAAAGGAGCGAATATGCATGATCTGCCTGGAACATGAAGGCGCGCAGCTTCGTGTGGCCGAGCTGGGCGGCGAAGTGCGCGGCTATCGCGGGCCCGATGGAACCGAATATCTTTGGAGCGGCGACCCTGCTGTATGGAAGGGCGTTTCGCCGGTGCTATTTCCCGCAATTGGCGCGCTTAAGGATGGGGGAGCATCCATCGCGGGAGTGCGCTATCCCGTGCCACGCCACGGTTTCGCACGGAATTTGCCCTTCCGCGTTACTGAGCAGGGCGAAGATTTCGTGACCCTTACCCTCAGCGAAACCGCCGAAACCAAACGCCTCTATCCGTTTGACTTCGCCCTGAGCGTTACCCACCGGCTGTGCACGGACGGTTTTGAAACCCGGTTCACCGTGGAAAACCACACCGGTCGCGAAATGCCCTTTCTGATTGGCGGCCATCCTGCCTTTGCCTGTCCCGTGGGAGGCGAGGGAGGCTTTGAGGACTATGTGCTGCGCTTTGAAAAGCCCGAGACCGGCCGCGTCAGCCTGTGTAATCTCGACAGCCACCTGATTGACCGCACCGCTCAGGCTCCTCTGGAGACGGATATGCGCACCCTGCCACTTTGCCATGCTGACTATGACCGTATCGATACCTATATTTTTGACGGCCTGGAGAGCCGCGCGGTGGACCTTGTCCACAGGCAGACTGGGTGCGGCATCCGCCTAACTTTCGATATGCCGGTGCTGGCTGTGTGGACCATGCCAGGCAAGAACGCGCCCTATGTATGCTTGGAGCCGTGGCAGGGCATGCCCGCCCTTACGGATGAAACCGGTCGCTTTGAGGACAAGCCATATCATGTATCCCTTGGCGTGGGACAGGCGTTTACCTGTGGCTACCGCATGCGCATTTTATAAGGCATAGAAAGGTATAATAGCAGCCCCTGCCTATTATAGGCAGGGGCTCCTGTAACCGAATCCAGCGAATATGTGCGGTGGATTCGGAAGCCTTGCATAGCAAGGTTTTTTTGAACCTTTTTGCGGCTATGCCATCGGCATGGGGAAAATGTGCTCTGTTGCTTTACTCCTTGTCCTCGTATCCCAGGGTACGCAAATCCTCCGGCCGGTTGCGCCAGTTTTCGCGCACCTTGACCCACAGCTGCAAATTGACCCGCATGCCCAACAGACCCTCGATGTCCTGCCGCGCTTCCTGGCCAATGCGCCTGAGCATCGCGCCCTGTTTACCGATGATGATACCCTTGTGCGCAGCGCGCTCGCAATAGATCGTGGCGTGAATCTCCATCAGGTCACCGCGGCGCTTCATGGCCAGCATTTCCACGCCAATGCCGTGGGGCACTTCGTCGCGCAGGTGAAGCAGCGCCTTTTCACGAATCAACTCGGCGCAAATCAGGCGCTCGGGCTGATCGGTCACCGCATCAGGCGGGAAATACTGCGGACCTTCGGGCAGGTAACTGACCAGCAGCGCACGAAGCTGCGAAAGTCCGTCGCCCGTCAGCGCGCTCACAGGCACGATGTCGTCATAGCCTGCATCGGCAAAGCTGTCGATCAGCGCAAGCAGGTTTTCTCGGGGAAGCAGATCAATTTTGTTGAGTACTAGCGCCTTTTTGACCTTCTGGCCGCTCATTTCCGCGGCGATAGCCCGGTCCTGCTTGCCTACGGCCGTTGCGTCCACCATCACCACCAGCGCATCGATGCCGCTGAGCGCATCGTGCGCGGCCTTCACCATGTACTCGCCCAGACGGCTGTGCGGGGTGTGCAGGCCCGGCGTATCGAGAAATACGATCTGGCTGTTCTCGTCTGTGCATACGCCCATGATGCGATTGCGCGTGGTTTGGGGGCGGTTGGAGACAATGGCGATTTTCTCGCCGATCATGGCGTTCATCAGCGTGCTTTTGCCAACGTTGGGGCGGCCTACGATGGCCACAAATCCTGAATGAAAGGCTGGCATGAATCGTCCTCTTTCCGTATTAATCCGGCAGGTCCTTGGGACCAAAACCGTGGGGTAACAGAGCGGGCAGTGTCGTTTCTTCCACCAGCCCATCGCCCCAGGTGACCAGCACGCGCAAGCCGGGCGCGAATTCGTTCAGCGCCTGGCGGCATGCGCCGCAGGGATAGGGTGCTGACCCATTGGAGGCGATGGCGATGGTGGTAAAGTCCCGCGCGCCTTCGCTTACGGCTTTGAACAGCGCGGTACGCTCGGCGCAATTGGTCAGGCCAAAGCTGGCGTTTTCAATGTTGCAGCCTTGAAACACCCGGCCGTCGGCGCTAAGCAGCGCAGCACCCACGGCGTAGCGGCTGTAAGGGCAGTAGCTTTGTTCCATAGCCAGGCGTGCCAGGGTCAACAAGTCCGCGTCTGTCACGGCTGCAGGCCCGTCTCCGCGCGCGATTCCGGCCATTCCAAGGGCTTTTTCTTCCATGGCGCGCATCTCCTTCTGTTCATGGGGCTCCATATGGTCATAGCCCATCAGGTGAAACAACCCGTGGGCCAACAGATAGCATAGCTCGCGGCGGGCACTGTGACCATATTCAGCGGCCTGTTCGAGCGCCCGCTGGTAGGAGATCACGATATCGCCCAGCAGGCAGGCACCTAGGTCCGGGTCGTATTCGGCACGCAGACGCTTTTCACAATTGCGTGCGGTTTTGCCTGCCGGGTAGTTCACCGTGGGAAAGCTCAGCACATCCGTGGCACGGTCTACGCCGCGTGTGCTCGCATTGATCTGATGAATCTCCGCGTCATCCGTAAGCACCACGTGAACCGCCAACGGCAGAGCTACGCTTTCGGCGGCCTGGCAGCACGCCGCTACCAGCGAAAGGGGAGCGCTTTCAGTCATATGCACGCGCTGTTCCCATTCGATTTTCATTTTTCCGCGCCCTCCTTGTCATCGGGGTCGGAAGCAACGGTATCCACATGTACGCCGCCATCAGATTCAGCAGCCGGGGGTGTGTCCGTTATGCCGTGGGTAGATTCAGCGTTTGCACTGCCTATTTCCTCACCATTAGGGCATGCAACGGCACTTGAATCGGATTCAAGATCCACACTATCACCAGAGATACCCGCAGTGTCTGCGCTGCTGTTTTCCTTGTCGCTCTCCGGTTGAATGCGGCGCAACTCGCGTTCCTCTACAGGGCTTTCGGCGACTTCGGTCAGCCGGGCCTGGGCGGCTACATGGGCTGCCGCCGTCGGACTGATGGCCGGATATTCAATGCGTTCATGGAACACGCCATTGAGCACCGTGGCAAACGCCTCGCAGATGCGTGTAATGTCGCGCAAAGACAGGGGCGCATTATCCAACTGTCCATCATCCAGTTTGCCGCGTACCAGCTTGGAAATAAAATCGCGGATTTTCTGAGGCGTGGGGTCGGGCATGCTGCGCACAGCGGCTTCTACCGTGTCTGCCAGCATGATAATGGCGCTTTCCTTGCTTTGGGGCCTGCGGCCGTCGTAGCGGAAGTCCGCGATGTCTACGGCCTGTCCATCAGCCTCCTGCAAAGCCTTGTGGTAGAAGTACATTACCGGCGTATCGCCGTGATGCTCCACGATAATGTCCTGAATTTCCTGGGGCAAGCGGTACTGCTGCGCCATAATCAGACCGTCGCGGGTATGTGCGGTCACGATGGCGGCGCTTACGTAGGGGTTGGTGTGCTCGTGCGGGTTGTCGCCAATCTGGTTTTCCTTGAAATACAGGGGCCGCTTGAGTTTGCCGATATCATGGAAGTATGCGCCGGCGCGGGCCAGCAGGGGGTTGGCGTCCACGGCCTCGGCAGCGGCCTCGGCCAGGTTGGCCACGATGATGCTGTGATGATAGGTGCCCGACGCTTCGATCAGCAGTCGGCGCAGCAAGGGATGGTTGGGGTTGCTGAGTTCCAGCAGCTTGGCCGGGGTAGCCAAATGGAAGGAAGCCTCCACCAGCGGGTCAAACGCAATGCACAGAATCGAGGCCAGCAGCGCGCTGCCAGCACTCCATAGCGCGTTGGTAAATACGTCCGCTATGGAAGTATTGGTCATAAACCCGATGGTGAGGATGATGACGATGTTGGCGATCGCCGTCAGAATGCCGCACAGCAGCACCTGCTGGCGGTAAGGTCTGCGTCGGATAATGCCCACAGCCAGCAAGCCGCTGATAAAGGCGGTCAGAAGCAGGTTGACCATGGCAGCGCCAAACGTGGTATCACCACCGGCGATGAGCGCGCTCACCAGCACACTTACGCTCAGGGCACCGGCAACGCCCGTATTGGCCGAAAGCAGGCCCGTGAGCATCATGGCGCTGAGCAGCGCAGGAGACATGTAGGTATGAATCAGCTGTCCCAGAATGCACAGCCCCAGCGTGAGGCACTGGATGAGCATCAGAATTATTAGCCGCCGTGGACTGATCAGCGTTTCGCGGTCAAACAGGTACAGAGCTAACAGCAGCACCGCAATGCTCAGCGCCACCAGCAGTACTGCGCCCACATACATCATGATATCAACGTTATCATCATCCAGCATGCCCAGGCTGCGCAGCATTTCCAGCTGGTTGGCGGTTACGCGTTCACGGGCCAGGACAATGTTCTGCCCCTGTTTGTAGATCACCGGCTCAACGGAGGCACGTGCCTCATCGCGCAGCTTTTCGGTGGCCTCCTGGTCGATGACCATGTTGGGACGGATCACCTTGCGCAAAATGGGGGTGACCACATTTTGCAGAAGGTCGATATCGGTTTTATAGCCGATAATCTGCTGCAGATACTGAATGGATTCGTTCACATACCCTTCGCGGATAGTGGTATTAAGCGTATTTTCCACGGCGGAGGTAATGTTTTCGGTCATGTCAGCCATCTGCTGGTCAGTGGCGCGCAGCAGCGTGTTGAGCTGATAGTCCGCCAGGCTGATCTGCGTCAAAAGCGAGCGGGCATAGTTCAGCTCAGCCTCAGCAAAGACGTATTCGGCCTGCTTTTCCGGGTTGCCCGGAGCATACTGCTCCAGCACGCGGCGGCCGTACTGCTGCACGGCGTTGACCTGTGCAAGCACCGTGGCCAAGTCCTGCATCACTTGCCCGGCTACATCCTCTTTGAAGACATAGCTAGGCTCTACCTGGTTGGCCGCAGCCTCGCGCTGGCGCGCTGTGCTGATTTCATCCACCACATCCTTGCTGGCAGTAATGGTGGTGTGCGATATATCGCCCACCTTCAAATCATACCGCTGGGGTGTGATGGCCGCCATGAACAGGATGCACAGAATCACAGCGCCAATCAGAATCACGTAGGCGCACTGGGCTGTGCGTGAGCGCAGCGAATGGCCCACCGCCTCCCAACTGAACGCCTTTTTTTTGCGAATGGTATGCTTACCCGGCATCATTGCCTCCACCCTTTCGCGCGCTTTCGTAGGTTTCATAGGCCCGTACCACGGTTTGCACCAGGTCATGGCGAACCACGTCGGACCGGTTCAACGTTACAATGGCGATTTCGGGAATCCCGCTCAGCACCTCCAGTGCCTGTGTAAGGCCGCTTTGCTTGCCCGGAGGCAGGTCGGTCTGGGTCACGTCGCCGGTGACCACTACGCGGCTACCCGCGCCAAAGCGGGTCAAAAACATCTTCATCTGTTCAGGTGTGGTGTTTTGCGCCTCATCCAGGATGATAAAACTATCGGACAGGGTGCGGCCACGCATATAGGCCAGGGGAGCTACCTCCAGAACGCCGCGCTCCTGCAGGCGCTGGTAGCTCTCCGCGCCCATCATGTCGTAGAGCGCGTCGTAGAGAGGACGCAGGTAGGGGTCTACCTTCTGACTGAGATCGCCGGGCAGAAAGCCCAGCTTTTCGCCCGCTTCCACGGCGGGACGGGTAAGCACGATGCGCTCAATCTCCTTGTTGCGCAGAGCCACCACAGCCAGAGCCATGGCCAGATACGTCTTGCCCGTGCCCGCCGGGCCCACGGCGAAGGTAAGCTCATGGTTACGGATGGCGCGCACATATTCGTATTGTCCCAGCGTTTTACAGCGCACGGGACGGCCCCGGTGAGTGATGGCCACTACCTCAAAGGCGATGTCATCCAGCCGGTCCAGCTGATCTTCGCGCGCCAGCCTTACGGCATAGCGCAGCGTGGTGCGGTCGATCTGCGCGCCGCGGGCGCTCAGGTCCATCAGCTTGTCCACCACCCGCGCGGCCAGATCTGCATCCTCCTGCGCGCCGCCGATTTCCAGGTCGGACCCCCGCACCGAGAGCGTCACGCCCAACTCACCCTCCAAAAGAGAAAGGTTGCGGCCGTTGGCTCCGAAAATGGAAAGATAGGCGTCCATGCCCGTAAGGGGGACGCGGATGGATGGGGTGACTGTCAAAAGCGGTTGCCTCCGTTCATGCCGGCGCATCGCCGGCAATATCCATCAGCCATTCCGCAGTGGCGGTTGCGGCCAATGTATCATCTTCTATCATACAATAATCTACCCATTTGTCAATGATCTCATAGCCATAGAGCAGGGTTTTAAGGCGTTCCAGCGCAGCGTCGCCCGCCTCAGCGCGCACCTCAGCCTCCGGGCGCCGGGCATATTCCAGACTGACCTCGCGCAGCACCGTGGTTTTCAGCCACACTGGGAAGAAGCAACCCACCACCGGTGTTAGCGTGATATAGGCGTTGCTGGCTAGAAAATTGGGCGTTTCGGGCGCGGCAGGCAGCGAAAACCAAGGCGTGCTGATCTGACATACTGTCGCTTCGCGCCCGGTTTCCTCGCTTCCCATTTCCAGCATGGACATCTCCACCGTATGTTCAAGCCAGCAGCGGGCGATCACCGCGCCCCGCGCAGCCACTGGGACCACAGCTCCGTCTGCGCTCCGTTCTTCGCCCCGGATGAGTACCTGTCCCGCTCGCACGGCATCACCTGTCTGCACGGCCGCTGTGCCCGCGTAGACCCGTACAGAGTCTACAATGCCGTCGCGCAGGGCCACTACATCGCCGGGATGGGCGGAGGGCAGGTCCGGCATGGGCACGCCGCGCGTCACGTCCACGACTAGCGTCACGTTGCTCACGTAGGCATGGAACCATGCTACCTCCGGGTAGCGTAGTGTCAGATCGCGCTCCAGCGCTGATGCGTCCAGCGAGTCACGACGTGCACCGGGCGTATAGCCTGCCTCCCGCAGATAGGCGGCGATGTCCGCCTGGTACGGTCCCGCACCGTTGATTTCTACCCGCCATATGAACTGCGACAGCACCAGCGCAACTACCAGCGCCAGCGCAGCCCCCGCCAACGCGCCGGGACGCCGCTTCAATGCGTCAAGAAACGCCGCCAGCTGCGTGGGGCGCACGCTATGCACGCGCCATCCCTTGTCCTGAGCCAACTGCCGTATCCAGGGAAGGTCGCGCAGATAACAGGCACAGTCCAGCGTGCGCGCATCTGTGCGCCGGGCGCAGAGCAGCGGCATGCCCTCCTTTTGCAGCGTGTTCATGAAGCGTTCCAGATTCAGGCCCGTCAGCGTAAAGCGGCAGGTGAAAAAGGGCAATCGGGGGATATTCACGGCGCGGTCATCCTTTCGGGCGGTAGCACAGCTTTTCGATCTTGCCAAATACGATCAGCCCATCGCGGTCATAGCGCGACAGGGACAGCCTTTGGCCGCTGATGACCAGAAGGCCGCAGAGGGTTTTGAGCGCCACCTCCGTCTCTGTGCAGGCAAAGATCCCCTGATGCTGCTCCACGATCAGCTTTTCGTCGCCCAGCAACACCGAGCGCGGCCAGCCCAGCACCAGCTCCTGCGGAATATCCGCACGTTTGAGCTTATCCAGCACGCCGGGGCCCCCTTCCCAAAACGCGGTTTGGGAGAGGATATGCAGCGGAACGGGCGGGCATGCGGAGTGCAGGGGAAAGAGCGGGGGCAGGGCCCGCCGGTTGTACAATGTTGCGGTGGGCACTGGCCACGCCCGACGCTCGTTTCGCTTCCCCGCTTCGGGTCGTTTTGTGCTTCGCGCAACAGCCCACAGGGCTGATGCTTCCCTGCGCGTCCTGCCGGGTTTTGGGGCAGAGCCACAAAACCTGTGCCGCAGCACAAAACGCAAGCGTTGAGAGCCCCCACGAGGGACGCAAGAAACACGGCTATCCACCCCGATGAGTTTATGAACGCCTTCCAAAGCGCGCATCAAAAAAACCGCCCGCCCCGCACAAACGGGGACGGGCGGTCGAAAGGTCCGTCAGATCAATCAGGCAAACGGATTCTCGGTGGGGTAGGGCAAAGACGCGGGCCGGTTGTAGGCTATATCCTGCACACCCAGGAACTTGAACACCTCGAACAGCGCTGCGCCCACATGGCTGAAGGCGACCGCACCGTGGTGCGGGTAGCGCTTGCCCACCAGCACGTGGCGGTAGAAGCGGCCCATTTCGGGAATGGCGAACACGCCGATGCCGCCGAAGCTGCGGGTGGCCACGTCGAGCACCTCGCCCTGGGCCACATAGGCGCGCAGGACGCCCTCGCTGTCGCACTGGAGGCGGTAGAAGGTGATGTCGCTGGCGGCGATGTCGCCTTCGAGGGTGCCGCGGGTGAAGTCCGGCTCGCTGCCTTCCGGTTCCAGCAGGCGGTGCTGGATAAGCTGGTATTTGACGGCGCGGCTTGCGCAGAGCTTGCATTCGGGTGTGTTGCCGCAGTGGAAGCCCATGAAGGTGTCGCTGAGCTTGTAGTCGTATTTGCCCTTGATGTCCTCGTCGTAGATGTAGGCGGGCACGGTGTTGTTGATGTCCAGAAGCGTCACAGCATCGTCCGTCACGCACAGGCCGATGTACTCGCTCAGAGCACCGTAGATATCCACCTCGCAGGCCACGGGAATGCCGCGTCCGGCCAGGCGGGAGTTGACGTAGCAGGGCTCAAAGCCGAACTGGCTGGGGAAGGCGGGCCAGCACTTGTTGGCAAAGGCCACATACTGCCGTGCGCCCTTGTGATTTTCAGCCCAGTCCAGAAGCGTCAGCTCGAACTGTGTCATGCGGCGGTTGAGGTCCTCGTAGTACGCGCCCTCACCCATCTGAGCGGCCATGTCGCGGCACACCTCGTCGATGCGGGGGTCGTTCTCGTGCTCCTTGAAGGCTACCAGCAGGTCCAGCTCGCTGTTTTCCTCGATTTCCACTCCCAGCTCATAGAGGCCCTTGATGGGAGCGTTGCAGGCGAAAAAGTCCTGCGGGCGGGGGCCGAAGGTGATGATCTTGAGGTTCTTCACGCCGATGATGGCGCGGGCGATGGGCAAAAAGTCGCGGATACGCTGGGCGGTCTCCTCCGCCGTGCCCACGGGGGTTTCGGGGATGTAGGCGCGCAGATGCCGCATGCCCAGGTTGTAGGAGCAGTTGAGCAGGCCGCAGTAGGCGTCGCCGCGGCCGTTGATCATGTCGCCGTCGCCCTCGGCGGCGGCCACGTACATGCACGGACCCTCAAAACGCTGAGCGATCAAAGTTTCGGGGGTTTCGGGGCCGAAGTTGCCCAGGAACACCACCAGCGCGTTGCAGCCAGCGGCGCGTACGTCCTCGACGGCCTTGAGGGCGTCCTTTTCGTTTTCCACGGTGACGGGGCATTCGTAGAGGCCCTCGCCATAAGCCTTGACGATGGCGGCGCGGCGCGCCTCACTCAGTGCGATGGGGAAGCAGTCCCGGCTGACGGCGATGATGCCGGGCTTGATCACAGGAATGTTTTGAAGCATGGTGTCCACTCTCCTTTGCATGATTCGAAGGGCGTTTACAGGTCGCCCGCGATGTCGGTATTTTCGCCCGAAAGGCCAACTACCGCACCCTGCGCAGCCTCGGCGCTGTCAGGATGCGCGATCAGCCACTTGTTGCGCGCCCAGAGCTGGTGGTCCAGCGGGTTGGGCGCGCTCTCGCGGCGGTAGGGGGTGTTGGTGCCCGCGGGCAGCGCCACCATCACACGGAAACCCTTCGCAGGGTTCGCATGGCAGGGGGCGTAGTGCAGCGTGGTGGCATAGACCTCGATCAGCACGCCCGCCGGCACGCGGAAGGCGCGCACCTTCGTGGTGTCCAGCACGCCGTTTTCTATCTCGTCCTGCTTGGCTAAAAGCAGAATGAAATCCTCGGTACCCAGGTTGAACTCGCTGTCGCGGTGGTATTCCAGACAGTTGAGGCGCGTGTTGTGGCCATTGCACCAGCCCAGCTGGAACGGCATGCCGCCGTAGAGCGCCTCGCCGATGGCCTCTGCCTCCGGGGCGGCGTGCAGTGCCTCTTCGCGCGGGGTGTAGACCACGGCGTCGGTCAGAGGGGTGGTCCTGAGGGCCTCCATCAGCCCGCCCACGGGGTAACCTTCCACCACGCGGCCGTAGGGTTTGAAGGCAGGATCAAGCACGGAAAGAATCTCCATAGGGTGTCGCTCTCCTTTCGTCCGCTTACAGGGCGGCCAGCCGTCCGCAGGCGGGTTTCAGCGCGGGATACAGGCTTTCGTACAGCCGGTAGTAGGGTTCGTAGGCAGCGGAGCGCTCTGCGTCGGGCAGGAGCGGATCTCCGGGCCGGACCAGCGTGGCACAGGCCGAGGGCACGTCATGGTAAACGCCTGCAGCCACGCCCGCCAGAATCGCCGCGCCCAGCGCCGGGCTTTCAAGGACCTGCACGGTCTGAACCGACACGCCGAACACGTCGGCCATCATCTGCCGCCAGAAGGGGCTGCGAGCGCCACCGCCGCAGGCCAGCATGCTCCCGGGCACCACGCCCATGCTGCGCAGAATATCGAGGTTCTGCCGCTGGGAGTAGATCACGCCCTCCATCACTGCGCGAAGCAAGTCACGCCGGGTGTGGATGGCGCTCAGGCCGATGAACGCGCCGCGCGCATTGGCATCCAGCAGCGGGCTGCGCTCGCCCATCAGGTAGGGCAGGAAAAGCAACCGGTTCGCACCGATGGGGCTTTGGGCGGCCTCGCGGTTCATCAGCTCGTAGGGATCGACGCCCATCTGGGCCGCGGCCTCGCGCTCGGCCTGGCAGAACTGGTCGCGGTACCATTTCAGCGACAGGCCCGCCGCCAGCGTGCAGCTCATGTTCGTATACGCGCCGGGTACTGCGGCGCAGAAAGTGTGCACCCGGCCTTCGGGGTCAATGCTCACGGTGTCGGAGTGGGCGAATACTACGCCACTGGTGCCGATGGTGGTAAACGCTTTGCCGCTTTCCGCAACGCCCGTGCCGATGGCGGCGGCCATGTTGTCGCCCGCTCCACCGGCTACTGGTGTGCCCGCGCAAAGCCCCGTAATCTCTGCCGCTTCGGGGGTAATGGTGCCCGCCACCTCGCAGCTTTCCACCAGCGGGGGCAAAAGGGCCATGTCCAGCCCAAGCTTGTCCATGATTTCAGTCGACCAGCGCCGCGCCGGCACGTCCAGCAGGTTGGTGCCACTGGCGTCGCTGATCTCCTGCGCCAGAACGCCGGTCAGACGGTAGCGTACATAGTCCTTAGGGAGCAGCGCATGCCGTGCACGGGTGAACAGCTCCGGCTGATGCCGGCGCACCCAGAGAATCTTGCCCGCGGTAAAGCCCGACAGCGCCGGGTTGGCCGCGATCTCGATGAGGCGCTTTGCGCCCACGGCCTGCGTGATTTCGTCGCATTCCTGCTGGGTGCGGCCGTCGCACCACAGGATGGAACGGCCTAGCGGCTCGCCCTTTTCATCCAGCAAAACCAGTCCATGCATTTGTCCGCTGATGCCCAGACCCTTGACGTCACCGGGATTGACGCCGCTCTTGTCCAAAACGCCGCGAATGGTTGCCGCCGCAGCGTTCCACCAGTCTTGCGGGTCCTGCTCGGCCCAGCCGTTTTGCGGCTGATAGAGCGGGTACTCTACGCTCTGGCTGGCCACTTCACGGCCCTCCGCGTCAAACAGCACTGTTTTGGTGCCGGAGGTTCCCAAGTCCACGCCCAACAGGTAGGTCAAATCCCTCATTCCTTTCAGGGCGCCCCGCCAAGGGGCGTTTCTTGATGGTGTGCACGAGCACATTTTTGTCTATAAAAAGAATACCCCAATTTGAAACGCTTGTCAATCCTGAAATGGAGGGGTCTCTAAGGCGGGGGAAAGATTTTCCAGTAACTTGATTTGATTTTCCATTATAATGCGGCGGTCGTCCATCATTTCGCCGGAAAGCACCATATCAAAAGCGGCGCGCAGGGAGCGGTAGCCCTGTTCGAAAGGCTGCTGGCACACCACTGCCTGCACAAGGCCCAGGCGCATCATCTCGCGGGTGGCGGGTACGTCGTCATATCCCACCACGCGGATCTCCTGTGCACGCCCCGCACTGATAATGGCGCGGCACACCCCCTCGCATCCGGCTGTAACTACAAACATGGCATCGATTTCAGGATGAATGCGCAGCATGTCACGCGTAACGGCATAGGCGCGCTCGGGGTCGTCCAGGCTGTTTTCAACAGCCACTACGGGCAGGTCGGCACAGCGCGCCAGACGCTTGCGAAACCCCCTTAGCCGCGCCACGTGGCCAAGCAGCGTAGGCACACCAGCCACCACACCAACGCGGCCCCGGGCCTGAGTGATCAACTCCAGCAGGGCCGCGGCAGTGGCGCCGCCGCTTTCATAATCGCTGCCTACATAGCAGCAGCGGCTGCTGGCGGGCAGATCCGTATTGACGGTTACGGTGGGCACACCTCGCGCCTTGAGCTGCTGAACCCGCTCCTCCACGCGCGGGTCGTTGACGGGCTGGAGCACCAGAGCGCTGAGGGAGGGGGCCAGCTCGTCGATCAGAGCCAGCTGGCGGTCCACATCATAGCCGCGCATGGCGCGCCGCTCCACCGTAACGCCGTAGGGAAGCAGTTCTTCCTCCGCACGGTTCAGGCCGGCATAAACATCGTCAAAGAAGGGGTTACCCTCACTGCATAGCACCACCCCAATGACGGGCTGGCTGCGCTTTACGCTCAGAGCGCGCCCCAGCATGCTTTTGGTGTAGCCCATGCGCTCCACTGTTTGTAAAATCATGTGCTCGGTTTCAGGGCGTACCTTGCCCCGGCGGTTGATGACGCGGTCCACCGTGCCGCGGCTGACGCCGCAGATTTGCGCGATTTCCTTCATGGTGGCCATGGGCCGTCCTCCTTTCCAAGCGGGATCAGGCCCGCAAGCCGAGTATACCACGCCCCGCGCGCCGCTTCAAGGCACAAAAGAAACGCCCCGCACGGCATTCCGTGCGGGGCGGGGCCTCTCAGCCCGAAAATGTGGTTTCTTACTTGGCGAAAGCCTGGATCAGCGCGGTAGCGATGGCCTGGCAGTCAACGGTGGCGCCAGCGATGACGTCCACGTCGGTGCTCTGGCTATCGATCACGGAGTTCACATACTCGGCCAGCTGCTCGTCGGTGATGATCATCTCAGAGCGGCCCTCGCCGATGGTGATGGCAGTCAGCTTGCCGCCTTCAACGGTCATCTTGACCTCGATCTTGTCGTGCAGGCCGTCCACAACCGCGGTGTATTCGCCGTCGGCCGCATCAGCCCACGCGGGACCGGTCACTTCTTCCTTCACGACTTCCTTGACCTCGCTCTCGCCGCCGAAAGCAGTCTGGGCAGCGGTGCGGCCGGAGAGCATGGCCTCGGACAGGAACACGCCGTTCTGATACAGGTTGGACACGTAGCTGCCCAGCTCGCCAGCCTCATACAGGCCGGGGATGGGATTCTCGTTCCAGTCCAGCACGCGGCCGTCGGTATCGCGCTTGGCGCCGCCGGTGGTGGCCACGAGGGTGGGGGTCAGAGCCACAGCGTAGAAGGGAGCCTTTTCAATGGGAGCCATGGTTTCAGGATCGCGGCCGAAGTCCTCGTCCACGCCCTTTTCGCACATCTCGTTGTAGCGATCGATGGTGGCCTTGAGTTCAACGGGGTCGCGGCCGATCTTCTCAGCCAGCTCTTCGATGGTATCAGCCTTGATGATCCAGCCCTTTTCGATCTCGGCCAGGTTGTCGCTGGACCAGGTGTAGCCCTCGGTGGTGGTGGGCCAGCTCAGCCACTGGCTGCCGATGGAACCAGCTTCGCGGGTAGCTTCGTCGAAGATCAGGTGCACGGGCAGGGCGCGCTCGTGAGGCAGGTCAACATAGCGGCCGTACTCCATGTACTTCATGTGCTGACGGTGATAGCCATAGGACTCGTTGTAGAAACGGGTGTTATCGGAGGCAATTTCGATCCAGGACTTGCCAGCCATGGTGAAGTTGCGCATGAAGGTGGCTTCGTATTCCGGAACCTTGATGCCCAGCCAGAAGCCGCCGGACTGGGTCTGGTTCTTCATGTGCCAGATCTTGGCGCCGGCTTCCATCAGCATCTTGATGCCATCACCGGTGTTGCCGGGGGTGCCAGCGGTGTAAACCTCGTCCATGCCGTGGAAGTCACGCTGCATTTCCAGGTTGTTCTCGTAGCCGCCGCAAGCCAGCAGAACGCCCTTCGCGCTCTTGATGGTGTACTCGTTGCCTTCGGCGTCACGGGCCACCACGCCGCTGACCTCACGGGTCACAGGATCCTGCACCAGGGCGATGGCGGGGTTCTCATAACGCACTTCGATGTCGCGCACCTTAGCAGCTTCGGCGAAGCAACGCCACACGCCGCCGTTCTCAAAGGCGCCGGAGTTCTTCTTGCGCAGGTGAGCGCTGGTGCCCTCGAACACGCTGCCGGGGAAGGTGTCGAACTCGACAACCAAGCTGCCCCACTTCAGTTCGCCGCCGCCCACATAACCGGCTTCGTATCCGGCACTGTCGGCCACGCTCTCAATCCAGGGCAGCTGCTCGGAAAAGCCGTTTACAAGCCAGTCCAGATATTCATCGGGAATGGGGTTGGGCTCGTTGCAGGCTTCCAGGTACTTCTTGAATTCGGGCACGCCATTTTCAGACGGCACGATGAAGGTCTGGCCGGAAGCGATGGAGTTGCCGCCCGCAAGGGTTTCGGGCATCTTCTCCAGCACGACCACCTTGGCTTCGGGGTCGATGTCGTGGGCTTCTACAGCCGCGGCCGCACCGGCCAGGCCAAAGCCAACGATGACAAAGTCAGCTTCTTCATCCCAGGTTTCCACGGTCTGAACGGGACGCACCCACTCAGCCGACGCAGTGGCGGTCACGCTCAGCAGCAGCGTTGCCGTCAGCAGCAGTGCCAACAGTTTTTTCATGACGGAATACCCCCAGATGTAATGTATTTATGACGCGCGCAATTTTCTGCGCGATGTCATCCTCTTGATTTGCACCACGGCATATTGATACAAATTTCACAACCGTGGGCTAAAAAAAGCACTTTCCGCCCTTCGGCGGACTTGTCTTTTTCCCCTGCATCGTGTACACTTACAGTATAAAGGCTCAAGCGGCTTGACTGTCAAGGGGGAACTTCCCTGGAACTGCCATGATTTTTTTCAGGGGGAAAGAATGAAGATTTCCATTGGAACGCTGTCCAAGGCTTTTGGCCTGAGTGACGAGGCGCTGCGGTTTTATGAAAAAAAGGGGCTTTTACATCCTGTGCGCGAAAACGGAAATGGTTATCGCGTGTTTGAACTGGCCGATATTCAGCGTATATCCAATATTCAGCGGCTGAAAAGCCAGGGATTTACCCTGGAGGAAATTCAGCGAGTCTATTCTACCGGTGGCGAGCACGAGCTGGCCGGACTGTATGGACGTAAAATTGAAGAGATGGAGCATAAAATCGCCTATGACAACCATGTGCTTGCCCGGATGCGGGCCACTGTGCGCATATTACAGACGGCCCGTGAAGAGCTGATGGTTCCCTTGCGACTGTCTTTGGGGAGGGTATACCTGCTGGAATATCCTTCTGTGCCGGACATGTGGAACCAGGTGGAGCGGGAGCCGCTGCTCAAGCAGCTTTTCGGCGCCCTGCCACTGACAGCCTATACCACTTTGGTCGGCCGCGAGGCGCTGGAGAGGCAGCCCAAGCGTATGACCAAGGGCGTGCTCTTTTATGAAAATGATGCGGAGGTGCTGGGGCTTTCTCCGGCAGATTTTCGCTGCATCGACGCCACCTATGCCGTGGGATGCCTGTTCCGGCTGGAAAACGGCGGCTTTGACGCCGGTGTGCTCCTGGAACGCCTGTCCGCTTACCTGGACGAACATGGTTTGCAGGCTTCGGATGATCTGTTTACCCAGCAGCTGGTCAGCTACCTGGATGATGGCGGCAACGCCATTCACTACGCCCGAATGATTGTGCCCATTGGAACGGAGAAGAAAGATTCAGATTGACGGCCCAAAGCAAGGCTTGTCTTGCATCCCGTCCGCTGGGGCAGGCTTATATCAAAGAGGAGATGGATTATGCTTCCTGTGATTGTATATTATTTGGTGATCAACGCCGCGGCCTTTGGCCTGCACTCAGTAGGACCGCAAAAATCCGGTGGCATGCACATGCTTTCGGCACTGGGGCGGCTAACAGTTATTGCCGGGGGTACGCCCGGTATGTTGGTAGCCGGCGTTCTGAAAAAACGGCGGCCGAGGGATTCCGGTCCACAGGCGCTGGTTTATCCGCTGATCTGGCTGGCATTGCACATTGCTGTATTTGCGGCCTTGCTGGATCGTGCGGGTGGCGGTGCGGGAGGCTGGCTGGGTGCGCTGTGCCAACGGCAAGGACTTTGCCTCTATGCGGCCATTATCAACACGGTGACTTTTGCCGCCTTTGCCGTTGACAAGGCGAAAGCGGCGCTCGGCCGCTGGCGCATCCGAGAGGCGGCTTTGCTGTCCCTGGCGCTGGTAGGTGGTGCGCTGGGTGGTCTGGCAGCCATGGATTTATGCCGCCATAAGATACGCACACCACGTTTCGCATGGGGTGTTCCGGTCATGCTGGCGGTGCAGTTTGTGGTACTGGCTTGGCTGGCCATATAAAAGCGATAATTAGCAGTGGCCTGGGTCTGATGTGATGCCCGTGCAGGTGGAATTGTCAATAAGGACCTGGGATTTGGAATGGCGTGATTTTGATTTTTGAGGTGCCTTTGACGGAAAAAAGCCAAATATAAAAAATGTTCCCCCGCCTCCGGCGCATCATGCGCGGGAAGGCGGGGGAATGGTTTACCGCTGCCCGTAATAAGCGTTGGGACCATGCTTGCGCTGGAAGTGCTTTTCCAGCACATGGGCGGGCGCAGGGGCGGCGTCGGGGTCCACCTGCACGGTGTAGAGAGCCATGCTGGCGACCTCCTCCAGCACCACGGCGTGGTATACGGCCTGCGCCGCATCCTTGCCCCAGGCGAAGGGGCCGTGGTTGCGGCAGATCACGCCGGGCACATGCACGGGATTGATGTTTCGGGTCTGGAAGGTTTCCACGATGACCACGCCGGTATTGTGCTCATATCCGTCCAGCACTTCCTGGGGGGTCAGGCTGCGGGCACAGGGCACGGGACCGTAGAAGTAATCGGCGTGCGTGGTGCCGTAGCAGGGAATGTCGCGGCCGGCCTGGGCCCAGCCCACCGCGTGCGGGCTGTGGGTGTGCACGATGCCGCCCAGCTCGGGAAACGCCTTGTAGAGCACCAGATGGGTCTTGGTGTCGGAAGAGGGGTTGAGGGTCCCCTCCACGACCTCGCCGTCCAGGGAGAGCACGACCAGCTTGTCGGGGGTCAGGTCCTCATAGGATACACCGGAGGGCTTGATGACCACCAGCCCTTTTTCCCGGTCGATGCCGGACACATTGCCCCACGTATAGGTGACAAGGCCCCGGCGGGGCAGTTCCATGTTGGCCTCATAGACGGCCTGTTTGAGAGATTCTAGCATAAAAGCCTCCTGCGATGATTATCCGGGCGGGCCGGAGGGGGGAAGGGCCCCGCCGACCTCGCCCGGACGTGTAAAATGGGGCTGGAACCGTTATTTCAGCTTCCACGCAAGGTCGGACAGGAACAGGTCGTGCTCCAGCCCTTCCACGGTGGTATCCTTGGTGATGTGAACGAATTCAATATCCATCATGCGGGCCCAGTCGCGCATCTGCTCAGCGGTCACATCGTAGCTGAGCACCGTGTGGTGCGCGCCGCCGGCGGTGATCCAGAAGGTCAGACCAGTGGTGAGGTCGGGCATGGCGCGCCACATGACGCGGGCCACGGGAAGGTTGGGCATGTCCATGATGGGCTTGACGCACTCGATGTCCTGGCAGATCAGGCGCAGGCGGCCGCCCATGTCGATGAGACTTACGACGATGGCCTTTCCGGCGTGGCCCTCAAAGACCAGGCGGGCGGGCGGCTCACGGTCGCCGATGCCCAGGGGATGCACCTCAATACGGGGTTTTTCGGCCGCCACGGAGGGGCAGACCTCCAGCATGTGCGCGCCCAGGCTGTACTCCTGACCTTCGACCAGATGGTAGGTGTAGTCCTCCATGAAAGCGGTACCGCCGGTCTGGCCCTCGCTCATGGCCTTGAGGATGGCGGTCATGGCCGCCACCTTCCAGTCGCCCTCGCCGCCGTAGCCATAGCCCAGCGCCATCAGATGCTGGCTGGCAAGGCCCGGCAGCTGCTTCATGCCGTAGAGATCCTGGAAGGTGTTGGAGAAGGCCTTGCAGCCCTCGGCGTCCAGCATCTTCTTCATGGCGATTTCCTCGCGAGCCTGATAGCGCACGGTTTCAATATCGTCAGTGGCGAAGTCGTAGCTGGCGCGGTAGAGGTTTATCAGCTCATCGATCTCCACGTCGGTGACGGCATTCATGGTTTCCACCAGCGTGCCCACGGGCCAGGTGTTGACCTGCCAGCCCAGCTTGGCCTGGACCTCGACCTTGTCGCCTTCGGTCACGGCCACTTCGCGCATGTTGTCGCCAAAGCGCATGACCTTGAGCTGCTTGGAAAATGCCACGCCCACGGCTGCGCGCATCCAGTCGCCCAGGCGCTTTAGCACCTTTTCATCCTGCCAGTAGCCGGCGATCACCTTTCGCGGCATGCGCAGGCGGGCGGCGATAAACCCGTGCTCACGGTCGCCGTGGGCGGCCTGATTGAGGTTCATGAAATCCATGTCGATCTCCTCATTGGGGATCTCGCGGTTGTACTGGGTGGCAAAGTGGCAGTAGGGCTTTTGCAGGTCCACAAAGCCGTTGATCCACATTTTGGAGGGGCTGAAGGTATGGCACCAGGTGATGATGCCCGCGCAGGAAGGCTGATAGTTGGCTTCGCGTACCACATCGGCAATCTCCTGCTGGGTTTTGGCGGTAACCTTATAGACTACCTTGCAAGGAAGCTTGCCGGACTGGTTCATCCAGTCAGCCATTTCCGCGGCGCGGCGGGCGACGGTTTCCAGCACTTCTGGCCCATAAAGGAACTGGCTGCCTACCACAAACCAGAATTCATACTGTTTCATGCTCATGCGTTTAATCTCCCTTTCCATGCCAAGGGGCCGTAGCCCCGCTTATTTCAGATGGGATACGGCGGCGCGTTCAGCCTCCAGCGCCTGTGTAAAGCGGCGGGTATAGGCCTCGAAGCCCTCGTGGTCCGCCGGATCGGGGTCCAGGGTGATGCCGCTAGCGTTAGCGAACACCTTATTCTTGAGGTAGGCCTCCAGCGTTTCACCCACCTCATGACGCACGCGATAAGCTGCTAACAGGGCCATGCCCCATGGGCCGCCCTCGCCGGCCGTGGCCATCACTGAAACCGGCACGTTCAGCGCCCCGGCCAGGAGCTTTTGTGCGGTGCCGGGCGTCTTGAAGAAGCCGCCGTGGCCCAGCAACGCATCCATGCGCACGTGTTCGGAGGCCAGAATGTCCATTCCCAGCTTCAGCGTCACGATGGCGCCGTAGACCAGCGAGCGCGCCAGATTGGCAAAGGTGAGGGACGTATCGGGCATGCGCACCAGCATGGGCCGTCCCTCCTCCAGTCCCGTCACAGGCTCACCGGAGAGGTATCCCACGTTGATCAGCCCGCCGCAGTCCTTCTGACCCAGCATGGTGGTTTCAAACAGCGTGGTGTACACGTCGCCCTTGCTCAGCGAAAGCCCGGCTGCCTGTGCAAAACCATGGAGCGTTTCCGCCCAGGCGTTGATATCGCTGGTGCAGTTGTTGCAGTGCACCATGGCCACCGGCCGTCCGGTGGGAGTGGTGACCATATCGATTTCGGGATAGACCTTGCTCAGCGGCTTTTCCAGCACGATCATGGCAAAGACCGATGTACCTGCCGATACATTGCCTGTGCGCTCGGCCACACTGTTGGTGGCGGCCATGCCGGTGCCCGCATCGCCTTCGGGCGGGCACAGCGGTGCGCCCGGTTCCAAGGTGCCCGTGGGGTCCAGCAGTTTTGCGCCCTCGTCGGTGAGGAAACCGGCATCCTCGCCGGCACTGAGCACCTGAGGCAGGATGTCCCTCAGCTTCCACGGATAGCCCTTCGCGGCTACCTGCTGATCAAAGGCTGCGAGCATACCGGCATCATAGTCGCCGGCGACGCTGTCGATGGGGAACATGCCGGACGCATCGCCCACGCCCAGCGCCTTCACGCCCGTCAGTTTCCAATGTACATAACCCGCCAGCGTGGTCAGGAAGGCGATATCCGCTACATGGGCCTCGCCGTTTAAAATGGCCTGGTACAGGTGCGCGATGCTCCAGCGCTGAGGAATATTGAAAGAAAACAGCGCCGTCAGCTCTTCTGCGGCCTTGGCGGTCATGGTATTGCGCCATGTCCGGAAAGGGGCAAGCTGGTTTCCCGCTCCATCAAAGGGCAGGTAGCCGTGCATCATTGCCGATACGCCCACGGCTTCCAGATGGGTAAGGTGCTCACCGCAGGTTTCCAGCGTGTTGCGGGCCAAATCCGCATACGCGTCCTGAATGCCCGTCCATACGTCGTCCAGATGATAGGTCCATACCCCGTCCTCCAGATGGTTTTCCCAGTCATGTGCGCCCATGGCCACGGGCACGTGATCCGGTCCGATTAGCACCGCCTTGATACGCGTGGAGCCGAGCTCAATGCCCAGCGCGCAGCGTCCCTCCCGGACCCACGCGGCTTGCTCCTGCTTTTGCATGTGCCATTCCCTCCTTGAAAAGATGGTTGTACGCTGTGATATTCGATGTGGATTCCCGTTGTTCCTCTTTCACGCACAGATCCCCTGCGAGACCTGCCCGCAGGGGCATAAATACACCGGTTTAGTTGCGACGGGCCTTAACCTTGGCAAAGATGGCCTGCAGCACGATGAAGAAGCAAAGCAGCAGCGCCGTGACCACGTTGGGCCAGGAGGAGCTGAGCTTGCCGTTGGTCTTGACCAGCGAGGAAATGGTGCCGTTGATCAAAACCCCGAAGAAGGAGCCGAACACGTTGCCCACGCCGCCGGTGAGGAGCGTTCCGCCGATAACGGCGGAGGAGATGGCGTCCATCTCCAGGCCCAGGGCCTGGCGGGTGGTGCCGCACATGGTGTTGAGCACGTAGCAGATGGCGCCGATAGAGGTGAGCAGCGAGCAGAAAATGTGAGCGTTGAAGCGGGTGCGGCGTACATCCAGGCCCATGAGGGCGGCGCTTTGCTGATTGCCGCCCACGGCGTAGAGACTGCGCCCAAAGCGCGTATAGCGAAGGATGAGGAAGGTGGCGATCAGCACCAGCAGGGCGATGATGACGTAGATGCTGACGTTTGGCACCATGAGCTTACCCTTTTTGTTGAGATAGGCACCGATTTCAAAGGGCATGTTGAACTTCATGGTAGAAAGCTTGGTCATCAGGGGGCTGGAGGTAATGGACACCTGCTGGGTGGAGATCACGGCCGTCATGCCGCGGGCGAAGAACATGCCCGCCATGGTCACGATGAAGGGCTGGATACCAAGGTAGCCCACACAATAGCCCTGAATGATGCCGAATACCACACCGATGACCAGCATCAACGGGATGAGCAGCTGGGCGGGCAGACACCAAGACTCCACACCTACGGCCAGGAACATGCACTCCATGGCGATGACCGCGCCCACGGAGATGTCGATGCCGCCGGTGATCATTACGGCTGTCATGCCGCAGGTCACGCAGATGAGGCCGGCGTTGTTCTTGAGGATGTCCAGGAAGGTTTGCAGCTTCGTAAAGCCCTTGTCTGCGTAGGCGATGCAGCCCGCAGCATACATCACCACGAACAGGCCGATGGTCAGAAGCAGGAGAATGGTGTTGCTGTTGAGGCTCTTTTTGGTCTTGGCCACAGGTTTGGCGTTAATCATGCCTGCGCCTCCCTTCCGGCGGTCATCATTGCTTTCTTCACGGCGGCGCGCTTGGCAAAATAGGCCTTGACCGCCGGAGACTGGATGGTTACGATCAGAATGACGATGATGGCCTTGAACACCGGTGCCTGCGCCGAGGACACGCCCAGCGCATAGAGCGTGGTGGTGATGGCCTGAATGGTATAGGCGCCGATGATCGAGCCGGACAGGCGGAACTTGCCGCCGCCCAGACTGTTGCCGCCCAGGGCCACGGCGAGGATGGCGTCCATCTCAAGGTTGAGGCCGATGTTGTTGGTATCGGCGGAATAGATACGGCTGGTGGCCGTGATGCCCGCGATGCCCGCGAACAGGCCGCATACCACGTAGCAGATGAAGATGATGGCTGCCGACTTGTAGCCGGAGATGCGGGCGGCTTCCTTGTTGATGCCCACAGCCTGCACATAGGTACCCAGGGCTGTGAACTTGAGGACCAGCGCCGTCACAGCGATACACAGCACCGTAATCAGAATGGGCGTAGGGAAGATCCAGCAGTAACCGCCGAAGAACTTGAAGCTTTCGGCGTTGACATAGACGATGTTGCTGTTGCACAGCAAGAGGCCAATGGCACGGCCGGCGGAGAAGAGGATCAGCGTGGCGACCATGGGCTGTATCTTGAGCCCGGCCACCAGAAAGCCGTTGAACGCGCCGCACATGCATGCCACCAGAATACCGGCCAAAACACCCACCCACAGAGGGACGGCGTACTCGGTGACGTTGACGTTGCCAAATCCGGCCAGCAGCACGCAGCACACGCCGCCTGCCAGCGACATGACCGAGCCCACCGAGATATCCGTACCAGCGGAGGCGGATACGACCAGCGTCATGCCCAGAGCCAGAATGGCGGCCTCGCTGCCGCGGTTGAGGATGTCGATCAGGCGGCCGTAAAGGATGCCGTTATTGATGGAAATGGTGAAGAAGTTAAAGACCGGGTTGCCATTGGCCACATCGTAGATGATGTTGACCAGCATGACCAGCACCATGGAAAACAGGGGCAGGAACAGCTGGTTTTTGGTTACCTTCTTTACAAATGTCATCGTAGCCTCACCCCTCCGCTATGGTTTTCATGACCTTTTCCTGAGTCATGTCGCCGCTGAGCTCGCCCACCTTGGCACCGTCGCGCAAAACCGCCAGGCGGTTGCAGGTGCGCAGCATCTCCTCGATCTCGGAGGAGATGAACAGAACGCCTTTGCCCTCCTGCGCAAGCTGAATGACCAGCTTCTGGATCTCAGTCTTGGTGCCGATGTCGATACCGCGTGTGGGCTCGTCCAGAATCAGGAAATCGGGATTGGTTGCAAGCCAGCGGGCGATGATCACCTTCTGCTGGTTGCCGCCGGAAAGCTGCTTGACCGGCGTTTCGCGGCTGGCGCATTTGATCTGGAGAAGATCGATGAATTTATCCGCGATTTCTTCCTGTTCCTTCATGGGGATCAGGTCCAGGATGCCGCGTTTGGCCTGCATGGCCAGGATGATGTTTTCGCGCACGCTAAGGTCCCCGATGATGCCCTCGGCCTTGCGGTCGTCGGGCAGCATACCCATGCCCAGATGCATGGCATCAATGGGGTGACGGATCTTGACCTCCTGGCCTTTGACTTTCAGAGTACCGGTTTGAGCGCGGTCGGCGCCGTAGATGGCGCGCGCCAGTTCACTGCGGCCGGAACCCAGAAGGCCGGTGAGGCCGATGACCTCGCCCCGGCGGAGCTTCAGGTCAAAGGGCTTGATCTTACCGGCGTGGCTCAGACCCTCGGCATCGATCAGTTCCTCGTTGGAAGCGGTCAGACCGCCTTCGGGCTTAATGCTGGCCAGGTCGTCAAAGTCCTTGCCCATCATGGCCGCGATCAGCTTCACGCGGGGCAGGTCGGCGATGGGGTATTCGCCCACCAGGGTGCCGTTGCGCAGCACCGTGATGCGGTCGCACACGGCGTAGACCTGCTCGAGGAAGTGCGTGACGAAGATGATGCCAACGCCCTTGTCGCGCAGGCTGCGCATGAGGGTGAAGAGCTTTTCCACCTCCACATCGTCCAGAGAAGAGGTCGGCTCGTCCAGAATCAGCACTTTGCAGTCCATGTCCACGGCGCGTGCAATGGCGATCATCTGCTGCATGGCCAAGGAGTATTCCTCCAGATCGCGCGTGACATCGACGGGCAGGTTGAGCTGCTCCATGAGCTGGCGCGCACGGGAAACCATGGCCTTGCGGTTGATGGTGTGCAGCTTGGTCATCGGCTCACGGCCAATGAACAGGTTTTCTGCCACCGACAGGTTGGGGCAGAGGTTGACCTCCTGGTACACCGTGGAAATGCCGCGCTTCTGCGCCTCCAGCGTGGAGTGATTGCGCACGGGCCCTTCGATGCCCTCCACGCGGATTTCGCCTGCCTCAAAATCGTTCACGCCTGTCAGACATTTGATCAGGGTGGACTTGCCAGCGCCGTTTTCGCCCATTAGCGCATGAATTTCACCCTTGCGCAGGGTGAAATCCACATGGTCCAGCGCCTTGACCCCCGGGAAGGTCATGGTGATGCCGCGCATGGTCAGGACGACGTTGTTTTCCATAGGGCCCCACGTCCTTTCATAATAAAATAATGATGATTTATCAGAGCGCTTTCATGCCGTCATGCCGGCGTGAAAACGGCGAGAGGGGGAGAGGCCATGCGGCCTCTCCCCGTTTTTTCAGGTCAGACCCCTGATGTCTTGATGCGGGCGCTATCTTAGTAGGCGCGGCTGTCCAGCACTTCCTGGGTCATGGTGATGGCCAGCTCGGACTCGATGCCAGCGGCAACGAAGGCGGAGTCAGGCACGTAGGTGACGGCGGGAGCTTCCTCGCCGGCTTCCAGCTTGGCGATCAGATCAGCAACACCAGCGGCCTGCAGGGGGTTGCACTCCACGTTGCAGTTGATTTCGCCATTGAGGGTCAGGGTCAGGCCCTGCTTGGTGGCGTCGAAGGAAATCAGGATCACGTCGCCGTCCACACCGTAGGTGACGCCGGCAGCCTTCATAGCGTCGATGGCGCCGTAGGCTTCGTTATCGTTCTGGCACACAACCACGTTGAACTGGCCGGGGTAGGACTTGAGGTAGCTTTCCATGACCTGCTGGCCACCAGCCTGGGTGAAATCGCCGGACTGACTGTCGATGATCTTCCATTCGGGATGCTCAGCGACGACCTGGTTGAAGCCCTCGGTACGACCGATGGCGGCGGAGGCGCCCACGGAGCCTTCGATCACCAGGATGTTGGCCTCAGCGCCGTTGAGGTACTCAGCCAGCCACTGGCCAGCCAGCACGCCCTCGGCCTTGCTGTCGGTGCCGATGAAGCAGGAGTACAGGGAAGGATCGGCGCTCACGGTGCGGTCAGCGATGATGACGGGGATGCCCGCATCCTGGGCCTCCTGCAGCACCACGTCCCAGCCGGCTTCCTGCACGGGGCAGATCACGATGTAATCCACTTCCTGCTGGATGAAGTTACGGACAGCTTCCATCTGAGCGGTGTGGTCGTTGTCGGCGTCCACGAAGAGCAGCTCGTAGCCGTTCTCAGCGGTGAAGGTGTTCTGGTAGTCGAGGGTGTTGGCAGCGCGCCAGTCGCTCTCGTGGCCCACCTGGGCGAAACCGATGGTGATGACGTCCTCCGCGGCAGCAACGGAGAACATGCCAAGCGCCAGGATCAGAGCAAGGGAGATCGCAAACAGCTTCTTCATGATATACCCTCCATTTTTTCGATTAGGCTCTCGCCTCTGTGGATAAAATTACACCATTTTGCACAGAATGAGAATAAAGCGAATTTCCATTTTGGTTGGAAATTGTTCTTTTTCTCTATGCGAAAGCGACGAAAAGGTTCGATATCATTTTACTCCGGTTGATTTTCATTTTCCCGGCGATACTCGCTGGGCGTCATGCCCACGGTTTTTTTGAACAGATAGCTGAAATAATGCGGATCGTTGTACCCTACGGCAAAGGCCACCTGGGAGGAGCGCATGCCTCCCAGACGCAAAAGCTCCTTGGCCTTTCCGATACGCAGGGCGGTTAGGTATTCGGTGAAGGTATACCCTGTTTCCTGAGCAAAGACAGTGGAAAGGCGGCTGTTGGACATGCAGGCTGCGCGGGCCACGTCCTGCAGCATCAGGTTGGGCTCAGCGAAGTGCTGGGACAGGTAGGCACGCGCCTTGGCCACGGAGGACCCACCTTTGGAGACGTGCTGGTCGCGGTAGTTCAGAGCGGTGCGCAGCATTTCATAAGCGGCATCCTCGCCGCCGCCGTCGGACCATTCCCGCTTGAGTTCCTGGGCGGGGTCTCCGCCCGCCTCACGGATGATGCGGCTTGCGGTCATCAGCGCCTCCACGTGCAGGTAGTCGGCGGCCACAGCGCTGTGAAGGTCCGCCGCCCCCAGGGAGGCCACATACTCACCAAAGACCTGATCCAGCTCGTCTGCGGCGGCGTATTGCAGCCGCTCGTGCAGGGGGCGCAGGTCCAGATCCTTAAGCGTATGAGGGGTATCTGCCGCTTCACATACGCCCGCGATGCGCATAGCCGCGCCCGGCCGTGCGGCCATCAGGTGCCGCGTATGCCGTGCCGAGCGCATAGAAAGCCGGATATCTGCAAAACGCTTCACGATTTCACCAATGGCCAAAAAAATGCCCGTGCAACCGGAGCGTTCCAATTCGTTGAGGGCAGAGCTGGCAAAGGAATAGGCCCGCTCCTCGGTATCGTCCTCACTGTCGCCCAGTACCAGGGCTCGGGCACCCTGTTTGGCGGCGCACACCTGTACAATGCCGCCGCTACTTTCGGCCAGGGCGTAGAGCGCGGCGCGCGGCACCGACAAAGACCCGTCCGTGCTGGAAAAGGCCATATCGATCACTGCATAGCAGTTGGCGGCCAGATTGATGCCCAGCGTGCGCATCTGCTCGATCATGGTATTGGCGTCGCCCTCTTCCATAGGCTCGTCGGTAAAAAGGGAGGAAAGCAGCTTTTCCTTGACAAACTGGCTGCCGGAGTGCAGGCGGCGACGCATACTGGCCATATCCTCACGGGCACGGCGCTCCTCAGCCAGGCGCGCGGAAATACGGTCCAGTACGTCTTTGAGTTCCTGAGCGGTTACGGGTTTAAGCAAGTATTCCTTTACACCCAGCGATATGGCCTGGCGTGCATAGGTAAAATCATCATATCCCGAAAGAATCACCACACCCAGCCAGGGCATCTGGCGCTTGACTTCACGGCAAAGCTGCATGCCATCCATAAAGGGCATGCGAATATCGGTGATAAGGATGTCGGGGTTGGCGTCGCGGATCATAGGCAGGGCGATTTCGCCATCCGGAGCCTCGCCCACCAGCGTATAGCCGCTTTCCTCCCAGGGAAAGGAATTGCGGATGCCCTCGCGGATTACGATCTCATCATCCACCAGAAATACCTTAACCATCCACGATCTCCTCTCTTGTTTTGCGGGGCACACGGAAGCTCACGCGGGTGCCTTCCGGCCCGCTTTCGATGTGCAGGCCCTCATTCTGATCATAATACAGGCGGATGCGCCGGTCCACGTTATTCAGACCAAAGCCTGTGCCCGCGTTGGCATAGGGAGCGTAGGCGGGCGGAAGTTCGCCGCGCATGCGGGCACATACGTCGCGCAGTTGATCGGAGGACATTCCACGGCCGGTATCCTCCACACAAAAGCAAAGAAACCCGTCCTCCTCACGGCCGGTCACGGTGATGAGACCGCCGCCGCGCTTGTCCTTGATGCCGTGATAGATGGCGTTTTCCACCAGCGGCTGAAGCAGGAGCTTGAGCACATAGCTTTCACCCAGCTCATCGGGTACGTCGATGCGGTAGTTGAGGATGTCGCGGTAGCGGGCTTTCTGGATGCTGAGATAGCCCGAAAGGTGTTTGAGCTCCTGCGCCAGAGGAATCCAGTCCGCACCGGAGGAAAGGGAGATGCGGAAGAAATCGCTCAGGGCACGGGTGATGTGGATGACCTCGCCGCTGTGCCCGGCTTCGGCCTGCCAGACGATGGCGTCGAGCGTGTTGTAGAGAAAGTGCGGGTTGATCTGAGCCTGCAAAGTGCGAAGCTCAGATTTACGCAGGTTTTCCTGCTCCTGTCGGTTCTGTGCGATAAGGGATTCCAGGCGATCGGCCATGACGTTGATGCCCTCTGTCAGGTTTTTGAGCTCGCTCAGATCGGTAGGGGGTACACGGGCAGACAGGTTGCCGCCCGCCATCATACCGGCGAAGTGCTCCAAGCATTCGATGGGGCTGCGGATGAGGCCTGCCATGCGACGGCCCATGCGGGCCGACAGGACCAGTGCCCCCAGAAGAATCAGCGCCTCCAGCGCGGCGGAAAGAATGACCACCCGGGTCATCTGCCGGTTGCTCTCCGCCGACAGGCTGATTTCAGCGGAGATATAATCCTCCAGCATTGAATCCACCAGCGAGGCCACGTCGCGCACCTCTTCCAGCACGCGCTCGCTTTCCACCACGGGCACGTTGTTATTGAGGTTTTCTTCAATCTGACGCACGTACTGGGTAAGCGTTTCCATGGTGCGGCGGGCCACGGTCAATTCCAGGCGAGCACCTGGCCCGTCCTTGGCGGTCATGGTGTCCAGTGCCTGATTGACACCGTCGATGGCTTCATATACTCCGCAGTTTTCGAATGTGGCGCGTCCCGATACGGTGACCCAAACCATTTCCGGAATGCCGGTGGAGATGACCGGTTTGAGTGCGGCCACTTCCTCCATGCGCGATACCGACGACTGGTACCAGGCCGCGTTGATGAGCAGCAGCGCCAGGCTGATGACCGCCGGAAGCACCAGGATCGTCGTGAGTGTGCGGGAGGCCATCTTGACCTGCCCGGTGATGCTCTGGCCGTTTCTTGTGTGCTTCACGGTCAGTACCCCCGCGGCGCGAGATCGCTCAGATCGTCAAATTCAGTAAAGACTTCCTCGTCGGGATGGCTCATCTTGGGAACTTCCTCCCCGGCTGCCAGCTTCTTGGCCAGCTCCATCACAGCGTCACCCAGGTTGGGGGTGCATTCCACCACGCAGTTGATCTCCCCGGCCTTGAGCAGGTCGATAGCGGCCTGCTCGCCGTCCACGGTGATGATGATGATGTCGCGGCCCGGAGCCAGCCCGTACTCACGGATGGCATCGATGGCGCCCAGCGTCATGCCGTCATTGTGGGAATAGAGCACATCGATATCATCGCCATATTTGTCCAGCAGGTAGCGCATGCATTCCTCACCCTTGGATACGAGGAAATCGCCGGAGATGCTTTCAAGCACTGTGAAGCGCTCGTCGCCCGCGATGGTATCGTGGAATCCCTGATGTCGCTGACGCTGGGGCGTAGAATCCTCGGTGCCGGTGATCTCCACGATGTTGAGGTGCTCAGCGCCCATGGCATCGGCCTTTTTGAGCAAAAATTCACCCGCGCTGCGGCCTTCTTTGATGAAATCCGCCCCTACGAAGCAAGCGTAGAGAGATTCATCCTGCGTGGTGATCAGCCGGTCAACCAGAATGACGGGAATCCCGGCGGCCTTGGCCTCGGTGAGCACGGTATCCCATCCGTCCTCCACGATGGGCGCAAAGGAAATCACGTCCACGCGATAAGAAATGAAGGAACGGATGGCGTCGATTTGCTTTTCCTGCTTCTGATAGGCGTTGAGCATCATCAGGCTCACACCATGACGCTGGGCAGCTTCCTCAATGCTGCGCGTACTCCCCACGCGCCAGGCGCTTTCCGAGCCAAGCTGAGAGAAGCCCAACAATACGGGCGCGGTGGTTGGGGCGGCAGTTTGTTGAACGTTTTCGTCCGGCGCGCAGGAGGAAAGCAGCGCCGCGCAAAGGCATAAAATCAGCAGAAATTTCAAGCGTTTCATGAAGATCAGCTCCCGGAAGGCACATAGATAGCCTTTTGCAAAGTATACCATTTTTTTCGTAACTTGTCTATTGACAGACCGTGGAAAGACAAAAACGCCGGAGGCGATGTGTCTCGCCTCCGGCGTGAAAAAGCTGATATGCCCAAATGATATGCAAGCATTGCGTCCAGTCTGTCTGCTTCTAATAGAAGCACGATATCAAGCATCCCATCTTTGAGGAGAAGGAGAATGTGCTCATTGATGGCACATTAGGAACGGGTAAATTTTTTGATAAGGAGGTTTATCTGCCGGGCCAAACGGCTCTGTTGCTTTGCGTCCCGGCCCTGCATGCGGCGGATGAGAGCAGAGAGCTTTTCACCTGCCAGGACCAGCTGGCCATAAGCGGTGGAGAAATCGGGCTTTTCGGCCCTGTGGGGCGCTGTGGACATGGGAGCTTTGCGGTCAGGCAGCGCATCCAGCGCGGCAGCCTCACGCGAAGGCTTCTTAAGCCGCTCGCGGTTGCCCTCGGTCAGACAGGTCAGGGAAATCAGATCCCAGCTTTCGCCATTATAAGGAGCATGCGCCTCAAGCCCAAGTTCGCCCTGAAGGCGGCCAGCGAAGGCGGAGGCCACCTCATCCTCGCCATGCACTACAAACACATGGCGGGGCTTGGGATCAAAGGCAGAGATCCAGCGCAGCAGACCGGCATTGTCGGCGTGGCCGCTGATACCCGCCAGCGTTTCGATGTGCGCGTTGACGGCTACGGTTTCGCCAAAGAGCTTGACCTCCTTGGCACCATCCACGATACTGCGGCCCAGCGTGCCTACACTCTGGTAGCCTACGAACAGTACCGTGCATTCAGGCCGCCACAGGTTGTGCTTGAGGTGATGGCGCACGCGGCCCGCATCACACATGCCGCTGGAGGACAGGATCACCTTGGGTGTGGCATCGTTGTTGATGAGCTTGCTTTCCTCCGCGCTCTGGGTGATGCGCAGGTCCGCGAAGGTGAGCGGGTTGACGCCGGCGCGCAGCAGGGCGAGGGTTTCTTCGTCCGCGCATTCCCGGGTGTTTTCATTGAAGATGGTGGTCGCCTCGATGCCCAGCGGACTGTCTACATAGACGGGGAAGCCGTCATGGCCGTGCACACGGCCCTCCTGCTTGATCTGGCGGATGAAGTAGAGCATCTCCTGGGTACGGCCCACCGCAAAACTGGGGATGATCACGTTGCCGCCCCGGTCGAAAGTTTCCTGCAATACGCGGGAAAGCGCGGAAAGATAGTCAGGCACAGGACCGTGGGAACGGTCGCCGTAGGTGGATTCCATCACCACCAGATCGGCGGTGTGCAGGTATTGCGGATCGCGCAGAAGAGGCTGGTGCAGGTTGCCGATATCGCCGGAAAAGACAATCACACGCGTTTCATTTTCCTCGGTCACGGTCACCTCGATGGAGGCCGAGCCCAGCAGATGCCCCACATCCACCATGCGAATATTGATGCCGGGACAAACTTCCACTCGCTGGCCGTAGTGGCAGGGCCGGAACAGCCCGTGCACGCCCAACGCGTCGTCCTGGGTGTAGAGGGGTTCCACAGGCGGCCTGCCCTGGCGCTGTGCCTTGCGGGTTTTCCATTCGGCGTCGCTCTCCTGAATATGGGCCGAATCCAGCAGCATGATGCGGCACAGGTCCGTGGTGGCGTCGGTGGCGAAGATGGCGCCCCGGAAGCCTTTTTTGTACAGCAGCGGCAGGTAGCCGCTGTGGTCAATGTGCGCGTGGGTCAAAAACACATAGTCGATCTGGTTTTCGGGTACGGGCAGCGGTGCGTTTTCATACAGGTCCACGCCCTGCTCCATGCCATAGTCCACCATAATGTTCTTGCCGCAGGCCTGGAGCAGAAACCGGCTGCCCGTCACCTCGCGGGCTGCGCCCAAAAACGTAAGCTTCATGCGATATTCCCTCCCTTACAGGTCAATCCAGTAGCGCCGGGTGAGACGGCCGTCCTCCGGCACCTCGTTTTCGATAACGCCCCCGCATCGCTCAATGGTGCGCACCGAGGCGGCATTTTCGCTGTCGCAGGCGATCATCACGCGGGACAGGCCAAGTTCCCGGCAGATCTGCAGCGCGGCTGCGAGCATGCGCGTGGCATAGCCCCTGCGCCGTTGAGAGGGGCGCACGCTGTAGCCGATATGTCCGCCGAAGGCCAGCAGATAATCGTTGAGACGGTGCCGGATATCGATCATTCCCACCAGCGCGCCCGTTTTTGCGTCCCGCGCCAGCAGCGTGCTGGATGGCACCAGGCCGGGATGCACGGTTTGCTCATTTAGATTGTCTCGCACAGCGGCCAGCCATTCGCGATAATCGGGACGATCCGCCAACCAGGCCGTGCCGTGCAGACTGTCTCCCGCCGAAAGAAATTCAGCGCGGTAGGAAAGTACGTCATCTTCGTCCATCTCGGTGGGAGGAAGAAGTTTGATGACGGGGGAGAGTGCATCCAGCAGCGGAGGAAGCTGCCGTGCGATATCGCAGGCAGCGCGTTCATAAGCGGCAGCATCGCCACCAAAGGGATCGCTCACGGGCGGGTCGTCAAATGCGCTCAGCGGCGTAGACAAGCCGGGGAAGCGCGCGCGCAGCGCGCTCAAATGGCTTTGTCCCATGCAAACGACCATGTCGGCGTCCTCCAGCATTTCGCGGGTTACGGTGCGCGCCCGATGCCCCTCCAGTGACAGGCCACGCCGCCGCATGGCAAAAAGCGCCCCCTCGGACGCGGGGGCGCCATCGGGAGCGCACAACCCGGCGGAGGCGGCGCATACACCCGGCGCGCCCTGCGAGAAGGCCAACGCATGAAACAAGCATTCGGCCATGGGGCTGCGGCAGGTGTTGCCGGTGCAGATGAATAATACGGTTTTCATCGGGTGATCTCCTCGTTGGCATTAAGAATGTGGAAGGCAGCGGCACGGCTCAGGCGGTTCATAATTGCCAGGCCGATACCCTCGGCAGGCAGCACTTCACAGGTGAGCGCTTCCACGCCTTCCTCATCCATCTGACGGAGCACGTAGAACAGCTTATGTGCCACGGTTTCAGGCTTTTCCAGGCTGCCGATGGACAGCACACGCGCGTCTGCATAGTCCGGAAGGTGTTCCTCAAAGGCCAGGATGCGGGCGGATTTGCCCGCGGCCACAGCCTCGTGGTACATGGCCAGGCACAAGGCCCGCACGTTTTCCTGCGTGCCGGTCACCAGCGTCAGCTGGCCGCCAGGCGCGTAGTGGCGGTAACGCATGCCGGGGGAGAGGGCACGCTCGCCCTCACGCAGAGGGCGCAGCACGCTGTCGGCTACGCGCACCTCGTCCAGCACGGTTAGAAGCATCTCAGGCGTGATGCCACCCGGACGCAGGACGGTCGGAATGTCGCTGGTCATATCCACCACGGTGCTCTCAAGCCCTACCTGACATTCGCCGCCGTCCAGAATAAGGGGCAGCTTGCCGCTGAGGTCATGATAGACGTGCAGAGCCGTGGTGGGGCTGGGCTTGCCGGAGGTGTTGGCGCTGGGGGCGGCCACGGGTACTCCGCAGGCGCGCAGCACGCGCTGGGCTACCGGGTGCGAGGGGATGCGCACCGCCACGCTGGGCAGACCCGCGTTGACTACGTCAGGAACGCAGGGCTTTTTGGGCATGAGGAGCGTGAGCGGGCCAGGGCAGAAGCGCTCCATCAGTGCGCGGGAGGCATCGCTGATGTGACACAGCGGCGCAGCATCCTCCGGCGTCGGCACATGCACGATGAGCGGGTTGTCCGCAGGACGGCCCTTGGCGGCAAAGATAGCGCGCACGGCAGTTTCATCCAGCGCGTTGGCTCCAAGACCGTAGACGGTTTCGGTGGGCAGGCCCACCAGCCCGCCCTCGCGCAGAATGCGCGCGGCCAGGGCGACGGCCTCCTCCGTGGGGGTGAGAATCTGTGTTTCCATGATGAAAGACTCCTTGCTTCTTGTGAGGCCGCGCGCGGGGTCAGCCCTCCGAAAGCTCCTTGAGCTTTTCGGCCTGTTCGGCCAAAAGCAGCGCGTCGATGATTTCATCCAGGTCGCCGTCCATTACGCTGTCGATCTTGTACAGCGTAAGCCCGATGCGGTGGTCGGTCACGCGCCCCTGGGGGAAGTTGTAGGTACGGATACGTTCGCTCCGGTCGCCTGTGCCGATCTGGCCACGGCGGTTCTGGGCATACTCGCTGTCTCGCTCCTCACGCAGCTTGTCATACAGCCGGCTTTTGAGCACACGCATGGCCTTGTCGCGGTTCTTAATCTGGCTTTTTTCGTCCTGACAGGTCACCACCAGTCCGGTAGGCAGGTGGGTAATGCGCACGGCGCTGTCAGTGGTGTTGACGCACTGGCCGCCGTGACCGGTGGAACGGTACACGTCGATGCGCAAGTCCTTGGGCTCGATGGTTACGTCTACGTCCTCCACCTCCGGCAGCACCGCCACGGTGCAGGTGCTGGTGTGGATGCGGCCGCCCGATTCAGTAGTGGGCACGCGCTGCACGCGGTGTACGCCGCTTTCATACTTGAGGCGGCTGAATGCGCCTTCGCCTACGATGGTGAACACCGCCTCCTTCACGCCGCCCAGTTCGGTCATGTTGTAGCTGACCGGCTCCACGCGGAAGCGGTGGCGCTCCGCGTAGCGCGTATACATGCGCAGAAGCAGCGCGCCAAACAGTGCCGCTTCGTCTCCGCCAGCGCCTTGGCGGATTTCCATAACCACATTTCGGTCCGCGTCCGGGTCCTTGGGCAGAAGCAGCAGTTTTAGCTGGTGTTCCTGCTGCTGCTTTTCTTCTTCCAGCTGGTCAAGCTCGTCCTGAGCCAGTTCGGCCATCTCGGACTGTCCCAGCAACTCGCGGGCCTCTTCAATGTCCGACAGGGTTTTCTGATAGGTGCGGTAGGCCTCCACCGCCGGCTCCAGCGAGGCATGTTCTTTGAGAAGCCGCTGCCACCGGGCCTGATCCGCGATGATCTCCGGCTGGCTTACCGCTTCGGACAATTCCTGATAGCGGGCCAGCATCCAGTCGAATTTTTCAAACATGAGGTCGTTTTCCTCCTTGGATTCGGGGATGGGGCAGAGGGGGGAAACGTTCCGCTAAGCATGACCTGCAGCAAAAGCAAGCACCACACGCGCGTGACCGTACAGGTCGTTGATGGTCTCTACGTTGCATAGCTCTGCCGTTTCAAACAGCGAGGCTACGGCAGGAGCCTGCCCATCACCCACCTCTACGGCCAGCATGCCACGCGGGGTCAGGTGTGCGGGCGCTTCGCCGGCGATGCGGCGGTAGAAATCCAACCCATCCGCGCCGCCATCCAGCGCCATGCGAGGTTCGCAAAGTACCTCCGGCTGAAGATGGGCACAATCGTCCGTGGGAATGTAGGGCGGGTTCGACAAAATCAGGTCAAACCGCTGCCCGGCGACAGCGGCGAACAGATCGCCCTGCCAAAATGCAACATCCAATCCCAGATGATGCGCGTTTTCGCGAGCCAGCGAAAGGGCTTCGGCGCTTGCATCCGAGGCGGACACATATGCCAAGGGACACTCGTGCTTGAGCGCCAAAGCGATGGCCCCAGTGCCTGTGCACAGGTCCAGTGCGGTGGGGGCGGGATCCCTGCCTAACGAGCGCAGATGGAACAGCCCTGTTTCGCATAGGGTTTCCGTTTCCTGGCGGGGAATGAGTGCGCGTTTGTCCGTCTGAATATCCAATCCATAAAAACCCTGCGTGCCCAGCAAATATTGCAGCGGCGTGCGGCGGGTACGCGAAAGCAGGAGCGACGCCAGGCGCTGCTCCTGCTGAGGGGTTAGTTGGGCCGCGCCGCTCATGCGCATGGTCAGGCGGTCCATGCCCAGCACATGGGACAGCAGCCACTCGGCGTCCAGCCGCGGATCAGGTACGCCGGCGCGCTCCAGGGCGCAGGTGGTTTCAATTAGAACCTGTCGAACAGCCGCCATATTATTCTACGGCCTCAGAGGCGACGCTTTGGGCGGAGCCAGGCTGCTCCGCGGCGGTCTCCTCCCTGGAGGCGGGCATCGGCTCTACAGCGGGCGGCGTGTAGGAGGGATCGGTCACCCGGTAGTCACGGATGACGGTGTATCCCTCCGGCGTGGTCTCGCAGCCCTTGGGCAGGCCATGCAGCGCTACGTTCATGGATACGATGGCCACTTCCAACATCTCATTGGTAGGCGGACGGGTGGTGAGACGCTGCATCTGCATGCCAGGCCAGCGCAGGGCCCGGGCCAGCGGGCTTTCACTATGGGCCAGAGCCTTGAGCGCTTCATAGCTGATGCCAGCCACGAAAGGCAGCAGCAGCAGACGGCTGCCCAGGCGAAGGAAGAAGTTTTCGCCCTGATAGCCCACCAGCGTGAACAGCACAATGGAAATGACAAATACGATCAAAAGGAAGCTGGTGCCACAGCGCGGGTGCAGTGTAGTGAACTGCTGCGCGTTTTCGGGGGTGAGGGGCAGGCCGTGCTCATTGCAGTAGACGGTTTTGTGCTCAGCCCCGTGATATTCAAATGTGCGGCGCACATCCGGCACTTTGACGCAAAAAAGGATATAGCCGATCAGAATCAAAATGCGCAAAATGCCGCTGAGCAGGTTAATCAGCCAGTTGAAGGAAGGATCGGGCATCCACGCCTTGAGTAGGCGCGCGAACAGCTCCGGAATCACGAAAAACAGCCCGATCGACAGGATGACCGCCAGCACGATAGCCACGGCCATCACGATCTTGTCAATGCCCTTGCCCAGTTTTTTGGACAGCCATTTTTCAAACTTGCTGGGCTCCTCGTCCAGCATGCCCAGCATATCGGTGCTTTGCTGCAGTACGCTCATGCCCATGGAAAGCATGGTTACGAAATTGACGATGCCGCGCACCACCGGCCACCCCATCCAGGGGTGCTTTTTGGAAAGGGGCTCATAGGGGGTGCGCCGGGTCACGATGGTGCCGTTGGGGCGGCGCACCGAGATGGCGATGGCGTCCGGCGCCTTCATCATCACACCCTCCAGAACCGCCTGACCGCCGATATCCACGCGTCCGCACGCGCTTTGTTTACGATTGCTCATAAAATATCCTGTTCCTTTCTGCGCGCCTGCAAAAGGCACAAACACGCAAATTTTATATTTCGACGCTGCTGCCTCCGGTTCCTGCCGGTAGATTTGCGCAGCGGCACGCTTTCGGGTGAATCAAAAAAAGCGCCGAAAAGGCGCTCTTTTGAATGGCTCATTCCATGTTGAAACGCTTCTTGAAGCGGTCAACGCGTCCGCCGGTATCAACCAGCTTTTGCTTGCCGGTAAAGAAAGGGTGGCACTTGGAGCAAATTTCAACCTTCAGCTCAGGCTTGACCGACCCCGTCTCAAACGTCTCACCGCATACGCAACGGACGATGGACTTGCCATATTTGGGATGGATCTTCTCTTTCACGCGTTCTCACCTCTTTTGCGCATGCTGTGGGTTGTCTTAAACCGCAAAACTGATTATAGCATAGTGATGTGCGTTTTGCAAGATTTTTTTCCGAAACAAGAAGCGATTCTCTCTCATCAAATTCTCATGAGGTTTTCATGCGGCGTTTACCGGTTTTTGAGCACCGTCCCCTTTTTTCCGGCGGCAAAGCGTGGTAAGATAGCCCTGACAAACAGCCGAAACCGGCTAAAGGAGGATGCCTCATGACCGATCATGATGGTCTGGGACCGGAGGGCAGTTATTTTGAAAATAAGGCGCGCAGGGAGGAGCAGGCCCGTCAGGCCAGGGGGGATGCAATGTTCCCGCTGTGGATTACGGTTTTGTATCTGGTGCTGGGCTTTGTGTTCGGACTGTGGCATCCCGGATGGCTGGTGTTTTTGACCATACCGCTGCATTATATGCATTTTGATTCCCAGTGGGAGCGTTTCACCAATCCCGTGATGGTCACGCTGATTTTTCTGGTGCTGGGATTCTTCTTTGGGCTGTGGCATCCTGGGTGGCTGGTGTTCCTAGCCATTCCACTGGGCGAGGCATACAAATCATAACAAAACGGCGCGCGGCTGTTCCTGCTTTTGGAGCGAGACCGCGCGCCGTTTGTTTTATTGTGCCTTGGTGTTGGAGATGGTCCAATCCCGCGTAGGAGGGGCTGTGATGGCGGAAGGGAGGGACTCGCCCTCCCTTAAGAGATAACCCAGATCAAAGTTGACATTCAGGCTACCGCTTTCCACCTCAAAGGGATCGCTGTGCGCCTCGGTGCCGTCGCCGCCGGTGAGGCAGCTGGAGATGATGCGCAGCGCCTCCACCTGCTTGGTGGGGGTCAGTTCGGGGTAAGCCTGCGCCACCAGCGTATACGTGCCGGGATACACGTCGGTAAAGAGGTAGTAGCCGTAGGCATCAGTCACGGTTTCATATGCCACTTCTCCGTCCTGCGTAAGGCACACCGTGATGCCCGGAATACCCGGCTCGCCCTCGTCCACAAGGCCGTTGCCGTTTTCGTCCAGCCAGGCCAGGTCGCCCACACGTGCGGGCTTGATGTAGATTACGTCCATGTCCAGCCGGTGCTGGGCCATATGCAGGTAAAACAGTTCGCTGGTACCTGTCCCTTCGCCTGACGCGGTTACAGCAGACGCGCCCGCAGCGTAGTTGGGATCGTCCGGCCGGACGAAAATCGTGCCGCTGGGCAACCCAGCTTCCAGATAATAGTCCGCGGGCCACAGGCCATCGAAGCGGTAACGCCCGCTGTCATCGGTCAGCACGGTCATAAGGGGACTGAGTTCCCCGCCCTTGTAGAGGCTCACCGTTACGCCAGCCAGCGGCGTGCGGGCACCGTTTTCATCCAGATACAGCCTGCCGGCCACACTGGTGGCGGAGACCAGGCCGGTGGTCAGGCCATCCACATCCTCACCTGCCGCGACGGCAACGCCGGTCTGAGTCATTTTGAGTCCGTTTGTCACAAAGGTGGAGGTGCTGTCCTCAGCGGGGGAAGACTGCTCCGGCAGCGTCAGACGCACGGTATAAGTGCCCGGACGCACATTGTCAAAGCGGAATCCCTGATCAGTGGAGGCAGTGCGCTTGACCACAGTGCCGCCCTGCTCGTCCACCAGTTCCAGGCTTACATTGGACATCAGCATTTCGCCTTCTCCGCGCTGGCCATCCTCATTTTCGTCCAACCAGATCACGCCGGAAATACTTCCCGGCTGCACTGCGCCAATGGCCTTGTCCTTGCGGTCGGTCAGCGTTTGCCAGGCGCACACCAGGGACTGCTCGCCCAGCGTGCCGAAGGCCAGCCCCTCCAGCGGACGGCTGAAGATGTAGCCTTCCGGCAAAGTAACGGTAAGCGTGTAGCCTGCCGGACGCAGGCCTTCCAGGTCGAAAGAGCCGTCCGCACCGGTCACGGCCTGCGCGGCTTCCACGCCCGTGCGGTCGGGCGTGAGATCTACCTTCGCGCCGGACAGGGCTTTTTCGCCTTCGTCCCACTGGCCATTGGCGTTCAGGTCCTCGAACACTGCGCCGGTGAAATTGCCCAGCGTCACCGCGCCAGCCATGGGCAAGGTCAGGCTTTCACCCATGACAACCTCGAAGGGTACGTAGACGGTATCCAGTCCGGCATGGGCTACGGTGTTGCCACCCTCGGCCACCCGCGTCATTTCGCAGTGCTCTTTGAGCAGGTAGTGCAGGGTGTAGCGGCCCGGCATGACGCCGTCAAAGAAGTAGGTTCCATCCTCACCGGGCGTCTGGACCAGGTCGATTTCGCCGTCCTCGGACAGAAGCCGCACCTGTGCGCTGAGCATGCCCAGCTCGCTTTCATCCCGCAGGCCATTGTCGTTCACGTCGTGGAAGAACACGCCGCTGACCGTGGAGGCGGGCAGCATGCCGGCGTTCACGCCGGTGATGTCTTCGCCCATGGCGATGTCCATTTCAGCAGTCATGCCCATTTCGCCTACGAGTGCGGTTACATGGCTGCCGCCGTCCTCTTCGGGGCGAAGCCGCGTAAAGCCGTAGCCCGCCTTGCGCTGCACCTGAACGGTGTAGACGCCGGGCATGATGCCGGTGAGGGTATATTCGCCCTTGGCATTGGTGGTAGCGGTGGCAACGGTCTGGCCGGAAGCGTCCACTGCATTGACCTTGATGCCGGACAGACGCTTGTCGCTTCCGCCGCATACGCCGTCGTATTCCGCGTCCTCAAACACCACTCCGCTGACGGACGCAGTGCGCGCCACGCCTACCAGAGCGCTGGTCTCGCCGCCGCTGCCCAGCGTGAGGCCGCCGATGGTGAACTCCCGCCGCGTGGAGCGTTGCTCAAAGAGGTTGACCTCGGCCGCGTTGCCCACGCCGGTCACGGAGAAAATGGAGCCGTCATTTGGCAAAATGGCACGCAGCTGGTATTCGCCGCCGCGCAGGCCCTCCAGGCGGAAGGAACCATCCTCGCCGGTGGCTACCTTGCCCTGGGATTCGGCGCCGCTTCCGCGCAGGGCCTCCAGCGTCACACCGGCGTAACCCGGTTCGCCCTCGTCTAAACGGCCGTTGTAGTTCAGATCCAGAAATGCCATGCCGCTGATCACGCCATTTTCAACTACGCCAATGTTCTTGTCCGTCAGGCGTGCGGCGTCGCGCAGGGGAAACTCGCGTGTGATGTTGGAACCGGTGAAGATGCTGCGCAGGTCCCCGCCGGACTGCGAATAGCGGGCATAGAGCATGCCGTCAGGCAGCGTGGCGGAGATGGTGTAGGTATCGTCGGGCAGAAAGTCGAACAGATAGACACCCGTTTCATCGGTGGTGATTTCGCGCACCGTACCCGTGCGGCTGCCCTCGATGTGCACCGTCACGCCTGCCACGCCGGGCTCGTCCTCTCCCATGATACCGTCGTTGTCCAGGTCCTCAAAAACCTTGCCGCCCAGCGCGCCCACGGGGGCCACAGCCAAAGTGAGGGATTCCTCCTCGCCGGTGTCGAAGGTAACGTCCAGGTCGATGATATGGCTCTGCACACTGCCGTCGGACAACCCATATCCCGCAGGCAGTGCTACACGGACAGTATAACGGCCGGAACGCGTATACAGCGCCGCCTTTCCTTCGCCATCGGTAGAGGTAGATCCCAGCGCCGTTTTGCCATCCATCAGGGTTACTTCAATGCCGGGCACTCCACGGTCGTAATCGCCGCGCTTGCCGTCGCCATTGCTGTCCTGAAAAACGGTCAGCGCAAGCCGGGCAGAGGGCGCCAGGCCCACATCGCCGCCGGATATGGTTTTCTCGTTTTCCAACATGACGGCTTCGCCGCATACGGCACCGTCCTCCATTGCCATAGAGGTCCCCACGCTTATGGCGTAGAGCTCCTGTCCGCTGAGCGTGCAAATCACACGGTACTCACCAGACGGAAGACCGGTAAAATCATATTTGCCGTACAGGTCGGTTTCGGTACGATCCGCCTCTGTCCACGCGCTGCCTTCACGCCGCTCCAGACAGACGGGCACGCCCGTGATGAGCTGTTCGCTTTCATCATGGGTAAGGTTTTCGTTCGCATCCACATAGGCACATCCCGACACGGTGCCGCCCGTCGCGCGGGCCTGGGGTACAAAGCAAATCAGCGCACAGACCGCCGCTATGGCGCAGACGGTCAGAAGCCAACGTAGGTCCATCTTAAGCGATTTCATCGGCGTTGCCTCCAAAATTCGTATGCGTAACCGCACATATTACCATCCTTCATAGTAAGGCATCACCCCCGTGTTTGTCAACGGTGACGGCAGCGCGCAGGGTGGAGGAAATGTAAAAAAACATCTGCGCTGCCGCTGGGTAGCGTTGACAGCGCAGATGGGAATGATATAATAGGTATGTTTTCAGAGATAATGACAGAAAAGCCGCGGCTTGCCGCGGCAACGCAGAGGTGAGCAGGAATGGATGCTAAGCGTAAAACCGTGATTGTAACAGATTCCTCCTGTGACTTGAATGATGAGCAACTTTCGCGCTACGGCATCCGCATGATTTCGTTGCGCATCGTGTGCCAGAATGCAGAATACCGCGATCGCATTGATATTCAGGAGGATGAGCTCTACGAGCTTTTGGCCCATGAGCTGCCCAAGACGAGCCTGCCCCTTCCAGAGGATGTGACTGGCCTGTACGAATCGCTGGTGCAGGAGGGCGTGACGGATGTAATTCATATGTCCATTTCGTCGGGCCTCAGCGGCACGTTCAACATGGTGCGCATGATCACCCAGGACTTCGAAAGCCGCATGCGTGTGCACATGGTGGATTCGCGCACGCTGTCGATGGGGCTGGGCATGATGGTGCTGGCCGCGGCCCGCGCGCTGGAAGAGGGCGCCTCGCCCGAAGAAGCCATCGAGCGCGCGCAGACCGTGCGCAGAAATCAGCTGGGCATGTTCGTCATCCGCACGCTTGAATTTCTGCGCAAGGGCGGCCGCGTCGGCAAGGTTGAGGGCATGGTGGGAAGCCTTTTGCAGATCAAGCCCATCATCTATGTCAACGACGAAGGAATCTACGCCACTTTGGCCAAGACGCGCGGCTACAAGTCCGCAGTGGATACCATGGTGGCCGAGGTTAAACGCTTCCTGGGCGGGGCCAGGGCAGAGGTGGCCGTGGTCAACGGCAAGGCGCTCGAGGAGGCTGAAAAGCTGGTGGAGCGCCTCAAGGGTGAATTGAATGGGGTCGGTGAAACGCCCATCATGTCCGTCAGCCCCGTGCTGGCCATCCACACGGGTCCGGGATTGCTGGGCATTGTGGCCAACAGGATGGACCCGGTCTGATAGGTGGCGGATAGAGCGGCAGGTCCGGGCAGGCGGGTTCCGGACGACGCAGCATACACGGTTCAGGCCGGATGGCGTACACGTCCAGTACCACCTGCAGCCGCGTCTGGAACACAGGCCCATCCGCGCAGCCGTCCGCGCACAGCAGGCGCACGCAGGGCAGGATGAACAGGCTGTAATACCCGGCACAGGCGCTGGGCAGGCGCAAGCAGATTTCTGCGTCGATCTGGCCAAAGGCGGAGAAACGCTGTCCGCATGCGTCCGATACCTGGGCGCAGACGGGCACGGTCACGCGCACCATCACGCGCCCGGCGCAGTCGGATTCACTAAGCGGCGTCCAGGAGGGCTGGGCGCCGCTTTCATGTACGCTCATTAGTGTAAGCGGCGGCCTGGCGCAGTCCAGCCCGCTCAGGGCCAGGTCTACGCACAGACAAGAGATGCTGCTGCGCTCGCAGCTGACGATCTTTTGCAGGAGTACGCCTTCGGGCTTGCCCGGCTTGCATGGCCTGGGTGGGCGGCAACAGCAATCCGTTCCGGGAGGCGGTGGGCAGGGTGCAGGACACGGCCTGGACGGCTTTTCGCCGCAGGCGTGGCAGGTACAGGGTGGATGATGCATAACGGGTCCCCTCCTACTAAACAAAAGGATGGCTTGGCGAAACGCTTCAAAAGCGGTTTGCGCCAAGCCATCCTATGCATTGCAAAACAAACCGGTGCGCTACCGCCAGTTGATGGCTTCCGCACTGGCCTGTCCGTCCTTAAGCGTTACAAGGATGCCGACCTGCGCATCCTGAGTGACCGCTACGCCCGCCTTGACATCCCACAGGCGCGAGAGAACCTTGCTGCTGGGGGTGTCCGGCTCTTCCGGGGAACTGGTGGAGATGACTGCCCACTGAGGCCGCGCCAGCAGCACAAACTGCCAGCTGGTAGCGTCATCCTTGCCGTGGTGGGCCACTTTGAGCACTGCTGCCTGACTGATGAGACCTGCCTGGATGAGCTCAGCCTCTTCTGTCAGCTCCATGTCGCCGGTGAGCAGCATATCTCCCTGCGGGGTGGTCAACCGGAGCACCAGCGAATTGTTGTTTTCCTCTTCATCGTCCTGGGAGAGGGGACCCAGCACATGAAATGTGCAGTCATCCTCCAGATCGACTGTCTCCCCGGCAGAAAGCCAAGTGAGCGGAATGTCGTATTTCTCCGCTGCCTCATAGACGGGGTGGTCCTCCAGACTCTTTTCGCTGTGGAGCGTTCCGGCATAAAGCCGGTCCACAGCAATATCGCTCTTTAGCAGCTTTTTCAGTCCGCCCACGTGGTCCTTGTCCGTGTGGGTAATGAACACGCCGTCCAGATGCGTTACGCCGTAGGCACCCAGCACGCGCTCCAGCTGGTCATAGCTGTCTTTGGTGCCGGTATCCACCAGAAAGCGCTGGTCGCCCAACAAAAACAGCGCCGCGTCCGCCTTGCCTACGTTGATAAACAGGGCCTGCACCTGTGCCTCCGCTTGTGCGCACGCGCCTGTAAGCAGCAGTGCCACAGACAGCAAAAGCGGCAAAAAGCAATGCTGCCGTTTCATTTTTCAATCACCTCCCGCGTCTATTATAACCTGTCTGGCCATACTTTTGAAAGAGGCGCATTTGCAAAAAGCCGTGACATCCATCGGGAAATAGTGTATACTGCCTCTGAACCGGCTACAGAAAGGAACGATTTTGGCATGAATGTGTTGACGGCGGCCCTTCTGGGCCTGATCCAGGGCCTCGCGGAGTTTTTGCCCATCTCCTCCAGCGGACATCTCAATCTATTGCAGGCACTTTTTGGTGTGGATGTAGAACATCAGCTGCTGTTCAACATCCTGCTGCACGTGGGCACGCTGGTGGCAGTGGCCATCGTGTTCTGGAAAGACTGGTTGGAGATGATCCTACATCCTATCAAAAACAAAACCCTTGTGCTGCTGTTTATCGCTTCGCTGCCTGCTCTGGCGGGAAAGATCATCTTTGACAAACCCCTGGACTATGTAGAAACGCACAACAGCCTGCTGGGCGTGTGCTTCCTCATCACGGCGCTGCTGTTGATGCTGACCCAGTGGCTATCCCAGCGCAACGCCCTGCGCGGGGTGGAAAAGCATCGCGTGGGTGTAGGCGAGGCCCTGGCTATGGGGTGCATGCAGGCTCTTGGCATGCTGCCGGGCGTCAGCCGCAGCGGAAGCACTATTTTTGGCGGCGTGGCCGCACGGCTGGACCGCGAGACGGCCGCCAAGTTCAGCTTCATGATGAGTGCTCCGGCCATTGTTGGCGGCCTGGTCAGCGAGGGCATGGATGTGCTTTCGGAGGGCGTGAGCATTGGGCCTGACCTGCCCGCCATTCTGGTGGGCATGGTGGTGGCAGGCGTGAGCGGCTATCTGGCCATCCGCTTCTTCCTGAGGCTCATCAGCCGCGTGTCGCTTAACGGCTTTGCCATCTACGTGGCGGTGTTGGGCATTCTGGTGATCATTTTGCAGGCCATGGGCGTCATCACCGATGCGCCGGCTCCCGTGGCGGAGGTAGCGGCGGCGGCAAGGACGATATCGGGGCTGTAAAGGCGGCTTATATCATCAAGTGAAAAAACAGCGGCGGCGGGCCATCTGATATGCTCCCTTTAAAGTAGACAGCGGAAAAACAAAACTGCCGAAACGGAGGGAGCAATTATCATGAGTTTAAAAGGCAAAATACCGCCGGAGGTAAAGATTCAGGCTGTGGAGGACTACCTAGCGATCCGTAAGGGTTCCACACAGATCCGGGAAGAGTTAGGCATA
>JAEYCB010000017.1 GCA_023404345.1 Bacillota bacterium
AATTTTCTCAGACATGGTTTGCAGTCTCCTTTTAGAATGGTGTGTCGCAACTTCATTCTACCAGAGTTCGCAAACTATGTCTCTTTTTCCCTCCTTTCATTTTGCGCAACTTATCTTACCTTATCTAAAATGAGCTTGCGGGTACGTCCATTTTTAGCAGTCAACCATGGAGCCATCTTTGAAAATGAAGCGCAGTTTTCCGTCCTTTAGTACGCGCACCTGCTCTACTGTGCCGTACCACAGCGTTTCGTTAAAGTTGGAAATGAGCCCTTGATTTTTCAGCGTCTCCAGATACTCTGCCAGCTTGCCGCGTTTTCCAACGCGCTGCTTCTGTTCGGATTCCACATCGGCAATGCGCTGGCGAATTTCGTTGTAACGGGCCTCGTATTCCACAAACTTCCTGTTGTATTCATCCTGATCCATTACCGTTGTCGCATTGAGCGTAATCAGTCGTTCCATCAGGCTGCGTGTGACCTCCAGCTCGGCTTGGAGCTTTTTCTGTTCTTCCTTGAGCGGCTGAATATCGCACCGTTTTTCCATGGTCGCCTCGCAAATTCGGATGATTTCGTCCTTCTTGCGCAGCGTCCGGTTAATCGCCATGACAAACGCATCCTGCAGCGTTTCGTCGCGCAAGGCGGGCGTTTGGCAGGTAGTTTTTCCTTTATGGCGGGCATTGCATTGCCATACAGTTTTGGAATGCCACACCTTACTGCCATACAGCGCCCCGCATTCATCACAAAAAATACAGCCAGAGAAGCAATACGGTGTGTAATTCCGATGATTGGAGCGCTTGCGCTTGGCAAGCTCTGCCTGCACGGCCTCAAACATTTCCGGCGAAATGATGGCGGGATGACTATTTTCAACGTAATACTGGGGAACCTCGCCCTCGTTCACCTTCATTTTCTTGGTCAGGAAATCCGTACAGAAGGTTTTTTGCAGGATGGCGTCGCCCTTGTATTTCTCGTTGGACAGAATGCTTTTTACCGTTTCGGGCCGCCATTGCGGACTCCCGGCAGGCGAAGGAATATTGCAGGAGGAAAGAAAGCGTGCGATATACGCAGGCGCTTTTCCCTCCATGAACAGGCGATAGATTAGCTTGATCGTCGCAGCTTCCTCGGGCACGATTTCCGGAATACCGTCCGCGCCCTTTTTATAGCCGAGAAACTGTTTGTAAGGCAGCGCCACCTTGCCGTCCGCAAAACGTTTTCTCATCCATGACCTCCAGCGTCGTTTCCACAATGCTCTTGTTGCTGTTGCCGCCATCCAGCAGGTATTCCCGCGCCGCGTATTCCATGTATTTCACGCAGCCTTCCAGCGAAATGGAAAATACCTGGCTCCACGCCAGCCTCCAGCAGTCGCAGCCCAGCCATGCAGCCGCTCAGATTGCTCACCACGCGGGAGGGCAGATTGCCGCTGAACATAGCGACGGACTCGTCGAACCATTCCTTCACCGTCGCCGTTTTCACCGTCAGCACCGTATCAAGCAGAAGGCGGCCCAGCGCCGCCAGATCATCTCGGCAGTTGCTGATTTGCGCGAATGCTGCGCGGACGGAAGCGTCCTTCAGATCGCGCTTGCTGAAAAGCAGCTCCATGCCGCGCTCGCGAGTAGCGGATTCATCCGGCGATTCCTCACCGGCCACCACCAGCGGAGCCAGCAGCGTATAGGACACCTGCGTCTGATCCGCGCGCCCGCGCACGCCCTCGTGCCCGTCGTAGGTGTCGCGGAAATGGTTGTAGAGGGCGGAAAGCCGCACTTTGTCGATCTTCGAGGGCTTGAATTCGTCCAACGCCTGCGGAAACAGGTTGCTGGAGGCCGCGTCCTTCATCAGCGTGAACGCCGTAATCTGCGGCGCGGCCACCACCTTGCTCCGACCGAACAGCGGCAGAATGACTCGCTCCAATGTAGTGGATTTGCCACTGCCTGCCTCGCCGATCAGGAACAGGTGCGGATACTTGACGCCCACGGCGCGCAGCATCTCCTTCACAAAGCAGCCAGTACACCACGCCAGCACCGTCGCCGTTTTCGCGGGCTCGTTGTAATTCAGTAGCAACGGGCCAAGTGCCATGAGCCGTTCCGCCGAAATAGCCTTGCAGCGCAGCAATTCCGTTTCAATGGACGCGTGCTTCTCCAGCTGAATCATGTCCGGCACGTCCTCGCCGCCCGCGGCGAAGGCGCAATCCTTGTCCACAAACGCCCATCCTTCCTCGCGTGCATACAATCCCAACGCCTTTACGCCGCGCTTCACCTGCCACGCAAGGCCTGCCAAATACGCCTTCAGCACCTCCAAATCGCCGTCGCTGCCCATGTAGCTAAGCGAAATGGTGCGCTTATTCAGCACGGCCTTGAATTTCTGCGCCGTCGTGAAATCCGCCGTCATAAAGGAGAGCCGGAAGGTTTCGCCATACATGGTCACAAGGTCGCAGGTCATCTGCGTTTCGTCCTCGGCCACCAGCATTTCCAGCGGACGCACCACGAAATTGGTCAGCGCGTAGACGTTCTCGCCGCGCTCCCGCATATAGCGACCGTTGGCCTCGAAGATGCCCAGATCACCGCCCGGCGTATAGACGTTTTCCGTGCGCTCCAGCGCCTGCGCCAGCGTTTCCTCGCCGTAGGTCGCACCATCTGCATGGTGAACATTGTCCCATTTTTCTCGAAACAGCTTCGATTGGCGGAACAGCCTGTCCATCTGCTCCTTGTTTTTGCCTGTCCAAAAGGCGAGAGAACAGCAAAGAGCGAGATCAGCCTAGGATTGGCTGCCAAATTTCTCCTGCCAACGTCCTTCCCACAGTGCGGTAAAGTCCTCGCCGTTCTGGGCGGAGGCGGCCTTCTCCAGCACCTGCTCGTCAGTAAGCGAAACTGCACGAACGGCACGTTTCGTCTTGCTCTTGGCAGTCTTTTTCTTGGCCACATAGGTTTCGTGAATCCACTTTAGCGCCTCTGCGCCATCGGCGATGTCCTCGGGCGTGCCCTCCAGCCGGTTGCCGGTCATGGTGAAATACCGCGCGGCGGCGTACATTTCTACGGCAGACTGGCTGTTCTTGTTGCCCTTGCCGGGCATGGAGCCGCGATAGAAAATGTGCAGCCCCGTGCCCGAGGGGGAGATTTCGGTGTAGGAAGGATATTTTGCCAGAACGACGGAGGCGGTTTCGTTCCAACTTCCATTTTCATTTTTACAGTGATCGATGTCCACGCCCACAATGCCGCCAGCCTCGGTGAATACAAAGCCCACACCAGTGAACAGATACTTCTTCTGCGCAGCTTCAGCCTCCGCCAGCGTCGCCCACGTCTGCGGATTGGTGGACGAGGCCTTGCGACCTGTTTTCGGATCATAGGGCACCTTGCGCGGCTTCTCGCTTTTCGGATCGGGCTCCAACCGCCAGCAGATCCATTGCGGCAGCGCCGCCAGCTCCTTCGGAAAATTCATGCGATACCGCTCCTTCCTTTTTCCTTATTGGCCTTCTGCTTGACTCGCTGCACCGAGCGCGGCGGGCGATTGCCTCTTGGCCGGTCGTTTTGCTTTTCTCGCATTCCTCCGTATTTTCGTATTACCGGCATCAGATAACTCCATGCGGCAGCCCGGCGTCTGCCGCATGAAGGAGGCAGCTTTTTGAGAGAAAGCACCTGTCATACTATCCTTTTTTGCCAGGAACTGTATCTAGTCACCAAGTATAGCACTAAATTTTATTTCTTGTTTCCAAGTATGCGAACATACATTCATTTTCTGAAAATTATTTTTGATCTGGTGCTGCTTGAGCTTTTTTCGAAAAACTGCGTAAAATTTCCACTGGCCTATTTACAGCAATATATTTTAGTGCTACTATATACTTGAAAGTCAAGAAGGAGGCAAAAAGCATGAAGCCCACCGACAATCCGTCGCCAGCGGGAAACGTTACCAGCCTGGCGGAACGAAAAGCTGCCAAGCTCGCTTATTTCAACCGCGAGAAGTATGGCTCTATCATCCGCGCCGCCCGCCTCAAAAAGGGCATCAACCAGCCCGAGCTGGCGCGTATCCTCAACACCAGCAAAAACTACGTCAGCAACTGGGAGGTAGGAAAGGCGCGGCCCGATCTCAACATGATCCCCGACCTCTGCGAAGCGCTGGGCATTTCCCTCAGCACCTTTTTCGGCCAGGCGGTTTTTACCGAGGAATTGACCAGCGAGGATCGCCGGGTGCTCAACAATTACCATTACCTCAGCCGCCAGAACCGGCAGGTCGTAGACCAGCTGATGGCGACCATGCTGGACGTTCAGGCCCGGAATCTGCGCAAATACGTTCAGGAGAATTTTCAGCGCATCTGGTACGACGACCTGAAAACATCCGCAGGCACCGGCAATCCCCTGGACGAGGGCGGGCACGGCGTCTATATTTATCTCCGCGCCGACCGCAACGTCTGTCGGGCTGACGCCGTCATCACCGTCAGCGGCGACTCCATGGAACCCGACCTGCATGACGGAGACGACATTTTGGTGCAATACGCCGACTCCATTTCTCCCGGCGAGGTGGGCGTATTCGTCGCCGACGGCGAGGGCTTCGTCAAGGAATACCAACCGGACGGCCTCCATTCCCACAATCCCAAGTATCCTGTTCTGCATTTTAACGCCGATGACAACGTCCGCTGCATCGGCAGGGTCATCGGTATCGTGCCCACCGACGCCCGGCCAACGGAAACGGAGCAGGCGGAGCTGGACGATCTCCGGCACGAGGCGGCGCAACAACGCTGAAAAACAAACCCAATTCAACCGGCCCTTCCGGTCGGCTTATTTCCTATACCTTTTTTCTAAGGAGGGAGCGCACATGCAAAATCCATATGAACACAGCCGCGAACCCGGCGACCGAAGCAGGGACCGCTGGCTTATGAAACGGAGGGAGTGAATCGCCATGGGAGAAGCCTACAGGACGAAAGAGAAAATCCTTGACTTTGTTTCCGCCTTCTGCGATCAGCACGGCTACTCGCCATCTTATCGGGAAATCGCCATAGGCGTCGGCGTCAAATCAACCGCTACCGTAAACCGGCATATTCACGACCTCATCCGAAACGGCGTATTACCGCCGGTGGAGCAATGTCCTCGAAAGCTGACCCTGTGTCGCAAGACCAAATTGACAGCGTGCGCAGGGGAACGGGTGCAGCGCATTCGCCTGGAGGCCGCGGATGGCGGCGTGGTTTGCTTTGACTGCAATCTCAAAAGGGAACAGGACGGCATGGAGCTTTCCTTCACCGGCGTGCTCGACGCAACGCGCCTGAAATGTCCCGTTTCCCGCATCGTAAATTGCTCTATTGACCATGGGGAGGCGCAATAATCCGCTACGCAAAAGCCAGCGGCGTTGCGGTTCAGATCATTCGCCCGGCGTTGCCAGCAGCATGTCGGCATTCAGCGCATTGGGCACCAGCGCTATTGGAGCCATGATCGTAGCCAGGCAGGACGTATCAGCACATTCCAATTTCGGCAAAGCCAGCCAGTCGGACGAAGAGAACATTCAGCGGATATGGCAGCTTGCCTTCAACCAGCCCTTGCAGCAGATCGCCGCCTGAGCTATTCCGCTCCTTTTTTCAATATGAATAGGGACACCCATCGCCTCCAATGCCGGGAGACGATGGGTGTCCCTTCATATAATAATAGCATAGCGCCGCATCGGCAGCCGATTTACTGCAATTCCTGCTCCAGCTCCCGAAATTCCTGCGTATCAAAAAACTCCACCAGCGTAATACCAAAGCCATCGCAAATCATCTTAATCGTTACAATCCCCGGATTTCGGCTTGCACCATTCAGAATGTTCTTTACCGTCGTCGGCGGTATACCGGCGCTTCGCGCCAGTGCGTTAATCGCCAGATTTCTTTCTCTACACAGCTCCAGAATCCGATTTCCTACGCATTCTACTGTGCTCATTTTTTCGCTCCCTGTCTATATATAGCCTGTTAAGCATAGCAAATTGTCTTTCAATACACGGTCTATATATAGACTTTTTGGTTTAGATGTGATAAGATGGTCTATAAATAGACCTGATTTAGCGGAGAAAGAAGGCGAGTAGAGAAAAAATCGCGAGCATAACACAGGTGTTGGGTGCTTTCTGTAAAATGGGACGTATCCCTACTTTTACAGGAGGCAGAGAAAATGGCTGAAACAATCTATGGATACGCGCGAGTATCGACGAGAGAGCAAAACGAGGACAGGCAAATGATCGCAATGAAGGAATTTGGCGTAGCGCAGACGCGCATCTTTCTGGACAAGCAGTCCGGCAAAGATTTCAACCGGCCCGCATATCGTAGGTTATTGAATGTTTTGCAGGAAGGCGACACATTGGTCATCAAGAGCATCGACCGCCTTGGCCGCAATTACGAGGATATTTTGGATCAATGGCGCATCATCACCAAGGAGAAGAAGGTGGCCATCGTCGTTTTGGACATGCCCCTTCTGGACACCCGACAGAACCGGAATTTAACCGGCACCCTGATCGCGGACATTGTTCTCCAGCTACTCTCGTATGTAGCCCAGACCGAAAGGGAATTCATTCACCAGCGGCAGGCGGAGGGGATCGCGGCGGCGCGCCAGCGCGGCGTTCGTTTCGGGCCGCCCTGCAAGGAACGTCCCTCCAACTACGAAGCGTGCCTTGCTGCATGGCGAGAAGGTGCAATTTCCGCCCGCGAAGCGGCTCGTCGCCTTCAGGTCGCACACAAGACCTTTCTGCGTTGGGCAATGAATTAAAACAAGAATGTTAATATTGTGAAAAAATAAGGAACGAGAAGAAACAATTGGCGTATAGGGTAGAAATTATGCGCCAAGGATACAACCCGCATCACGATGCTGCAAAACGCCGCAAAAGCCCTCTTTTACAGCGCACCCAACAGGCATTTTCCTATCATTGGTATTTTATCACGACTGGTGCCCATTGTCTACATTGTGCCCCGCATCACAGCCTCGATCCCATACCGGGTATCCGTCAGGCTTTTGTCTATCGTTCCCCTCGTACGAAAACCGCACAGCACTTTCAGACGGGCTATATTTCCACCACGGGAAAACCCGTCCTGATGTGCAGGAAATTCGTGGGAGAGGGCTATAGGGTGGAAGGCCGCTTTTGCGTCCCTATTTTGAATGAGGAGGTTGATTCTCATGGGCGGGAAAAGAAAAAACGTTTCCCTACCCAGTCAGAAGGAATTACAGCCTGTTCATGAAGACAGACGCTTCGGTAAACTGACCTGCATCAGGCGGGAAACCATGGAAGCGCACGGCGTAATTTCACCTGCATGGCGCTGCCGCTGCAGCTGCGGAAACGTGGTTCTCATTCGGGAAAGTCTCATGCGCTGCGGCATCAAAAAAAGCTGCGGCTGTACGGCGAACCGCACCAGAGACTTGACCAACATGAGATTTGGGCGGCTGGTTGCTTTGGAACCCGTACCCGTGCGGGACACGGACAGCCGCATTCGCTGGCTTTGCCGCTGCGACTGCGGCGAGTGTGTGACCATAAGCAGCAATAAGCTACTTACAGGTCATACCAAAAGCTGCGGCTGCTATGGAGACGAAATCCGCGGCGATGGACGTACCTTCATTGACGGCACATGCCTGGAAATCATCGCCTCTGACAAGCTGCCCAAGGATAACACCAGCGGGCACAAGGGCGTAGCTCGTTACCGGAACCAATGGCAGGCATACATCTGCTATGCCGGGAAGCAATATTCCCTCGGCCATTTCGCCAACATCGAAAGGGCTGTCGCCATTCGAAAGGGCGCAGAACAGCTAAGACTGGATTTCGTTCAGAAGAAGCTCGACGGGCAATGTCTGGACACGTCCTTTCAGCAGGTATTGGAAGCATATCTCCGTGAAGAACGGGAGGTATGGAATACCCGCCCGCTTGTCCTGAGCAGCTCGCCAGCGAAAGCGAGGTGCCCGCAATGAACGAAGAAGCGATTCGCAACGACGTTTATCCGGGAGCCCGCATTGGGCGCTGGACGGTATTGGCGGATCAGAAAACCGACCGGCGCGGAGAGGCGTTTCGGCTCTGTAAATGCGACTGCGGCACCTATCGTTTCGTGCGGGAAAGGGCCTTGCGCTACGGGGAGAGCGGCAGCTGCGGTTGCGCTCAGCAGGAGGCCTCGCGCGGGCAGGCCTACGATCTGAGCGGGAGGACGTTCGGCGACCTGAAGGTTCTCGGGCGTTCGAATAAAAGGCAGTCGGGCCGCGGCGTCTGGTGGTGGTGTAAATGCAAATGCGGAAACATTTGCGAGGTAACGGCCACTGCGCTGGTTACGGGAAAACGAACCCATTGCGGCTGCCGGAAGGATTTGAAGCGTTACGCCTACGCCGACATTACCAACCGGACATTTGGCAGACTCACGGCCCTGTATCCCACGGAACAGCGCGATTCGCGCGGAAGCGTCATCTGGCATTGCCGCTGCGCCTGCGGACAGGAGCTGGACATCCCGTATAACTGGCTCATGTACGACAACATCGTCAGCTGCGGCTGCCAGAAGCGCGAACATGACCAGAAGCCGAATCAGCTGATTACGCGCGTGGACGGAACATCCATCGACCATCTGCGAAGTCAGAATATTCCTTCCAGCAATACCACCGGCGTTAAGGGCGTTTACCGAGTGAAGGGGAAATACATGGCAAAGATCGTTTTCCAGAAAAAACAGTATTTCCTTGGAACCTACGAAACGCTTGAGGAAGCGGCGGAAGCACGGCGCGAGGCGGACGAATTGATTTCCGGTCAGGCCGTTCTGCTATATGAGAAATGGAAACGCCGGGCCGACGAAAGCTCCGCATGGGCGGAGACGCACCCGCTTCATTTTTCCGTCGTTCGCAGTGCGACCGGCCTGCGCCTGGAAACGACGCCGTCTCCGGAGGAAATCGAAGCTCCGGAAAATGGGTCGCACTGAAATTGGAATCCGCGTGATGGGCTGCCTCCATCGCGAGGCGACACAACACGGATCAGATAGAGAATCGCCCATCACGACGATACATGGGTATCAAAGAGGAGGAAGAAGTATGAATCCGAAAAAACTGCTTGCATTGGCCCTTGCTTTGGTACTGGCGCTGATCGGTACAGGCGTTATCGCCTATGCCCAGAGCGCTGCCGTTGAAGCGACGCCCGCCGAGATCACGGAAAGTAAGCCCGTGCCGGACGGCGGAAACGAAGCGCCTGCTTCCGAAAATGGAACCGGCGAAGATGGCACTGGCGAGACGGAAATCTCGAACGTCATCATTCCCGGCGAAGGCGTAGAGCCTGCGAGCGAAGATAAAACGCCCGAGCAGCCGGTTGAGCCGGAGCAGGGCGTTGAAGAAAACGGCGCCTCCGACAATGAACCGGAAGCTGAGCCGACGCAGGAACCTGCTGCGAAGCAGCCCACGTCGCCCCTTCCTCCGGAAGGAGAGCCTGAGACCGAGCCGACGGAGACTCCCACTGCAGAGCAGCCCACGTCGTCCCTTCCTCCGGAAGGAGAGCCAGAGATCGAACCGACGGAGACTCCCACTGCGGAGCAGCCCACGTCGCCCCTTCCTCCGGAAGGAGAGCCTGAGACCGAGCCGACGGAGACTCCCACTGCAGAGCAGCCCACGTCGTCCCTTCCTCCGGAAGGAGAGCCTGAGGCCGAGCCGACGGAGACTCCCACTGCGGAGCCGACCGACGTGCCGGAAATCCCCGAAGTCTACGTTTCGCCCTACGCCAAGGTTTCCAGCGGAACCAGTCTCTATAAGGACATGGGCCGTAACGAAAAGCTCGGCGAGTTGATTGGCGACACGGTCATGCTCGTCCACGAGGTTTCCGCCTATGAGCAAGGCAGCCTCTACGAAGCCTATTTCGTCACCGATGAATCCCTGCAGGCCGACGCCTGCGAACACGCTTACTTCTTCGCTTCCTCTCTGGAGCTCCTTGACAAGGAACAGACCGAGGTCTGTCTGAATTCGGTCGGCATTCGCAAGGTAGACGGCAAGCCGGTTTTCATGGCGGACATTCTCTATGAAGAACCCATCATTGAGGAAACCGAGGTACCGAAGCAGCCGGAGGGGGATCTGAGTCAGTCCCACGTCAACAAGTCCGACGTGAACATGCGCAGCGAACCGAGCCAGCATTCGGATCGCATTGCCAAGCTCCAGAACGGCGAGAACGTTGAAGTGATTGCCAGGGTCATCAATGCCGAGGGCGAGGCATGGTATGCCGTCGTCTATCAGGGCTGCGAGGGCTTCATTCGCGCCGATCTCGTGAACGCCATCGGCGACATTCCCGAAATGCGCTATGAGGGCGACGCGCTCATTCCCGACGCGGAGCCGACCGACGAACCGGAAGTCGTTCTTCCGGAAGAAACGGAACAGCCCATTGCAAAGGATATGCCCATTCTCTATACCGTGAAATATTTCGACGCGAACGGCAATCTGCTCACGGCCTATGAGGTTGAGGGTGGAAAGGCTTTCGAGGAAGAGGTTTTCCTCTTTGAAGAAGGCGCCTTCCTCGGCTGGTATCCCTGCGACGAAAACGGAACCTATACCGGCATCACGCCCTATGATTTTAGCCAGCCCGTCGAAAGCCCGGTCTACATCCGCGCCCGCGTAAGAGAGGACGCCGAGGTAGCTCCGGAAGCGACCGCTGAAAACACCACGCCGAAATCGGTAATCGTCACCACGTCCTATGACACCGAAACTCTGCAGCTCGGCAGTCAGATCACACTGACCGCGACGCTCACGGGCTATGAGGGCCTGAATTACACCTGCTATTGGCAGTATGCCGCTGCGAGCAGCGACGGCAGCATCATTGGGGAATGGCAGAACACACAGTCCGGCGACCTTTCCTTCACCTATGTCTTGACGGAAAAGAACCTGCTCACGGCATGGAGAATGTGCGTAAAGGTTGACGAGTGAGCAAAGCGTGATGATTAGAGCAGGAAGGAGAATATGAACCATGAGAAACAGTCTCAAAAAAATCACTGCGCTGTTCATGGCTGCGCTCATGCTTCTTGTAGTCCTGGCTGTAGGAGCATTGGGGGACGAGCAATATTCAAACAGCGTTACTCCCGGCATTGGCCTATATAGCATTCTTGATCCTGAAACGCCTGTAGTCACCTATGTCTTCTACAATGGTGAAACCGAGTATGCGCGACAGGCAGTGAAAGACGGAGAAACGCTCTATGAGCCGGAAGCCCCCGTTATGGAGCAGGACAGTACCGTTTTTACCGGCTGGTATAGAGAAAATGGCACGAAATTTGCAGAATTTGGTGTACAGACTGTAAATGAAAAAGCTACCATCAAGCTTTATGCGCATTTTGCACCTGCTTACTATGTTTATTTCTATACGCCGGACGGTTCAACGCTTAAGCATACGATGTCCGTATCCGACACCTCAAGCTCCATTGATGTCTCAGATGTGACCTATGACGCTGGCAGTACCAAAAAGGTCACGGGTTGGGCGCTTACGCCTAATGGAACGGAAGATGTCAGCACGAACGTTACCTTTCCCACAGGAGCAAACAGCGTTTCTCTGTATGCCATTGAAACCGAAGGCTACTGGGTGATCTTCCATACGGGAGAGGGTTCTGTTGTCGCGCCGGTGTTTAAGGCAGCTGGCGAAAATCTTCTTCTGTCTGACGTAGCCGAACCGTCTCGCACAGGATTCACATTCAGCGGTTGGTACAACAATGAAGCTGGAACAGGAGATGTGATTCGTCAGGTCAACAGTGCGATGGAGCTATACGCCAAATGGGATCCTACGACCGTCAACTATACCGTCATTCACTGGTGGGAAAACGCCGACGACGACGGCTACTCCTTCCATGAGAGCGAGCAGAAATCCGGAGAGACCGGTGCACAAACTAATGCCGCAGCAAAGAGCTATCCGGGCTTCACTGTGCAGGCGATTGAACAGACGACCATCAAGGGTGACGGTTCTACTATCGTTAACGTAAACTATAAGCGTAACACTTATACAGTTAAGTTCTATCAATGGCACTCTCAGGGGTGGGGTGGAAAGTGGCAGGAAATTACCAACAAACGCATTACGGCAAAATATGGTGCGTACATTAAAGCGAGTTGGCCGGGCGGTGTATGGTATGTAAACCAAAACCATGGTCCTTGGGGAAATAGTACAGCTCAGGCAGGCCTTGAAATCATGCCCTTGGACGGAATGAAATTCTACGGCCAGGTTGAAGATGCTAATTCCCCTGCTTACTACTATGTCGAAGTGCTGCCTGGCGAAAGCGGAACAGTCAATTATGAGGGTAAAACCTATAAACTGGATCATACGGATTACTGGCCGGACGGTTCGAGTGTGACACAAGAAGACCGATATGAGATCAAAGGATTCACATTCCATAACGGAACTAGCATTGGGCAAGCACCGAAAAATGCCGAATTTTATTACACACGCAATAGCTATGACATTATTTTCATAAACAACGGTGCAACGGACAAAAAAGATCAGAGATATTTCGAGCAGAGTATCGCGGATGCATATTACGAGCCGACTGAACCTGCCGACAAGCCGGGATTTATCTTCGAAGGCTGGTACGACAATGAATTGGGAGAGGGTAATGCTTATACATTCGAAGGCAAGACCATGCCCGCAAACAACATTACCCTGTATGCTAAGTGGGTCGCGCCAGAGTATACGGTAAGCTTTAGCCTTGGTTACGACAACGCCCCCACACCTCCGGAAGATCAGACCGTTCCGTACAAAAAAACAGCCCAGCAGCCAGAAGAACCTATCCGTGAAGGGTTCACCTTCTCCGGTTGGTACGATCAAGACGGAAACCTGTTCAACTTCGCGACGCTAATCATCCGGAATACCAACCTTACTGCACGCTGGCTATCCAACAGCACATTCACTGTAGTTTACGATGCGAACGGTGGCGGTGGAACGCCTCCATCGGATAGCACCAGCTATGCCGACGGCGCGGGCGCTACGCTGCAGGACAAGGGAGAATTGATAGCTCCCGAAGGGACGGACAAGGTATTCCTCGGCTGGGCGACCAACCCGCAGGCTACCACTGCGGACTATCAACCGGGCGACAATATGGTTATCGCGGCGTCTAATGCCATCGATGGCGTTATCACCCTTTATGCCGTTTGGGGAGACCAACCGACGAAAACAAAGCTGACCTACAATGCAAACTATATTGCAGAAGGGGCCAGCAGCGCAAAGACCGTCCAGCATACGGAGAACGACTCCTCTGAGTTGCTCAATAATGCAACAATAGCGCTTTATTCGGACAACACATTCAAGCGTCAGGGCTACCAGCTGATCGGCTGGTCTAAAACGCCAGGCGAAAATGAAAAGGATTACGATTGCGGCGAGTCTGTTATCGTTGATAATCTCGGGGAAGACGAAAACATCCTTTATGCAGTCTGGAAGCGCACCGCGGTAGACGTAACCATTACCAAGCAGGTCACCGGTAACATGGGCGACCGTAGCAAGAGCTTTAACTTCAATGTGAAAAGCTCTGAGGCCATGGGTAGTGGCGAAGGATATACGCTTTCGGACGATGCAAAGACCGCGACCTTCACCCTGTCGCACGACCATTCCATGACGCTCAAGAACGTGCCCATCGGCGCTACTCTGAACGTTACCGAAGAAGCAACGGGCTATTCGTTCTCCATGACCTTCAACGGCACGGCTGCCAGCAATCTTATCACCGTACAGGAAGGCAGCAATGCAATCGTTGTAACTAACAACCTCGACGCCACTCCCGACACGGGCGTTATGATGGACAGCCTGCCTTACATCCTCATTTTGGCCGTGGTCGTCGCCATCGGCGTGATCGTATTCATTCGCAAGCGTCGCAGCCGCGACGACGATTAAGGAGGGCCTATGGCGAATCCGAATAGCCGAAAAGGGCGCGCCCCCGCAGAGCAGGAGGAAATCCAGCGGATCAACCGGGAGCAGAAGCGCATGATTAGCTGGCTTCGCAAGGTGCGCTTCAAAAAGAAGCTCTTCGGCGGCGTCAGTGAGCGCGACGTCTGGAAGAAGATCGAGGAGCTCAATTCTATGTACAATCTGGCGCTCATCGCTGAGCGCGCCCGCTACGACGCTTTATTGCAGGAGCAATGGGCCAGTATGGGCGACTATGCCAGTATTGATACAAATCTGGACGGGAAGGAGCGTGGTAGGCCGTAGCAAAGAAAACGGAAAGCGCCGCCGACGTGATCGCCGCACGCCGAGCGAGGTTATCTACCCACGCGGGCTATCGCAGCCTGCTTGCGCGAATTCTCATCATTGCGGCAGCCGGGTATGTGTTATTTACACAGCTTTTCCTCATTACTCAGGTAAGCGGCATGGACATGTTCCCGGCACTCAAGGACGGCGACCTGGCCATCGTGTTCCGTATGCAGCAGGAATACGCCAAGAACGATGTAATCGCCTATTCGACCACCGAGGGAGTCCGCTTCGGGCGCATTGCTGCCCGCGAGGGCGACGTAATCAACATGGACGATAGCGGTACCTGGCAGGTCAACGGCACGACGCAGAGCGGAGAAATCCTCTATCCCACCTACGCATTGGAGGGCATCGAGTATCCCTTCCGCGTTCCTGAAAACTGCGTATTCGTACTGGGCGACTACCGAACGAAGGCGACGGATAGCCGCATCTACGGCCCCATTTCCCTGGACGACGTAGAGGGCAAGGTCATCACCATTTTGCGGCGGCGCGGGCTGTAACGCGCGGCCAACATCGGGTATTTGCTTCCGCAATGCGGAGGAGGACAAAATACAGAACAACAAGGAGGAAAGGAAGAACCAACCATGAAAAAGATCATTTCTCTGATTCTCGCGCTGATGCTCGTGCTCTGCATGGGCGTTGCGGCATTCGCGGAGGAGACGACTTGGGACGGCAGTTACGCCCCCACCGAGGCGAAAACTTTCAATTTCACCAAGACTTACAAGACAACCGCTGGCGATACCCCTGCAACCTACCCGGTTGAAACGCTGCAGTTCACTGTGACTGCTGATGAGGGCAATCCGGACAACACCATGATTACTATCGCTGACCACAGCGTTGCTGGCAACCCGGATCAGATCATTGTGACCGTTCCTTCTTACACCACGGTTGGTAAGTGGAATTACACCGTATCTGAAGTTGCGGGCAATACCAAGGGCGTTACCTATGCCAATACCCAGTTTGGCGTTCAGGTTTTCGTTTCTTACAACGAAGCTGGCACCGCGCTGGTTGCTCAGACTTCCTTCACTACCTCTGACGGCAATGCAGGTAAGATTGATTCCATCGTCAATACCTATGACCTGGGCAATATGAGCGTAGAGAAGATCGTTTCTGGTAACCTGGCCAGCAAAACTCAGAAGTTCGACATCGATGTGACTTTTACTTCTGATAAGCCCGTTCTTAGCACCATCACCGGCGCTGCTATGATTAACAGCAGCAAATGGACTGCGTCGGAAAGCGGTTACACCTGCACCACCACCGTCTCTCTGGCTGGCGGAGAAAAAGCTACTTTCAACAACCTTCCCGCTGGTGTGACCTATACCGTAGTTGAGCAGACGAAGCACGCCGAAGCGGATGCCAATGGTAGCGATGGCTCCAAGGGCTACACTGTTTCTTACGAAAACGATAGTGCTTCCATTACCGCGGACGGCACTGCCGCAGCGAAAGTCACGAACACCAAGGGCACTGAGATCGAAATGGGCATCAGCACCGATAGCCTGCCCTACATTATGCTGCTGGGCATCGTGACCATGATTGGCGCTGCCATGCTCATCAAGCGTCGCGCGACCAACAACTAATTCAACTCGTTACCCTGCTTGCCGGTGAGAGTAATCACCGGCAAGCATCCCGGCAGAAAGGAGCGGTAAGGTATGTCACGATTCTTTTTGAAGTTTACCAACGGCTGCATCAGTTTCGTCCTTTCCCTTGCCCTCCTGACTGCTGGGGCCTATGCGGCCTATTGCCTCTGGGACAACAATCAGATCTATTCAGCAGCCGAAAACGTGCAGGCAGAGCTGCTGAATTTGAAGCCGAAAATCAGCGAGGATACAACTCTGGACACTGGCCCTACCTTTGCTGAATTACTGGCCATTAACCCGAACGTGTGCGCCTGGGTCACATTAGACAATACCAGAATCGACTACCCGGTTTTGCAGGGTGAAACCAATCTGGACTACATCAACATCGACGTATATGGAAATTTCGCACTCGCCGGGAGCATCTTCCTCGACTCGCGAAATGACCGAACCTTCACCGATCTCTATTCCGTACTCTACGGCCATCATATGGAAAGCGGCGGAATGTTCGGCGATCTGGACTTGTATAAGGACAAAGCCTTCTTTGAGAAGAATCAAACCGGAATGCTCATCCTTCCCGACCGTACCTATTCATTGCAGGTATTTGCCTGCCTGCTCGTCAGCGCGTCGGAGGAAAGGATTTTCACCCCATCTATATGGGATAAAGGCGTCAAGGGCCTGCTGGACTACGCGGAAGCAGACGCCCTTCACATAGCCCCGGAAACCATCGCGCAGCTGCGCAGCCGCATCGATGCGGAAGAAAATCCGCAGGTGCTGGCCTTCACTACCTGCGCATCCGAGTTTACCGACGCAAGAACAATTGTCCTGGCCGCCATGAACGACTATCGCCAGGAAGACAGGGAGGATGTCAAACAATGAAATCGAGCCTTTCCAGAATCACGCTTGCCCTCATGGCCTTGCTCCTTTGCCTGGCCACCCTCATGCCCGCGGCCCTTGCAGAACCTCTGAGTATTCAGATCAATGCGCAGATCACGTTGGAGGGCACGCTGCCCGCGACAGCGGAAGCCTACATCATCCGCATGACGGCGGACGATCCCTCGAACCCCATGCCGAACGGCCAGAAGGGCGGCAGCTATGACCTGATCATCACCGGTGCGGGCAGCGCCGTATTCCCGGCCATGACCTTTGACAGCCTGGGCATTTACAAGTACACCATTGCAGAAATTCCGGGAACGAATCCAGATTGCAGCTACGACGCGCGCACCTACCAGCTCACGGTCAGCGTCGTCAACAGCGAAAAGGAAGGCTTTGACATCGAGGTAGCCCTCCGTGAAAATGGAAAGACGGAAAAGACCGACACGGCTCTTTTCCACAATGTCTATAAGACCATCCTCCCCACGCCCGCGCCGACCACCCCTCCCGGAAAGATCACTGCGACGGGTGTAAACGATATGTGGATGTATTATGTGGGCGGCGCTGCCGTTCTGCTTGTTGTCGCCTCTGTCATCATCCATTTCCTGCGCCGCAAAGAGGATGACAGCCATGAGGGAAACTAAACCGAAAAGGAATAAGAGGGGGCGTCGCATGGGGCGCGCCCTCCTCGTTTTACTCCTCCTGATTTGCCTGGCCGGTGCCGCGTATCTGGCCTATATGGGTGCTATGGAGCTCATGGAGCGTAAGGAAGGCGACGACTTCTACGCCCAGCTTGCCGCCGCTGTAGAGGATACAGAAGCGCAGCAGACTGAAAGCACGAGTATTTCAGTACCTGAAACCGAAATCCCCACAGTACAGGCGACAGAAACGCTCGTACCCACAATGCCGCCCGTGCCTACGGCGGAACCTGTTGCTACGCCTGAGGAAACGCCTATGCTTCAGGCAAACGTCCCCATGGAAACATGGATTGCTCCCGCCACGCTCAAGCCAATTACAGAGCAGGCCACGCCTGCACCTACGCCCTTCGTCAATTATTCCGAAATCGATTTCCCGACCATCTGGCAGACCTGTCCGGATGTCGTCGGCTGGATTCGGCTAAATGACAGCGTGATCGATTATCCCGTTGTTCTCGGCGAGGATAACGATTTCTATTTGCACCATCTTCCGGACGGTACGGCCAACAAGGCGGGCTCCATTATGATGGATCAGGCCAATTCCGGTGGTTTCACGGAAGCCGTCAATATCCTGCACGGCCATCATATGCGCAGCGGCTCCATGTTTGGCCGCCTGGCTGATTACAAGCAGGAGGAATATTATAAGGCACATCCGACCATTCGCCTGTATACGCCTGCTGGCGACTATGACGTCGCTGTTTTCGCGGCCTATACCGTCAACGGCTACACCTTCGGCTATCCCACCTCCTTTGAGGATGAAGCTGCCTTTACGCAATTCGTTCGAAAGGCCGTTTCTGCAACGCCCTATGAGACGGGCGTGGAGCTACAGTACGGCGACCGTATTCTGCTTCTTTCCACCTGTGCCTATTCCTACACGGGCGCGCGCTTCGTTGTCATGGGAAAGATCATTGAGCCGGAATCCATAAACAAATAAAAGCGCGCAGCAGCGCGTTCAGAAGGAGCGTGAACCCATGGAACAGGAAATCTACGACGTCGCGGAAATGCTGGCCGCCTGCTTCAAAGACGCGCCTGTCACGCTGACGATTCTGCCCCGCGTAAACGCATATAATGTCCGCACACAGGCGGTCATTGCATTTGGGCCGACGATTTACCCACGGGCGGCTATAAGGATCTGCTCCGCGCCATGAGTCTTTTGATGAACGAGCGGGTACGGAAAACGTTTCAGGAGAAATTTTCTTCCGAGCATTTATCTGGGAGGGGCACATTCTGGTTTGCATCATTTGAAGCAAATCCAACCAAAAGCCTGAGCATTGAGGGCAAAACAGAAGGTGCCAACATCATCTTGAACGTGGGGTACGCCGCATAAGGAAATGCCAGAATACACAGGGATGCAAACTAAAGAAGCCAGCTTATCGGCTGGCTTTTTGTATACCCTTATGCTTGGCTGTCTCGGCAAAACTGTACCATTTTCTTTGTCTCCTTTGCTCACTTGAAAGATATGTTCAAAAGGATAAGCTGTGACCACATCAAAGCAAGGGAGGCCACAGCAATGCTGAGCGTATCTGAAATCGTAGCCAAGACCGAGGCCATGTTCGACCTTTTCAATCATCACTTCTACAACGGCGAGCTTATCCGCCCGGCCATCACCGTATCTCCGGACGGCGGGCGCGGAGCTTATGGCTGGTGCAGCGTATATGAAATCTGGCAGGCCAGCGGCGAGGCGTATCGGGAGATCAATATCTGCGCCGAGTACATCGACCGCCCCATCGGCGAGGTGGCGGCGACCATGCTCCACGAAATGGCGCATCTCTACAACCTGACTCATGAGATCAAGGACGTCAGCAACAACGGGTACTACCACAACAAGAAATTCAAGGAAACCGCGGAGGCCCACGGCCTGCACATCGAGCATCACGCCACTTACGGCTGGACGATCACGACGCTTACCGAAGAAACCGCCGAATGGCTGGCCCAGCAGCCCGGCATGAAAGATATAACAGCCAGCCGCAAAACGGTGCTCCAGATCAAAACCAAGGCCGACGATGACGAGGGCGGCGAAACGACCGCGACCATCAAAGGCGGGCGCAGCACCAGCAAGAACCGCAGCATCAAGTATGTCTGCCCGCATTGTGGAGCCATCATTCGAGCGACGCGGCAGGTCAACGTGGTATGCGGCGACTGCGACGTAGCCTTTGAGCAGGCCTAAGCCTACGGCCGACAAACGCCCGCCAACTGGGCGTTTATTTGTGCCCATTGGGATTATAGCCATGGCGACACGAAAACGCGGTTAGTGGGCGCACAGCGGCCACAAATTCTTTTGTAAAAAGCGCGTTTTGAGCTTGCTTTTTGACCACCCGTGCGTAAGCTGTGACTCAGCCGCGAGGCACACAACAATATGGGAGGTATTCATCATGGAATGCGGAAAGCTCACAGCGAAACTTCGGGACGCGGTGCCGGTTTGCTTCATCGAAAACGGCAAGGAGATCAAGCGCTTCAAGAACATCGAAATTCCCGACGAGATCAAGAAACTGCCCTATCAGAGCTTCGAATTCAGCGTACCGGTCATGGAAGCTATTACCTTCAAAATCATATTTGAGGAAGGTATCTTACCGAAAGTCTGGCCGGAGGCGCGGACACGCAAGAGCCGGAAAATAATCCCGGAAGAAGCACCTACGCCAGAAAGAATCACAGCCGGGCTTCGGGCGGCATTGGAGCAGGCGGAGGCCGAGGGCCAGCCTGTGGCAGAGATCGCCGAAGCAGCCGCGCAGGGCGCAGAGATCACTACCGAGCTAAACGGGCAGGAATTGACCATCACAGCCCATGAGCCGGATAATATGGAGGCTGCCTTCAATGTAACCGGCGAACGTCGCAAGGCGCTGGTAGAGGCCGTCAAGGCCTTCATAGACGCACCTGCTGTATACCAGAACGCACCCAGCTTCGCCTATGTCATCGGCGATTACACGGTCAGCAAAGCCGGCACGGTATCCGGCCCGGCAAACGAGGCACTCATGGCCGCACTGAATGCGAAGGGTTTCATTGCAGAATAAAAATCATTTTTCCCCGCTTTGGCGGGGTTTTTATGTCTGGGGCAGAGGGTTGCACCATTCCACAGAAATTAAGCGTAAAAAGCTGAAATCAGCCCTCTTTGCAATAGCGCATCTATCATGTGAGCGAAGGAAAAATCTATTAGTGAGCCATATCGTGTATTCCTGCAAATCTAAAGGGCAAAAGGGGGTATGGAGGCACCTTTTTGCATGAAAACAAACAAGCCTATCCTCTCGGATAAGCTTGCTTGCACCAACTAATGTCGGTTTTCATGGTGCCGGTGGTGGGACTCGAACCCACACGGGGGATTAGCCCAACGGATTTTGAGTCCGTCACGTCTGCCAATTCCATCACACCGGCACGTGTTGGGTATTATACCATACTTCTATGAAGGAGGCAATACCCTAGCTGGTGGTTTTTTGCATAGCGTTTCACAGCATCAGGCTTCTCATTCTTTCTTCCCCATCCTGCCCATCAACCCGCGAGACAGTGCAGCGACCAGACATACCAGCAGTCCACTGGGAACCAGCACCCAGTATGCCCTGGACCCACACCGGTCAAACAGTGCACCGTACAGAATTTGTCCCAGGGGCTGGGCACACAGGGATAGCGTGAACACGTAGGCCATCACCTTGCCCATCATCTGTTCAGGGGTACGTCTCTGAATAGCGGAGATAGCCCAGGCGGAAAACACACTGCACCCGAACTGGCAGAAACAAAACATCGCTGTCAGGACGAGATAGCCACCTACCGCGCCCAGCGGCAGCAGAAACGCTACGCCCGCCAGTATCAGCGCCACACCCACGCCTATAAAGGCCCAGACCATACGGCCCATAAACAGCCGCCTGTCCATCAGTCCCACAAACAGGCCGCCTAGCACTGCCGCGACACCCATGGCGCTTTCCGCCGCGCCATAGAGTTCCGCTGAAAGCCCCAGCACCGTGCGCACCAGAAAGGGAAAGCCCACCACCGCCGTGCCCGCGATAAATAGGCTTGTCAGCGCGGCCAGCAGCAGCAATTTCAAAACGTCGGGCTGCTCCCGGCACAGGAAGTGCAGGCCTGCCTGCAAGTCGGTCTTCAATATGGCCATACTCCTCAGTGTGGGTGCCTGCGGGGGCGCTAGACGGATGAAGCCCTCCAGACACGCCGTCAGCAGGAAGCAGGCCGCCGCTGCGTATAGCACGGGGGCCATGCCAAACGCGGTGTAGACCACGCTGCCCAGAAACGGGGTCACCAGCGAGGCCAGCGCCGCCGCCTGACTGACCGCCGCGTTGCCCTTTTCCAATGCGCCCTCTGAGAGCATCTGGGGCACGCACGCCTGTACCGTGGGCGACTCAAAGGCCCCCAGCACCGACAGCGCCACCAGCAGCGCAGTGATGATCGGCAGGTCGTGCCCCAGCGGCAGTACCACTCCTGCAAGCAGCACTGCCAGAGCAGAAAGGGCATCCAGTGCAATCATCAAAGTGCGGCGGTTCATCCGGTCAGCGAGAACGCCGCCAAAGGGCGACAACAAAATAGTGGGAAGCATGGCCGCGGCCAGCATCCCGGCAAACACGGCAGCAGATCCGGTGTGCTCCAGCACGTACATTGCCAGAGCAAATTTCAGTGTGCCGTTGCCGATGAGGGAGCTGATCTGCCCCAGCAGCAAAAAGGCAAAGTTACGATTCAGCCATACCGACTTTCCCATTACAGATTTCTCCTTTGAAGCCCCACCGGGCCGCGCGCGGATACGGCGGGAGATATATCTTTTATTATCATACCTACCGAATGAATGTTTTTTCAAAAAGAAAAGAGGGCACCGCCCCTTTTCCGTTCAAAGCGACATCTGCGCCAGGAAATCATCCACCAATGCCCGGATGCTGTCGTCAAACAGCGGAAGACCCATCTTCTCCAGCATCTCCCCGATGAAGCGGAACTTGTGCGCCAGCTCCTCCGGGGTGGACGGAAATACGCTGGGCAGCAGCCACAGGCTGGTAAGCAGCGGCAGCAGCTCAGCGATCTCTCTGGGATACCCGGTGTGGATAGAGCCGTCCCGGTTTCCCTCCTCAATCAGCTGCAAAAAATACGGAGTCAAAATGCGGCGGTTGGATTCGATCATCTCCACCAGCACCCTCGGATTCTGTGTGATGGGCACCGCCTGAACCGTTATGCGGCTGCGCGCCGCGTCCGCCTGATTAAGCCGGATGGCCTCACGCAGCTTTTCCAGTCCGTTTAGATCCGTGCGCGTCCGCACGGCTTCAAAGGGATTGTTCTCGAAGAACATCCGATCCCCCACCGCGCTCATGATCTCTTCCTTGGATTTGAAGTGGTGATAGACCGCCCCTTTCGTCATCCCATCCAGGCCATCCACGATGTCCTGAATGGTGGTCTGGTCGTAGCCCTTTTCCAGAAACAGGCGCTGGGCAACGTCCAGAATGCGCTCCACCGTCACCTCCGGGTGCTTGTTGCGTGCCATGCGCATCCCTCACGTTACATTCATTCGGCATGTATGTATTATAGCAGGACTCTCCTCCTTGTCAAGTCCCTTTTCAATACCGTTTTGTATGTCCAAACAAGTGGATATGTCTTCACCGATGACGGGCAGGCGGAAACGGATGGCCTTCAGCCACTGACCGTTCTCCTGCGGCTCCTCATGAATGTGGATCTCGTCGATCAGGGCCTGCATCAGGTCGCGGCGCTCCTCGTCGTTCATGGCGTTGTAGAGCTTGCTGAAGCACATCAGCACACGGTAGATGTTGTCGCCGGTCAGCTTGTCCTCTTCGATGGTTTTCTTCTTTGCCTTGGCGTCGATGAGCAGCCTCTCGGTTTCCTCTATCTTATCATACATCCGATAGAGCCGTTCGTCCAGATCCTTTTTGCGCTGAGTGTAGTGGCGGTCATCAGGATCAAGGGAGTCGATCTCGTCGATCAGCCGGGACTTAGTGGCCTGCGACTGACGCAGCTGCTTTTCCAGCGTGGCGATCTCCTGATCCAGCTCGGTGGTGTCCACCTTGCGGTTGATTTTCTCCTGCATCATGGCGGCGAAGCGGGGCTTGCTCACCAGATCAATGATAATTTCCGCCACAGCCTTGTCGAGTAGTTCGCCAGGCAGCTGCTTCTTGTAATCGCACTTGTGCCCACGGGTCATGCGGCGGTGCTTGCAGGCGTAGTAGTAGAATTCCTTGTACTTCGTGCCGTCCTTCTTGCGCTTGGTGCTCTTGTTGCCATACATGCCAGCACCGCAGACGGGGCACTTGATCAGCCCGGACAGGATGTGCACATGGGTGCCCTCCGGCGGATTGACGCTCTCATATTTGTCCGCCTGTGCAGCCAGCTTGACCTGTGCCGCCTGCCAGATCTCCTTGGAAACAATGGCTTCATGGATGCCGTCCACCAGCAGGTAGTCATCGCTCCAGCGGATCTGGTATTCGTTGCGGGTGCCGTGCACCTTTTCGGTTTTCCGGCGGCCATAGGCGATCTTGCCGCAATAAACGGGGTTCTTCAGAATCTGCCGGATGAGCCAGGCGTTGAACAACGGTGCGGTGCCGGTATGGCGCTGGATCTTATGAATGCCGTGGTTCTCCAGATACCGGGAAAGTCCGTTTGCGCCCATCTTTGTGTTGACATACTTATCAAAAATGATCCGGACAGCCTCGGCTTCCTCCTCGTTGATTTCCAAAGCACCGTCCACCAGCCTGTAGCCATAGGGCGCAAAGCCGCCGTTCCACTTGCCCTCGCGGGCCTTCTGAATGCGGCCTTCCATGGTTTGGACACGGATATTCTCGCGCTCAATCTCCGCCACGGCGGACAGCACAGAGATCATCAGCTTACCGGCTTCCTTCGAGCTGTCAATGCTATCTTCCACGCAAATGAGGTTCACGCCATAGTCCTGCATGGTCTGCAGGGTGGACAGCACATCAGCAGCATTACGCCCGAAGCGGGACAGCTTGAACACTAACACGAAGGACACGCCGTCCTTGCCGGATTTGATGTCCTCCATCATTCGGTTGAACTCTGGGCGGCCCTCGATGGACTTGCCGGATTTACCGGCGTCTTCGTACTCACCGACGATCTCATACCCATTGAACTCCGCGTACGCCTTGACGCGGTTTTTCTGTGCGTCGAGGGAGTAGCCGTCGATCTGCATGACGGTGGAAACGCGGGTGTAGATGTAGACGCGCACGGCGGTCGGGGTGGGCGTGATGTTGCGTTTTGTCATAATAGGATTCTCCTGTAAGATGGGTGCATATACCGTTTGGACAACTTCGTCGGGTATATTATATCACGCTGCTGTATCATATGCAACTCCAAAATAAGGGGAAGCCCCGGGCTTGGGGCTTCCCTGCGGAAAGGGAATGATGTTGGCGTCAGGCACAGCAGCAGTTGCGTCGAGGTCGAGGACGGGTGCGTACTTGGCGATCAGGTTTGCCAATAGATCGGCAAGGCTGCTCCATTCATCAAGTGTTGTGGACTCAGCGTGGGTCAATACGCGCCACCTCCTGTCCGGGAGACGGACGTGCGTACTTCTCCCTGATCTCCGGTGGGATCCTATCCAGCAGCGCCACGGCTTTCTTATACTCCTGCTGAAGCTTGGCATGCTCCAGCTTTTCATGAATGCTGCCGCGCTTGGCTGCATCCAGCTCCTTAGTCAGCTGCTCGTTCTCAGCCTGAAGGTCTTCAACTTCCTCAAAAGCAACGCCGTACTTCTTCAGCTGGGTCGCCATCTCTTCCACTGCCGGGACGTAGCGGGCCAGCAGCTTCTTGACCTCCTCGGCCTTGCTCTTGGCGTTGAACATGTTCGTGCTGTCCAGCGCAGCCTCGATCTGCTGGCTCTGCTTGATCAGCCTGACCATCTGCTTGAAAACCTGCGGAGGAATGTGCTTCAGGCCAGTCTTGCTGGCGCTCTCGCCACGCTGCAGCTCCGGGAACTCGCTGACCATGTGCTGCCAGTAAGCATCCTGCCAGGCGATCAGGTGCTTGCGGTTGCTGATGATGTCCTTGGCCGACAGCCTGCCGTCCTGCGTCAGCGGAACGAAGGTCACGTGCATGTGCGGAGTTTTCTCATCCAGATGGACGACGGCAGACACGAAGGTCTCCGGTCGCTGCTTCCGCACCAGGAAGTCCAGCGCGTGCTGGAAGTAAGTGCGGATAGCCTTCTCGTTCTTACCCTTGAAAAACTCCGGGCTACAGGTGATCAGCGTTTTCACCAGCCGAACGCTGTCCGTTCGGGTGCGACATTGGGCTTCGGCGATCTGCCGTTCAGCCTCGGCGCGGTAACGGTTGGTTGGCTCAATCAGGTGGAAGTTCAGGTGGGTACGGGTTGGGTCGATATCCGGGTTGCTGGCGTAGGTTTCCTTGGTTCGTTCGTTGTGGCTCTCAATGCGGCTGATTTCCGGACCTTTGTATTTTGCGAATCTCATAATTGCATATTGATTGTTCATAACTATCTCCTTGTGTGTCGTTATAGGCAAATTCAAGTTTGTTGCGTACATACGTACAAATGTACAGGAAATCCGTGGTACGCAGGTCGGGCTTTGCCCGACAAGCATCAGCCAATGCTTGCATTGGCGATGCGCAGCCAGCGCCCGGCCTTGCGCCGGGTGATGGCCGAAAACGCTGTACGTATGTACGCAGAGTTTTGCGGAAAAACCTCACTTATGTGAAAGGGTTATCCGTCGGGTAAGCTCTCTGCCAGCTATCGCAGGTGGTCATGGAGAGCTTCAGCACTGGGCCAATGCCCTTGAAGCCCCATACCCTACGCCCGGCAGCGTTGAGCTGGTTGTTGTTGTGTTCGATGCCGTATTTCCTTTGATTGGCGATCAGGTAATCGCTGACGCTGCGGGGTTTGAGCGGTGTGACAGCGTTCTCATCGCACCAGATGCTGTAGATATGGTACAGTTCCTTGGCGCTGATGCGCTGGTCAGAGTCCAGCAGGATATAGCCAGTGGACTCCATGAAGGCAATCAGGTTGTTGCCGTCGCGCTTGACCTCGTCCCGGTTACTGCGGGAACGCTCGCTTTCAGTGAAGCGAAAGTGATTCGCTGCCAGCCGCTGCAATCCGGCGAATGCCCAGAGGAAGATGCCCTCCAGCTCGCTGCAGAGCTTGTCTGCCAGGTCAGGATCATCCACTCTGTCGGGGGACTTCCCCTTGGTCGTCAGGATCAGCTGGCGGCGGTAGAAGCCGTCGCTGCGATCGTACAGGGATTGCAGGACGCCGTTAGAGAAGGCCAGCAGTCGGGCGTACATCCAGCCCTGATAACTCTGCTTGCCCTTCTTCTCCAGATCCATCTTGCCCTGGGCCGTCACAAGGGATTTCACATAATTTGTCTGCTTCAGAGCTTCCATCCGCATGTCGTCGTCAATCATCAGATGGATGTGCTCCAGATCGGCTCGGGCAAAGCGGTTTTCGGACACCTTGCCCACGCTGCCGTCCTTCACGTTACAGCCGAACAGGCGGTTCAGGACGGTGCCGATCTGACTTTTGCCCTCGCCGCCGCTACCCTTGATGACCATCATGCGTTGGCCCTTGTTGCTGGGGATCAGGCAGTAGCCGATGTACTCCTGCAGGGTCGGGATGTCCTCCGGGTGCAGCAGGGCATCGAGGAAGGACATCCAGCGCTCCGGCGAGGCGGCGTCCAGGTTATATCGGACGGGAAATCTGCTGCGGACGATCTCGTCCATGGCGGGAGAGAAGCTGCCGTCCAGCATCAGGGTGCCGTTGGCCACATGAATGCGGTCTGCTTGTGGTGGCAGATCGTCCACATGGGCGGTGATCTTCAGCAGCTCAATGATGCTGGTGATTTTGCGGGTGAGACTGGTGGTTGCGAATGGCTCCAGCAGGTGGTAAATCTCCTTTTGAAGCAGAGATTCGTCCACCATACGTCCGGCGACGGTGAAAAACGCGTTTTCTGTAAAGGCCAGCTTGTGTGTAGCAAGGAACTGCTGGCAGAAGAGGGCTTCATTGATGGATTTGCCGTCGTACCAGACAGGCCATGATTCAGGCCGCTGCGCAGGGGCTTTTTTCGTCATTAGGCACCTCCTTTCGCAGCTTGTCCAGCCGCTCCTTCAGCCGGGGAATGGTGTTGTCTTGCATGACCTTCCTCACCAGTCGGGCACGGAGGTCAGCATCGGGCAGGAACAGAATGTTGGTCATTGCCGTGATGCTGGGGAGCATCTGACAGGCTTCCACAAAACGGTCGTCGATAGGGGCATCTGCAGTGGTTGGTGCATAATCGTTCTTCCAGCGCTTCAGCAGCTACTCATAATCGGTGAGGACGGACCGGCAGAGATCTTCATCGGGGTTGCGGCGGGGCAAACGGGGCTTTGCTGCTGCCGAAGCCGGTGTATTCGGGTCGATGCCGAAGTCGCGGGCGATGCGCTGCACAGCAGCATAATGGCTCTCGCGGTGCAGCTGGGCTACCAGGTCGATCACATCGCCATGCTCAAGGCAGGCGAAGCAGTAGAAATAGGTGTCGTTCAGCTTCATGCTGGGGTGGTGGTCGTCATGAAAGCAGCAGCGGGTCATATTGTTGCGCTGGATCTTCATGCCGTAGTAGGCGGCTGCCTGCGGTATGATATGCTCCCTTTAAAGTAGACAGCGGAAAAACAAAACTGTCGAAACGGAGGGAGCAATTATCATGAGTTTAAAAGGCAAAATACCGCCGGAGGTAAAGATTCAGGCTGTGGAGGACTACCTAGCGATCCGTAAGGGTTCCACACAGATCCGGGAAGAGTTAGGCATA
>JAEYCB010000041.1 GCA_023404345.1 Bacillota bacterium
GCTGCGATGAATCTCAAGAAACTCGCCCTCCACAAGTGGCGACCTTTTCTGCTTTTCTGCTTTTCTACCTTCACCTACTACAAGAAGCCACTTTGTGCCGAAGCAAAGTGGCTTCTTTGACTGGCTGTGGGGACCGCTTTATAGCGGTTCCCTTTTTTGCGGCAGGATTGTTACATTTTTGGCAGTAGAAACACAACTGCGTGGGAAGAAAAACCAGATTCGCCCCGTTGGATAGGCGTAAGCGCTTCAAAACGCGCTCCGGCGCGTGCAAGGAGGAACGCAGATGGTACGGAGGATTCTTTTCCAACTATGTTCGCTGACGCTTTGCGTGGCGATGCTTCTTCTTCCCGCCGCTGCTCTGGCGGCTACAACGCTCGAGGCAGATATCGGCTATGACGGCGTGATCACCTATGTGCGCACGCTGCCTATTCGTGTGCGTATCACCAATACCGGCGCGGATGCCTCCGGGGTGGTAACGGTTGATGTGAACAGAAACGAACAGGAATACGACCGCTACGAGCTTCCCCTGTCCATCGCGTCAGGAAGCACGCTGGAGGTCAGCCTGCCCGTGGTGCTTACCCAGATGCAGAAGAAATATACCGTCAGCTGGGTGGTGGACGGACAGACCGTAGCGCAGCAGGAAATAGAGGCTGGCGGCACAATCGACCCATCCACAATGATTGTGGGTGCGCTTGGGGGAAATGCAGCGGATTTTTCCAGCTTTAGTATCAGCAAGGCGGGAGATCCGCTGCTGCGCGAGGAATACTGGACCGTCCTGCCCCTGGACGCCGCTTCCTTTCCATCAGATCTGGAAAGCATGCGCTTTTTTGATATGCTTGCCGTGGATGGCTTTGACATGAGCACGCTCACGCAGCAGCAGCAGGACACGCTGGATAGCTGGCTTAAGGGCGGCGGCGTGATCGTGGTAGGCGGTGGCGCAAACGCTGCTGAAGATTTTGGCTTTTTTGAAAAATACACAGGCATTTCTGCAGGAACGGTTGAAAATGCTGGCGATATTACGGAAGGGATGCTTGAAGTCTTCGGCGTGGGTGGCGCGCCTCTTGGGCAGGATGTGATGACCGTTTCCCTTGAAGGCGGCGGTGGCCAGAAGGTGGGCAGTCCCGCCCTGGCAGATGTGACGCGCGTGGAAAAGGGATACGTGGTTACTTGCTCGTTTGCCATCAGCGAAAAGCCACTTAATACCTGGCTGGAGAAAAACGCGCTGTGGCAGCGCCTGCTGCTTGCTTCCGTTCAGGCGCGTTATCAGGATATGGTGGAGAGCCGCCGCTATGGCGGTTATATACGCGATAGCCGCGCCTCTGTGGATATGAGCGTTACCAATAACATTGGGGTGGAAAATACCGGCTTGGCGGTACTGCCCATGGTGGTGGTTGGAGTATTCGTTCTGTTGGCCGGGTTTGGTGCTTACTGGCTTTTTAAGCGCCTGGACCGGCGGGAGTGGATGTGGGTCGCAGTGCCCGCGTTGGCTGTTGCGGCTTCTCTGGCACTTTGGGGAATGAGTCAAGCCTTGCCCCTGCGTGATCCTGCCGCCACCTACTACACCGTTCTCACAGTGGATGAAAACGGTCATCAGAGCGGCTATTCTGCTGTCATGGCCACCCGGGCAGGGCGCGAGCCAATGACCGTGGGCACAGCCAACGGCACACTGGAGTTACTTGACAGCATTTCCTATTACACCAACAGCAATCCCCTTACCCTGGAGAATGCTTCCAAGCTGCGCTATGTGTGCACATATGGCCCTGTCACTACGATTACTTATCCTCAAAGTGGGGTTTGGAACTATGGTACCCTGATTGTGCGCGATGCGCCGACCGAGGATATGAGCGGCGTAGGCGGCAGCTGCCGCTGGGTGGGGGATAGTCTGGTATTCAGCGTGACCAACAACAGCCGCATCCCCCTGGAAAACGGCGTGATTCTTACGGATTACGGATTCGTTACGGTGGGCGCACTGCTGCCTGGACAAACCGCAGAGACGGTCCTTACGCCCTTGCCGGCCTCTGCTCCCGGTGCGCCACGGAATCGTGAGGACTCCTTTGGCGACGGCATATTTATAAGCGAAGAGGACTTGCTGAAGTATTCCTATTCAATTTACGATTTTGTGGAACGTGCCACCTTCGCAAACCCCAAGGACATGACGAAGGAGGAATACAACGAAGCCATGATCCGGCGATCCCTGCTCAGCAACATTAGCCGCGACAATGGCGAGAGCAGGTTCCGCTTTGTGGCTTTCTGCAATGAGCTGACCGACCTTGCTCTTGAGATAGACGGACAGCCGGTGACCCGCACCGCCCAGCGCGGCATGGTGACTGTGGATTTGGCCTATGATCCTGTGGCGGAGGATGGAAGCGTACGCTTCCTGCGAGGCAGCTTCCCAGTCTATTCTGCTGCGGAAGATGAAAATGGAAAACCCCTGCTGCAAGAGAAGCTGGACCCCAACCAGTATCAGAGCTTTCCGCTGGTGGCAAGCCGCAACTTTGCCTTTGATTTGAGCACCTTGCCGCAGGGCATGCACCTGACGGCCATGGACATCTCCACCCGATACGCCTACTATTCCTACAAGGTTTCACTCTATAACCCAACAACTGGCGAGTGGGATGAATGCAAACGCTACACGCTGGATGATACTACCGGGCTGGGCGAGTCGGAAATCACCCTGCCGGATTTGCAGAATTACCTGATGAACGGATTTTTGTATTGCCGGTTTGAAAAGCTGGGCACGGCAGACAGCTATGCAGACATCGACACACCGGCGATTACCATGGAAGGGAGGGTGGAATAATGCTGGTTCTTGACGGACTTACGCGCTATTACGGTTCCTTTCTGGCGCTGGACCATTTAAGCCTGACCATCCATGACGGCGAACTTCATGGCTTTGTGGGCCCCAATGGAGCAGGGAAAAGCACCACTATGCGCATTCTGGCGACGCTGCTCAAACCTACCGAGGGAACGGCTACACTCGATGGTGTGGATGTGGCGGGCCATCCGCGTGAAATTCGCCGCCTTATGGGCTATATGCCGGATTTTTTCGGCGTGTACGACCGGTTGAAAACATGGGAATATCTGGACTTTTATGCGCGCTGCTATGGCTTTGGTCCAAAGGAGCGCAAGCATATGATCGAAAGCCTGCTGGAACTGGTGAACCTGACAGACAAGCGCGACAGCTACGTGGACGTACTTTCGCGCGGCATGAAGCAGCGGCTTTGCCTGGCTCGCGCACTCATCCACGATCCGCGCCTGCTGATTCTGGATGAGCCGGCCTCCGGGATGGACCCGCGTGCCCGCGCGGAAATGAAAGGCATTTTGCGTACGCTTAAGGACATGGGCAAAACGGTGCTGATTTCCTCGCATATCCTGCCGGAGCTTTCCGAAATGTGCGATTCACTCACCATTATCGACCATGGCCGACTGGTGTTTTCGGGATCGGTAGAGGAGCTGGCACGGCATATGAGCGGCAATGCGCCCATCCGGGTGCGACTGGCCGCCGGCGCGGAGGCAGAGACTGTCGAGGCTGCCGTTACCCTCATCCGCCAGTATCCGGGCGTGACCGGCGTGGGGCGCGAGGAGGATAATGTGCTCACTGTGAATTTCGACGGTAGCGAAGAAGCAACGGCAGATCTGCTCAAACAGCTCGCCGCTGGCACCCCGCTGGTGGACTTCCACCGCCCGCCCCTCAATCTGGAAAAAGTCTTTATGGAGGTGACGCAGGGTGAATAATCCGATTTTTGCCTTTTCGGCCATCCGGCGCATGCGTTCAGTGCGCACACCGCTGCTCATCACGCTGTATTCGCTTCTTTTGGCGGTACTGGCCTATTTTACGGTGTATGGGCGATTCATGGGGGCCACGGTAACTTTGGGGAATATGCGCCTTAGCGTGGATGGTTATGCGTATATGCTCATGCTGCAATTCGGCATGCTGGTCTTGGTTGCCCCTGCCATGACCGCAGGCAGCATCAGCGGAGAGCGGGAGCGGCAAACGTTGGATCTGCTGCTGGTCACTGGTACGGGCGCCGGTAAGCTAGTGTTGGGCAAGCTGCTGGAAAGCTTCAGCTTTCTGGCGCTGCTGGTGCTTTGCTCGCTGCCTATGCTGTCGCTGGTATTGATCACCGGCGGTGCGACGCTTGTACAGGTACTCATCAGCGTGGCATTTTTGTTGCTGACGGCGCTGGCAGCTCTCAGCGTGGGACTGGTGTGTTCGTCACTGTTCCAGCGCACGGTCACGGCCACGGTGGTGAGCTACCTGTCGGTGTTTGCGCTGGGAATTGTTACGCTTCTACCTCTGTGGTACGATGTCAAGCACATCGGCGATCTCTATGATGCCATGAACATCGCGGGCCAACAGCTGCATATGATCGATTACACGCCGATCTCCTTTACCCTCAATCCCGGCCTTGGCCTGTTTTCGCTGCTGGCATCGCAGACGCAGATGTTTTCCAGCATGCTCTGGCAGTTCAGCTATAGCCTTGCCAATACCTATATATACCTGCCCTTCGACCACTTCCTGTATTGCAATATGGCATTTTTGGCAGTGGCGTCCGCAGTTATGACTGCGCTTGCCGCGCTGAACCTGCGTGTGCGCAAACCCAAGGCGCCGAAAGGAAGCAAACGAGCATGAGAGAGTTGGAACGTGCGCTGCGGCCTGTTAAACACCGCATGAGGACGCAACGCACCTTTATCTGGGCCATGTATGGCCTGTTTGCGGGGGCGGTGGGCGTGCTTTTGCTGCGCGCAGCTTCCTTTGTATGGGCATTTCCCGCGATGGTTTTCTGGAGCGCAGTGGTGCTGATAGCCCTGCCCGCAATTTTCGCACTGATTGCCTGGCTGTGGCCTATCACTTCGCTGGATGCGGCGCGGCAGGCCGATGCGCTGGGCCTGATGGCCCGCGCGCAGACCGCTGTGATGCTGGGCGGATGTGATACCGATATGGCCCGCCTGCAGCGAAGGGATGCGCTCAGCAGTCTCAAAACCCTTGAACCTGCCCGCCAGATGGCTCTGAAGCCTCCCCGGCTTGCCTGGATTGGCACGCTGGCATGTGCGGCGCTGGTGGGTGTGAGCTTTCTGATTCCCAACCCGCAGGCACAGGCGCTTCGGGAGAAGGAGGCGTTTCATGCCGAAATGGTGGAGCAGGCTCAGAAGGTGGATGAAGGCGCCACCGCGCTGGACGCAAGCGCTGCGGAGACTCCGGAGTTGCGCAGGCTTCTGGGTGAACTGTCGGGAGAGTTGCGTCGGGCTGAAAGCGTGCGCGACGCGCTGACCGCTGTGGACACCGCGGAACGAAAGGTGGAAAGTTTGGAGGCACGCACGGCCAGGGACGCGCTGGACGCCATGCGCGCCGCCGGACTTAACACGCTGGCCCAGTCTCTGGAGTCTGGCGATACGCTGGCTGCGCAGCAAGCATTGGAGGCAGGGGACGCGCAAGAACTGCTTTCCGACGCAGCAGCCAAGGCGTCGGACCAGACGGCTGCCCAGCAGCTAAGCCAGGCCGCGCAGGCCCTGGCCTCTGGCGATGCACAGCAGGCTCTCTCCGCGCTAACATGCGCCGCGTCCGGCCAGACGGCGGCCAGTGCGCAGGCACTGGCTTTGACCGGTATGGTGCGCGGTGCGGCGGCCCGTTCGGGCGTGCAAAGTGCCGATGGCACGCTTGCCTTGATGTCCCAAAGCGGCGCAGGGCAGCAGGGAGCGAGCGACCAGGAGGGGCAGGGCCAGCCCGGCGGAGGAGCCGGCTTGGGATCGTCTGACGAGGATGGGGGTACAACCCACGCTCAGGCAGGAAACCCCGTGCAGGGTTCAGCCCAGCCTGAAAAGAAGGTCGCGGCCTATGAAGCCATCTATGATCCTACCCGGTTGGGCACATCCGGTGAGATTCAAAACGAGCGCGGCCAGATGGGTGAGGGGGAAATCCTTGAGGCTCAGGCCGGAGACGGCGCTGGCAGGCTGGACGGCAGTGTGCCCTATCGTCAGGCACTGCCGGAGTATCGTGAGGCGGCCGCTGAGGCCGCGCAGGAGGCAGACCTGCCCGCCTACGCCCAAAAGTGGGTAGAAACGTACTTTAATGCGCTTGCACAATGATTGAGGAGGATACGGGCATGATTCCAAAGGAACAGATCGAGTCTTTTTTTGATACGGTACAGGCCATCAAAGCCGAAATTGCCAAGGAGATCATCGGCCAGGAACGCGTGGTGGAGCAGCTGCTTACCGCCCTCATTGCGGGTGGCAATGTGCTGCTGGAGGGTGTGCCTGGCCTGGGCAAGACAAGGCTGGTGCGAACGCTTTCCAGCGTGTTTGACCTACCGTTCAGCCGTATCCAATTCACGCCCGACCTGATGCCCGCCGATATTACCGGTACCAACATCATCGTTAAAACCGATGCGGGAAATGAATTCCGCTTTCGGCAGGGGCCGCTGTTTGCCTCCATCGTGCTGGCGGACGAAATCAACCGCGCCACGCCCAAAACGCAGGCGGCGCTTCTGGAGGCCATGCAGGAACATTCCGTCACCGTGGGCGGCGAAACGCATGCGCTGGTGGAACCATACTTCGTACTGGCTACGCAAAACCCCATGGAACAGGAGGGCACCTATCCCCTGCCGGAGGCGCAGCTGGACCGCTTCATGCTGAAAATCTTAGTAGATTTTCCCACTCTGGAGGAGTTGGCCGAAATTGTGGGTCTGACTACCGTGCCCCAGACCAGCCATGCCCGGTGCGTGGCCAATGCGGATACGCTTATGGGCTTGCGCGCCGTGGCGCAGGAGGTGCCCGTGGCTCAGGCTGTGAGGGACTTTGCGCTCAAGCTGGTTCTGGCGACGCATCCCGAACTGGAGCAGAGCCCGGAGGTGGTGCGCCGCTGCGTCCGCTTCGGAGCCAGCCCGCGTGCGGCGCAGGCGCTGATTGCCACCTCACGCGCCCGCGCGCTGATGAACGGGCGCTACAACGTGGCCTTTGAGGACATCGAGGCTGTCGCGCCCGCATGCCTCAGGCACCGCATTGCCCTAAGTTTTGAGGGCATGGCACAGGGCGAAACAGTGGAGGGCGTGATTGCCGCGCTGCTTGAGCAGCTTCAGCGCGGCTGAAGTGAGAGAGGAGCGGCATGATGCTGAGCGATTCGTTTTTGAAGCGCCTGGACGCTTTGGCTCTGCGTATGCGCCATCCGGCGTCGGGCGGTTCCGGGGGGCTGAGGCGTTCGCGCGCACTGGGCAGCAGCGTAGAATTTTCGGATTTCCGAGAATACGCCGCGGGCGACGACATCCGCCGCGTGGATTGGAACGCTTATGCGCGCTTTGACAAGCTTTTTTTGAAGCTGTTTATGGAAGAGCAGGAGCAGCGCGTCCACCTGATTGTGGATGCCAGCGCATCCATGGATTTCGGCAAATGGGAGCCCGCGTGCCAGCTGGCGCAGACACTGGGCTATCTGTGCCTGTGCGGCGGTGACAGCGTGACGGTTTACACGCTGGGCGGCGGGGGAGAGCGCCACACGCGTCCGCTTCGGGGCAGGCATTGCTATCCTGAACTGTGCGCTTTTTTGGAAAACGTGCGGCCCCAGGGCCGCGCGATGATCGAAACCGCCGTGCCTGCCTTAAGGATGACGGGCGGCAGGGGTGCGTCCGTGATTATCGGCGATTTGCTGGACGGGTGGGAGCAGGCTGTGCTTTCGCTGCTGTACCGCAAGCAGGAAACCTCCGTTTTGCAGGTGTGGAGCCCCGCCGAGTGGGACCCGCAGCTGGAGGATACGGCCGAGCTGGTGGACAGCGAAACGGGCGAGCGTTTCCTCACTGCCGGGGGATATGAGGCGCTGCGGCGCTACCGTGAAACCGCGCGCGCCTATGTGGAGGAGGTATCCGCCTTCTGCCGGGCGCGAGGCGCATGCCATAGCCTGATTGTGCCGCAGGAGCCGTTTGAGGAACAGCTCATCCGTACGCTCAGCGCCGCCGGGCTGATCGCCTGATTTACAGGAAGGGGATAAAGAAGCGATGGAATGGCTCAATCCCGCGGGGGCGTGGGCGTTTCTCGGCTTTCTGCCGGTGATCGCGCTCTACGTGCTTAAGCGAAAGGCCCGACGCACGCCGGTGCCCAGCCTGGTTTTATGGAAAAAAACCGAAGAACGCACCCGCCAGAACCGGCCGTTTCAGCGGCTGCGTAGCCAACTGCTTCTGTGGCTGCAGCTGGCGATGGTGGCGTTGCTGGCGCTTGCGCTGATGCGCCCAGTCACCGCGGGGGGGCTTAAGGGAGAAAGTGTGTTCATTTTTGACCTGTCTGCCAGCATGCAGGCAGTGGACGGGCAGGGCCTGTCCCGGTTGGAGCACGCGAAGCGGCAGGCGCTGGACCTGCTGGACAGCATGCGCGATGGGGATGCGGTTACGGTACTTGCAGCGGGAGATGCGTTTTCACCGCTGGTGTCGCGCAGTACGGACCATACAATGGCCGGGAGCGTCATCCGGGGGCTGGAAGCGGGAAATGGCGGTGCGGACCTGTCCGGTGCGCTGTCGCTGGCCGCGGCCATGAAGCGTGAGGCCCCCAGTATGGAGATCTACGTGTTTAGCGACAGCATGGTGGAAATGCCTGATGAGGCGAACCTGCGCGCGGTGGGGGAAGACGCGCCCAATGTGAGCCTTATGGACATGAGCCTGCAGCCGGAGGAAAACACGGCCTTCGTGCGTCTGGTCAGCTGGGGCGGGGATATGCAGGTTGAGGTGGAGTGCTACGCGGATGGCGCGCTGTGCGATGTGCGTGCTGTATCGCTGACCGCCGGGAAGAGCCAGGGCGTGCTTCTGACCGTGCCGGAGGGCACGCGCAGCGCCATGGCACGCGTATCGCCTGGTGGAGCGCTGGCTGTGGATGATACGCGATGGGCTGTTGTGCAAAACCGGCGGCAGTATACTGCTTTGCTGGTTACAGAGGGCAATGTGTTTCTGGAAGTGGCTTTGCGCCTGAAACCGGAGCTAAGCCTGGTTCTGGCTTCTCCGCAGGATGCCAAGGTTGCCACCGGATGCGATTTGTACATCTATGACGGCGTTTTGCCTGAAACCCTGCCGGAGACGGGCGCTATCTGGGCCGTAAATCCGCCGGAAACGGTGCTGGGCATCACGCCTGGTCAGGCTGTGCAGGCGTCCGGGAATCTGCGCGCTGCTACGGGGGAGGAGGCAGCAGAGATCTGCGAACATCTGCTGCTTACAGATGTGACCATCCGCAGCTTTAGGCCCCTTTCGGGCGGCACGCCTATGCTGCTTTCAGGCGGCGAGACGCTGTTGGCCCTGAGTAGCGAGGGGGAACGCCGAGGGGCTGTGCTGGGTTTTGACTTGCACGACAGCAACCTGCCCCTTAAGGCGGATTTTCCGGTGCTGGTGCAAAACCTGCTTTCCTGGCTTGTGCCGGATGCAGCTGCTTCCGTGAAGGCGACGGTCTGTGGACAGCCCGTTTCGTTTGTGCTGGACGCACGCAGTATGTTCGCACAGGTGGAAACGCCGGACGGACGGCAGATCGCTCTGGAGGGGACGGTCTTTACTGATACGGAAACCCCTGGCATTTACCGCCTTGTGGAGACTCTTGAGGACGGACAGACGCGCGAGACGGCATTCACTTTGCATATCCCGCCGGAAGAAAGCGATACTCTGGCTGTGCCCGCGTCCGTAGAGGGTGCGCAGGCGCAGGACACCTCAGGCTATCGCGAGTGGACCGGCTGGGTGCTTGTGGCGCTGTTTGCGGTGATGCTGCTGGAATGGGAGGTGAGCCGCCGTGGGGCTGGCATTTGAATCGCTTTGGGCCCTGGCGCTGATTCCCCTGGGCCTGGCTGCGGTATGGCTGATTGACCGCCATTACCGGGTGTGCCGCAGGTCGCTGCGCCGTCGTGTGACGCTCTGTGCGCGCCTGCTTCTGTGCCTTGTGCTAGCACTGGCCGTGGCCGGTCCGTCGGTATTGAGCGCGTCGGGCGCGGCACAGCGTTGGGTGCTGATGGACGTGTCGGATTCCACCCGCCAGCTTCGCGCACAGGCGGAGGAAACCGTCAGCCGGGCGCTTGCGCGCCTGCCGCAGGGGCAGGAGGCCGGCGTGATTGCCTTCGGAGCAGATGCCATGGTGGACACGCCTGCCAGCGGCGCCCCCGCCTTCAGGGGCGCAAATGCCAGCGTAGATCGGTCGGGCAGCGACTTGGACGGCGCGCTGCGTCTGGCGGCTGCTCTGCTGCCAAGCGGCGGTAACGGTGGAGTAACCATTGTAAGCGACGGCAAGGCGGCGCTGTCCCCTGCCACGATGGATCTGATGGCCGCCGCAGGCGTGCGCGTGGAGGTGCTGCCGTTGGAGACGGCTTTGGGCACGGATGCGCAGATCAGCGACCTGAGTGTCCCGGCCGAGGCATATGAAGGGCAGAGCATACCCCTTTCGGTCACCATAGACGCAAATGCGGATATGACAGCCACACTCGTGCTATACCAGAACGGCGAGCCTACCGATACCCGCGAGGTGTCGCTGAAAGCGGGAGAGAACCGCTATGCCTTTTCCCTTCAAGCACAAAAGACCGGTATTGTTACCTATGAGGCGCGTCTGACCAGAGGAGAGGATGAACAAAGCCAGAATAACCGGCTTGCAGCCTATGCACGCGTGCTGGGCGCGCCGGGCGTGCTGCTGGTGGAGAAATCCGGCACGGCGGAGAAGCTGTTTTCTGCGTCCGGCATGCGGGTGGAGTGCATCTCTCCCTCCGCCATGCCCTTTGGCACGGAAGACTATCTGGCCTATGATGCGGTTGTTCTGAACAACATTGACTATGATGCTGCCACGCAAAAGCAGTGGCAGGCGCTGGACCAGGCCGTCCGCACCCTGGGACGCGGCCTGTTGGTGCTGGGCGGCGATTCCAGCTATGCCCTGGGCGGCTACCGGGGCACACTGCTGGAGGAGCTTTTGCCCGTGAATATCGACGTGCGCAACAAGCAGCGCATGCCGGCTCTTTCGCTGGTAATCTGCATCGACAAATCCGGCAGTATGACAGAGGGACAGTTCGGGGCCACGCGTATCGAGGCGGCCAAGGAAGCCGCCATGAGCGCCGTGGAGGTGCTGGGCGAGCGCGATAACATCGGCGTGATCGGCTTTGACGACACGGCCAAATGGGTGGTGCCCTTCCAGAGCGTAAGCAACCTGAGCGATGTGCAAAGCCAGATCGGCACCCTGCGCGCAGATGGCGGCACAGCATTTTATTCCGCGCTGGACGAAGCCTACCGTGTGCTGCAGGCCGCTCAAACGCCGCAAAAACATGTCATTTTCCTCTCCGATGGCCAGCCTGCTGATAAGGGCTTTGAAAATATCGCCCTGGCCATGCAAAAATCAGGTATCACGCTAACGACCGTGGCAGTGGGCAGCGGCGCCAATACCCAGCTGATGCGTTTGCTTTCTACGCTGGGCGGAGGACGTGCCTACGAGGTAGGCGAGTTTGACAGCATTCCCAAGATTTTTACCAAGGAAACCATGCTCGTAAGCGACAGCTACGTAAAAAACCACACCTTTACTCCCGTGATTCTGGAAGGGCAGGCCTTGTCGGGCTTTGAGGGGCTGCCGCAGGTGGACGGCTATCTGTGCACCGCAGAAAAACCTACCGCGACCGTAACACTGGCCAGTGATACCGAGGACCCGCTGTTTTCTTGGTGGAATGCGGGTGCCGGGAAGGTGGCCGCATGGACCAGCGATGTGGAGGGCGCCTGGACCGGCGCATTCATGGCCTGGCAGGATGCGCCGCGCTTCTTCGGCGGCGTGCTTTCCCGCCTGCTATCCGGCGCACAGCACGAAGGCGAGTTGACTGCACAGGTGCAGGACGGTGCGGTGCATATCCGCTATACGCTGCAAAATGCCGCTTCGGGCGCTGCAGAAGCCGCCGTGACATTGCCAGACGGCACGCAAAAGACGATTCGTCTTGATGAAACCGCTCCCGGACAATATGAGGGAAATGTGCCCTCCGCGCAGGAAGGGGCCTACGCCGTGCGCGTCACCTATGCGGACGGGGACGGAACCGTCCATGCGCAGGAGGGTGGCGCGGTGCGTGGCTTCTCCGGAGAATATGATCTGCGCGTGCAGCCGAATCAAAGCCTGGAGGAACTGGCAGCCCGCACGGGCGGGCGTGTGCTGACGGGCGAGGAGGATTTCTGGGCTACGCCCATATCCCCGGCCACGGGCCGGACGGCGCTGCGCCCGATGCTTTTGTGGCTGGCGCTCATGCTGCTGGTGATGGACATCGCGCTGCGCAAGCTCCCTTGGGAGGATGCACTGGCCGTCGTTACGGGCCGCCGCACCAAGCGGGAGGAGCAGCCCAGGGAGCCGCGTCCTGCCCGAAAATCCGGACCCGGCAGGCATCGCCCGCAGGACGATGACCGCCAGAGACAGAAAGCCGCGCAGGACACCGCCGAAGCGCTGTTGGCCGCCAAGGCAGCACGCAGGCAAAAATGATGCGAAATCTCATCATTTTCTCATGAAGCTCTTTTAAAATCCTCAAGCATTCCGGCGCGAATTGTGGTAAGATGACATCGTTCCATCAGGGGAGCATCGTACCGCAAGGAGGCAGAAAGCATGGCAAAGTACACCTTTGAGGACATCGAAATTCTGCGGCAGAAGAGCGGCATTTCCTATGAGGAGGCCGTGAACCTGCTGGAGTATCACAATGGAAGTCTGGCCAGGGCGCTGGTTGATCTGGAGAAAAACGGGCGGCTCAAGACCGGCCCCACCTCCAACAATGCGGGAAAAAGCGCCAAGGGCGTGTTCACCTTTCTCTACCGGCTCAGGCTGCGCGTGCGCAAGGATGAGGCCGTGGTGGTGAACCTCAGTTCGCTGTTTGTGCTGCTCACGTTGATTACCGCGCCGCATATCTGCATCATCGGGCTGATTGTGTCGTTGGCGCTGGGCTACCGTATCAATATCGATCGCGACAGCCGCGAGTTTTCCTCCGAAACGTTCGACAGCATGGTTAAAAACGCCAAGGAAAATGTGCAGCATACGGTGTCCAGCTTCGCCCAGCAGTTTTCCCAGAGCAGCGGCAAAGCCCAGGAACGCTCCCAGGAGGAGCCGCAGGCCCGCCCTACGCCGCCGCCCCGCACCGAAAGCGCCGCCAGCGGCACACGCCCCGTGAACGTGCAATTTCCGGACGGCGGCAGCGTGGATATTCGGGATGACGGCGACGGCTATCACGAGGCAGATATCCGCTAAACCGGAAGGGTCCCGAATGGGGCCCTTTTGGCCTGCTTTTCAAAAACAAGGGGCAAGGAGCGAGCTATGAGCAAAATTTTGATTGTTGAGGACGAGGTGAAAATTGCCCGCTTCGTGACGCTGGAACTGGAGCACGAGGGGTACGAGGTGAAGGCGGCGCACGACGGACGCACAGGGCTTGCACTGTGCGAAAGCTGGCAGCCCGATTTGATGATCCTGGATCTGATGCTGCCGGAGCTGAGCGGAATTGAGGTGTGCCGTCGCCTGAGGCAAACCAGCGATGTACCTATCATCATGCTGACTGCCAAGGACGACGTAAGCGACAAGGTGATGGGGCTGGATATGGGCGCGGACGATTATATGACCAAACCCTTTGCCATCGAGGAACTGCTGGCCCGCATCCGGGTGAACCTGAAAAAGCACCGCGCAGACCGCACAGTAGGCACTGGCGCGCGCACAGCGGGGAAGCTGCGCATCGAGCCGGCCAGCTATGGCGCCAGCTTCGACGGCGAACCCATCATGCTGACGAAGAAAGAATTCGATCTGCTCAACTACCTCTGGCAGCACGAGGGCACAGCCGTTACGCGTGACGAGCTGCTCAGCAATGTATGGGGATACGAGTTTGCGGGCGACACCAACATCGTGGACGTATACATCCGCTATCTGCGTCAGAAGATCGACGACAGGTTCGGCGTAAAAACCATACATACCATCCGTGCGGTGGGCTACATGTTCCGCTATGAGTAAGAAAAAGAAAAAAGACCGGAGCCAAAGCGCGCAGGAGGCCGGATGGCCCCTGGGTGCAGCTACGCGCAGGGAAAAGAAAGCGGAAAACGGATTTGATCGCTTTTCCCGCTCAGTACACGGCACGCTGGTGCGGCTGCTGAGCAACCTGAGGCTGTCGCTTACGCTGCGCATTGCCCTGCACTTTTCGGGACAGCTGCTTTTGACCACTGTGCCGGTGCTGGTTACGGCAATGCTGGCGCTGTGCGTGGCCCAGTGGCCCGTGACAGGACGCGCGCTGGACGATTTGGCCGCCATGTCCCCGGCACAGGAGGGTGCATATACGCAGGAACAGCTGCAGGGACTGCCTTTTGCGGAGGCATACCTGCTGCCGCAGCCCTATGAGGGCGGTCTGGCGGGGCTAGCCCAGCGGCTGGGACTGCTGTTTTCCGATTTTCAGAAGGATGGACAGAGGCGTGTCATGCTCTATGTGGATACCGTGGAAGGGGGCGTGGCGGCGGCCTGGCCCGTGGACGACCTGCTATATCAAATGAGCATTCTTTTCTGGGTGCTTCTGTGCTTGGATCTGTACCGGGTGGGCTACTTTCTCAATCACCGCGACCGGCTGAACCGGCGTGTGCTCAAGCCCATTACCGACATGGCTGAAACCGCCGCGGCCCTCAGTGCCAACAACCTGAGCGACCGCATCAGCGTGGAGGGCGCCAAAAATGAGCTCAAAGACTTGGCGCTGGTGATCAACGGCATGCTGGACCGCATCGAGCTGAGCTACAACAGCCAAAAGCAGTTCGTCAGTGACGCGTCCCACGAACTACGTACACCTATCGCGGTGATCCAGGGCTATGTGGGCATGTTGGAGCGTTGGGGCAAAACCGATAAAGCCGTCCTGGACGAGGGCATCAGCGCTATATCGCAGGAGGCTGCCAGCATGAAGGAACTGGTGGAACGCCTGCTTTTTCTGGCCCGGCATGACAAAAAGACCCTTATGCTGGAAATGGAGGCCTTTGACCCCCTGGAGGTAATGAGCGAGGTGCACCGCGAGGCCAGGCTGCTTTCACCTGTGCATCGCTTTGAGCTGAGCCCCGCGCAAAGTGCCCGCATCAGCGCTGATAAGGGTATGATCAAGCAGCTGATGCGGATTCTGGTGGACAACGCCATCAAGTATACGCCCGCAGGGGCCAGCATCACCCTGGGAGTCAGGCGCGACAGCCGCACCTGTTATCTAAGCGTAACAGATACGGGAGCGGGTATTTCCGCCGAGGATTTGCCCAAGGTATTCGACCGATTCTATCGCTGTGACGAGGCCCGAAAATCACAGACCAGCGGGCACGGGCTGGGGCTGAGCATCGCCCGCATTATTGTGGCGGCGCATGGCGGGCATCTTAAGGTGCGCAGCAAGGTGGGGGCCGGCACCACGTTTACCGCCTGCCTGCCGCTGGAAAAGACATGAGCAACTCGCGTTAGCCCGCCGGGAACCACATCTCCGGATCAATTTCCATTTCGCTGTCATCCTGAATCAGCCTCATGATGCGGTCATAATCCTCGCCCTGAGCCCATTCGGGCTGAAAGTTGTTGCGCGGCCGGTCACTGGAGGTGAGCACCGGCAAAAGCCGCAGCTTCGCGCCCTGATAGGCTCCGTCGTCAAAACAAAGCGATACCTGGGCTACCATCGCGTCAAAGGTGGTCATCTCGTGCGTGCCGCCAAACACCAGATTGCCAAGACTCCATAAAATCAGACTGCCCCGCCGGTGCTCCACCCCTTGCACGCAGTGCGGGTGCGTGCCCACCACGATGTCCGCGCCGTGCTCAATGGCGTAATCCGCCATACGCCGCTGGGTTTGGTTATGGGTCGGGCTGTATTCCTTTCCCCAATGAAAAGAATAGATGATTGCGTCGCAGCCAGCCTCCTTGAGCGCCTCCAAATCGTTGTATACGGGCGCCTTGCGGTCCAGATACACAGTTTCGCGGCAGCCCGCAAAGCCGATGCGATAGCCGTTTATCTCCACCACCGAGCGGTAGGTGTAGCCACTGTAGCCGATGCCGGCATTCTCCAGCGCGGAGCGTGTGCTTTCACGGCCGCTGCCGCCGAAGTCGATATAATGGTTGTTGGCGATGTTAACCTGCTCAATGCCAGCCGCTGTGAGAATACCGGTATAGGACGGGGAGCCGCGGAAGGTGAATTCCTTGCCGCGAGCATGGCCCTCGGAGTGGCTTTGCAGCACGGTTTCCAGGTTGACCAGGCTGATGTCATCATTCAAAAACGGCTCCGAAATTTTTGCAAAACACCAGTCAAAGCCTTTATCGGCAATCAGGGTGTCGAAGGTTTCGGCGTCGTTTTTCCATTCCTCGCGCGTGCCCAGCACGCAATCGCCGCCCAGAGTGATCACCACTTCGTCCGCCCGTGCCGCACAGGCGGTAAAAGCCAGCCAGACCGTAAATGCAAACAAAGCGATGCGCCGCATCCGTATATCCTCCCTTTTGTATCTGCTTGTACAATATAGGATGGATTTTGGATGCAATTGGTTTGTGGATGAAAATGGATTTACAAAGATTACAAAGTGGCAATGTGGAATGATTTGTTCCATATGTTACCATGAAAGTTCTCTTTGCCAGATAAATGGTGTAGCACTTGAAAAAATGCATGCTTTCATGGAAAAATCCCTTGCAAATCATCATCGACCGGCGTATACTGTGCGCCTGTATGACTACGATTTGGTAAAGGAGGCTGCCAGTATGTCCGGAACACTTGTCCGGGACATGACTGAGGGTTCACCCACGCGGCGAATTGTGGAATTTTTCTTTCCGCTGCTGTTTGGCCTTTTGTTTCAGCAGGTGTACAACATGGTGGATACCATTGTGGTGGGCAAGTTCCTGGGCGTGAAGGCGCTGGCAGGCGTTGGTTCCACGGGGTCTTTGAGTTTTCTGGTGCTGGGATTTTGCATTGGCGTGTGCAACGGCTTTGCCATCCCCGTGGCGCAAAAGTTCGGCGAACACGACTATCCCGGCCTGAAACGCTTCGTGGTCAACGCCATCATGCTTGCCGTGACCTTTTCGCTGGTGATGACGGTGGTGGTGTGCACTCTTTGCCGCCCGCTGCTAGGCTGGATGAATACCCCGGCGGATATTGTAGATAACGCCTTTGCGTATATTTTTGTGATTTTCCTGGGCATTCCGGTGGTATTTATCTACAATGTGCTGTTTAGCATCATCCGTTCGCTGGGGGATTCACGCACGCCGGTAATGTACCTGGTAATCTGTTCGCTGCTCAATGTGGCGCTGGATTTGCTGTTCATTCTTGCCTTTGGTATGGGCGTGGAGGGCGCGGCATGGGCCACGGTAATTTCACAGGCCGTTTCCTCGCTTCTGTGCGTCAATTATATCCGTCACTGCGACCTGCTCATCCTTACCCGGCGGGACTGGAAAATGGATAAGGACTGTGTGAAAAGGCTCATCGGCATGGGTGTGCCTACGGGATTGCAGTATTCTATCACGGCGATTGGCTCCATCGTGCTGCAGGCATCGGTCAACCTGCTGGGTTCCAGCTATGTGGCCAGCGTGGCGGCAGGCAGCAAGGTCAGCCAGCTGTTTTGCTGCCCCTTTGACGCACTGGGCAGCACCATGGCTACCTACGGTGGACAGAATGTTGGCGCGGGAAGGCTGGAACGCATCGGCAAGGGGCTGAAAAGCTGCTCGGCCATCGGTATCGTTTATTCGCTGGCGGCCTTTGCGGTGTTGTCGGTGTTTGGCGGAAATCTTGCCCAGATGTTTATGGATGCAAAAGAAACGCAGGTGATTGCAAACGCAGCCCTGTTTCTTGCTGTGAACTCGGCTGCATATATCCCGCTGGCCTTTGTCAACATCGTTCGCTTTTTGATTCAGGGACTGGGTTTTACCCGGCAGGCTGTATTTGCAGGCGTGCTGGAAATGGCCGCCCGCGTGATCGTAGGCGTGGTGATGGTGCCCGCGTTCGGCTACATTGCCGTGTGTGCTGCCAACCCATCCGCGTGGGTGGCAGCTGATCTGTTCCTGTTCCCCGCCTATGGCTGGGCCATGCGGCGACTGGTGGCTGCCCGTGAGGCAGAGGCAAAAAAAGCCCCGGCTATGCCGGGGGATACATGCAAAGATGCGCCAGCGGCGCGCTAGGATGCCAGAAAGGCAAATCCATAGGCGAATAGTCTTTTCAAATCCGTCCAGGCGCGGTTTCTCGTGGGAGCGTCCAGAATGACTGCGATGAGCGTGTGTCCGTTCAGCTGCGCCGCACCCACATAACAAAAGCCTGCCCGTGACGTATAACCGCTTTTCACGCCCGCCGCGCCCTCGATGTAAAAGGGCGAGTCGGGCTTAAAAATTTCATAGGCGTTTTCGATGACCAACTCACCCCGCTTCAAGGTAGCCGGAAGGGTATAGCGCAGGCAGGTGACAATCTGGCAAAAGGTGGGGTCGGTCAGACCCTGGCGCGTGAGAATGGCCAGGTCGCGCGCTGTGGTATAATGGTCCGCATCGTGATAACCATGGGGATTGACAAAATGGGTGCCAGTCATGCCCAGTTCATGGGCGCGGGCGTTCATGCGGTCCACAAATGCGCTTACGCTGCCGGCGCAAAGCTCTGCCACGGCGTTGGCCGCATCGTTGCCGGAGCGGATGATGAGGCCATGGAGCAGGTCCAGCATGGTCATCTGTTCGCCCTCATATACCGGCACCAGAGAACTGTCCTTGGGCACGTCCGCCGCGCAGGCGGGAATGGTGATTTCCTGATCCAAACCGCCTTGTTCCAACGCCAGCAGAAGCGTCATAATCTTTGTGGTGCTGGCAGGATAGAGCTGTGTATCAGGTTCATAGGAGAATAGCACGTTTCCGGTCGAAGCTTCCATCACGATGCAGGCCTTGGAATACAGATCCTCTTCCGTCAGCGCTAGAGGGGCACTTTCGTCAAAATAGATGGGCGCCTCAAAGCCATATACGCTCAGGTCGCTCATAAGCAGCTCCACAAGGCCGGGCGTAGCTACTCCGTCCAGGTTGAGCCCGCTCAGACCCAGCTGAATCATACGCTGCTGGAACAGCCTCACGGCGGCCTCGGTATTGGCACCGTAGACGCCGTCGGCATCGTCGGATAGGAGCTTGAGGTCAATCAGCCGGCTTTGCAGCTGACGCACGCGGTCGCCCTGGCTGCCCAGCCGCAGCGTGCGCAGCGTGGCCTCCGCTTCCGGGTCGAACAGCAGCGCCAGAGTATCCTCGTCGGCCTTGCCGGTCTGAGCCACATCGTAGCCCGCGGCGGCTAGGAGGCGCTGCGCCTCCGTCACTCCGGCGGCGGTTTGCTTGCCATAGATGCCGTCAGCCTCGCCCGTGGACAGTCCGAGGGTTTGGAGGCGTTTTTGCAATTCCACCACCGCGTCGCCTGTATCGCCGGAAGCAAGCGGATGACGCGCCGTCTCCGCTGCGGCCGGAATGCAAAATGCAATCAGCAGGACTACAAGCAGCGCAAACAACCGTTTCATCTTTCGTCAGACTCCTTCCCGCCATCAGGCATAGCTCCATTGTATAAAAACGAATCATCCATGACAATCCCTGCCGGTTATGGAAGGGAAAAAGCGCGCATATCCTGCTGCGGAGGGATGCGGTATGAAACATGGCTATCCGCCGGTATGGCTATCCGCCGCGCTGCTGGCGCTGGCATTGATGTGGAGAATGGTGGGCGCGCCCCTGACGGCACAGCAGCTTGAGGATATGCAGACCCCTCTGTGGCAGGCGAGGGTGCTTTTGCCCACGCGTGTGGCGCGCGTGTTTAGCCTGTGGATTCCGGGAGCGGAAGAAACGCCGGCCCAGACCATCCGTGAGGAGGCCATGGGCGTGGAAGGTCAAGCGTTGGACCGGCTGATGAATGGCGAGGACCGGCAGATGATCTCCGTCTACCTGGCCGATGAGGGGCGTATGGCGGAGATGGAGCTGGAAAGCTACGTCTGCGGCGTGGTGGCGGCGGAGATGCCGGCGGCATACCATATGGAGGCGCTGAAGGCTCAGGCAGTGGCCGCGCGCACGCGCGTCCTGTGGCAGATCCAAAACGGCGGATGCGCCCTGCACACGGGCGCGGACATCTGCACAGACAGCGCACATTGCCAGGGATATGCCACGCCTGCGCAGTGCCGCCAGCAGTGGGGCGGGGAATACACCGCCTATCGCGACCGCGTGCTGGAAGCGGTCGCCGCCACTAGGGACGAGCTGGTCACCTATGGCGGCCAGCCTATCACGGTGATGTATCACGCCATTAGCGGTGGACGCACAGAAGCGGCACAAACAGTGTTTTCGCAGGCGCTGCCCTACTTGGTCAGTGTGGAAAGCGCGGGTGAGGAGGGCGCAGCGGGATATCAGCAGGATACTACCTTTACCTTTGAGGAAATGGCTTCTCTGCTTGGGGAGGCGCTGGATCTGGATCTGACCGCGCAGGAAGTGGAGCGCACGCTCGCGGTGGCAGGCTATACTGACACCGGGCGCGTGGCCGCCATGCTGGTGTGTGGCAAAGAGGTGGAGGGTACGGTGTTCCGGCAGGCGCTGGGGCTAAGAAGCACATGGTTTACGCTTTCCATGGATGGAAGCGGCGTAACCTTTCACCAGCGGGGGTATGGGCACGGCGTGGGTATGAGCCAGGCTGGAGCCAACAGCATGGCCGCCGACGGGGCGGATTACCGGGCTATCCTTACGCATTACTATCCAGGCGTTATGATTGAAAAACGGTGAAACCGCATAGCATGCTTCCCGTCGGGAAAACCTGTGCCCGGAGGGATGTGTATGCAGAACAATCGCTTTCTGGAGGGGCTGCGCCGTGCGTACGCCCGTTACGACCGCCTGATGGAGAAGCAGGGCTTTTATATCGTGCTGGCGGTGTGCGTGCTGGTGATTTTGCTTAGCGCGCTGTATACGTTTCAGCTGCGGGACCAATGGGAGGAACCGCCTGCTGCGGCAGATGCGGGAGATGAGGCGCTGGCGGCGGGCGGATCGCAGGGGGCGCAGACCCTTAGCGATGCCAAGGCTCTGGTGGAAAGCCGGGGCGCCGCTGAACTGAGCGTGCCCACACAGGCACCTCTGCGCTTTTCCCAGCCGGTAAACGGCTTTACCGACCGCGGCTTTTCTGTTACGGAACCCCAATTCTTTTCCAAAACAGGCGTGTGGCAGGTGCATCCCGGCATCGATTTGCTGGTGGAATACGGCGAGGTGGTCAAGGCCTGCGGTGCGGGCGTTGTGGATGCTGTGTGGGAAGATAACGAGCTGGGCCTTTGCGTGCGCCTTACCCATGAGGACGGCTACCAGACCGTGTATGCCGGTTTGAGCAATGCGGACTATGTGCGCGCAGGTGATCCCGTGGCGCAGGGACAAACCATTGGACATGCGGGCAACGGTGTGTTGGCCGAAAGTGATGCAGAGCCGCACCTGCATCTGGAAATCTGGAAAGATGAGCGTCCGGTGGACCCTGTAGCGGTCTTTTTGGGGGTTGACAAATAAAATACGATATGATACATTGCGATACGTTGCATAACATTTTAGTCGGAGGAATCAGCAATGTGCGGAATCGTTGGATATATTGGAAATAAGCAGGCTTCTCCCGTGCTGGTAGAGGGGCTGGAGCGGCTATCTTACCGGGGATATGACAGTGCGGGCGTAGCGGTGATCAGTCCGGAAGGGCGCATCAATGTGCGAAAGGCCAAGGGCAGGCTGGAAAATCTGAAAAGCCTGATTGCTCAAAGCCCGGTGGAGGGTATGATCGGAATCGGGCACACACGCTGGGCCACCCATGGCGAACCCAGCGACCTTAACGCGCACCCGCATACGGACGTAAAAGGCGGCATTGCGGTGGTGCACAACGGAATCATTGAAAACCATGAATCTCTGCGCCGATACCTGGAAAGCACTGGTGCGCGCTTTGTAAGCCAGACGGATACCGAGGTGATCGCCCACCTGCTCAACCACCTCTACGAGGGCGATATGCGCCGTGCGCTCATTCGCGCCATGGGCATGCTGGAAGGCAGCTATGCCCTGGGTGTAATTTGCGATCAGGAGCCCGACACACTTTACTGCGCCCGCAACGACAGCCCGCTGGTGATTGGGGCGAAGGACGGGGAGGGTTTCATCGCGTCGGATATTCCGGCACTGTTGAGTCATACGCGCGACGTAATTTTCCTGCAGGATAAGGAAATCGGCGTTTTGGACCGCCGGGGCGTAAGCGTATATGACGCTTACGGCAAAACCCGTCAGCACGCCGTGTTCCACGTAGACTGGGATCTGTCCAGCGCTGAAAAGGGCGGATATGCTCATTACATGCTCAAGGAGATTCACGAACAACCCACGGCCCTGCAAAGCACCTTCACGCCCAGGACGGGTACGCCGGGTCAGTACGACTGGCTGCCGATCACCCGCGAAGAGGCGCGTGCGCTTCGTAAAATCAGCATTGTGGCATGTGGCACGGCCTATCACGCGGGAGTGGTGGGCAAGTACGCCATCGAGCGGCTGGCGCGCGTGCCGGTAGAAGCTGAAATCGCCAGCGAATACCGCTACCGCGACCCTATCGTGGGTGAAAACGAGCTGTTTATCGCAGTGTCGCAAAGCGGCGAAACCGCCGACACTTTGGCCGCCCTGCGCGAAGCCAAACGCCGGGGCGCACGGGTGATGGCGGTATGCAACGTGGTGGGTTCCACCATCACGCGAGAGGTGGGAGAAGAAAATACTCTTTATACCTACGCAGGTCCGGAAATTGCCGTGGCCAGCACCAAGGCCTATATCACCCAGGCCGAATTGATGGTAATGCTGGGTGTGGCGCTGGCAGATCTGCGGGGACAGATTTCCCCGGAGCGTGCAGCGCAGCTGACGGAGGAATTGTCCACCCTGCCGCGCAAGGCCGAGGAGGCGCTTGGCGTGGAGGCGCAGCTCCAGCGTTTGACCAGCACGCTCAGCCAGAAAAGGCACGTGTTCTTCGTGGGGCGCGGGCTGGACTACGCCCTTTCGATGGAGGCGGCACTCAAGCTCAAGGAGGTCAGCTATATTTTCAGCGAGGCCTACGCTGCGGGTGAACTCAAGCATGGCCCCATTGCACTGCTCAAGGAAGGACGGCTGGTGGTGGCAACGATCACTCAGCCTGCCCTGCTGGAAAAAACCATGAGCAACCTGCGCGAGGTAGCCGCGCGCGGCGCGCAGGTAGTGGCCGTATGCCTGGAAAGTCTGGCACCCAGGGTGCGCGGACAGGTGGATGAGGTGATTGTCGTACCTGAAGCCGACGATCTGCTTGCGCCCCTGTTGGCGGTGATCCCGCTGCAACTGTTCGCCTACTGCATGGCAGTAGCACGCGGCTGCGATGTGGATAAGCCGCGTAACCTGGCCAAGAGTGTAACGGTGGAATAAACGGCGCATGTGACTTAAAAAAGCCGGGCGTTTCCCTGCCCCCTTTTGCTAGGGGTACGGGGGAAAGCGCCCGGCTTTTGTCGCGCTCCGAATGCGCCCCTACATCGGCCGCAGGCGCTGCGGATTTGCAGGCCATGTACCGCAGTGTTTCGTTGCGCGTTTCTCTGGCCGGAAGTCCCATGGTGGAAATAACGCGATACTGCCGGAAAAGTCCGGCCTGGACTTTTCCGGCAGTATCGCAGAATGCGCCCGCTAGCGCAGGGGAAAGGTGGCTTCGTGGATGCGACCATCATCGATGAGGATGAGCCGCCCATCGCGCAGCTGTTCACCGTCGGCGGTGGGAAAGGGACAATCGCGTGAGGCGTGCAGATGGTAGGTGGCCGTGCCAAAGCGGAAGGTCAAGCGCAGGACGTCCCAGGCGGCGGGGGCCACGGGCCGGAAGCGCAGCACGTTGCCCGTCTTTTGAAAACCCAGCAGCTGCGTCAGCACCACGTATTGCAGCCAGCTGGCACTGCCGGTGTACCAGGTCCAGCCGCCGCGTCCCCGCTGCTGGGGATTAGCGTATACATCCGCAGCCAGCGCATAGGGCTCCACACGGTAGCGCAGGGCCAGCTGGCGCGTGGCGGCATGTCTGATGGGCAGAAGGGCGCAGGCCAGCTCCCAGGCGCGGTCATCCTGTCCCAGTTGATGCAGCGCGGCCACGGCCCAGCAGGCGGCATGGGTGTACTGCCCGCCGTTTTCGCGCACTCCGGGCAGATAGGCTGCGATGTAACCGGGCTGCTCCTGACCCTGAAAAGGCGGAGTAAAGAGCTTCATCAGGCCCACATCCGGTTCGTAGAGCATGCGCCAGGCATTGTCCATGGCCAGAGCGCAGCGGTCGCGCGACACACCGCACATAACGCCCCAGGCCTGAGGCAGCAGGTCGATACGGCATTCCTCATTTGCAGCGCTTCCAAGACGGCTTCCATCGTTATACCAGGCGCGCAGGTACCATGCACCGTCCCAGGCATAGCGGTCCAGCGAGGTTAGCAGGGTGTTTCGTCTGTCCAGAAGCCTGCGGGTATCTGCAGGCTCGCACAGGGGGGCGAACAGGCGCAGTACCTCGCACAGGAACATACCCAGCCACACGCTTTCACCGTTTTCGCCGCCTACGTTGTTCATGCCGTCGTTCCAGTCTCCGCCGCCCATCAGGGGCAGGCCGTGCGCGCCGCATGCCACATGGTCGATGGCGCGCAGGCAGTGCAGGCGAAGCGGCTCGGAGATATTAGAAACCTCCGGGGTGAACAGGCGCTCGGTTTCTTCCTCAGAAAGCGGATCACCGCTGAGATAGGGCGCCTCCTCGCTTAAAACGGAAGTGTCGCCGGTGATTTGTACGTACAGGGCGGTTACATAGGGCAAAAACAGCTTGTCATCACTGATGCGGGTGCGCACGCCGTAGCGGGGCGGATGCCACCAGTGCTGCACATCGCCTTCCTCGAACTGATGCGCGGCGCATTCCAGCAGGTGCTCGCGCACTGCCGCAGGCCGGGTATGCAGCATAGACAGCATATCCTGCAACTGATCGCGGAAACCAAATGCTCCGCCTGCCTGATAGAATCCCGCACGCATCCACAGCCGGGAAGCCTGTACCTGGTAGGGCAGCCACCTTCCCAACATCAGGGACAGGGCGGGGTCGGGCAGATCAAAGCGCAGGATGCTCAGACGATCCTCCCACTGCTGGCGCACGGCGTGCAGGCGCAAGGTAGCACCGTCACGGCGGAAGGCATCCACGGCATGAAGCAGCGCTTCCGCGTTGGCGCCATGGGCCAGCGCGACGGTTATGGTGCGTGTTTCTCCCGGCTTGAGGCGTACCTCATAGCAGACAACGGCCGTATCGCCAAAGTCGCTGGGCAGGTTTTCGCCGCCACACAGCGCGGCGGGAGCCACACCCCAGAGCCCCTGAAATACGCCCGAGCTCATGGTTGTGCTCATGGAAGGAAGCGGGTCCATGCCAAAAAGACCCGCCGCGCCTTCCAGGCACGGGTTTTGCATAAGCACCCCACCCTCCACGCGGCTGAGCGCCGTCAGCTGGGCGGCTGACGCCTGGACTGCGGGGGTGAAGATGCAGGTGTGCATCAGGGTGAGCGTGCGCTCTGCCAGATCCTCGTTGCGCAGCTGAACCACGCGTGCGCCGATGTTTGCCTCGCCGTCTGTAAAGCAGGTCATGCGGCAGTATACGCCGTAGCAGCTGCTTTCGTACGTCGTTTCTCCAGGGGCGTGGGTTATGCGAACGGGCATGTTGTGCCCCAGCGGTTGGCGGGTCAGGGACCAGATCAACCGGTTGGCATCGTCGCGCAGAAAGAAGTTTTCCTCGCCGCGCGGAGTTACGCTGTCATTGGGCCAGCGGGTCAGACGGCCGGAATGGCTGTTTTCTGTATAGGTGAAAATGAGTCCGCTTTCGCCCGCCAGCGTACCAAAACGATCCGAACAGAGTGGATTGCACCAGGGAGCGGGGGTTTGCCGTCCGGCGGGCAGGGTGATCACGTAGTTTCCGCTATCTTTGGTGAAGCCGCCGTAGCCATTGTCAAACAGCGGCGCATCCATTTCTGGCAGGGTGGGCTTCCATTGGGCGCTGGGACGGCACGTATACAGCGGCCGGGCGTGCGCACTTACCTCCAGGGCGCGCAGCTGCTCCGCGAGCGAACCGCCGTCTGTAGAAAGCACCACGCGCGCCGCGGCGCGCAGCAGCCCCAGCTGGTCGGCTGTGAGACTGTCAAAAAGATGCACGCCGCTCTCCTTGCCGATCAATTCATGGCTATGGCAGGACTGGGCCAGGGCACTTAGCCGCTCGCGCAGCGGATGCCCATAGCCTGATGGCTGGGTAACGGCCAGCACCAGATCCACCCATAGGCCATGCATGCGGTACCATGCGTGCGCCTTGAGCAAAAGCTGTACCAAAGACAGGTCCTTGCCCTCGCGGCATTCCAGCAGCAAAATGGGCAGATCCCCACTGATGCCCATGCTCCACAATGCGCTGAGGGGCAAGGTGTTTTCCGGCGCGTAGCGCAGCTGGGCGGGCTGACCGGTGTAGCACAGCGCGCCTACCAGGCGCGAAACGCCGCCAAGCATGCCGGCAGAAAGCCCCAGATAACGCGTCGTAACCAGCCCGCGCGTAAGGGCGGGGCCGTAAGAGCGCAGCGCACCATCCACCTGGCCATAGCGCTCCAGAAACGCGCCCGGCGCATCGCTTTCGCCTGCAAGAAGGGTGGAAAACACAAATTGCAGCTTTCCGCCGGGCGGCAGCACAAACTGACCGCGCAGGCTCAGGCAGGGCTCAACAACATCGCCCAGCGTATCGGCAATGGCGCTGATGGGCAATTCCAGCGCACGCGGCGCGTATACCGTGCGCCCGCGCCCCAGGAAAGCCGTGCGGTCGGTCTGCACGCGCAGCACGGTGAGGCTGGCGTCAGTGGCCATCAGATGCCACAGGCGTCGAATTTCACCGGATGAATCGCGCGGGCGGCGCATGGCGGCTACGCCGTATTTGCCAATCCGTCCGGTGCGCACAAACAGGTTTTGAAATGCTGGATGCGCCGCATCGTCGCGTTGGGGGGCCAGCGCGGGTTCCAGATAGCTGCACACCTCCATCATGCGCTCCATGCCGCTGTGGTTGGTGAGCGTAAGGCATGCCAGGGCCGCACCGTCCAGAGGATTTACAAACAGACGCAGCTGACTTTCCACCTGGAAGCGTTCGTGTGTAAATACGGCCTGCGCCGTTTCAAAGCTGACTGATTGGGTAAGACCGGGGTCGGCCGCGTTCCAGTAGGCGCCGCTTTGTGAATCACGCAGGTAAAAGCGCATGCCGCTGGGCAGACGGCAGCTTTCTGAGAAGCGGGTGAGCATGATGCCGCTTCGGTTTAAAAAGCCGCCGCCCTGCGCGTCAATCATCCAGGTGGTTCCGGCCCCATGCAAAAGATGGGCGTCGATAGGAAAGCGCATGGGCTGGGCCGTACGCTGGGCTACGGTGCAGGAAGGGGCTACCTCGCGCGTCGTGCGCCTGAGCGGATGGCGGATCAGCCCACGGGCGCGGAAAGACTTTTCTTCCAGCATAAGCCGGTAGGCCTGTGCGCGGGGAAGGCCGGAAAACAGCCCGGCGATGTAGCCATCCTCCAAAACGTTGCACACGGCCAGAAGAATCATCCCCTGATGGTGCGCCATGTGACTGCGCACGATGCGCATGGGCTGGCCGTCGGTGCGCGCAGGCGAAAAATCGACCGCCTCAAACATGCCCAGCGGACCCTCCATGCCCAGAGACATGAGGCGCAACAGGTTTTGAAACGCGCCCTTGAGGTCTACGGACAAGGCCAGAAACGTTGCATAAGGCGCGATGACATCGCAGCTCTGGTCCGGATCCAGCGACAGGCGTGGCAGGCCAAAAGCCTTGTAAAGATAGTATAGATTGGGGTCGAAGGCGAAATAGCCGCTTTCGCTTACGCCAAACACGCCGCCGCGCCGGCAGCGCTTTTGCGCCTTGACGGCGCCACGGTATACGCCGTCGAGCAGCGTGCCGCGCACCGCGGGCTGAAACAGCAGCGGCATGAGGTATTCAAACATGGTTCCATTGTAGCTGATGAGCGTTTGCCCGCCGCCCGGCACACGCGTATAGAGCCGCCCCAACCGGTACCAGTGGCGCACGGGCGCCTGTCCCAGCATGATGGCCACAAAACTGAGCAGGCGCGACTCACTGGCCATGAGGTCATAGTGGCCGGTAGTGGGCGTTTCCTCTTTGGCATGCACGCCGATGCGGAACAGCTCCGCTTCGGGGTCAAAAAGGGCGGCGAACTGCATGCCCTCTGCCAACGCATCCATGCGGGCTGCCAGACCGTGATAGTGCGCACTTAGCTCGGGCAACAGAACGCGCACACCCTGCGCACAGGTGAGCAGGCAGGCTGCCAGGTTTCCGCTGTCCACCGAGGAAATGAATGGGGGCTCCAGCGGCGCCAGCGTGCGCGTGTCGTACCAGTTGTAAAGATGCCCCTGCCATTTGGGCAGCGCTTCCAGGGTGACGACTGTTTCCTCCATGCGCCGGGCCATTTCATCCGGCGACAGTAGTCGCAGCCGCTCTGCCGCTGCCAGCGCGCACAGGTACAGACCGATATTGGTGGGTGAGGTGCGGTGTGATACGCCCTTGTTGGGCTCGATTTGCACGTTGTCGGGCGGCAGGCCATGATCGGCATCAGTTATGGCGGTTTCAAAGAAAGTAAGCGTTCCCCGGGCAACGCGCTCCAGCACTTCGCGCATATAGCCGGTGGGGTGCAGCGGGCGGCTAAGGGGCTGTTCCAGATAGGGAAGGACGAAGGGGAAGGCGGCCCACAGCGCGCCTGCCGAAATTCCCGCCGCCATTGCACCGCCAGGCAACAGCGAAAGCCCTGCCACCGCTGCGCCCGTGAACATGTTCAGATAGAAAAACAACATAGGCGGCTTATCCGATGGGCGGGAAAGCTGGGCCGCCGTGGTCCATGCCAGCAGATGGCGGCGGCTGAACCACAGCCGGTACAGCGTGCGGACGATGGCATCAGCCTGCATGCCAGCTTCGCAGGGCAGCGCCGCAAGCCTTGCCAAAAGGGGCGGAAGGCCCCTCAGGCCCGCCGGAAGCACATAGGGCATTTCAGGCAGCAGGAGCGAGGCAAGGACAAGCCAGGTTTGACCTGCTGCTACCGCATAGGCGATGAGCATAATCCGCAGGGGAGAAATCAGGCTGCGCAGCAGGTTTTGCCAGATTTTGTGCCGGCCTTTGGCATCAAGCGTGCGTCTGGGCGGCCGCCATTGGGTTGGAAAGAGCCTGAATACGTAAGGAAGAAGCTGCCAGTCGCCCCGTGTCCAGCGATGCAGGCGGTAGAGAAAACCCTTGAGAGTTTTGGGATGGCCGTCATAGAGGGTGATGTCGCTGGCCATGGCGCATCCGGCCAGTTCGCCTTCCAGCAGATCGTGGCTAAGCACGCAACCAGGCACAATGCTGTCTGCGGTAGCATCCAAAAAGGGAGCAGGGTCGATGATGCCCTTGCCCATGAAGGTGCCGCGCCGTAAGAGGTCCTGCGCCAGATCGGCGCTCAGGGCGTTGTAGGGGTCTGCGCCGCCGCTTCCACCCAGCAGCAGCGAAAGACGGCTGCCCACTGTATGGGCAGCGATTTCCATGCGTGGTTGCAAAACGCTCACGCCCCGCATGCGTCCCTGAACCTTCTGGCGCTTTTGCAGGGGATGAAGCATGCCGCCCACAAGTCTGAGCGCGGCACCGGGGGGTAAAATGGTGTCGCTGTCCAGCGTGATGACATAATGGTACTGCCCTTTCAGGCTTTCAACGGGCAGGGAGGCATAGGCAAAAGAATCTTCCACGGGCCGCCCGTCAATGAGCTTGAGCAGGGTTTCCAGACTGCCGCGCTTGCGTTCCCGGCTCATGTAAAGGTGATCGCGGCTTGAAAACACGCGTTCACGCTGCAGGTAAAAAAACGGATGGCCGGTATCCTCGCAAAGGGCGCGTACTGCCGCCGATGCGGCGGCCACGATGTCCGCGTCGCCGGAGAGTGTGCCGGTGAGACTGTCCTGAAAATCGCCCAGAAGCATAAAGTGCAGGTGCGCGTCCGGGTTGGCCTGGTGCAGTACTGACAGGTGCTTTGCCATAGCGATGGCATGTTTGGCATCCATGAGCATGGTGGGACACACCACAAGCGTCTGCGTGTCCAAATCCAGCTGGTCTACCTGAATGCGGGGAACCATCCGGGGACGCAGGCGGCGCAGCAGCACGATGGTTGCGGCCTGCTGCGCCGTATAGAGAAAGACAGCAGCAAACAGAGGCCATATGAGTACCGGCAGACCAAGCGCCCAGGCGGCGGCAATCAGCGCCGCAAATGCCGTCCAGCTTGCCAGCTTCATCAGGCCGCAGGCATGCGGGGAGGCAAGGCTCCAAACGTGCGGAGCCTGCAAATAGCGCAGCAGCTGATGCAGACCGTCATCCAGAAGATAATACCCCACATGGCCGCGCACGCCCTCGCCGGCTCCCTGCGCCAGCGACAGAGCTCCCGCGCACACGGACAGCTCCGGGCGTCTGCTGCGCGCGGCGATGAGCGAAACCTGCCCGCGGTAATAAGCACGGCTTTCTTGATCCATGGCGCAGTACACGCTGTCAGCGGACAGGACGGCGTGCACGGGGCTGAGGGATTCCAGCACACGCTGCCACGGCGTGCGACCGATGGCACGCAGCGAGGTTATAGCATTGCCGACCCACAGGCAACTTTCCGCCTGGTGGGCGTGCTCCGATTCGGCCAGGCCGTCAGCAGACAGGCCGTGCCGATCGAAATAGCGGTCCAGCCACAGCGTGCGGCCAGCCTCCTCCCCGGCACGCACCTGCGAAAGCAGCTGCTCCAGAAAGGCAGATTCGTGCTCGTTGCGCTTAAAAAGACGCATAGCCTGCCGCTGACGCCCATGGCGAAGCAAACGCTCCATGCGCACGGCGCACAGACGAGCCTGCTGCTTGCGCATGCACTGGTCCGCTGAATCGCAGATGAGTTCCAGAAGTGTAAGGCGCAGAGCCAGGGGCAGGCAGTCCATCTCCGGCACGGTAAAGGGAACGGCGCTCTGCCAAGCATCCATGGCACGCGACAGACGCTCTCGGTCAAAAGCGGCGGCACTGTGGCCCACCACCTCGCGGGCAAACAGACATATCCGGGCAATAGCTTCCGATGAGCGTGGCAGGCGGGGCGTTCCTTCCAGCGCCAGACGCAGGGAGGCGATTTCCTCCTGCAAAAAGCGCCCGTTATCGCATAACCAGCGTGCGGCAGGCAAAAGATCCTCTGAAGGAAGCGCACTCAAAAATCGCACTGAACGCTCCAGCGATCCAAGCAGTCCGTGAGACATGCGAATTTTCGTGTGTCCGCGCCCTTCTGTTTCGGATGCGAGCGCTTTGAGGTGAGATGGAAGAGCGTCGTCCAGAGTTGCATCCCGATAGGCGCGGGGCGCAGGCCGGTGCGTTCCCCATGCCAGCAAAAACAGAATCGCCAGTCCGGCCGCCGATATAATCCAATGCATCAGGCAAACCTCCGCTATTGTGTACGGAGGGTAGTGTGTGCAGAGAATAGCAAAGTGATGTATTTTGCGGGATTTGTCTGAGCGGAGCAAACGCGCGTGTCGCCGCAGTGCCCAGGGTGCTTAAAATGCCAGAAGACGATCCGGCACGGATGCCTGCTGGTACCGCGGGGGAAAATGTAAAATCTCCCCTGTGCTTGGTTGCCTGCATGCACGCTTTGTGTTACAATAAAACATCGTGATTTCCCTGTGACACCGCACCGGGCTTCTCCCGGTTTGCCGTGCGCTGCAGAAGTGTTGTGAAGGATGTGACATCATGCGCAAAGCGATTCCCTGTCTTTTGTTGCTTTTGCTGCTGCTGGCATGCGCGCCTGCTCTGGCGGAAACATACGTATTTGACCAGCTTTATGCTACCATGGAAATGCCCGAGGGCTACATCGTGCTCACCCCGGACAACCTGACCGATTATGCGGCCTGGCTGGAAGCGCGCGGTTCGTCCACGGAAAAGGCAACCAATGACTTTTTGGCCTGCGGGGTGCTGCTGCAGGCATGGACAGAGGAGGGAGACGCGTGCTTTGAGCTGCGCGCCGTGCAGAACGAACGGTCCGCCTCGATTTTCGATGTTAACGAGCAGACCACCGAAGTGCGAGGAGCCTACCGTACCAGTCACTATCCCAAAAACGAATACGAGGGGTATGATTTTACCACCTCCGAGTGGAAAAACACAGATAATGGACGCTTCCTGGTGCTGCGCTATACGAGGCGTGACAACGGCGAAATCCTCTATCGTGGCTTCATGCGCCGCACCATACGCAACGGTTATGAAATCGACTTTGACATGCAGATTTACGGACGTTCCGTGACGAATAAAGATAATACCAATCTTAACAAGATCTGGGAAACCTTCACCTTTGTAGAGGTGCTGCCCCTGCCGCCCAAGGCCAGTGCAAAGATCAACATTTCCGACGCGCCTCCCGCCGAAACCAACGAACAAGAATTTGAAATCGAGGGTACGGCAGCTGAGGGCGTGACGCTGACCGCCGTTGTGATGGGACTTAGCTATCCTGAACCTATTGTGACCGAAGCAACGGCAGGCAAAAACGGCGAATTTTCCCTTCCTATCAGCCTTCCCAGAGAAGGCGTGTTCCTCATAACCATCACCGGCGAATACCAGGGTGAGGAGGTCGTGGAGCTGGCCTATCCGGTCACTTATCAGCGCACGTTGCTCACCGTCAACTTTACCAGCAAGCCCGGAGACACCGTGTCCCAGGACGAGGTGGAATTTGCCGGAACCGCCGAACCCGGCGCCACCATCCAGATCTTCCTCAATGGCGAGGATGTCATGACCAAGAAGGTGACCAGTGCGGGCAAGTTCTCCTTCTCACTGGATGCAGAAGAGGAGGGCACCTATGAAGCGGTGCTGGCCTTCAGCAAGAAGGGGCTGGCAGACCGCCGGTTTACCTTCAGCTTCACCCGCAAGTGGACCGAAGAGGACATGATGGACTATCTGAACAAGCAGGCCATTTCCCCCTCCTACAGCCAGCTGATTGACAAGATGGAGGGCTATGAGGGCCGCATCATGGACTACAAGGCCTATATCACAGATATCAGCGAAAGCGGGGATGTTTATATCATCCGCATGGCGCTGAATCGGAAAAACGACGAGTATAGCAACATCATTCTCGTTACCTCTGATGAAAAACCCAATTTCCAGGTGGACGAGCGCGTGATGATGTATGGCACCTGCGCAGGCATGTCGCTGAGCACCGGGGTGGAGGGAGAAGAAGAAAGCTCGGAAAGCTATCCCTGCTTTGAACTGTTGCTGTTTGCAACGCTGGAGTAGTGTATCTTTTGTCTATTGGACCGGCTGCCAGACTATGGGCGGCCGGTTTTTCTTCTGCAAACAAAAATTTTTGTAACACATTTGTGATAACTGTTTGAAAAGCCTTGTATTTTAGTAACGATTTTGATATACTTTATCAAGGCGTGGTATAGGTTTATTCCACGCAGCAGGAGGTTGAAATGACGGATATTGCAATCGTGGGAAAAGGCCCGGCGGGATGGGCCTGCGCCATGACGGCGCGCATGCGCGGCCTTTCGGCCACGGTGATCGCGCCCGCGGGCAATGCGGGACTGCTGCATGCGGCTGAGCGCATTGACAACTATCCGGGCATGCCGCACGCCTCGGGACAGAGCATGCTGGAGAGCTTTCGCAGCCAGGCGCTGGAGCTGGGGGCCGAGGAACGCGCGGGGCTGGTGAGGCAGATTATGCCCACGGAAAGCGGCTTTATGCTGCTGGTGGAAAACGATGTGATGGAAGCCAAAACGGTGCTGTTGGCTATGGGCGCGGCGCGGCCTGTACTTCTGCCGGGCGAAGCGGAGCAGCTGGGCCAGGGGGTGAGCTACTGCGCCACGTGCGACGGCATGTTCTACCGGGGCAGACGCATCGCGGTGCTGAGCGGATCGGTCCAGGGCGTTGAGGAAAGCGCCTTTCTGGCCGGGCTGGCGGCGGAGCTGGATTACTACCGGTTAAAGGCGCACGATACCACCGGGCTGGACTCGCGCATTCACCCCGTGGAGGAAAAGCCCCGCGCCATTTCGCGGGACGGGGAGGCGCTGGTGCTGCAAACCGACAAGGGCGAGCGGCGCTACGACGGCATCTTCATTTTCCGAGCGGCCATGCCGCTGTCCATGCTGCTTGCGGACCTTCGCACCGAGGGCAGCTACATCCCTGTGGACCGGGGCATGCGCACCAATATTCCGGGCGTGTTCGCCGCAGGCGACTGTACCGGAAAACCCTTGCAGGTGCCCAAAGCCGTGGGCGAAGGCAACATTGCCGCCATCAGCGCGGCGGAATATATTGCGAAACGTGGATGAAACATCCACGCCGGCGCGTTATATGAGCGTACCGAACCGGCGAACAAAGCCGATTTGCATCACATGGAGGAGGATGACAACATGATCAATCGCACCGTACGGAAGGTGATCTCCCTGGTTGCTGCCCTGTGCCTTGCGCTGACAGCAGGCGCGGGTGCCCTGGCCGAAGGAGCCCAGGACATGGCGGACTTTGAAGCCCTGACCCCCTTGATGGATCTGGTATGTGCGGCTTCGCAATACTCGCCCAATGCGCCCGAATCCGTTCCCGGAGCAGACGGGGTGCTGACCGTTTCCTTTACCGACGCGTTTTTCAAGGTCGGCCAGACCTATGGCGCCGAGGTGGGTGTCACTGCCGATATGATCAATGACACCAACGCGCAGGCCGAGCTGCTGAGCAAAATCTTTGCTGCGCAGCTGCCCCAGCTGGAGCCCGTAGTGATGACCGACGACATCAACGGCTTCATCGGCTTCCATCCCGTCACGGTTAACCGTGGGGCCGATAGCGCCACCGTGCAGATCATCGGCGAAATCTATCTGGCGGACAAGCCCATGCGTGAGATGAGCGAAGCCGACTATAGCAACATCCAGTGGCTGGAGCGTGCGGTGTTTACCTTCCAGAGCGATTCCACCGCGCTCAATGGTTTCCGCCTGATGGGATACTCCGTGGGTACCGATCTGTCCCTGGAGGACGCCATGCAGGGCTACTTCGATCAGATTGCTGTGGAGTATGAAAGCCATTTGGGCTTTACGTTGCTCTATCCCGCCGTGTTCACCGACGACCTGCTGGTGGAAAGTGAAGACGGCGTGTCTGCCGAACTGCCTGATGGCAGCGCCAGTTTTGCAGCCAAGCGCATCGACAACACCAACGGCGCCAATTTGACCGATTACGTGGGCATCATCGCCAATGGCATCACCGGCAGCACCTCGACCATCAATGAGGAATCCCAGTACGGCACTGTAGCCTACACCACCGAGGATGGCTACTATGTCTTTGAGGTCTACATCGTGACCGACCGCTACATCTATCAGGCGGAGCTGCGCTTCCTCACCTCTCTGATGAGCCAGTACAGCATGTACACCTCTTACCTGGAAAATAGCTTCGTGGCCAACGAGCTGTATCAGGGCTAAGCAAAGGAGCATTTTGCCATGAAAAGAGCGGCTGCGCTGTGCCTGGCGCTGTTCCTTACGCTTGCAGGCGCGGCCGCGCTTGCCATGGAAACTCCGCTGAATACGCAGGCGCCGGCGTTTGCCGGCGCGCTGCCTTTGGCTGATGATCTTACCGGCGAGCACGTCTGGCAGGCAGACGGCGTAACGGAGGACTGCACCCTGCGCTACCGGTATCCCCAGTTCGAAGCCTGGACGGAGGCTGACAAGGCCATCAACGCCTATTATCAGGCCATGGCACAGGACATGCAGAACCTGTCTGAGCCTGTGGATGCATCCATTGACTATGAAGTAATGCACGATTCCAGCCGGTATGTGAGCGTGGTCCTCACTTCCACCAGTCTGGGCGGTGGCAAAGAGAGCATAAGCCTTTCGGCAGATACTTTCGCCCGCGACGGCCTTTATGCTGGCCAGCCCGTGAGCCTTTCACAGGTATTGGGGTTAGAGGAAGAGGGCGGCGAGCTCAGCGTGGGTCAGAGTGTGGCCGAACAGCTGGCGTACGACCTGATCTGGCGTATCGTGGAGCGCGATAGCCAGAATGCCGACGGCGATTATCTGGACGGGCTGACAAAGGAACAGCTGACCGGCGCATTCAGCCCTGAATCGGACTTTTATCTGGATGAGGACGGAAATGTGGTATTCTTCATCCAGGCGGGTGAGATCGCCGGCGAGATTGCCGGCGTGCTACGCTTTCCTTTCGCTCCTGCGGAGCTGCTCAGCGCCGTCAAGGAGCCATAAAAAAGAAAAAGTTTGGCGCGGGCCGCATGCGCGGACCGCGCTCAAACTGTTAAAAAATCCTTTTTGGGAGGCTTGGAGGGCCGCTGCCCTCCAAATGAAATCCGAATCCAGTGACATGTGCGGTGGATTCGGAAGCCTTGTAAAGCAAGGTTTCCTTGCGCGTTTCCCCGGCCGCGCCGTAGGCGCAGGGGAAACGTGTTTTGGCGGAAAAGATCGCCGCAGGCGAGCTTTTTCGACACGCTGGGCGCGGGCCGCATGTGCGGACCGCGCTTTTCCTATTTCCTTCATTTGTTTTTATTCACTTCGTCAAGCAGCTTTTGCCGCCACGACGGCACAGGGCCATCGTCGCTCCAGTATTCGTCGATCTGGACAATTCTGTCTCCGCACAAGCGCAGGAAGGAAACCGCGTGCAACGACTGCGATTCGTCCGCTGATTGAACCAGTACCACGCAGATGGTTACATCCCCGGCATACTCTACACGCTCCAGCCCGCCCTTCCAGGCGCCGGGATAAGCACAGTTGATGCGAATAAATTCTTCAGCGGAAAAGCGCTCACCCGTGTTGGGCCAGTGAATGATGGCGTCAGGCGCGAGGAACGTGCGCATGCCGTCACTATCCTGAGAGAGAACGGACTGCCAGTAGGCGCTCAGGTTCATGTGCGCCTGCCCCCTTTTCGCCCGGTTGGGGCAGTACGGCCTGCCTGCCGGGTGCTGGCGCGGTCTGCACGGCGGGAGGCAGGGATGTTCGTCCGGGCGGAAGTGTATCGCTGCGCATGAACGTTTATCCGGTCGCCCTTTTTCTGCGCTGCTCTTTCTGCTTGGGTGCGGATCGTGCGTGGCTGCACCAGCGCGTGGAGACCGAAACCGATGAGATCATCCCTGCCGCACAGACGCAGCGCTTCGCGCACCAGATCGTGGTTGGCGGGATTTCGATACTGCAAAAGGGCGCGCTGCATCGCCTTTTCATGTGGGTTCTTGGGCACATAAACCGGCTGCATGTCACGCGGGTCCAACCCGGTGTAGTACATGCAGGTGCTAAGTGTGCCGGGCGTAGGGTAGAAGTCCTGCACCTGTTCCGGATAATGCCCCGTGTCGCGCAGATACTCCGCCAGCTCCACCGCATCCCTGAGCGTGCTGCCCGGATGGCTGCTCATCAGGTAGGGCACCAGGTACTGATTGAGGCCATATTGCCGGTTGATGGCATTGTAGCGGTCCACAAAGGCCTCGTACACCTCGCGGCGGGGTTTGCCCATCCGGCTGAGTACATTCGGGCTGATATGTTCCGGCGCGACCTTCAGCTGTCCGCTGATATGATACCGGCACAGCTCAGTCAAAAACAGGTCGCTCTTATCGGCCATGAGATAGTCATAGCGAATGCCGGAGCGGATAAACACCTTTTTCACACCCGGAATGGCCCGCATTTTGCGAAGCAGGGATACCAGCTCGGCATGGCTCACACGCATGTGTTTGCAAGGCGTGGGGTAGAGACATTGCCGGTTTTTGCAGGCACCTTCCCGAAGCTGCCGGTCGCATGCAGGCTGGCGGAAATTGGCAGTAGGGCCGCCCACATCGTGGATGTAGCCCTTGAAATCAGGAAAGGAGGCCAGGAGGCGGGCTTCCTTCAGGAGCGATTCCTCGCTACGGGAGGATACGATACGCCCCTGATGAAAGGTAAGGGCGCAAAAGCTGCATGCCCCAAAGCAGCCACGCACCGCACTGATGGAGAAACGCACCTCCTGTAGAGCAGGCACGCCGCCCTGGGCGTCATACATCGGGTGAGCAAGCCGGTTGAAGGGCAGATCGTATACGCGGTCCAGCTCCTCACGCGTGAGCGGGAGAGCGGGTGGATTCTGCACCAGATAGCGCTGCGCATCCTGCTGCTGGCATAGCGCATGGCCGCGCACGGGGTCCTGCTCCTGATATTCCACCAGAAAGGCCTGGCAGTACGCTCGCTTTTCCGTGGAAACCTCAGCATGAGAAGGCAATAGCAGCGCGTCCCTGGGAGGCTGCTTGGCCATGTAGCACACGCCGCGCAGCTGGGGCAGCTCATGCGCAGGCATGCCGCGGCGGACCCAGTCGCAGCAGTCCAGAATGGTATTTTCGCCCATACCGTAGAGCAGGAGCGTAGCGGCGCTGTCCACCAGCACGCTGCGGCGCACCTTGTTGTCCCAATAATCATAGTGCGAAAAGCGGCGCAGCGAGGCTTCCACCCCGCCGATGAGCACCGGCACACCGGGATAGGCCTCATGGATGCGGTTGCAATACACGGTGACCGCGCGGTCAGGCCGCAAGCCGGCACGCCCGCCGGGAGCATATACGTCAGTATTTCGCCGCTTACGCGCGACGGTGTAGTGATTGACCATGCTGTCGATCACGCCGGAGGAAACCAGAAAGCCAAGCTTCGGTCTGCCAAAGCGCTTGAATGCCTCCGCACTGTGGTATTCCGGCAGGCAGAGCATGGCCACGCGGTACCCTGCTGCCTCCAGCACACGACCGATGATGGCGTGGCCAAAGGAGGGATGATCTACGTACGCCTCGCCTACGGCATAGACAAAATCCGGCGCATCCCAGCCCAGTTGGGCAACCTCCTCAGGCGTGACGGGCAAAAAGGAGCCTGGCATCGCGGTGCACCTCCAAAGATTGAGATGCACCCATTATAGCATATTTTAGCGCTTTGCCGCGCATCAGACGGGAAAAAACAACCATTGGGTGAAGATGCGCTCCATATCCCAGGTCAGGCTGAGGGTGTCGGAGGGCTGCGCCTCTACTGCGTCGGAGGAAATCGCCAGACATAGTTGAGGAAACAGTACGCACCACCAGTTTTGCCCCTGCCCGCTGCCCAGCGTTACGCGCAAGGCGCGATAGTCTCCCTCCGGCAGTGTGACCTGTCCGTAGGTTTTGGCCGGGAGCGTCAAAACACCGGCCTGGGCAGTGACGGAGCCGGTGAAACCGTTTTCGCGGGCGCATGCCAGCGCCGCCTCCTCCATTTGAGTTACATGGGTCAAAAGCGTTTCGTACACTGTGGCCGCATCAGTTCGGGAGGCGTCCACCAGCATTTCGCCAAAAGCGGCGATCAGCGCGTCCCGCACACACAGCTTGACACGCTGACTTTCCACGTCGTCACCGTCGGCCAGAATGTGCAGGCGGATGATCTCGCCATTTTTAAATGCTTCCAGCAGGGACTGCTCCTCCGGGGTGTATTCCGCGACCTCGCCCAATGAATGGAGCGGCCAGAGCAACACCAATAAAAAAGCCGCGGCGCAGACCAGCGCCAGCACGGCATTGAGCCACAGGGAACGCCGCGGGTGAAGCCTTCGGAGCATAAGCATCCCTCCCACCTATAGCCTGCCCGCAGCCCGGGTGAGGTATACGCGGCGGAAAAACGACATTTCAGCAGCCGGCGGGTTGAATTTCCGTCAAAATGGTGTATGCTAAGCATGGGTCGTTCCACAAACGCCCAGCGAGGAGGATAACAATTGTTCTATTGGGATTGGACCATGATTCTTGTCATTCCCGGCCTGATTCTGGGTCTGTGGGCACAGATGCGGGTTTCGTCCGCCTTCAAAAAGTACAGCGCCGTTCATGCGCGCAGTGGCATGAGCGCGGAGGAGGCAGCCCGATCGATACTCAACGAGGGCGGATGCGGAAACGTAAGCGTACGAACGGTTTCCGGCAACCTGACAGACCACTATGACCCGCGAAGCAATACGCTGCGTCTGAGCGATGGCGTGTATGGCTCCACCAGCGTGGCGGCCATCGGTGTAGCGGCGCATGAGTGCGGACATGCCATGCAGCAGCATGAAGGATATGGACCTCTCAAGCTGCGCAGTGCGCTTGTGCCGGTGGTCAATCTGGGCAGCAACCTGTATTTTCCTATTTTCCTGATGGGCCTTCTGTTCAGCTGGGAGCCGCTGATCTATGTGGGCATTGCCTGCTTTTCGCTCACGCTGCTATTCTCACTGGTTACGCTGCCGGTGGAGTTTAACGCCAGCGGACGGGCGCTGCGCGTGCTGGAGCAGCAGGGCTATCTGAGCAGCGAGGAGATGGACGGCGCTCGTGCCGTGCTGAATGCAGCAGCCATGACCTATGTGGCGGCCGCTATCAGCAGCCTGCTGCAGCTGGTGCGTCTGCTCGTCATTGCGCGCAACCGCAGAGATTGACCAAACCTGAAAAGGAGGGCCACAGCCGTGGGAGAAACGTTTCGGGTCTCCGTGCGCGAGCTGGTGGCCTTTTCTTATTTTCCGCCCGATATTACCCCGGTAGAGGATGCGGAGCGCATGCTGGCCGGCGGACGGGCACATCGGGCGCGCCAGGCCGGTGCAGGCGGTGAAAGCGAAAAGAGCCTTCGTCACACCTTTGCCTGCCTGGACGCGGACGTGACCGTCTATGGGCGGATGGACCTGTTTGAGGATGGCGACGTGCCCTTCGTGGAGGAAATCAAGCTGGGCTCGCAGGCACACCCGGAGCCGCTGCCGGAGCACTGGGCCCAGGCAGTGTGCTACGGCGCAATGCTTGCGCAGGAAAAGCCCTGCAAGCGGGTACGGTTGTGCGTGTGCTATGTGGACGAGGCAGGGGAGGCGCTCTCCCGCCATGAGGAAACGCTGGACCGGGAAGGCCTGACCGCCGCGCTGCAAAGCCTGCTGGAACCATGGACAGCCTGGGCCCTGCACGAAAGCGCCTACCGGCGTGAACGGGACGCGAGCCTTCAGACCCTTGCTTTTCCTTACGAAACCTACCGAAAGGGCCAGCGTGAGCTGGCTGTACAGGTGTACACCGCCGTTCGGCGTAAAAAACGGCTCTTTGCCAGCTTGCCCACTGGCACGGGTAAGAGCGTAGCGGTGCTGTATCCCGCGCTCAAGGCTCTTGGGGAAGGGCTGACCGGCAAGGTGCTGTATCTGACGGCACGCAACACCGCGCGCCAAAGCCCTATCCATGCACTTGAACGCATGTACCGGCAAGGCATGCGTGCCCGTTGCACCGTTCTCACCGCCAAGGAAAAGCTATGCCCCGCGCCCACACGCTGCCATCCGGACTTCTGTCCCCGTGCCAGGGGACACTACCTGCGCCAGGGGGACGCGGTGGACGAGCTGCTGGCTTGCACGGATGAGGTATGGACTGACGAGCGCATCCTCCGGACAGCAGAGCGTCACAACGTGTGCCCCTTTGAACTGGCCCTTGCGCTGGTGGATGTGGCCGACCTGGTCCTGATGGACCTCAACTATGCTTTTGATCCCTTTGCACAGGTCAAACGTCTGTTTCAGCATCGGCGGGATATGACGCTGCTGGTGGATGAGGCACATCATGCCGTGGAGCGCGTGCGCGACAGCCTTTCAGGTGAGCTGGACAGCCGGGAACTGGTTCGCCTGCGTGCTCAGCACGGCAAGCGTGTGGGAAGAAAAACGCCGTATTACCGTGCGTTGACGGCACTGATCCATGAGTTGCGTGCACTGGGCGAGGGGGAGACTCCCCCTTTTGAGCGTACGCTGGACATGCTGCCGGAGGGCGTCACGCAAAGGGCGGAGGAGGCGTTTGGCCTCGCCGTGCAACAATTGGCATGGGGCGGGGATGCGGAGGCGGTGGACGCTGTGCGCATGCTGATGGGCTTTCGGTATGCGGCAGCACATTTGGATGAGGACTACGCCGTGCTGCTGGAGGGGCGGGGACGCGAGCGGGTGCTTACGCTGTACTGCCTGTTGCCGGGCAAGGAAATCGCGCGCGTGACACGTGGACTTCGGGGTTCGGTCTTCTTTTCGGCCACGCTCACGCCGCTGCCTGCCATGAAACGGCTGCTTGGAGGCGAAGAGGAGGACGCCTGTTTCGCATTGACCTCGCCGTTTGATCCGCGTCATCTGGCAGTGGTGCGCAGACGCGTGCATACTGGTTATGACCGGCGCGAAAGCACCGCAAAGCAGATCGCGGACGCGCTGTGCGAGCTGACAGCGGCGCGGCCAGGAAGCTACATTGCCTATTTTCCCAGCTATGCCTATCTGAAGCTGGTTCAAGATTGCCTGGAGGAAACGGACGGCCTGCCGCCGCTGCTGGTACAGCGCCGCGACATGGCTGGGGACGAGCAGCTTGCCTTTCTGGAGGCATTTGAAAAGGAAAAAGGCCCCAAGCTGGGACTGTGCGTGCTGGGAGGGCTGTACAGCGAGGGCATTGATCTGCCTGGCGAGCGCCTGATCGGCGCGGCGGTGATCGGCATGGGCCTGCCCGTGCCCAGCGCGCGCTTGGCCGCTGTGCGCGCGTGCTATGAGCGGCATTTTGGCGACGGGTTTGGCTACGCCTGCCGCATTCCGGGCATGCACAAGGTATTGCAGGCGGCCGGGCGCGTGGTGCGGTCCGAGACTGACCGGGGGATTGTGCTGCTGTTGGACGAACGCTACTATGATCCTGCCTATGCGGCGCTGCTGCCCGCGGACTGGCAGCTGTGCGACGGGGATATCGCCCTGGCCGCGCAAAGACTGGAGGAAACGGCATGCAAAAGAGGGGGAAAAGGATGACAGCCCTTGCGCTGGCGCTGCTTTTGGCCCTGGGTGCGGGCGGATGCGCTCCGCGACGGGAAGGAAGCGCCGGCATCATGTACCGTGTGACCGGTGGAAAAAACGATCTGTATCTGCTGGGCAGCATCCATGTAGGCAGCAAGGACATGTACCCCATGGGCCGCCATATTCTGGATGCGCTTGAGGCGGCGGATATACTGGCCTTTGAGTGCGACACCCAAAGTGCGCAGGCGCAAGCCGTTTATCAGGAGTTGATGCGCTGTCCCGAAGGCGAAAGTCTGAAAAGCATGGTGAGCACGGACACGTATGCGTTGGTCAATCAGGCCGCGCAGAAAGCGGGCTACCTGATGAGCAGTCTGAACACACTAAAACCATGGGCTGTGATGAGTTTGCTCAATGCCGAGGCAGTGACTGCCACCCTGGGGGCGCGCGGCAGCAAAGCATCCGTTTCTCTGGGTGTGGAAGAACAGGTGCGCAAGCTGAGCGACGGTAAACCGGAGGTATGGCTGGAGGACACCCGTGCCGAGCTGGAAGTGCTGGACGGCCTGAGTCCGGCGCTTCAGGAATCTTTGCTGCAATCTACCTGCCGCGTGATTTTGGAACCGGATAGCGCCACAGGCATGGATGGGGCCATTGACCAATGGCCGCAATGGTGGCGTGCAGGGGATGCGGAAGCTTTTTCCAGCGCCTATCTGGACGGCATGGCTGCCGAACCCGATGAGAACCTGGCCAGGGAATACCACGATGCGCTGGTTACCCAGCGCAACGCGCGCATGGCCCGCCGCATGGCCGGATGGCTTGAGGCGGAAGAAAATAGCGATTATTTTGTAACCCTGGGCCTTTTGCACCTGGTGCTTGACGGAGACAGCGTTTTGACCTGTCTTGAAGAGATGGGATATACTGTGGAGCGCATCCTGCCGGAGAATGTTTGAAAGCCGCGTCTTTTTTTCCGCACGCGTTTCCTGCGCCGTCATACTGTATGAGTGAACGGCGCAAGGGACGCTGCCATGCCAAAGCCTCCCTGCGGCCGACGAACAATGAAGGAGGCGTGCCAATGTCTTTTTACTCTTACAAAAACGCCAACCCCTGTTGCTGCCCCGGCACCATCACCAATGGCAGCGCGCTGGACGGACTGCAGGAAAAGGTATGCGTACAGGTCAAGCGCGTATACGACAGCTGCCTGCAGCAGGAACAGCTGGATGACAAGGAAGTGACCATCACCAGCTACGCCATGGTGGCCAACAACTGCTGCAGCTGCAACTGCTGCTGCGATGACGCCACTGAAACCGTGCCCCCCACCAGCCCGCCCGTGCCGCCCATCACGTTCGAAAGCTGCCGTTCCACCACCACGGAAGGCACCATCCGCAATCTGTCCGTGGAACGCCTGTGCGACCGTCCCTGCTTTGCCCGCGTGCGCTGCAAGATCGACGTGCCTATCGACATCCTGTTTGTGGATAGTCGCTGCGTAGAGTACATCGGCAAGGGCGTTATTACGGTGGATAAAGACGTCCTTCTGTCCATCCCCGACGAATCCATCGTGCCCTACTGCCTGGAGAGCATGGTCAGCGCCATTTGCGTGGCCGGTACCTATGAAGGCAACAACAAGTTCAAGCTGACGGTATGCGTGACGGTTATCCTGAAGGTGTTGGCTCAGGTGGAAATCCTGATTCCCTCCTATGGCTTCTGCCCCATCCCGCCCTGCGAGGAATTCGCGGAGAACGTATGCGACGAACTGTACTTCCCATGATACCGTTGAAATATAATTCAATCTTTCTTGGGCTCTTCGTAGGTTAGTGCCTGCGAGCTGTCGCCCATGCCGTCGGTCGTGGGGTCTACCACCACGCCCAAAATCGCCAGAACCGCGAAAACGGCGTTGACAACGGACAGCAGCTTGTCCCCGATCTCGCCGAGGTCCAGCGTATATCCGAGTGTAGCCGCAACCGTCTGCACCAGCAGCAGCAGCGCAGGAATCAACGCCAGCCAGAAAGCTTTGTTTTTAATCCGCACAAGCCAGTTAATTTTCATGCTCGGTCCCCCTTTTTTTCCTCGAGATTGTTGATTCTTCTGTCGTGATTCTCAATCTTCTCGTCCTGCTTCTCGTTGTGATCCCACAGGCGCCGATGCGATTCTTTTGCATTTTGGCGGCTGGTCTCAATGGCTTTTGCATTGGTGGCCACGTCTTCCTTGAGGTTTTCCAGCGTCACCGTCAAGGTGGTGATGGTGGAATTAAGTTTAATAAGTGGCGCTCCAATGCTAATGCCGAGGCCCACAACGGCGATCAGGACAGTGATAACTGTCCATTCCACCGCGTTACCCCCTCAAAAACTGGGTCATCATGTATGCCCTACGAGTATACCCGTCCGTGCAGATGGCCGTCACCAGCGACCAGCCGTTCTTTTCGCGCTCAACCAGCACGCGAGCACCGGAGTTGACCTTCCAATAGACCGGCTCCTTCTGGCTGGCTGTCTTGCGCAGCTTTACAGGGTTGCCGTCAGGCGATACAACCGTGGCATACCGTTCAGCGCTCGCGGCGGGCGTTCCAGCGGTAAGGCCGTTCGGTACGCTATCCGCGCCCGTGTCCGCCCCTTGGCTAATTTCCGCGCCGATCTCCACCCCCGGCTGTACGTCCACACCGTAGTCAATTTCAGCGAACCACATGACGTGCGTCCATCCGTTTTTTAGCGTGCTCCCTGCCACACGCTCCATTGTGGAGCTGGAATGCACAACGTCGCACGCTCGATTCTGGCCGTTCTTGTCTGTGTCGGTCAAGGCGTTTTCGCCTACATACAGGCCCACATGCGAGAAGTCGCCCAACCCGTCGCCCCTGTACTTGGCGGGCAGGTTGGCTTCTGTGTCCTCGTGGATCAGCATCCCCGCGCCCGGCACCAGCTTTCCGGATGCCTTGGCGTTTTCCAGCGTTCCCAACCACACGGCTTTCCGCGCCATGTCGTTGCTTCCGCTGTAGTCCATGCTGCCGCCCGCCTGTCGCACGCAGTGCTCCACGAACGCTTGACAATCCATTTCCTCGTAAGTGTACCCCACGCCAACCGCCTGCACGGCGGCGGCGGCTACGCTTTTCCCAGTAGGTCGCATCTCAATCACTACCTTTCATCTTCACTGGCCCGGCAGAGGGCCAGCGAAAAAACTGTGAGTATTGCCCCCGCAAACAGTCTAACAGGTATAAAAACCCAATGTACCACACGTATCCCGCCCTTCCGCCCACATGGTCATTCCGTTACCAGCTCGCCCAGCCCGCTTTCCTCAAGCAGCGCCTTCACCTGAGGCTTGAGGACTTCGGGAACATCCGCATACGCGGTCTTTCCAAGGATCACCCGTTGCGCGAAAAACATAGCCATCATGATACACCAGTCCTTTCCAAATATGATTTTTATGACAAACGACGCAAGCGCCGTAATCATTGATACACCTGCATAGCCATTTCCGCTATGCAGTCCTCGATAAACTCGCCACGGTCGGCCAGTGACTGCACCTGCGCACGCAAAAGATCGTTTTCTGCCGCCAACTCATCAACCGTTTTTACAGGTTGCGGCGGCACGTAGTCCGCGTCCATTTCCTCCTGCGTGCGCTCGCGCCACTTGGGGGAACCGTCAGGCACGTATACATAGCGGGGGATGCCGCGATCATCGTACAGAGGCGCGGGGAAATAGTTCCCCTGCGCATGGTGGTATCGATCGCCGACCCCCTCGTCAATCTGTACCCACTCTTCTCCGAAAACGAACGCAGAGCTATTCACAGAAACAATAAGGTTTCTTTCGTTAAGCAACACCAATACATTGTAGCTATCCATGGACGTATTTCCTCCCGTCACAAATCCGCGCTGGACGATACTTTGAATTTAACGAGTTGATTCGCTCCGTTTGATACGCCAAACACGCGAACTCCGTCACTATACGATTCAGAATACACTGCTATCTGTTTCCACTCGCTACCATCAAGAACATCTGCATACCCTTCTGCTCCAGTGATGGTTGAAAACACGCTTGTGGTTGGAACGACTCTCATTTGGATTTTGAAAGGTACGTGAATACTGAATACGTTAATGCTGTTTGTTGTGCAAGTGTACAAATTTTCGACATTGAAATACCTTGAGCATTCAAGATACGAATTCGCGTATTTCGTCGCTTCCCAAGGCGGAAGGGTCTTTGACGTATACGACCCTTTAAGCAGCACTGGCTTTGAAATGATTGACTGTGCTGCGGGGTTGAACGCGAATTGGCACAGATCGCCATAGATGTTCTGGAGATACAGCGTGCCGATAGTATTTGATACTGCTGTTTGTGCGTCGCTTGATGCGCTATCATAGGTTATTGTCCCTATCATCAGTTGCTCCCCAACATACGCAGCTAACGTGTATTCTTCGCCGTTAATCAGCGGGTCCATACGCTGGAGAAAAAATCCTTTTGAGGATACAGAAATTCCACTGGATTGCAGGCTGATTGTGCCGCTAATCACCCACCTATCAATCGAATAGATGAAGCTGCCGCTGTACGTGGTCAATCTGCGTTGGTTGATGGGGTTCGAAAAATCCGGGTTGTCCAACAAGTTGGTCCTGTCCTGATTGCACCCCTGCCACGAAAGAGTACCATCAGCCGCAAGGCCCAGCGTCACAACCGTCTCGTTGTTGGTGGTCTGCACGGCCCTATACCCCTGATTGTAAATGCCCACCAAGTCGGAGCTGCTCAGGGATTCCAGCGCAGCCGCCGTGCACGGGTAAATCTGGCCGGGCAGATCAACGTTTCCATCCTGATCAGGCTGCACCCCATTCACGGTGCTAACGGCACCGCTTCCGGGCGCGCCGCGCCAGTTGGTGGCGTATGCCCAGAGCGCGGTTGATGCGTCGCCGCCCTGCGTGCAGGTATATACGTTGCCGATATTGGCGTTGTCGGTGCCGGTGTAAAGGTACAAATCCCCGGCAAGCGCCGCCTCAATGCCCGTGGCATAGGCCGTGGACGTGGTGCTGGTGCCTGTGATCGCGCTGCCCTGGAATGCAGTTATTCCGCGCACGCCCTGGATTCCCTGGATGCCCTGCGGGACGCCCATGGTGATTTTCCATGCGCCGTCCACCAGTTGGGCCGTTGCCGTTGCGGGCTGCGTGGGTTCTAGCGTGTTGGCGGTAGCGGTCAGACCGTTCAACGCAGCGGCGGCGGTGTTGGCAGTTGCCGCCGCCTTATTGGCCGCGGCTGCCGCTGTGTTGGCAGTCCCGGCTGCCGTGTTCGCCGCCTGCGTGGCCTGCTGGGACGCCGTCAAGGCGCTGCTAAGCTGGTTCAGCGCGCTCTCCACGTCCAGCATGATCTGCTGAATCTCGTCCAGGTTGGGCAGGACGTTGCCGGGGTCAACGATCACAAGCGTCGAACCAAGGCGCACGGTGGTAGCGATATGCACAAGGTCGGTGCCCCCCACGCTTAGCGTGATGGTCAGCCTCCCGGTACAGGCATAGACGAAGGACGGAAACTCGACGCTGGCCACGTTTCCGCTGATGGTTCCCGCCACCGTAACGGTGCTCCCATCCTGCTGCCGCACGAAATACCCCATGCATTCCCCGGACAGCTCCACAGGCAATCCGGCGTTGGTGACGGACACGTTCAGCACGTTGGCATAGCTCTGTCCCTGAATCAGCTGGTCGTTGGTGTTTTGCAGGCCGAGCGTTGTAATCAGCGTGCCCTGCGAGATGTCAACGGTTTTGTTGATAGGGATAACAATGTTGTTAGCCATTGTCCTGCTCCTCCTTCGCCAGCATTACGCGCACCGTCCCGTCCTGCCGCGCGGAATACCCGGACAGCTTGGTGTATCCTCGGTAGATGGTGGATGTTCGCCCATCCGAATAGTTGATGATGCCCGTGTTTTCGGGATCGTCAAACTCCGCGATGATGTCCGCGGCGCGCCGGTCGTCGATCATGTCAAAAACGAGCGTTCCCATGAGCGACCCCACGCCGCAGAAAAGGACGTCGTGCATTGCCCCGGTTGCTGTTTTAATAATCTGCATGTTTCCCTCCATTAAGAGTGCCCCCCGTTTCCAAGTACGTAAGCTGCGTCAGCGGGATCAGAGTACCAAGAGGCACCGCGCCCCCCTATGTCAATCGTTCCGACGTTGAGGTAGGTAATTCGTGCGCTTCCGCTGACAAGCTGCTCGATCTCGGCGACATCGGCCTGCAGGTTGTTAAAAGCGGCTTGTGTGGCATAAACGGTTTGCAGGTTCGCAGACGTCACCGTACGGCTTCCGATCTGTCCGCCGCTGATGTATCCCGGCGTATCGCCCACCTGTATGTTTTTGGCGTATACGTTTCCCGTGAATGTCCCGTTTGCGGCGCTGATGTCGCCCTTAAATGTCCCGGTCGCGGCCTGCAACTCGCCCGTAAACGTGCCTGTGGCGGCGTTTAGGTTGGTTGCGGTCACGCCTGTAAACGTGATCGCCTGCGACCACGTCTGTCCGCCGTTTGCGGTGAACGCGATACCATAGTTGGTGCCGTCGTACAGTCCAAACCGGATTTGCTGTTGCGGGTTGGATGGGTTCTGGCATACGATGTTCCCCGCGTCCCAGAAAAAATTCGCGTTGCCAAGAATTTTCACAAGCGCGGCCTGCAATGTGCCCGTGGTGATCTCGTCCGCCACGATGCCCGCGCCTGTGATGGCGGTGCGCCATTGCCATTGATCGCCCACCTTCGAGGACGCCAGCAAAATGCCCGCGCCCGTGATGCGCACGGCCTGCGTGCCGTCGCTGGTCACGAACACCAGCGACCCGTCGGACGGGTCAGTGTACATCGTGGTGCCGCTGGACAGGATGGCCGTCACCATCGTGTTGAGATACCCCTGCAGCAGGGTGGGGTTGCTCTGCGCCACCTGCGCCCCGGCCTGCGCTTTCTGGGCCGTCTGCGTCTGATTCCAGACGATATCGGTAATAAAATTCCCAAGGTTGATCTTGCTTTTTTCGGGGTAAAGCAGGTCTTGGGTGTATTTGATGATCTTCGCGGCTACCTTAAGCCCCTGCACGTCCACGTTGGCAGCGCCGCCGAGCAGGATCGGCTCGCCCGTGTACCCCATGGCGTACAGGTCCAGCACTGTCCCCGTGATACTCAGTTTGGGGCTGTTGGTCGCCTGCAACGCCTCCCACGCCTCGGACAGCAGCGCCGAGGGGTCCTCCTGCTCGTAGTCGGTGAAGATGCCGAATCGCGGCGTCCCGTTGCGCCCAAAGGCCGCCGTTGCCGCTGTGTCCTCGATGTACAGTTGCCCTGCCGGCTTGTTTGCCGGGTTCCCCGCCGCCGTACTCCATACCGCCGGGCCGATGTTCACGGTGTTCTCCACGCCGTCGGTGGTAGTCGTTTTCCCGTAGGCGTACAGCGCGGTCTTTACGTCGCTGTCATCGTAGATGATCTGCACCTTGGGCAGGTTGCGCTCAAGACTCAGGCGCAGGCCCGTTTGTATGGGCGTGTCTGCCGCCACGTCCAGGTATTTCCCGGATATGCCGGATGCGTCAAACGTCACGCGGGGGGTGATGCGCAGCTCCCACAGCTCGCGGATATCGGCTACTGCCGTCCATACGTCCTTGTAGCTGTCGTCGAGGGTAGCCGTGTTGGTGGCCGTGCAGGTGCCCAGCGCCCAGCTTGTGCCGGTCAATGCCTGTGTGATGGCATTGGCCGGGGTAGCGTTGGTAGGGGTGAATACGCCCAGCACATAGTCACGCAGCTCTGCCACGCAGATATGCACAGCGCGAAGCGTTTGGGTGCCTGCCGGCTGGTCCGTCTGCGCGCGGTAAATCTCAAAGCACTGGAAAATCCCCTGATCGTCGGAAAAGCCCACCCGCTGCATGCGCTGGATGGGCTTTGTTTCGTCGAAAGGAAACGTGGCGCGCAGCTCCATCTGGTCCTGCACCCATTCGGCTTTGCTCGCGTCGTTGCGAACAAAAAGCGCGGCTCCCGCCACGCTGAAAAACGTGAAATACACCTAATCCCACCTTTCGCGCCAGTACACGCGCCCTTGACCGGTGATGTTGTTGTACCCCAGCACCGGGGCGAAAAAGTCGGACGCGGGGAACGCATAGGCGCTCATGATGCTGTTTCCGTTCAGCGTGATGGTCTGGTGCTCAAGGTCGATCACCAACTGTCCGGGTCCGACCGCACCGTTCAGCGTGATGGTCTGCGTGCCGTTGGACCATGCGGGGTTTTGTACCGCCGCCGAAAGCGTTGCGCGAATCTCCATGTGCGGCGGCTGGCTCCCGTGAACCATGAACGGGGTGCCGCATGCGCTGCTGTTCTCCGCCGTGCTGGTAAAAAACGGCTCGTAGCTGGTGAACACCATCTTCCCAACCTCCCACCACTCGCGGATGGAGAGCTGGGGGAACGTCGTGCAGATGGCGTCGATGTACTGCCCAATGCGGTCCGGGAGCATCAAGCGCTGCGGCTTGTCGCTGGCCGCCCATCGCCTGATGGCCTCCATGGATTCGCACCGTGCGTCCCGGTCCTGATCCAGCAGGGCGAATGTCACGGTGATGGTGCGTGTTTTGCCCCGGATGCGCACGAAATCCGAGCCGGAAAGCACGGCTCGGTCCACCGCCGTGACCGACTGCGTGATGGGCGATACCACAATATCAACGACATTAACCGCCGCAACGTCCTCAAACGCCACGCCGTTAAACAGTAGCATTCCGCAGGCACTAGTATTCATCATGTCGGCCTCCATTTGCTCATATCGTAGCTTTGCATTTCAAGGCCCTGACGGGTCGAAACAGCTGCCGTGATCTCGTCTCCATCCAATGTCACATTTACCTGGGGCGCCGGCATGCTGGCGAACAGGTCACGCGGCATACTGGCCCACAATGCCGCATAATTGATTTGCGGCGCGCTCGTTGCGGGTTCCGTCTGGGCGCGTGGAATGACATTCATATTGGCGCGCACTGAGGCATCCACAATATGCCCCATCTTCTGCCACAGCGTATCAAGAGGGATGAGGGCTTCCGGGCCTGCCTCGCCTACTGTGTTCAGCACGCCATCAGCCCCAAAAAGCTTCGTTTCCTCAGTAAAAATGCCGCCGCGCGCATTTTTTCTTCCATGGTAATTGGAGCTGTACGGGTCATTCACGCCCCCGCGAGCATCACCGAATAATACGCTCGCATCTACAGTGAAGATGTTCTTAAGCCCCTCCTTGATACTTGCCCACCAGTTGGAAGCCTCTGCGCTGATCTCTTCCCAAGAGGGGAAGTTTAGAACACCAAGTGTCCAGTCCAGCACGGCCCGCATAGCCGGAAAAAAGTTGTTGTTCCACCAGTTCGTGATTTGTGTCGAAAGCTCGCTCCATTCCGGAAGCCCCAGCTTTCCAAGCCACCAGTTCAGAACCTCCACCATGGCCGGTCGGAAGGTTCCGTTCCACCAGTCCGTTACCTGCGCGGAAAGCTCCTCCCAGCTCGGGAGCCCTAGCGCCCCCAGCGTCCAGTCCAGTACGCCAAGGAGCGCGGGCTTGATGATACCGTTCCACCATTCGGCAACCTGCTCTGAAATAGAAGCCCAGTCGATGTTTTGTAGCTTTCCAAACGTCCACACAAGCGCGTTTTTCAGAAAACCGAGGATCCCGCCGGAGCCGTCTCCCCACCAGCTCGCCACCGTTTCTTTGATCTCCTCCCACGAAGGAAAGGAGATATCCGGGATATGGGGAAGGTTGATACCGAAAAATGAATTAAGACTGTCGACCAGCCCATTTCCGAACGTCGTCACCATGTTGGGAATGGCGTTGACGACATTCCCAACAAGCCCGTCAAGTAGTTTCGGTACTTCCGTTGCTATCCATCCTGTAACGGCGCTGATAGCCCCCGGCGCGCTGTCGATGATGGCGTTAACTAGTTTTCCCAGCATATCTGGTACATTTTCGACCACCCAATCCCATCCAGTGTCAAACGCCTCTCCCAAAATCGTACCGGCCTCTTGCCCCAGTTCGCTGAATCCTCCGCTTTCAAAGGCGTTCGAAAGGCGGGAAAGCCAGTCGTTTACCATGGGCAACGCATCGGTAGCCAAAAGCTCGAAAGCGCCCTGGGTGATCTGTCCGTTGAACTCCGAAAAATTGTCTTTAAGGGTAGAAATCTGGCCGTTAAAGGTCTTGGATTGGGCAATATTTGCTCCAAAATATTTCCCCCCCTCTTTTGAGGCTGCAATAAGAGCCTTATTCAACAAGTCGTAGGACACTTTCATGTCCTTGACTTCTGCGGCAGATTTGCCGGTATAATCGGCCAGTAATCCATAAATATCAATGCCTGCGTATGCAAACTGCTTAATGTCAGCAGTTGTGGCTTCTCCGGCGTTTTTCACTTGCTGGAGATTTTGAGCCATGCGCACAAGCTCATCGGCACCGCCGCCCGTTGCGCTAACAGCATCTGTCAGTGCTAGAATGGTTTCCCGTGCAGAGTCCGCGCTTTCCCCAGTGGAAATCAAAAACTGGTTCGCCTGAACCAGCTCGCTCATGCCAAAGGGGGTTTCGGCCGCATCTTTTCGGATTTTTTCAATGGCAGCGTAAGCCTTTTCCTGATCACCCAGCGCCGTTGTGAACGCAGTAGTATACGTCTGCATCTGAGCGTTATACTCGATTCCGTTCTGTATCAGCGCCTTGATACCATTGGCGGCTGCACCGACTGCACTTCCGATTGCGCTTATAGCCCCGTTTGCAAGCGCGCTCCATCTGGCTGTTTTTCTTGCGATATCGTCAGTCGCGGAATCAAGTCCGCGTTTTAACTGACTGTCGTCTGCCTCGATCTGAAATACTACCTTTCCATCAGCTGGCATGGTCTCACCTCCTCCCAAGCATAGCAAGGATGCTCGAAGCCAGGGCATCAGCGCTTTTCTGCGCGCTTTGTACCGTTTTTTTCAGAGCCACCGCACGCTTGGCCCTCGCAAGCGCCTCACGGGCTTCCTTGTTGTACTGAGTGGCCTTTGGAATAGGGGTGCTTCGGATGGCCATCACGCGGCCCAGCGCTGTATCATCCGGCAGCGCCTGAAACAGCTCTATGAACTTGTCCCAGTGGATATCCGTTTTTTCAAGGTCGATGCCATAGGCTTGCAAAAATGATGCGCGTATCAGTCCCGCATCCTGCGAAAGGTCCACGATGTCCGGCCCGCCAGACGGGGATTCTTCTCCACGAATGTGCCCCATGACGGATTCAAGAAGCTGCACTTTCGCTCTTCCTCTGTGCGGCCTCGGCCACCTCACCAGCAGACGGAGCATAGCCATAGCCTTGTCATCGTCCTCGAGCAGCTCATCTCCGGCTATGTCCATTGCGGTGAGAACGTTTTTGAGAGTCAGCCGCAGGCGGTAGGTGTGCCCGCATACGTCCACAGCTTCAAAACGCCGGTCATTCAGCCGCACGATGCATCCCCTTTCTGTACTGCCGCGCGTGCGCCTTGCTCGCCCGCTGAATGGCTGGCACGACGCGCTTAAAAATGTACGGCATGATGTCGTTCAGCATGCTGTCGTAGTGTCCCTCGTAGAACGAAACCAGTTCATCGGCCTGTTTATCTCCAAAAACAGCGGCCACAAGCGACCTTAGAGCCTGACCATATTGCTGTACAGCGGCAGGTGATTGATCTTTTAGCGCTTGTTGCTGCGCCTCGGCCACAGTCTCCCGCGCTTTTCGGATGCGCCGCGCACTGTGGATCAGATCGATATCTACCGTGACCTTTTTCTTCTCCGTTCCCGTCCCGATAATCAGAGTATCCGAGAACCGGCTTTTGCTGCGAATGAACATTGAAAAAACCCCCGTTCTGTGGTATTATGTCCAAAAGGAGGATGGCAAAATGAGGAAGATACTGGTTGTTTTAATGCTCTTAATGTTCGTCCCGGCGACGTGTATTGCGGAGGTTGTAGCCAATTTTGAAATCGTGCTTCATCTTCCGCACGCAGACCGCGAAGGAACTTATACGGGGGAAATGGAGGATGGCGTTCCCCACGGATACGGCTGTTTTGTTCGAGAGGATGCGTCCGGTGAGAACAGTTGGATTTATGTTGGGGAATTTGAACATGGCATATTCTCCGGCGAGGGGATAACAGCATGGTTAAGCGAAGGTGGATATGATGCCGGAACCTATCAAGACGCGGTTATTGTTTCTGGCGTAAAGCGCATGGACGATGAGCGGCTTCGGTGGGAAGGTAAATTTAACGCCGATGGGACGGTCGAAGGGAAAGCCTATGTCTACGGAAATCTTTTTTTTGAAGGAACGTTCTCCGACAGCACACCGATAGAAGGCACATTGTATGATCCTGATACAGGTGATGTCATGTCGTCAGGAGTGTATAATTCCGACTTTCTCAATCTCCTTGGGAAATAGGCATGAATATGGGGAGGGGATAACCCCTCCCCATGCTGTTACTCCCCAGAAACGACGGTGGCCGTGCCGCCGCCCACGGCAATGTTGGCGCTGCTAAGCTCCACGATGCCGATCTGCTGGCCGTTGGTGGCCGTGATGGGGTCTGTCCCGTTCCAGGTGGTAAATGTGCTGCCCGTTTCCACGGTACTGCCCGCGGTGGGAAGCGTTACGGAGGCGCCGACCTGATAGGCGTAGCTGTTGCCGGCGCCTAGGGGCGGGCTGACGGTAATGGCCGTCTGCCCGGACCCGGCCGCAAAGCTGGTCACGGTAAGCGGGTTGAGGTATGCCTCGGTTTCCACCGTAGGCATGCCGTTGAGACCCAGGGTGCAGCTGAAAGGCGCGTTGTCCGTCGCCGCGCCGCCGAGCCTGCCCACAGCGCCCACAATGTCCATGATGGTGCACCCCCAGTAAATGGAGGTCTGTTTGGGCACCGTTCCGCTCTCGTCCACGGACTGGATGAGCACGGTGGTCTTGAGCTTGTTCCCAAGCAGCATGCCAAGAGAGCAGATGTAATCCTGCGCCGGATCGCCAACCACACGCCGACCGGATACGGCAATGGTTGGCGCGCGTCCGGTCTGCTCGTTGTCGGCAAAGCCGCCGCCGCACATAAACTGGTACTGCTGGGTTACGTCGTTGTTGGTGAAGTCATAGTTTTCAATGCCCTCGCACAGCCGCGCCCACACTTGCCCGTTCTCGCCGGGAATAGCGATATAAATCGCCGTATCCCGTACAAGCGCCAGAGACAGGGGCGTGATAAGGTTGGTCGCCGGAGTTCCGTTCATGGTATCGGTCAAAGGTCATCCCCCCTGAAATAGAATTGAATGGTCAGCGCGCTGCCGTACAGCCAGAAGTCGTTTTCCTGCCGCTCGATCAGGGCGGGGCTGGACTGCGTGACAATGTTGAGAATCTGCCAGTTCTGCGCGCTGGGATAGGAAAACGCCCGCGTAAGGGCGCTGTGAATGAGATTCATGGCCTCGGTGATGGACTGCATGCTGGTGTCTTTCCCGTTCAGCACCACGCCGAGGTCATAGACGGTGTTCTTGTCAAAAAAGGTGGTGGCGGGGGCGCTGGGTTCCGGTTCCATGATGATGCCGGGGCCCGTACCCAGCGGCCCGCGCTTTACGGGATAAGTAGTCACGCCCTGCGCCAGAGCCAGCACAGCGTCCACCACGGCATTGATCGTGCTCATAGGTTCTCCTTCATCAGCTTTTCGGCCAGCTTTTCCCAGTCCTTTTTGCAGGCGCGTTTCGCAGCCGCGCACCAGCGCCACGTCGCGCGCGGGTTTTTGTCGTGGGACGCTGTGCGAATCTCCCAGTACTGCCGCCGCGCATAGGCTGTTTTCCATACAAGAATGCCCTCGCGCGGTCGGCTATAGGTTTGGCTGGAAGCGATCAGGTCGCCCCTGTCCTGCTTGCAAAACTCGTTGCAGTCCGTCAGCACCTGTTCGGACAAGGGATACAGCGCCGCCTGCCACGCATTTTTGACCTTTCCCACGATCTTGCCGGTGTTGATGTCAATGCGTACGCCCATGCCATCACCTACACGAGGGCCACTTCGTAATGATGGATTCCGTCGGTGTCGTCTGGCACCGCGTCCACGTCCAAAACAGTGTACGTCATACCCTGCGCCTGCACGGTCATGCTGTGCCCGGCGGCCTCGCTCTGCATGTGCAGAGCCACCCAGTCCAGTTGCGGGTACGAAAGCCGCGCGTCCACGAACAGCACCGCGCGCAGCACCATTTCCGTGTTTTCGCGCGTTTTTCGCACGTCCACGCTGGACTGGATGTGGCACATGTCCACGGTATACGCCTGATACGTCGGCGCCTGGTAGATGTCAGTACCCGTGCAGACGTTGAGGGTGATGGCGGTGCGCAGGATGCGCGCGGGGATAGGGCGAAGCGTCACCACCACCACCCCCACAGGTCCACAGGCTGAGGAACCGCAACCCCACGTCCCAGCAGCCCGGCGGACGCAAGATAAGACGTGGCGGCGGGGCTGATGGACAGCTGCGCGCGCTCCGATGCGCTGTTCCCTCCGGCGGCGTCATCCACGCGCACCTTTCCAACAGTGAAGCCAGCTCCGTTGTACCCGGCATAGGCCGTCTGTGCACCGTTAAGATTGAGATAGTCAATTTGCGCACAGACGGCTTTCTGATACAGGACTTGCTGGGCGGGGGTCAGGTTGTCGTATACGGCCTGCCGCGTGATATTGGCAATGGCATCCTCGGCGAGCAGGTCAAGGCGGGGGAAGGCCGCCTCCGGCGCTTCCCCCAGCCATTGGGTGGAGTAGTAGTCCCATGTTACCACGCCCATAGGATCGCCCCTTAGTCGCCGGTCACGATGACACAGTTTCCGGACGCGATAACGCCGCCGTTCTGGTTGTTCACCAGCGCCACGGTGATGTACTGGCCCGCGGTCAATCCGCTGACGTTCGCCGTCCACACGCCGTTAACGTTGGAGGCGGGAAGCGTCGCGAAGGTGCCGCCACTGGGAGCCTGCCCATAGGTCAGTTCAATGCCGCTGCTGGCCTGCGAGGCATACACCAGATTGGTGCCGTAGGTGCCGACGTTCGTGCCGGCCACGGTGATGACGCTGTTGCCGGAGCCGGTGCCCGCGGCGCTGGTCACGGTCAGGGTGCCGAGCTGGGGCGCGCTCATGTTGGCAAAGAAGCCCGCAATGCGGTTCTGGAGGACGAACACGTCGTAGTAGTAGCGCTCGTAGTAGAGATACTTGCCCTTGCTCTGAGCGGTCGGTGCACCCATCATGGACACGTCGTACACGATAGGCGCGACAACGGCCATCGGGTCCATAAGCAGCATATTGATCTGGGACGCACCAGCCTGAGCCACCCAGCCCTGAGTGTAGTCGTAGGCGGTCAGCATCAGGTCGGGCGGGACCTCCTTGATAACCACACCGTCCAGTTTGCCAACATTGCGATCAATGTTGCGGATGCCTGTTCCCGCGTCAATGAAGCGGGTAATACCCGCAGCCTCTTTGAGCAGCTTGTAGGTCGCGGGCGTCATGTACGCCACCACACGGTCTCGGTTAATGCGCTGGCTGGTCATATAAACCAGATAGCTGTCCCACTGCTCCAGAATGTTGGTGGAGGAAAGGACCGTGCTGTCCACACCGCCGAAATTGACCGCAAAGCCAGCCATGGTAGAGGCGGCGTAGCTGTCCATTTCGGGGATTTTCTGCTGCTCGTTGAAAGTGCGCGTGATGTTGGCGATACTCGCCACGCCGTCGGTCTGTACAATGTCCATGGGGTCCACCAGCGTGTCCCATTCGCGGTCCATCTGACAGGTAACGGGCTGGTACTGGTTGTTGAAGTTGCGGCTGAAATCGCCGGTGATCTTGTCACGGTTCACCGCCCGCGCGCCGCTTACGGTCAGGGACGGAATCATGACCGTTTTTCCGTTCACGGGGCGGTATGTGCTGCTGTTGGGGCTGTTCCATACTTCGTTGAAGTAGGACAGGTAGGGATAGATGTTAGCCAATGCCTGCGAGTACTGCACGGCATAGTTGACATTCTCAAGGGTAAAGGCCACTTAAAATCACTCCTTTTTGGTGTAGCCCCACGCATCCACGAACGCTTTGGCTGCACTCACCTCGCCCTTGGGCATGCTGCCCTGTGTGGGTGCGCCGAACTGCATCGCCGGGGCGTTGTTCTGCTGCGCCGGAACGAAGTACTCGTCATAGCTCTTTTCCAGCGCGGAGAGCTGCTCCGGGATGGGGGCCGCGCCTTCGTCCCGTTTGAGCATTCCAAAAACCTGCTCGCGGAATTTGGGTTTGATGCGCTGGAAATCCTCGCCGTTGATGGTGCGCAGCATGTCGCGCTCCTGCGCAAGTTGCCGGTATTCGGCGGTGGTGGTGGGGTCGATGGGATCAGGTTTGTGCGCCTTGAGGGCCTCGTCGATCTGCGCCTGCACGTCCGACTTGGGCACATAGTCCGCAAGGGTGCGGTTGCGCTCGGCCATGATGATGTCGATCTTGTCCTCTGGTACGCCGTTGTCGGTCAGAAATTTGCGTGTGAAAGCCATTTAACGTCCTTTCTTTACGGCCATGACGTGGGTCGATGCGGCGGTTTAACGCCCTGCCGGGGCGAAATGGTATGAAAAAACCGCGCTTTTGCGCGGCTTAGTCATCGTCGTCAGGTTCAGGGCGCCGGAAACCGATTTTCCGACCGCCGGGGGATTCGTCCAGCAGGCGGGCCAGCTTGTAGTCTGCCTCAAGGTTCAGCCAGTACTGCCACTCCTGCAGCTTGTTCTGCACGTCGGGCGGCACGTCCGGCATGGCGGCGTCCATCATGCCGGCCAGAGAGCGGAAGTACTCGCGCACGAGAGAAAAGCTCTCGCGTGCCTCTCGGTTGTCGCAGGAAAGCACGTCGCCGGTGAACATCAAGACGGCGTCCGAAATGCTCGGCTCCCTGTACCCAAGGGAGAGGCCGCGCTCGATGACCGCGTCGGCCATGTCACCGATCTTGTCGTAGTAGTCGCCAAGACGCTCATGGTTGCTGAACCAGTTGCCACCAACAAGGTTGTGGTGGAGGACGTACAGGTTCGCCACCACGATTTTCAGAAACGCACAAAGGCGCTCATACTCGTTCATTCCTTGGCCGCCTCCTTCCGCTTGCGCGGGGCCTTGGTTTTCCCTGCGTCGGGCGGGTGCAGATGCGCCCGGTATTCGTCCGGCGTGAATACCTTACCGCAGGCGCGGCAGGTCACGCCTTTGGCGGTGCCGGTGAGCATGTGGGTGGGATGATTGCATGTCATTTGGCCCATTCCTCCTTAAATTCGGTCGGGGTGTATTCCCGGTCATAGCGACGGGTACGCCCGGTGTCGTCGATGAAGGCGCGCATATCCGCCTGACGGGCACGCAGGGTGCGGTTTGCGTCCCGCACGGCCTCATCGTCGCCCGTCGCCCTGGCAATAGCCACGTCCAGCTTGGCACGGCGAATTTTGCGCTCAACCGCCCGCTGCCGCTGGCTTTGGGCGTACTGCTCCGCGTTCACGGCCTCAGGCTCCGGTTCCCCGCGCACCTTCGACATGCCGGGGAAAAACGGGGACGAGAAATGCCCGCAGTTGATGCCGAACAGCCCCGCGGGCTGGCCGTAGCTGCTTTCCGACATGGCGTAGACGTGGATGGTGTTCCCGTCCAGGTCCGTCACGTCCCGCGCGCGGTTTTCGCGGGAAAGGACTTTCCCCTGCCACGGGTAGCACAGGGGCCGAGCTGCCGTCTTGACGCTAACCATAATCAGGTCCAGCCCGTACTCATCGCAGCGCGCCCATGTGGATTGATGCGCGGTGTTGGTTACGGTGGTGCGGATGTCCATGGAGACATACGCCTCCGGGGACCAATGATGGCCGCCCCGGTCCACAAAGCCGGTCAGACCGTCATCTGCCATGCGCTTCACGGCTTTTCGCACGGCCTCCCGGTGGGTGGATGCCCCCAGCAGCACCTCGCCCGTGGCATCGTTCAGGATGCGCTGGGCGCTTTCCAGCTGGCCCTCGTAAAACATCGTGTCGGCGATAACCTTCCGATACTGGTCGAGGCTGGACTGGAGCATGACGGTGTTGACAAGGTTCATCTTCTCGGCGGCCTGATCGTAATAGCTTTGCAGCACGTTCAGCGCGCCGGGGGACAGGTGCGCCTCGGTATCGGGGGCAGACAAAAGGCCGCGCTTGGCGGCCTCTTTTAGCTCCGGCTCGACGTCATCGAGCGCGGCAAGCATGGACTGCGTGAGTGCCTCGCGCAATAGCCCGCTGTTCGCGCCTGTCAGCTCGGCGATGATGTTGCGGTTTTCCTCTGTCACCTGTCCCAGCTCGGCCAGCTTCTGCACCTGCCATTCAAAGGTGCCTGTGTTCCCCGTGGCCTTCACGTTGAAGTGCCGGGCGATGTTCACCAGCAGCACATCGGTGACGTGGGCGTATACCTCCACAAGAGGCTGGGCGAAGCGCTCCATTTCGCGGATGTTCAGCATGGCTTCACTCCGCGCTGTTCAGGATGTCGAGCGCCTCGATGCGCCCGCTCTGCTCCCTCTTGATGCGTTCCAGCTCCTGCGTGGCCTGCTCCGGTGTCAATCCCTGCCCGTACTTGGGATCAGTGAGGAATGTGTATTTGCTGAGGATTCCCTGCCCGACCAGCGCCATGCCCTCGTTGATGTTCGTCTGCCGGTCCTGCGTCACGCCATCGTCGAAGGTGATGTTCACATCGTACCCGCCGGCGGCCATGGCTGCGACGCTCTGGCCCTGCCATTTGACATCGTACAGGGACGCCACGGTGATGATGCCGTGCACCAGCGCCTCCACGGCGGGCCTGATCTGGTGCTGGACGGTTTTCACCGTTTTATACGTCTTGCTGTTTTCGCTCACAACTTCGGTCGCGGTTTTCATGCCGCCCCCGGTGGAGAATGAAAAGGTGTTCAGCGAAAGCCCCGTCTGGAGGCACAGGATATTGAGATAGGCATTCAGCGCCGCGACGTGCTCCTCGACGCGAAGCTCCATGCTGTTGTCCTGCACCTTGAGCTGGTCGGGGTTGTCCGTGTTGAGGGCCTCGTAAGCCTCGCAGTTGGCGTCAAAATAGCGGATCGCGTTGCCAGTCTGCGGGTCCACTACCGTGCGCACCGCGTTGTAGGGCACGATGATGCGCTTTTTGCCAAGCCGAAACTCGCGGAGCAGGGAATCATACACGGTGTCGATGCTGCGAATCGTGTCAAGCGCGTTCGCGTACATCGAAACCCCCAATGGGCTGTTGTCGTCGAGGTTGTTGGCGATAGGGGTGCGGTAGTAGGTGAAAAGGGACTGTTCCAACCCCTTGAACGTGGTTTCCTCGGCCAGCATCGGGTACACGTCGGACAGGGGCACGCGAATGCCGAGAATGTCCTGCGTGGTGTCGGGCCGCTCGCCCTTCTCCATGTCCGCGCGGTACAGCTCGTTGGTGATGACGTATGTCTCGCCGTTCCACTTGTGCCACTCAAGGCGGGTATAGTAGTACCCGTCTTTTGCCACGCGGGAGATAAAGACGCCCTCGGTGACGCGCGCGTTGTCCCATGCCGTCGGAACGAACTGGTCCGCCATGGCGTAGCCGATGCGCATGTCTCCCTCTCCGGGGATGATGGCGCCCTGATCGTTGCGGCGAGGCTCAAACCAGACCTTAATCGCCCCGCCACCGAGGGCAAGCGCCTGCTCGCAATGCTCCTGCATCTTGGTGGAAAAAGCGTTCCGCCGCAGCACATCCGACACGAAATCGCCAAGCGGGTCCGGGTCGGTACTGTTCCACCCCTCGCGCGTGACGTTGATCTCAACACAGTCGCCGAACACAAGGGAGGCAAGCTCCGCGCATACGGCTTTCCCGCTGTTCATATGCGCCATCGTGCGCGTAGCGTTTGGGTTAAGGATCGTAGGGGAGGGGACCAGGTGCCATGCTTTGTAGTAGCCCTTGTAAATCCACTTCCAGATGAAGATGCCGAAGTAGTAGAATTGATTAAAGGCCGGCACGCCGCCGACCTCGAAAATGTCTTTAAACTCTCTGGCGATTCCCGTCGCCGCGCCTGCGCTCTGCATCCAGCCTTTCACCTTCTTCCTCAATGTGTCCATCCATCTCATGCTATCAACCCCCTGTCGATCAGGGCCGGGATTTGCCGCTCGTATGCGTATTCCATGGCATCCAAGCTATCAATGTTGATACTGCCATCATCCAGCCGCACGTCCTGCGTGGGATGCCTGCCATCCCATACCGCACTATGCAGCGCGTTGATGGTATGGGCGCAGGATTTCACCACGCCAAATCGGTCGGATGCCATCAGGATACACAGTGTACGGATGCGGTCATTGATCGGACGCTTGAGCGCGCCCACGATGTTGATGCCCACCCGCGCCCGCGCGGCTGCCGTGCGCAGGCCGCGAATCAGCGTTTGTTCCGCGCTGTCACAATAGGCGTCGGCCACAAGCCAGCGCGATTGACACGCCCGGACGAAATCCACAAACGCGGAGGCGAGCCGCTCCGGGTCCAGCGCGTCTTTGCAATACCATTCGTCCAGCACCACCAGCTTGCGCATGCCTGGCGTATACCCCACGCAGGAAAACGCGTGCGCGGATGTGCCGCCTCCGAAGTCCACGCCGATGACCGCGCAGGAAACCGGAGGGGGAGCGTCCAGCAGGAAGCGGTCGGGCTTGTCCACAAAGGGGCGATAGATGGCCCCCTCGGCGGCTACCCACAACCCGTCAATGTAGCGCGGGTAGTATACAGTGCCCGAGTACTCTCGCTTGAGGTTCTCAATGAACGCGGGAGAAAGATGCGGGTTGTCGTCGATGCAGTAATGCTGCTGATAGATGTCAAGACCGCTGTCCAGAAACGTTTTGAACCAGTGTTTCGGGCCTTCCGGGTTGCAGGTGCCGTCAAATCGGCTGTATGGCTTGTCCATGCGGCTCTTGAGCATGTCAAAAACATCTGCATTCCACGTCACGATCTCGTCGCCGTAGCAGTACTTGATCGAGCTGCCGCGAATGCGGTCCACATGCTTTTTGTTGTCGGCGCCGAGGCAGTACACGCGCTCGCCGAACACGGTTGACGTGTTGTCGCTGCGGATGCTGGACACGCGATCAGAACCGAAAAACTCTTGCATGGGTTCGATGACGTTGCGCTGGAGGGTGCCCTTGGTGTTACCCAAGAACACGTTTAGACCCTCTTTCCCACGAACGTTCAGCAGGCGCGCCGGTATGGTATAGTGCAGGTCCAACCACGTCTTGCCACTTCGGGTCGCGCCCGTTTTGATGTTCCAGCGGTGCGTGGCCTGCTCGATGTATTCCCGCTGCTTTGGGGTCAGGATATTACCCATCGTTTTTCAGCCTTTCCAAGTAGGCCAGCAGCGGGTCATCCTCGGCAGTGCGCGGCCCGCTGTCGTAGACCTCGCGGATCAGCTTCACCGTCTCCATGATGGCCTTGACCTCGTAAGCTTTGGCCCCAACGGAGATCAGCGCATCCAGACGAACCTCCAAAAACCGTGCCGCCTTTTCGCCAATGCGCATGAGCGTTGTCACCCTATCGGCCTCAAGGTCGCTTGTGCGCTCCACGACCTTTGCCAGTGCGCTTTGGTGTATTTCTGCCGAAGTCTTGGTGCGCTCTGCTGTCCACCTTTGTGCGGCGGCCTTTCGCTTGATGGCGTCGATAGACACGCCGTATTTCTCCGATAGCGCCCGGTAGCTGTTGCTGCTCGTTATATAGTCATACTTGATCTTTTCCCAGTCTGTCACATGCTCACCACCCCACTGTTAGGCATTTGCTCACATCCGCTCCATAGTCCTGATGGCCTCCCGATGCAACCGAAACACGCTGCTTTCTGAGCGCTTTACGCTTTTTCGCACGTCCTCCCAGCTTTCGGCCTGCTGGTAGTAGCCAGTCACCACGAGCCGAGCGTCGAGGTCGCAAAGCGCGGATACATAGCGCTGCACATCCTGCCATATTGTATCGGCTTTCTCTCCGATCTCCCGCGCATAGTCCCGGTGCTGGGAATACACCGGCGCGTATTCGGTCAGCGGGCAGGTGCCGGTGCCACCACGGTCGGTGGCCCGTTTAATGCTCATGCCGCTGGTGGCCCTGTCCAGCGCGGAGGCCGCAAGGCCCGCATGATATTTCTGACGCATACGCAGTTGTCGCAGCTCCTCAAGCCGGGCGCGGATGTCGTAGGGCATAGTCGGCCTCCTTTGCATACAAAAAGCCGGTCGGGCGCGTGCCCTTCCGACTTTCCAGTTTTTCCACGATATCATTTTATCACGGAAGTACCGAAAAAAAGTTCCCTTTTTTCAAAACTCGTCTCCGCTGTTCCTCAGCTTCCACAATTCCCAGAAAAACTCCCGTCTGGCGATGAAAAACGAGGACCGTTTCGAGGTTGGCAGGATTGACGGATCAATGTATACATATCCTACCCCGTGGCAGCAGTTGAGGATCAGTGCGTGATAGTACGCGCCGTTCGACGGTACGGCTGCGGCCTGCTCGATCATGTTGCAGTCGCGGAGCAGCCTTTCCCGTCGCTCCACGGCGCGGGTCACGGGGTCACTGACGCCCGGCGCATGCGGCATGCCCGTGAGCGCCGGGGAGGAAATGTCCGCAAGAGCGGCCGCTTTGGATTTCTTCTCGCCGTATTGCCGGCAGAACGCGCGCAGCTCGGCGTAGGCGTATCGGCTGATGCTGTGGGGGATAGATGGGGGATTGGGTCTCATGGACATGCCTCCTTGTCAAACCCGGCAGGGTATTGGTCCCGGAGCCTGGCGACGTTACTTCTGAACACTTCGTAACCCACCCACTCTGGATTTTCAAATATCCTCATAGCGTGCAACACCAACGCTTCCAGATCACGCTCCTGTTTCGTATGCTGCCAGGGCATGTTGTTGGACACCCATTCCAACAACAATTTGTAGAGGATCTCTTCACCAGAACGCCGAATCAAATTCTCCATCAGCATTTCCATTCCGAAATGTCAATGTCACCAGCATTTGTCTGAATACCAGTACGGTATCCCATTTTTCTGTCACGACCTGTTCCAGATATGACATAGCTCCGCTCTGTTCTGAAATGACAGCGCAGGTCCTCAAATGTGATCGGTTCAATCGTCCCGTTCATCTTGCTCACCTCGCAAAACACGTATAGGCCATGTGCGCCGCGTCAAACTCCACGCCGAAGGAACCGTTTTCGCCCTGGCGCTGCTTGGCCACCCGCACCACAATGTACTGATATCCCTCCCGCGCCTCGATGGAAGCGCGTGTGTCGATGTCATACGATGGAATGCTGCGGTCGCTGCCGCTCGTGGGATGATGCAGAAAGATCACGATATCCGCATCCTGCTCGATGTTGCCCGATTCGCGCAGGTCGCTCAGATCTGGCATCACCGGTGCACGCTCGCCGCCTACGTTCACCGTCTGCCGCCCTACCTGCGCCATGGCCACCACCGGTACCTGCAGGTCAAGCGCGATGTCCTTGAGGGCGCGGCTCACATGGCCTACGGCCTCATAGCGCTTTTGCAGGCGCGCGCTGGTGCGCAGGATCTGCAGGTAATCCACCACCAGCAGATCGAGGTTTCCCAATTCCTTTTCTCGCTGGGCCTGCACGCGCAGCTCCTCCACCGTGGCGCTGTCAAAGGTAAACGCCAGCGGCAGGCGGCCCATCTCCCCGCAGCATCCGGCCAGCTCGCCCCATTCCTCCTGCGACAGCGCACCGCGCCGCAGACGGGCGCTGTTGATTCCCGAAAGATGCGCGGCGATGCGGTGCCCGTATTGCATCTGCCGCATTTCACGGCTGCACACCAGCACATGGCGGCCGTGTTTGGCGGCGTTGATAGCAATCTGCATGCCAAAGGCTGATTTACCAACTGCGGGCCGCGCGCCGATCACCGCCAGATCGCCCGGTTCCAGACAGAAGATCAGGCGGTCAAGATCCGGAATTCCGGTCAGAATCCCTGTCATTTCTCCGCGGGATCGCCGTTCTACATCGTCGTACACACCGCTGGCCAGCTCATCCATGCGCACGATGTGCCCGGACGGCGCGTCCAGACCGCGCAGAGCGGTACGCAGCGCGTCGGTGCAGGCATCCACGTCCTCGCCCTCGGTCAGTTGGTGGCAAAACGTACTTGCCATGGCATAGGCGCTCCGGGCCCGGCGAAGGCCCCGGAGCCGGGCGATGTAGTGTCCCGCGCTCGCCCCTGAAACGGTAAAGCGCATGCACGCGATCAGGTATTCCGCCATGTCAGGCTCGCCCGCGTCGCGCAGGGCGCCCTGCACGCTGAGTGGCTCGATGGGCTCACGCCGCTGCTGAAGCTGCCGCATGCACGACAGGATCTTTTCGTTCAGCGGGTCGTGCATCAGGTCGGGCGGCAGCGCGGATAGTTGTTTTTGCACATCCGAGTCCGTCAAAAGCGCGCCGATCAGCCACTTTTCGCTCTCGTGGTCATACAGGGGGATCATTTGGGAAGCTCACCCCTCAGCCGCGCCAGCGTGCGCGCATCCTCGCGAAGCCGTGCGGAATCTTCCTCGACTGCCGGCGTCCGATCAGGCATTGCCTGACGTGGCTCGTCCATACCCCCGCGTTCACGCCACTTGCGAAGGATTGCCTCCACGTACCGCCAGCTGCGTGTGCTCGCGCCTCCAACACTGGCCCGCCGGATCGCCTCCCGCACCCACGCGCCGGAGTAGTCCGCTACCAGCCTGTTGGCATGGTTCAGGTCGGATGCGCTTTGCGGTATGCCGATCTCCGCCGCAGCGTCCAGCACATCGTCCATTTCCCGCTGCAGGGCGTCAGCCTCCTCCTGTGTCAGCAGGGGAAGCGTTTGGGCCGCAGGTTGCGGGGTACTTTGTGGGGCGGGTTGCGGGGTACTTTGCGCCGCTATTTGCGCCCTTATATTACTGCTGCTGTTGATAGTAGCAGTAGTATATAAGGGGGCAGGTTGTGGGGTATGTTGTGGGGTATGTTGTGGGGCATGTTGCGGGGTATGTTGCGGGGCGGGTTGCGCCGCTATTTGCTCCGCAACGCTGTAAATGGTGTAAAGCGGTGCCTTCCGGCCGCGCTGGCTCTGCCAGTCGATCAGCCCCTTGGTTTTCAGCCCGTTTCGCGCCCGCTCCACGGAATCCTTGCTTGAACCTGTGTAAACCTTCAGCAAGTCCATCGGAACCGAAAGCCCCTCCGACTTTCCACATCTTGCGCTGATGGCCGCCAGTGCGTGCCATAAAGCGATCTCGTGGGCCGTCAGGGGCTTTGCCATCATCCGATCGATCAGAGCCAAAGCTTCACGCGCATAGTCCATTGTCCGGCTCCCTTCGTGTGTCATGTGAGGGCGTTTTCTGTTTCTGCATGAGCGCCCCTGCCGTGTGGCGACAGTCCGTGGATCCCGCATAGCCGTTCGTCCAGCGGGATGCCGTATATGTGGTACTTTTCATCAAAGGCAGCCTGACCGATCCGGTCCGCCTCCTGATGGTGCGTCCGGCACAGGCTTTCGGCCAGAAGGCCGATATGTGCGATGCGTTTCCGGCTTCGCCCCATCCCCACGCGTGTCACATGGTGCAGGTCCGCGGGGCCTCCTGCCAGTCCGCAGACGGCGCATCTCCTGTGCGCAAGGCATGCGTACAGGTAGCGGGAAACGTCCTCCGCACGTTCGGTCAGCGGTCCGCTGGTGGGAATGTCATAGGCCACGCACAGGTCGATCAGCCAGCCAAGAAACTCGTGCGCCGTGGTCATATCGGCGCAGTTTTCGTTTTTGGGCGAAAGCGAGAAAAGGGGAATGTCCATCAGATCGCAGAACCGCTGCGTCAGGGAGTTTTCGCATCGCGACCAGCATGTCGTGGTAGGCGCAGAAATATTCGCGCATCAGATCACCGCCTTAGAAGGGGAGGTCCTCATCCACGACTTCGGTGTAGTCCTCCATCGGCCCAGCCGCCTGCGGTTTGTCCGCCGCGCTCCGGTCAGGCTCAGCCGCCCCGCCCTTCGGCGTCAGAAACTCCACGCCCTGAGCCGTCACTTCCAGCGACGCGCGCGCCTCTCCGGCCTGCGTGGTGTAGCTGTTTACCGATACCGATCCCACCACTGCCACCTTGCGGCCCTTGTCCAGATATTTCTGGCATATCTCGCCCAGCTGTCCCCATGCGCTCACACGGAAGTAGTCCGCGCCGTCGTTTCGCCGGTTCACCGCCACGGTGAAGGTGCACACGTTCTTTCCGGACTGCGTGGTGCGGGTCTCGGGTTCACGGGTCAGGTTCCCGATGATGGTCAGCCGATTCATTTTGTTTCACCCCTTAATCGATATACTTTGGCGATCTTCTGATCGATCTCGACCGCCGCAATGTGATATTTCTCCATCAGCCGCGCGTCGCCGTGCTGGTGAGCTTCCTCATGGTGGGTTCTGCACAGGGGAAGCGCCTTCATGCCGATGTGGCATATCTCCCGGCGGTCGCGTCCCATTCCTACGCGGTCAACGTGGTGCAGGTCCGCTTTTCTACCGCACACCGCGCATTTTCGGTGCATCAGGCAGGCGTATACGTAAGCGCCCACGTCGTCGTTGTAGTCCCACAGCGGCACTTTGCTGGGCACGTCCATTTCCAGCATGAAGTCGATCAGCATTGAGATAAACACCCTCGCCTCTGTCATGGTGCAGTCCGAGAGACTGATAAGCCCCTGTTGCAACCCTCCGAAAGCCCGCTGGCGAAAGTCGACTTTCATGGCCGCCTTGACTTCCTCCGGGCTGCTTCCGCTCCATGCGGCGATCTCGCCCATGAGGGCGTAGGCTTTCCGGCGCTGGTCCGGGCTGATGTTCCTCGCATCAGCCCAGCAGACCGTCACCGTATCGGAAAGGTTGTCCGCAGGCGGGCGGCTGGTGGCGATCATCACCGCCCCCGGCGCCTCGGACGTCACGCGCCCCACGGTGGAGATCATGCTCCCGCCTCCATCCGGGCTTTTTCATCCTTTGCACATTCCAGGCAAAGCACGCGGCCGTATTTGGCTTTGGTTTTGGCTGCAATATTTTGCGCGCTGTATTCCCCGTGCTTTTCTATCACGGCTCCGCACTCCGAGCATACCGTGGCGTTAACGGAAGCGTTTTGCACCGGCGTGCCTGTTGGCTTTGCTTTCGCCTGTGTACCCCCAGAAGTCTTTTCATCTTCTTGCGTTCCGCTGCCTGTGTATTTGCTGGTGCTGTCAGCGGCAAAATACACATCGGCCGCGATGCCAAGGTCCTTCATGGCGACGCCGATAGCGTCCGTTCGGGCCTTTTTGTACGCCTCATCATCTAGCCGCGGGGAGCCTTTTTGCACGATCACAAGTTTGCTCCCGCCGACACCAAAAAGCGGATCGCTCTTTTCGCCGGTTTTTGGATCGCGGTACCAAAGGCGCAGCGAGCACTGAACCGTCACCTCGTCGGCATACGACTCGGTCCAAAACTTCTCATCTGACGTACCCCATCCAATACCACACGGCCCGAAAGCCTCCGTTATGGCCTTAATTCTCCACATGGGGTTGATGTCGGTGAACCCTTTCAAAGGACCGGCTGGTATTTCTCTTAGCGCCTCTTTGGGCGGCCTGCGCAGTTGCTCGTATAGTTGCATCTTTTCCATGATGTCACCTCCAATCCCATTCCTGGAATTCGCGTTCATGCCTCACGCGCTCGCGCTCGGCGTCCACCTGATGGCGCGGGGTGCTGTCCTCCACCCTCCGCCGCCTTTTCGGTCTGGGCGGGGGCGCACACTCGTGTTCCTCCCATGGGGTATCAAGATACGCGCCGCACTCGGCGCATCGGTACGCCATGGTCACGTCTCTTTCCGCACCCACGTCACAGGGCTTTGGATCGTGTGGTCCCTGTGGTTGATACAAATTGCTTCGTCGTGAAGAACGACCGGCTTTGAGGTCTGGTATAGTTTCGGCAAAATCACGCTGGCGCTGCCGCAGGCCTCCACGCTGGCGCTGTCGTAGGCCTTCACGCTGGCGCTGTCGTAGGCCTTCACGCTGGCGCTGCTGTAGGCCTCCACGCTGGCGCTGCTGTAGGCCTCCACTCTGGCGCTGTCGTAGGCCTTCACGCTGGCGCTGCTGTAGGCCTTCACGCTGGCGCTGTCGCAGGCCTTCACGCTGGCGCTGTCGTAGGCCTACACGCTGGCGCTGTCGCAGGCCTCCACGCTGGCGCTGCTGTAGGCCTCCACTCTGGCGCTGTCGTAGGCCTTCACGCTGGCGCTGTCGTAGGCCTTCACGCTGGCGCTGTCGCAGGCCTTCACGCTGGCGCTGCCGTAGGCGTACCATACGCCGTCGCGTACCGTGTGTGCGCCGTTTCGCAAAACATGGATGTCGCACCACGATTTAACGGCGGCTTTGATGCGCGGGAGATCAACCGTCTCGTCCCACCAATCCGGCAGGACATCCTGATCGACGTTCAGCTTCCACCCGCCGACGTCGCTTGCTTTGTCCCCATCTATCGGGGAAAGCTCGACGCGAACAAAAACCTTGCTGGCATGCGCGAAATCATCTTCGATGTGAAGTTCTTCCAGCATGCGGCTGTGGCTGTCGTAGTCTGGAACAAAAACGCGATCCTTGAGACAGATTCCAGATTTAAATCGGCACACGTCTATCCCCCCCTATCAGATGTACGTCGCCAGCGCTTCGTCAAGGCTGGGAGCCGTCCCCGTTTTGGCCCGCTCCTTGGTCAGCAGGTCGCACAGGGTGGCGTTGTAGCGCACGAGCCGAGCCTTGTCGCGCGACAGTCTGTCCACGTGCTCCAGCAGCACCAGGACAAGCGCTTTCATCTGGTTTTCGGTAAGTTCGAGATACATCTTTCTTTCCATGGTGTTACCTCCATCCGGCCATCGTATGGCCTGTCCACAGGATGATGCCGAGGGCGATCAACACCCCGGCGACGATCGCGCCGGCGGCAATCAGCCGATCCGACTGGCGAACATAGCCCCGAAGGGCCTTTTTGATCTTGCGGCGCTCGCCGCGCTTGGTCAGCGGGTTAAACTCCTGCATTATGCCCCATCCTCTCCGCGCTCTGGCGCAGCCGCTCCAGCGCGCCGTCTTTTCCGTAGGACGCGACGGCCTCGCGGAGGCACCGATCCACGGCGCGGGCGATATCATCCAGCACCCGCTGGCGGTCTGTGTCAGTCCGTGCTACTGCCGATTCGTTGATAGTCACCCGCTCCATGGTGGCACCCCCTTTCTACTGGTTTATGCACCCTGCGCCGATTTCTGGCTCTGCGCCATGCTCAAGCCCTGACTGATGCCCTGCCAGTAGGCTTTCATCAGCAGCGCCAGCTGGTTCTGCTCGCCCTCCGTCGGGGCCAGCATGATGAGGTCATAGGTGGCCTTGATGGCCGGGACTTTCTTCTTACGCGGCATGCTTTGCACCCCCTTTCAGCGCTACAACGCGGATGGCGTCATAGCAGCACTTGTTGTACCATTCAACCCGGCCCGCCTGATCAAATGTCAGGCCATCGCCCAGCACGGTTTCCGCGCCGGTGGCGATCCGCACGCCGATCACGGTATACCGGGCCACCTCGCGCTTGGCCTCATACCACGCGAGGCGCAGCGCCTGCGCGAAGGGGACGCCGAAGCGGCGGTGCTTGGTCCATGCGGTGGTCATGATCTCGCGGCGGTTGTACATTGGTTTTCCTCCATTGTTCGCGTTGTGTTCGCTTGAAACGGTAGAACCAGAAGCAGTACAATATGCCGTGTACAAGCGACGTAGGGCATAAGATACTCGGAGGTTGAAAGCAGCATGGTTTTTATTTGGCATCAATACCTGGTCCTTCGCGGTTTGATCCTATTCGGATACAAGTCCGCATCTGGGGTCTTCCCGGACTTTGAAACACTTCGCGTCCCTTTTCTGGGGAGAAAAACCATAAGACGCCATTGCGAAATGCTTTTCCGAACAGGATGCGCTTCTCGAAACTATGCTCCTGACGGATACCACGTTACGGGCATCGTTCCTACGGAAAAGGGGTACGACCATTTTCTCAGTCTGCATAAGGCGCTGGTGGAAAGCGTCGTTTCCTTTCTGGCATCCGTTCTCATGCTGCTGCTCGGTGTGTTCATAGGAAAACTTTGGCCATGAGCAACCCGATCAGAAACGATTCCATGAGTACAGCGATCTGCAAAGTCCTGTAGCGGCTACGCATCTCGTCTTCTACGATGCGTCTCCACGTTTCTGCCCTATACTCGGCGTCGGCGAGTGCTTTTTTAATCTCATCCATTTGGGTTTCCTCCAGTGTTCGCATTGTGTTCGGTTGAACGGGCAGGGCCAGAAGCGGTATAATGGAATTGCCTCTTGGCAAGGAAAGGAGCTGGTCCACGTGACCAAACTTTTGACCCTGCCTGTTCCGCAGTCCGTGGGGATGCCGATGCAGAGGGGTTAGCGGTTCTCGATCCGCTAAAGTGAAGCGCCTACCAAGAAGCGGAAGGTTCATTTCCGCTCGCCCCCGCCATACGGAGCGGGGGTCGCTACCCCGTTACATCAATAGCGTACCGTATGCCGTGTGTCGGCGACGGGGGCGATGCAGGCGGTTGCGGTAAACAACATCGGGGGATGCTCGGAAGTGATAACCCGCTTCCGGGCTTTCGCATCGGCATTTTTAGACTGCGAGATAATTATATATCTCTTTGAAGTATTTGTCAAGACTGAATATTGACTTTGAAATATTATTTTGATAGAATACTTACGAAAGAGAGGTGATGAAATGCATGATCGGATAAAAGATATCAGAAAAGCGCTGGACATGACGCAAACCGAATTTGCGCAGAGAATAGGAATTAAACAAAACTCTCTCGCAAACATAGAAATCGGGCGGAGAAACGCGTCCAATCAAGTCGTGACATCCATCTGCCGGGAGTTTGGCGTCAATCTGGACTACCTGCTGCATGGCGCCGGACCGATGTTCGCCCCGAAAGAGGCCACGGCCCTTGATCGCATCGACCAGATTCTTACCGGCGGGAACGAGTTCGTGAAAGCCGTTTTCGTCGAGCTGGCCGACCTGTCCGACGAGGAATGGCAGATGCTCCATGATTTCGTCCAGCGGGTGATGGACCGAACGAAAAACCCCGGCCAGTGAGGCCGGGGCTTTTCCTATCTGATGAGGAGTCTTTGCACGTACCAGTAGATTTTTTCGATCTTCTTCGGGTCGGTGATCTTCTCCAGCATAGCCAGTATCGCTTGTTTTTTGTCCATTTCTGTGCCCCCATTATAAGAACATACGTTCGCATCTGTGGTGCCATTATAAACAAAAAGGCTTCTTGTGTCAATGTCCGTTCTGCATTGAGAGGGGAAAGGATAGCACGGAAACCAAGCATTTACAAGGGCAATAATGTCTAATGATGTCTATGAAAAAATATGTTTACTACTCATACATATTTGTGTATAATGGCAGTATCATACAAAAGGGGGAATCTACAAAATGAAAAGGGCAATTATTGTCCTGGCCTCTCTGCTGATGCTCATCCCTGTTTGCGCATCGGCGCTGGGGCTAGGCCCGGAGGCCGCCGTCACGGCGCTTAACAACTTGGTTGATGCAGCTCCCATTGAAGGGATTACGCAGGTATTCGCTTACAACGAGGAAAGCAACACGGTTATCCTTGGCGTTGTATCGGAGGCGTTCATGGACGCAGCCGTTGAAGCCTCTAAAGCAGGAGAAACCAATAGCGATTGGACGGCTGCTAAGTCCTACGCTACCCAAATGTATGATGCTGCGCGTGAGCTAATCACTCTGTACGATAAAGCCGAAACCGGAATGCAGGTGTTTTATATGACTTCCGTTGACAGCGACGGGACTGTATACTACGCCATTGGCGACGAGGACGCGTCCGAGTGCCATGTGATATTGGATGCCATCACAAACGACACAGAAATCACACCATACGAGGAGGAAGAAAAGGAATGAAAAAGCTAATTTGTATCATGATTGCCCTGCTGATCCCCGTGACTGCGTTTGCCGAGGTTGATCTGTCCGGTATGTCCTATGATGAACTGGTTGCCCTTAAGGATCAGATATCTCTTGCCATATGGGAAAGCGAAGAATGGCAGGAGGTTGAAGTGCCCGCAGGCGTTTATACCGTAGGCGAGGACATCCCGGCGGGGCAATGGACCATTAAAGCCGCCGACGGGATTAGCGTCACCATTGAATGGGGCGACGAATTAGATGAATCTGGTGTGGCACTGTCATGGGATGGAAAGATCATGGAATACGAATACCTGCAAAGCGAAACTAGCAGATATTATGAAAAAGGAGACAAAACCGAAATCACCTGGGACATTAAGACTGGACAATATATCCTAGTCGATGATGGAATTGCGGTATTTATGCCATACGCTGGAAAGCCCTCGCTTGGGTTTAAGTGATTCCAACCCCCGGCCACGCGCCGGGGAATTTTTTTGGGAAAATATCAAAATACCCCTTGACATATATCCAAAAAGGATATATAATACAATCAAGGCAACGGGCTAAGGGCTGCGGGCCAATAAGGGCCGGGCATGCAGGCGTCGTTCCAGGGAGGGATAGCGCAATGAACCAGCACACACTTCCACGGGCTACCAATAACAGCCCCATCGCCCGCCGCAGGCTCGCGGCGGGCCTTACTCAAACCCAGCTTGCCCAAAAGCTGGGCGTCACCCAACTGACCATCACACGATGGGAGCATGGCGCCAGAAACCCGCGCCGGACTATGTTGTACAAACTGGCCGAGGTACTGGGCTGTGAGGCGCGGGATTTGATATGATGTACTGCATCTACCTCCGAAAATCCCGCCGCGACATCGAGGCCGAGCAGCGGGGCGAGGGGGAAACGCTGGCCCGCCACCGCGCCATGCTCACGGAGCTGGCCGCGAGGCGAGGGCTGCCCATAGGCCGCATATATCACGAAATCGTGAGCGGCGACACCATCAGCGACCGGCCCGTGATGCAGGAGCTACTGCGCGACGTGCAGGCGGGGAAGTGGGCCGGGGTGCTGGTGGCGGAGATCGAGCGCCTCGCGCGCGGCGACACCATAGATCAGGGCATAGTCGCCCAGGCGTTCAAATTTTCAGGCACCCACATCATCACCCCGACACGCGACTACGATCCTGACGACGAGGCCGATGAGGAATACTTCGAGTTCGGCCTGTTTATGAGCCGGCGGGAGTACAAAACAACCCGCCGCCGCTTGCAGGCCGGAAGGTTGGCAAGCGTCAAAGAGGGCAAATACATGGGCACCCGGCCGCCGTTCGGCTACGAGAGGTACAAGCTCAAGGGGGAAAAGGGCTGGTCGCTGCGCATCGTGCCGGAGAAAGCGGAGATCGTGCGCATGATTTTCTCCCTGTACCTCCGCGGAAGGGACATCACCGTGAACGGTCAGACGGTCCACGAGGATATGGGCGCGCAGAAAATCGCCAACTTACTGCGCAAGATGGGGCTCAAAACGGACCTCGGAAACGAGTGGACTGCCGACAAGATACGAAAGCTGTTGCAAGATGTCGCATATATAGGAAAGGTCCAATGGTACCAGAAGGAAACAAAAATCCGCGTGCAGGATGGCCAGCGGGTGAAAAGCCGGCAGCCGTCGGACAGGCACATTGTCGTGGATGGGCGGCACGCGGCTATCATCGACATGGACACATGGAATGCTGTACAAACTGCATTTGCAAATCACCAGAAAGGGCCCGTTAAAGCAGGAACGCCTATGCGCAGCCCGTTCAACGGGCTTGTAAAATGCGGAATTTGCGGAAAGGCGATGATCCGCACGCCGATGTACGGCCACATGGCTGGCATAGACCACCTTAAATGCTCCACCGTTGGGTGCCCGACATCCTCCGCACCTGTCGCGGACGTAGAGCGCCTGGTGCTCGATGGCCTGCGCGAATGGCTCGACGGGGTAACGGTGGCCCCTATAGAAACGCCGGAGCCGGACGCTCCCCCGCGCGAGGCCATGGAAAAGCACCTGGACGACCTCAACCGCCGCCGCGCCCGCCTCATGGACCTGCTGGAGCAGGGCGTGTATGACATCCCCACCTACACTGAGCGCGCGGCCATTCTGGCACGAGATATTGAATCCGCCCGCGCCGCGCTGGATGCCATGGTGGATGCCCCTGTGCGCGTCGAGGATGCCGTTTCTTCCCTGCTCCCAGAGCTGCGCCACGTATTACAAGCCTACGACGTGGCACCGTCAAACGAGGCAAAAAACGCCCTTCTTAGGGCGGTTTTGGACAAGGTCGTCTACCACAAAACGCAGGCGTGCAGACGCGGACAAAAAGCGACAGATTATTTGTCGCTTGAGCTCTTCCCGCGCATAAAAAAATAGATGGTATCATGGGATGTACAATGAATTTTTCTCGCTGCCGCTTTTCCCGCCCGCGTCGCTGTGCAACAACGACGATGTATGCCTGCGCAACAACGCCTGCAACAAAGGCTGCAACACCTGCTGTAATACCGGCTGCAACACCTGCTGCAATACTGCTTGCAACAATACCTGCAACAACACCTGCAACACCTGCTGCCGGTAAACATCCGGGCATGTTTCCAACTAACACTGACGCCCCTGGCATATGCCAGGGGTGTACTTTTTAATTTGGCTTTTTATCGGCATGTGGCAGATTTTCGCTGACAAGGATGACTTTCATGCTGAAAAAAATAGCATATTTGCAACTGTAATGAGGACAGCAATGCAATTCGGTTCCAGAAATTTTTGGACATGCAGGTTTTCTCGGCTGGCAGTTTAGTGGTTTTTACCGCGGACAGATGGATCAAATTACTTTTTGTGTACTATATCTAGTTTTTTTCGTCAGGAACTGTTGTATTTATATTATATATGTTATATAATTGAATCAGAATACGGAGAAAGCATGAGAACAGAAGGAAGTGATTCCACCGAAAAATCTGTCGATTCAAAAGGCTTTGTAGAGATTGACTCATTTGTTTGGACAAAAAGGCTGCGGTGCAGGCGGTCCCCTCAACAGTATTTTTCAGACACGGCTTTTTATTGGATATCAATATGTTTTTTGAAATGCTGCCTAGAGTAAATTGTAACACCTCAGGCAGTCTGGTTGTATTTTGCTTTTCAAACTTGCTTCAGGGGAATAAGACCAACATGCCGCCATTCGTATTCTGAATATCGTGATTTGCACAAGCAGCGTTGTTTCTCAACTGCGCAGCGGAACACAGGAGGAATTTTGGTATGAAAAAAAGGCTGTCTTTGCTTTTGGCATCCCTATTGCTGATATCTGTCATCTCTCCTGGAATGGCTGAAACGGCCGGTGAAGCGGCGGACCTGTTGGTGGTAGGTGCGGGACCGGCTGGCCTGTCTGCAGCTATTGGCGCCGTCGAAAACGGAGCGGAAAAGGTTATCGTAATCGAAAAAACCGGAAAGACCGGCGGAAACCTCAACGTGACAAGCGGTACGTTGGTGGGTGCGGATACCATTATCCAGCATGAGGACGGATTGCTTGAAGACAGCGTGGACATGCTCTACCAGGATATGATTGATACTGGATCAGAGCATGGCGGCCGTCCTAATTCCAATCTGCTGTATAAATACAGTGAACTGGTTGGCCCGGCAGTCGACTGGCTGTGGGAAAACGGCCTCAAAGACTGTGAATTTACCACTGACGCGGAAGGGCACAAGGCAGTGTTTGCGCCTGAGCACAAGCTCTATTCCTATCCCAGAAGCTACAAGCCCAAACCCATTGACAGCGAGCACTATAAGAGCGCAACGCATGAGGTGCTGGACAAGCTGATCGCCGGGTATGGAGACAAAATCGAAATCGTATTCAATACTGAGGCCAAGCACCTGCACGCTAACGATCTGGGTCAGATTGTGACGGTAGAAGCCGTTGATGCGGATGGCAACACGGTATTCTATACCTCCAAGCATGGTGTGGTGATGGCAACGGGCGGATACGCGGCCAATCAGAAGATGATGAGCTACTTTAAGCCCACAGCCTCCGGCATCATTTCCTCCTCCCTGCCGGGAGCGGATGGATACGGCATGCGAATGGTGCAGGAAGTCGGCGGCGATATTGCCGAGTATGCCATGGACATTTTCCCCACCATCACGATGGGTCTGCCCAGCCCCGATACCCCCACCACCGGCCGTATCATGAGCACCAAGACCGCCTTTGCCGGCGGCATCTGGGTCAACCTCAACGGCGAGCGCTTTGTCAATGAAACCAACGAGGACATCTATGCTCGTGAAAAAGCGTTGGAAAACCAGCCCGAAGCCTCCATGTATGAGGTTTATACCGATAAGATCCATGATGATCTGCTGGAGATTCCCGCACATAACAACATGATGGCCGGCTTCTTTGATTTGGACGCCGGAAAGCCCTATATCGTCGAGGCGAACAGCCTGGAAGAGCTGGCGGAGAAACTGAACCTGCCTGCGGATAACCTGATTGCAACCGTCGAGGCCTATAATGAGCATGTCGCCTCCGGCGAACCTGATGAGTTTGGCCGTGTGTTCGTCGAGGATGACAACCTCTACAACGCCGCCAGGAACGCCATCGAGGGAGACAAGTACTACGCCGTAAAGCAGACCTCCATGACCAGCCGCACCATCGGCGGCGTACAGTCCAATACCAAGGGCCAGGCCGTGGACGAAAACGGTACGCCGATTCCCGGCTTGTATGTGGCGGGTGAAATGGTTTTCATCTTTGGCAACTCCGGTATGGGTGGTTCGGGCGTGACGGGCGCCGTTGCCTTTGGCCGCTATTGTGGCGAGATGGCTATGACGCTGCCGATGGCCGAAAACTATCAGCTGATCGAGGCGACCAAGCTGATGCCCATGGAGCTTTTTGAGAAGGAAGAGGTCGAGGCCGAGGTCCGTTTCGATATGGCTACAGCGCTTGCCGACGGCACATATACCGCTACGGTAGACGGACAGGAAGGTACCATGACCGTTGAAACCACCATCACGGATGGAAAGATCAGCGCGGTGACGATCGTCGAACAGCACGAAACCGAGAGCATTGCCGCTGATGCACTTCAGTCCCTGCCGCAAGCGATTGTGGCGGATAACTCCGTCAACATCGATACCGTCAGCGGCGCGACATTGACCAGCAACCGTATTCTGGACGCCGTAACGCAGTGCCTGACCGAGGCGGCCCAATAACCTCGTCCAGACCAAACCAGGGCCGTGCGCCCCCGGGGCCCGGGGGGCG
>JAEYCB010000051.1 GCA_023404345.1 Bacillota bacterium
TCCAGCGCATACAGGTCGTACGGGTTCATCTTCCCCGCTACTCCATCCCGCTTCAGCACCCCTGTTTTTTCGTCCACCTGCACCTTGTTCGTCCCGGGCACCTGCTTGATGCATACGAAAATGTTCAAGCGACGTTCCTCCTCTGCCGGAAAAATCGTAAAAGCCGCGTTTCAGGCGTGCCGGGCGTTTTCGCAAAACCGGGCAACGCCAAAGGACCTGAGGCGCCGCCCCAGGCCCCGGCGGTTTCATCTGCCGCCACACAGCCGTCAGGATTTCAGCTTTTCAATGGCCGGACCAACCCAGCCGCCCGTCTCCTCCAGCGCCTGGCGGGCCTGACTTGCGTCCGCCCCGCCCAGATGCATGACAATCGCGGTTTTGACGCTGCCGCCAGCCTCCCTGAGAAGCCGTGCAGCGGTTTCCTCCTCCACGCCCGTTGCGTGGCGCAGGATGCGCAGCGCACGGTCGGAAAGCTTGCTGTTGGAAATGCACAGGTCCACCATCAGGTTCTGATAGACCCTTCCGGTGCGGACCATTGCGCCGGTGGTGAGCATATTGAGAATCATCTTGGTAGCGGTGCCCGCTTTCAGGCGCGTGGACCCCATGAGCACCTCCGGCCCGGTAGGGGCCTCGATGGCCAGATCCGCGTGCCGGGCCAGCTCCGTGTGCTCATTGCAGGCGAGCGAAACCGCCAGCGCGCCCACGCTGCGGGCATAGTCCAGCCCGCCCACGCAATACGGGGCGTAGCCGCTGGCGCTGATGGCGATCACCACATCGTCGCGGCCAAGGCCCGCCTTTTTCAGATCTTCCCGGCCCTGGCCATAATCGTCCTCCGCGCCCTCCACGGCATGGCGCAGCGCGATGTCGCCTCCGGCGATAATCCCCTGCACCATGGTGGATGGCACGCCAAACGTGGGCGGGCATTCGGATGCATCCAGCACGCCCAGCCGTCCGCTGGTTCCCGCGCCGGTATAAAACAGCCGGCCCCCGCGGGAAAAGCGTGCGGCAATTTCGTCAATCACGCGGCCGATGACCGGCACGGCCCGCGCCACAGCCTCCACCACGCCATAGTCCTGACGGTTCATCAAAGCCGCGATTGCCTGCCCGTCCAGCGTGTCCAGCGCGGCGCTTTCAGCGTTGATCTGTTCCGTGGTCAGCCCGGATAAATAGCTTCTTGCTTCCATGCTTTTCTCCCCTGTGTCAGAATCGTCGTCATCTGCGCCGCTCGTGCTGGCTGCGCCGTTTTTCACGTCCGGCCAGATGCGTTTTGTCCAGAAATGGCTTGTAGCGGTCATAGCCCTGCGCGGCCACGGCGGAATAGAGGATATCCACCACATGCATCATGGCGATGCGGCTGGTCATGGCGGCGGAGCGCACCAGCATTTCGGAGGATGCGACATATAAGGGAATATCCACTTCCCGGCTGAGGCGGTTGACCCCATAGCGCGTGACCGAGATGGTGACGGCGCCGCTTCGTTTGGCCACGAAAAGCGTATCGAGCATATCCTCGGTTTCACCGGAATAGGAAAAGAAAACGGCGGCATCCCCCTGCGTAAGGCGGCTGGCAATGACCACCTGAACATGCGGATCGACGCTGGTCTGGGTATCGCGGCAAAGGCGCTGGAATTTCTGCTGCGCGTCCAGCGCAACCAGCGCGGAGGTACCCAGCCCGTAAAAATCGACGCGGGCAGCCTTGTCCAGCGCGTCCACTGCGCGCAGAAGGTTTTCCTCGCTGAGCACGCGCACGGTATCCGCGATGGCGGCCTGGGTATGCTGGCTTACGCGCTCAATAATGGTGTGCAGGTCGTCGCCGGGGTTGATATCCTCATAGGAGATCCGGTTTTCGCCGCCGGTGGCCAGCTCCATCGACAGCGCAATCGACAGCGCCTTGTAGCCCTTGAACCCCAGCTGCTTGCACAGGCGCACAACGGTGGTTTTGCTGGTCTGGCAGGCTTCGGACACCTTTTCGATGGGCTGGCCGATGACCTCCTGACAGTGATCCAGCAAATAACGCGCCACGCGCGCCTCCGCCGGCGAGAGCTGATCGATCAGCTGATTGAGCCTTACGATGCAATCTCCCATTTTACGCACCTCCTTTATACGATCATGAGCCGGTCCTGATCCCTGTCGCTGTGTAAAAGATTATACACAAAAAACGCCGTGCGTTCAATATTTTTTTCGCAAAATCATAATTTTACGTTATTTATTTTCCTGTTTCATGTGTGATATGCACTTATTTTAATATGATTTTTTATTGAGTACTTCTATATTTTCGTGTTTTTGCGAAACAAAGCAAAAGCACCAGAAGAAAAAACTTTTAAAAAAGCAAGAAATTCTATTGACGAATCCACGAAGGTTTGATATGCTGTGACCAAGAACCAGGACGCCCATAAAAACTGAAAGGAGAGACCCTCAACATGAAAAAGTTTCTTGGCATTTGTATGACCCTGTGCCTGCTTGTGACCATGCTGGCGCTCCCCGCGCAGGCCGAGGAAGTGACCGAAATTTCCTTCTGGACCTGGCGTCCCGAAGACACGGCATTCTACGATGCCGTCATCGCGGACTTTGAAGCCGCCAACCCCGACATCAAGGTGGTTCAGAACGCCATCAAAAACACCGAGTACAACACCATCCTTTCCGCCGCGCTGGCCGCGGGCGACGGCGCGCCCGACGTGTTCATGAGCCGCGCTTACGGCGGACTGCAAACCTTTGCTGATTCCGGCTACATGCTGGCGCTGGACGACCTGGTGCCAGAGCTGAAGGACTTCTCCGAATCCGCCCGTGGCGGCGCCACCTCCATCACCGATGGAAAGATCTACGGCGTGCCTGCCGTGAGCCAGACCATGCTGTGCTACTACAACACCAAAATCTACGAAGAGCTGGGCCTGAGCGTTCCCACCACGTGGGACGAGTTCATTGCCAACCTGGAGGCCTGCAAGGCCGCCGGCTATGAAGCCCTGGCCAACGGCACGAAGGAAGGCTGGTGCTGCGAATTCCTCTTTGGCGGCGTAGGCCCCTCCTTCTACGGCGGCAACGATTTCTACAACAAGGTCATCACCGGCGAAACCACCTTCATGGACCCCGTCTTCGTGGACGCCGTGCAGAAGATCAAGGATCTGGCCCCCTATATGCCCGAGATGTTTGAAGGCGTGGCCTACACCGACATGCAGGCCAACTTCATCAACGAGATCAGCGCGCACTTTGTGGGCGGCTCCTACGAGGCCGGCTACTTCAGCGCGGAGAATCCCGATCTGTCCTACGACGTGTTCGCCGTGCCTGGCCCGACCGCGGATGACCCCGCCTACGTATCGGTCTATGCCGACATGAACTTCTCCATCTCCGCCAGCACCAAGAAGCAGGATGCGGCCCTGCGCTTCATCAAGTACCTGGCCACCCCCGAATTTGGCGAGCGCATCGTGAGCGAACTGGCCATGGTTTCGGCCGTGCCCGGCGTGGACGTGTCCGCCAACCCCTTCATCGCCAAGGTGCTGGAGCTGCAGAAGAATGCTACCCCCTACATCTTCCTGGTCGGCTTCCGCTATGAGCAGCCCACCGGATCGTCCCTGTTCCAGTCCGCTGCGCAGGACCTGATGGTTGACAAGGCCTCCGCCGAGGAGACCTGCCAGATCGTGCAGGACGGCATCGCCGCCTACTACGAGCCCTTCCAGAAGTAAAATCCTTGCCGTTAAGCGGGAGAAGCCGTCCATGCGGCTTCTCCCGTTACAGGTCCAAAAACCTTTGGGGAGGTTTGGAGGGCCGCAGCCCTCCGAATGAAATCCGAATTCCCGGTTTCTTCTCCAAATCTTCGATTTGAAGAAGAAATCCCGCGCTCACGCGGGACAGGCTGCCCGCTTCCAGCGGGCGGTCTGCCTCGCTGACATGCGCGGTGGATTCGGAAGCCTTGCAAAGCAAGGTTTCCTTGCGCGTTTCCCCGTCCGCGCTGAAAGCGCAGGGGAAACGTGTTCTGGCGGAAAAGGCCGGCGCGGCCGGACTTTTTCGACAAGCTGCAGCGGGAGAAGCCGTCCATGCGGCTTCTCCCGTTCACCTTTTCATTACTACACCCGCCGCCAGGAGGTATCGCCATGACCAAGGCCCGAAACTGGAAGAAGGCCGCCTGGATCACCTTCTTCGTTTTGCCCGGCGCTGCCATTGTGTTTATTTTTATTCTGCTGCCCCTGTTCATGTCGCTGTTCAACAGCTTTTTCAGCTGGAACCAGCTCATCCGGGGCGAGTTTATCGGGCTGGAAAACTTCAAGAAGCTTTTCACCGGCTATCCCTATCAGGAACGCTTTACAAACGCCCTGGGCAACAACGTGAAATGGTTCGTTGTCACCATGCTGGTGCAAAACACCCTGGGCATTCTCTTTGGCTATGTGCTCAGCCGCGGCATTGCCGGGCACGGCGCATACCGCCGCATCTTCTTTATTCCCGTGCTGTTTTCCATCATCGCGGTGGGCTTCCTCTGGGGGCTGTACCTCAAGCCCAAGGGAATGGTCAACAGCCTGCTTTCCCTCATAGGTCGTCAGGACCTGACCCGCGCCTGGCTGGGAGACGGGTCCATTGCGACGTATACGATTATCGCAGTCAACATCTGGCGCTGGGTCGGTTTCCCCACGCTGGTGTTTATGAGCGCCATCGACAACGTGCCCGCCGAGTGTACCGAAGCGGCCTATCTGGATGGCGTAAACGAATGGCAGATGTTTTATAAAATTATTCTGCCGCTGATCGTTCCTTCCATCACGATCATTTCGGTGCTGACCATCATCGGCAGCTTAAACGTATTTGAGCAGGTCTACACCATGGCCGGACTGGATGGACCGCCCAACTACGCTACCGACACCATCGGAACGCTGTTCTACCGCACCGCCTTTGGATCGGTGGATTCCGGCGCGCCGGAAATCGGCATCGGATCGGCCATCGCCGTGGTCATCTACCTGATGACCTTTGGCATTTCGCTGTGCTCCATCCTCTTTACCAAATCCAAGGAGGTGGAACTGTGAACACCGGCATGCGCTACCGCAATGCAAGTCCAGGGAAAAAGGTGTTTATCATCCTGCTTCAGCTGGTGATGCTGACCTATGTGGTCCTGATCATCTATCCTTTGTTCAACATGGTGATGTCCTCCTTCAAATCCACGCGGGATATCATGCTAAAGCCCTTTTCCCTGCCCGAATCCTTCTCCTTTGAAAACTACGTCACCATCTGGGTTGACAAGGGCTTTGGCCGGTATTTTTTCAACAGCCTGCTCTTCACCGGCAGCTCGATGGTCTTTGTGGTGCTGTTTGGCTCCATGGCCGCCTATGGCATCGCCCGCTACAAATTCCGGGGAAACACGCTGCTGTACATGCTGTTTTTGAGCGGCATCATGCTGCCGCTGAAGGCGGCCGTCATTCCGCTGTTTCAGATTGTGAAAAGCCTGAGCCTGATGGACAACCCGCTTTCGGTGATTCTGGTGTTCATCGCCATGGGCCTGCCCTCCACCGTGTTCATCCTCTCCGGCTTCATGCGGACCATTCCGGGAGAGCTTGAGCAGGCCGCGCGCATCGACGGATGCAGCGATCTGCGCATCTACAGCCAGATCGTCATGCCCATCACGGCGCCCTCCATCGCGCTGGTCACCATCTACAACGCCGTGCCGATCTGGAATGACTTCTTTTTCCCGCTGGTCTTTATCCAGTCCGACAAGTTCAAAACCCTGCCCGTGGGCCTGTCCAGCTTCATCGGCCAGCACTCCACCAAGTGGGACCTGCTCTTTACGGGCCTGTCCATCGCCATCGTACCGATGCTGGTGTTGTACCTGTTCATGTCCAAATATTTCATCAAGGGCATGACGGCCGGAGCCATCAAATAAAGCGGCTGAAAGCAGCCAACCGGCGCCCGGCGTCAGGCACCGTCCTGCGCCGGGCCGGTCTATACAGGAGGCGTTTTGCAAATGGAATCCGCGGAGATCAAAGCCTATCACGAGCTGTACCGGAAAGAGCTGTTTGACTATGTGGTGCCCTTCTGGCTCAACCACTCGCTGGACCGCGAATGCGGCGGCTATCTGACGCTGCTGGAGCGCGACGGCACGGTGTTTGACACCGACAAGTATGCCTGGATGCAGGGCCGTGAAATCTGGATGTTTTCCAAGCTCTGCTCCGTATACGGCACCCGGCCGGAATGGGTGGAAGCCGCCAGCCTGGGCGTTGCGTTCATGCGCGCGCATGGCCGGGCGGAAAACGGCGACTACTATTTTGCCATGGACCGGCAGGGAAACCCCCTGATCCACCCTTACAACATCTTTTCCGACTGCTTTATGTGCACGGCGCTGGCCGAGTATTCGCGCGTCACGGGCGACGAGCAGGCGCATGAGGAGGCGCTGGAAATCTACCGCCGCATCCAGCAGCGCAAGGATCATCCCAAGGGCATATGGACCAAGGCGGTGGCGGGGTCGCGCAGCCTGTGCGCCATGGCCATGCCCATGATCCAGATGATGATGGCGCGCGAGCTGCGCGGCTTTGTGCCCGACGCCGAGCTTGACCCCATCGTGGAGGAGAACCTGGACCTGTTCTTCCGCCGCCATGTGGACCGCGAGCGCAAGTGCGTGTTTGAGCGCGTGCTGCCGGACGGCGGGCACCTGTTTGACATCATGGAGGGGCGGCTGCTCAATCCCGGACACGCGCTGGAAAACCTGTGGTTTGTCATGGACGTGGCAAACGACATGGGCCGGCGCGACATGGTGGACGATGTGGCGGATATCATGCTGTGGGCCGTGGAACGCGGCTGGGACAAGGAATATGGCGGCCTGTTCTACTACCAGGACTACATGGGTTATCCCACGGACAAGCTGGAATCCCAGATGAAGCTGTGGTGGGTGCATGCCGAGGCCATCAACGCCTTCCTGCTGGCACACAAGCTGACCGGCCGCCCGGAGCATCTGGAATGGTTCAAGCGCCTGCATGACTATTCCTTCGAGCATTTTTCCGATCACGAATACGGCGAGTGGTACGGCTATCTGGACCGCGAAGGCCGCCCGGTCTTTGGCCTGAAGGGCGGCAAGTGGAAGGGCTTTTTCCACCTGCCCCGCATGCTGATGGTCTGCGAGCGGTGGCTCAATGAAATGGCGGAGAAGTGATGCCCATGTGTGAAATCGGCTTTGGCATTGACGGCGGCGGAACGCATTCGCGGCTATGTCTGTTCTCTCTGGAGGACGGCCGGGAGATCGGGCGGTTTACCGGCGGTTCCACCAACATGTACAGCGTGGGCCGGGACGAGGCCATGCGAAACACCGAAAGGCTCCTGCGTTCCTCCGGCGTTTCGCTGGAGAGGCTGAAAGCCGGCTGCCTGGGATCGGCGGGGCTGAGCCGTCCGGCCGAAAAGGAAGCCTTTTCCGCCTTTTTCCGCCGGCTGCTACCCCAGTGCAGCATGTACCTGTGCAACGACGGTGAAACCCTGCTGGTGGGCGCGCTGGAAAGCACGGAAGGCTACTGCCTCATCGCGGGCACGGGTTCGCTGGCGCTGGCACGCGACCGCGAGGGCCGCACCGCGCGTGCCGGAGGGCTGGGCTACATGCTGGGCGACGAGGGAAGCGCGCTATGGATTGCATGGCAGGCCATCCGGCGTGCCATGCGGTCCCGCGAGGGGCGCGATCTGGAAACAACGCTGCTTGCGGATCTGGTGAAGCATTTTTCGCTTTCCTGTCCGGAGGATTTTGTGGCAATGCTGCATCACCGCTTTGAAAAGGCGGTGGTGGCGACTGCGGCCGGGCTGGTGCTGGAGCGTGTGGAGGACGACCCCCTTGCGGCGGACATCGCCCGGGCGGCCGCCGCCGAGCTGGCGCTTCTGCTGAGCTCGGTGATGCGGCAGATGCCGCTCTCCCCTGCCCGTGCGGCCCTGTCCGGCGGGGTGGTGGAGCACAACGTCTGGCTTCGCAGCCGCCTGGTGGAGCAGCTGGCCCTTGACCATCCCGAACTGGAGGTGGTTTTCGGGCCGGGCGACGCCGTGAGAGGAGCCTGCATGCTGGCAAGGACGGCGGTTGGCCTTTAACATTTGAACCTCACGCCGCCGAAAAGTCCGTGGCCATGATTCCAAAACAGCGCATAGAATGCCGGGTTTCTTCTATGCGCTGTTGATATTCCTCCCATCGCATATCGGAGAGAGAAGAAAGGGGCCCTACAGGAGAAGCCGCATGGCACGGGAGTTGCCCGGGCTTTCGTGAGAAGCTTTCTGCCCGCCAAGCCGCTTTCTTTTTTTCTGCCGCCCAACAAATGCAGCAGCCCTGCAATTCAAAACACGGCAAAGCTAGAAAAAGGCTTGACACCTGGTGGAATTTGTGATAGCATACACCTTGCGCGTTTGAATCGCATACGGGGATGTGACCCATTAGCTCAGTTGGCAGAGCACTTGACTTTTAATCAAGGTGTCCGGAGTTCGAGCCTCCGATGGGTCACCAGCAAAACAAATCCGAACCTTGCGCCGGGAGGCGGCGGGTTCGGATTTGTTGTTTCTATCTGAACCCCTGACAGGCCGCTGATGGTGCGATCCGGCCTCTTCCCTCATGAACGGGACCTCCAGACCCCTCAAGGGCCGGGGCATTTTCTCTGTGGGCACCACTGCCAAAAACCGCCGCTTTCGCGCCCACAACTCTCTTTGAAAGAAGGCAAAGCATGGAGATCATCAAGCTGACGGATGCAAGCCACCCTGCATTCCGTAAGATCTGCGAGTGGAACTATAACTGGTGGGGCGTTCGAAGCAACAGCAGTTTCGAGGAAGTGCAGTGCAATCTGGAGCACTCGCTGTGCACCGTACGCTTGCCCCAGACCTTTGTTGCCCTGGTGAACGGCGAACCGGCCGGAATGTATCAGTTCGCCATGGCGGATGATCTCTCCGCCAGACCGGACCTTTATCCCTGGCTGATCAATGTGTACGTGGATGAGAAATTCCGGGGCCAAAATGTTTGCAGAGGATTGATGCTCAGCGTAAAGGCAAACGCAAAAGCCGCCGGGCTGCCGGAATTGTATCTTTATACAAAGCACATTGGCCTCTATGAAAAATTTGGCTGGGAGTTTCTGGAGGAAGCGCCGACCTTCCGGGAGGACTCCCCCGTGGAGAGGCTCTACCATCTGAACATTGGCCGCCGGCAGGATGAACACCGGTGATCTGTCCGTCTTTCCTTCCGCCGCAACGGAAGCATAAGAATGCTGCTTTCTCTTCACAACTTCTCCCTATCACCGCTTCCTGCCGGTCATTCAGCCAATGAGCCGGGCATTTTTTCCTGCTGTTTGAGGCGCAGGGCTTTCTTATGGAAAACAGGCAAGCAAAAACCGCCCCGCCCGGTGTTTTGCCGGACAGGGCGGTTTCTGCTGTTCACACGACGGTTTCAGGCGGCTTTTCCGGCTCGCCAATTCCAAATACATCCTTTTCCCCCGCGGCAATCATGGCCATGTCCAGCTGCTTCCACGCGGCCTTGAGCGCGTCGATCACCTGCTGGCTGTCGGTATAAAATCCCCGGTCAGCCATCTTTTCCAGCGCCAGTTTCCACTTGTCCTCCCCGCAGTACCGCCCCAGCAGCGCCTCCACGGCCTCTACCACGATTTTTGCCGCATCGGTCAGATCCCGCTGCGCAAGCCACGGCTTCACATACTTTACCCATACGTGCCCCAGCAGCGCTGACGCCGCCGTGCCGATCACGCCGATCACGGCCACCACCAGCGCCGTCCAGTCGATCGCCGGCGCAGAAGCAGCCGCGCCCGCCGCCCCTTCCGCCATGGCCAGCGCCGGAAGCAGCGCCGCCACTGTCATCAGAAGCATCCAACAGATCATCTTCTTTTTCATGGTATCTCCTCGCTTTCGATTTTTCTGGGCTTGTCCGGCAAATCAAGGATTTCCTGCTCAAAATGCTCGGACAGGTGATTTCGGTTTTTCGCGCGGTAGCTCTTGTGCATCTTGCACAGCATCAGCTTTTTGGAGCTGGTGCACCACCCGCGCGTGGTGTAGAAGTCATACGCCTGCGACAGCCGCTCGTATTGCAAATCGCCGATGTCGTCGGACAGGCTGCACAGCTTCGCGTTCAGCTCTGCAAGCGTCTCCTTCAGCTCTTTGCGAAAAGCCTTCTGCTCCGCGGCGGCCTTTTCCCGCGCCTGCCGCCTGGCCCTGACGCGGTTTTTCACCGGCGTAAAAAAAACAAGCCCCAGCAGGGCAAGGATCGCGGATATGGACCCGGCCACCTGCCCGGCATTGTCCAGAAACTGCAAACCCGATCACCCCCGCAAAAATTGGCTCATCATGTACGCCCGGCGCCTATGCCCGTCGGTGCAGATGGCGGTGATCAGCGCCCAGCCGTCCCCCTCGCGCTCCACCCTGACGCGCGCGCCCGCGTTCACCAGCCAGTAGAGCGATTCGCCCCGGCTGGCGGATCTTCGCAGCTTGACGGGACCGCCGTCGGGCGATGCGACCACGGCATACCGCTCCGCCCCGGCGGCAGGAGAGCCGGCGGTCAGGCCATCCCCAACGGCTGCTGCGCCGCCGGATGCCGCTGCACCGCCGGCCGCCCCCTGGTCAATCCCTGCTCCCGGCTCCACGCCCGGCGCGGCCTCTTCGCCGTAGTCGATCTCATGCGCCCAGCCCACATGCGTCCATCCGTTTTGCAGCGTGCTCCCGGCCACGCGGCCCATCGTGGCGCTGGAATGCACCACGTCGCAGGCGCGCCGCCTGCCGTTTTTGTCCGTGTCGCTGAGCGCGTCCGCGCCCACGTAGAGGCCCACATGGCTGAAATCCCCCAGCCCGTCGCCCGCATAGCGCGCGGGCAGGGCGCTTTCATCCTCTTCATGGATAAAAAGCAACGCGCCCGGCCTGAGCATTCCCTCAGCCTGCGCGTTTTCCAGCGTGCCAAGCCATGCGGCATGACGCGCCATATCGTTGCTGCCCCGGTAGGACATGGTCCCGCCCGCCTGCTTTACGCAGTGCTCCACAAACGCCTGGCAGTCCATTTCCTCATAGGTGTACCCCACGTGCGCCGCCAGCACCGCGGCGGCAGCTACGCTTGTCCCGGCCGGTTTCATTCGTCCTCCGCCTCCCAGCCGTACACGCCCGGTTCCCATACGTTGTTGTCGATGGTGGACACCCATGTCCTGCCGCCGTGCGTCACTCTGTCGCCCTTCATATAAGGGTTGGTGTTGTCGGGCTGCTGCCAGGGCAGAGGCTCCCCGGTTTCGCTGGTTACCACTTTGGCCCACAGGCTGGGCGCGTCGGGCGGCGTCCATGCGGGCTGCGACGTGTGCGCCGTCAGGCACTTGTACAGCGTGCCTTCATAGCGCACCCTGTCGCCCTGGGCATATTGCGCCGTATCGTTCCACACCGGAGACAGCGCCACGGCGTGAAGGGCCTGCTTGTCAGTCAGCACCTTCATGGCCACGTCCATAGCTTCGCGCACGACCTTCGCCGCGTCAAGATACTTGCCCATCAGATTTCCACCCCGCTTTCTGCAGGTTCGCACGTCCGCATCTGTGATGCGTCCGCGCTCTGCGGTCTATTCACTTGTGTGCCGCTCGTTTTCGGCAGGGTCCCTTCCCTGCCTTCACTCGCTGTCGCCTGCGCATTGCTTTCTTCAGTCACGCCCAGCAGCGAAAGCGCCGCCAGCATATCGCGGGCTTCCTCCTGCGCCTGCTCCATGGGAGAGAGCACCCGCTCGCCGTTTCGGTAAAAGTGTTCGCCGTCCCACGTGTCGCCGATGGCTGCCGGAATGTCGCCTGCCGGCACTGCAGCAGGAAAATCCTCCGCGTTCATCGGGTGAAGGTAAATAATGTTCGTCACAACCCCGTCTTCAATCCATGCGTAATTCAAATGTCTTACCCCCTCATGTTGCGCAGAATCACGATACCGCTGCCGCCTGCCCCTCCAGTACCATCATAGTTGCCACCGCCACCACCACCTGTATTTACGGTTCCTGAAAATGGCCGCTTGTCCGGGCTGGTTCCCCATCCCCCGCGGCCGCCTCCGCCTTCTCCGCCTGCGGCCGTACCTGTAGAACCTCCGCCTCCTCCACCTGAGTAAAGCTCTCCTGACATTTCTCCAAACTCGCGGGTGGTGCTTCCCTGGCCCTGGCCGCCAGAGCTTCCTCCGCCATCGCCTCCGTTGCTTCCTCCAACTCCTCCAAGGCTTGCTCCCCCGCTTCCTCCTTTGCCTCCGCCACCGCCTCCATTGAATCCACCAGCGGCTGATGCATTAAATGCATTCGTTGTCCCGGCTGGTGTAAAACTGGGGTACGGCATTCCACCTGCGCCAATAACTATGCTGTATGGTGTCCCTTTTTGTATGTTAAACGAAACTGTTTGTGTGTAACCTCCTCCGCCCCCATCACCTCCAACCCCGGCTCCGCCTCCGCCAACTAAAAACGCATCTACTCTTTCCGATGCTTTTGTAAATGTCAAATTTCCGCTTGTAAGAAACTTTATCCTCCAGTTCTGCTTTCCGCTCACCTTGCCATCGTCGATGAGCTGATACGTACCCGTGTACGTGAATTCTGGCAATCCTCCACCAGCGTCACCGCCGCCGCCCACCATATTGAGAATCATCCTTTTATACCTCCATAATCAGGATATTGGCCGTCAAAGCCGCGTCGGGCTTTGTTTCTGCCGTAAACGTCACCGTGCCCGCGCCCTGCGCCGTGGCGCGCACCTGCGTTTCGCCCCACTTGAGGAAGCTGGCCGCATCAGGTGAAACCACGATGGTATTGCCTGCCGTAACCCCTGCCGCCGCCGCGCTCTGCGTATACGGCCCGGCCCCGGCCCAGCTTGCCACAGGCAGCGAAGCGGTCGCCTTTTGGGGCGGAGATACGCCCAGCAGGGCCGCGATGGACGGCGCGTTTTCAGCGGTGATCTGGTCCTGTTTGCCCTCGATCTGGGCCTGCAGGTTGGCAGCCACATCGCCGCTCAGCTTGCCCTTGATGTTCTCAAACCACGCCAGGAACTCCGCCTGCTCCGTGCCCTTGAAGGATGCCAGATCTGCCTGAATCTGGTTGTAGAGGGCTGTGGTGTCTATTTTGCTGTTGATGGCGGCCACGATGCCGCATCGGGCCGTGTCCAGCCGGGTGTCGGTGATTCGCTCCTGTGCGATGGCGGTGCTGTTTGCGGGGATGAGCACGTTTGCGATGCCCAGCTCCCACACCGTACCGTCGCGTGTGAGGGCGGGTGCCTGCGGTGCGGGCGATGGCGTGCCCTGGTGCACCTCAAGGTGGATATCGCGCACCGGCGCGCTCACGTCCATGCGAAGTACCACGCTGTCGATGCGCGGATATTGCAGGTCCGCCGTGAAGTCCAGCGTTTCCGGGGCGATTGCAAAGCCGAACCGCCCATTGATGACACAGCTCCCCTCACTCACAGCCACCTGCATGCCCACCTTGGCCGTCACGGCAAACATGCCGCTGCCAAATACGCCGTTGGTCAGAAACGCCGCAAGAAGCCTTGCAAACTCCGCGCTGTTGCTGGCCCGGTCGTATTGGGGGATGCCGCTGGAATCGTATCCGGTGATCTTGCTGTCAAATGGCATTGAAAACATATTGCATTACCTCCCATCATACGCCCGTCTTCGGGCTGTTGATCGTCGCTGTCTGCCAGTCATTCCCCGGCATCAGGATTCGAACGCGCCTTGATGTGATCTGCGGCAGTTCGTACCCGCGTATGTCGCCCCGGCCATGCCGTGCCACGCGCTGGTAAACCGTGCTCGCACTCTCGCCAAAGGTCAGGCTCACGTTGTGCTGCCCGGCCTTGAACACCTCGTCCACGCCCGTGATGCGCGCCGCAAAGCTCTTGCCCAGCCGGTGACACACCACGTCGCACTTGTCGCCCAGGTCGTAGTCCTGCCCGTACAAAAGCCCGCTCTGGATCACTTCGATGTCGGCGCTTTGCACGATGGGATACTTTTTCAGCTCGTCGTGCGCTTTCTGGGTGCGCTCGGCTTCGGTCAGGTCGTCGTCCACGTTCATCATCAGCCAGCGGCGGCCCTCGGTCTGCCAGTTTTCGGTGTACACGTCATGCCGCCACGGATCGCCTATACTGTCGCTGCCGTAGAACACCACGGCATGGTTCTTGTAGCCGCTTTCGTCCTCGGTATAGGAAAACTGCGTCACGTGATGGCTGTCGTCCGAAAAAAGGGCAAAGGCGTTTGCCTCCTGTGCCTGCGTCCGGTCCACCCCCTGCCACACGCGCATCGCAAGGACGCCCGTGTCCGTGTCCAGCGCAAACCGCCAGCTCAATTCAAGTGTCTTCAGCGTGGAATAGAGACAGTCGGTGATGGTGTCGTTCTGCCAGGACACATCCACCTCGGTCTCGGAAAAGGTCCCCGCGTCCGGCTGGACGGTGTATAGGTCCAGCGCATACCATGGATGATTCGCATAGGCCAGCAGCGCCGACAACGTGTGCTTCCCCTTGATGTGCGGATAGGCATAGATGCGGTTGTACAGCGATTCAAGGAAAGAGCCGCTCAGCTGCACAAACTCGCCCTGCGCCGTGCGCTCGTAGTCCACCTTTTCCACCATGCCCACCTCCGGGCGGTTTGGCGTATAGAGGAATTTGACGCGCGGGTCATAGTCCGCCGCCAGAATGCGCATGGAAAAGCTGCCCGGCTCGTAGTAACGCCGCTTCCATTGCAGGTTCAGATATGGAAAGTACGTCAGGGTTTCCAGATTCTTGTCAAGACCGGCGATTTCCATTTATCACACCCCCCAAATGTATTGATTCGCATGCCCCCCGGTTGCTCAATCATTCGCACTTCCCTTTCGGTCGTGCTCATGGTTTCGCTGCCCTCGCAAATATCGGCGTTCCGGGCACTGGCCGTGCCCGGCCCTTGTATTTGCTCACGCCTGCGGGTCGCTTTGGGCCTTTGGCCCAACAGTCCCGGTTGCTCAATCATTCGCACTTCCCTTTCGGTCGTGCTCATGGTTTCGCTGCCCCGCTCCGGGGCGCTTTGCGCTTCGCGCAACAGCCCACAGGGCTGCCGCTTCCCTCCGCGCCACAGGGCTGGCGCTTCCCTCCGGTGCACTCGCTGTGGCACAAACTCATATTCCCAAATACCTTATCTGGAAATACACCCGCGCGCTGAGCTGGTCCGGGTTGGTATCAGCGTCAAAGCCGATCACGCTATAGCCGGGGTCCACGCGCATGCCGCCAAAGCTGCTTGCCTTGTCGATTTTGTTCAGCGCGTTCACCCCGTTGATGCGCACGATGCGTTTTTCGGTGTCAATGTCCACCACGTCGCCGGGATTCATGGTATACAGCACGCGCACGAAGGCGTCCCCGTGAATCAGTTTGGGGTTTTGCACCGTGCCCGGCCCCATGGCGGTAAACACGCCGCGCACCCAGGTGGGCGCGCTTCCCCGGTTGTGGATGACAACGGTTTTGTCGTAGTTGTACACGCCGAAGAGCATTCCCGCGTTTTCCATCGACACATACGGCCACCCAAGCCTTGGCGTGATGCTGTTGAGGTCCACGCCATCCATGCCGCCCTCGCCGTCCAAATACCCATAGGGGCACAGGAACGTAGCCGTAATTTCAATTGGCTGGTACAGGCTGCCCGACGGGATGGCCACGGCCTTCAGGCGGCAGTCCCGCGCGGTGCGGGTCACGCCGTCGTAGCTGATATCCACGTCATAGGTATATTGCGGATCAAAAAACACCACCGCCCGGGCGCGCAGAATGGCGTTTTTGATGCCCCCGCGCGATTTGGACCGGATGGTGATGTCCCTTGCCGCCACGCGGCTGCCCGTCACCGTGTCGCCGTCGGCCACGGCGTTTTTCTCGGTAAATACCTCCATGGCGGGCGCGTCCACGCCCTCAAGCTCAAGCAGCCCCATTGGACGGTCGTCCATGGCAAAGGTCTGCCCATCGCTGCGGTGGATGAGTACATTGGCCCGGCTGGTTTCCATCAGATCACCCCTTCCAATCCATAGGTAGCATACAGGCGCATGGTCTTGGCGAACTCGTCCGGCGTCTGCACGGGAACATTGAAGTTGTTCACCTGCTGGAAGCTGCCGCCTCCGGCTGTTCCGCCTGCCGCCGCAGCACTCCCCGCCCCGGTCCACGCGCCAGTCCATCCCGCGCGCCACAGGCTGGCCTGCGCCTTGGTCAGCACTGCCTCGCCCTCGTGCAGGATGGCGGGGAAGTCGTTATAGGGAACGTAGGACAGGCCGGTGGCAAATCCCATAGCTGACGGGAATCTGCTCATGACAGGGCTCTTTTTGAACCCCTGAAGAAAATTCGGCTCCTCCGGCACGGAATTCGGATTGAGGCCTAGCCGTGCCATTTGCGCCAGAATCAGATCGATGGAAGTTCGGATGCCGGGAAGCGCCGCCGCCAGCCCGTTGGAAATTCCCTGACCGGTGGCCTGCGCGTTCTCGTACGCCTGCACCTGCATATCCAGCTCGGACACGGCGTCAAGCGTGGTCTGCGTGATCCCTTGCCACGCCTCATCCACCTCAAGCCTCGATTCGGCGATGGATTCGCTCGCCGCGTCCATGGCCTCTTCGGCTGTCGTCCTGGCATCATTGACTTTCTGATACGCTTCGTCGCTTGCTCCCGCCAGCATTTCCAGCTTGGACAGGCTTTCCTCGCTTCCATCCGCCAGCTCTGCGACCCACGCGTCGCCTCCCTCGCGCTCCTGCAAGGCTTCCACCGCCGCGTTGTATCTCTCCCAGTATTCGGCCTGCTCCTGAAGGTTTTTCGTATCGCCCTTGATGTTGCCTTTTTTCACCCTGCCGGGCTTGTCGAACAGGCCGAAGGTGCCGCCCAGCTGGCCGCGTACCTCCTCGAGGTTGTCCAGGCGGTATTGCTGCAGCTGGTGAAACAGGTCCTCCATATTTTCCCCGGCTGCAAGGAGATCCTCCATGGCGGCGGTGGTATCTTCAACGTTCTCGGCCACGCCGCCGCTTCCGCCCAGGGCGTCGCCCGTCTGCGTGGCGGCGTCGCCCACGCCGTTCAGGCTTTCTTTGAGACCGTCATACGTCGCCCGGCTCGCTTCCATCTCTGCCAGCGTCCGTGCTTCCTCATTCACCGCCTGCTCGCGCTCGGCTTCCAGCCGGAGGGTTTCAGCCGACAGCTCCTCCATGGACTGCCGTTTTGCGTCTATCTCGGCCTCCAGACTTAATAATCCTTCGTTTTCGCCACGCCACAGATAAGATCCAAAAACAATGCCAAAGGCGTTGCCAAACGAGATTCCTTCATTGATAACGTATTGTTTAAATGCTTCCAGCTGCTCCCTGGTAGCCGAAATACCGGCGTCCTCCAACGTGCCTTTCAGATCCGTGTCCAGCTGATCTATCAGGGTTTGCCGCTGCTGATAAAAGGCGGCGTATGCGGTTTCATGATCATCTATGGCCTGGGTGGCTTTGGCACTGGCCTGAGCGTAGGCGTCCTCCTTCTGGGCAAGGTCGCGTTCGGCGGTTTGCAGCTTTTCGGTGGCATGGGCCGCTTGTTCTTTCTTCCGGACGTTTTCTGCCAGCGCGTTGGTTTCCTCCTGAATGGTCTCCATGTTGACGGTAAAAAGCCCGCTTGTCTGGTCCACATGCTGTGCCAGTTCAGGATAGATGTCCACCAGCGCTTCCACCGCGCCCCTGTAGCGCACCAGGTCATTGTCGTCAAGGGACGCCTTGCTTTCCAGCTCGGCGATGGAGGAGATCAGCGCGTCGGCGTGCTGCTTGTTGGCGGTCAGGCTTTCCGTGGTATCAGCGTATGCCTTATCGATTTTTTCCAACGCCTGCTCGGCGGTTTCAGGCGGCGTAAACGCCTCCAACGCATCATTGAGGAAACCCACCACCCCGTTGGCCAGCGGCGCCAGCGCCTCGCCCAGGTTGCCCAGAAACGTATTCCAGTTGGTTTCCAGCATTTGCATGTTGCCGGCCAGGCTTTCGCTGGTTTTGGCAAAGTTGCCCTGCACGGCGGCGGTTTCCTTCATCAGGTACTGGTAGCGCAGCACGGCCTGCTCGCCCGAGGACATCTGCTGGAAGGTTTTCCCCATTCCTTCCGAAAGGGCGTAGGCTTCCATGTTGGCGTCGGACAGGTCCACGCCCAGCTGCCGCAGCTTGTCGGATTGACCCGTCAGGCCCTTGCTGATCTCATTGAACGCCGTTTCGGAGTCCATGTTGTAGAAGCTGGCCATATCGGCGGCCAACCCCGCCAGCCCGGTGGACATTTCCAGCATTTGCGGCCCGCTCACATCCATGCCCTTGAGCATGGCGCCCAGCGTGGAAGTATACTGCTTGGCCTGCAATTCCGTCAGGCCGAACTGCTCGCGCGCACTGGCGGCCCATGTTTCCACACGACCCGCGTCATCCCCGAAGGTGACGTCCAGCGCGTTTTGCACCTTTTCCAGATTGCTGGCGGATTCAATCGCGGCTGAGCCGAGGTCAACAAGGCCGGAGAAGGCGCCTTGAAGGAAGCCTTTTCCAGTAAGGGTATCCATAATACCCTTTATAGAATTACCTGTATCCTCCGTTCTCTTTTTCAGATTTTTTGCATCTTGTTCAAAACTGTTCATATCCATGCCGATTTCAATCACTATTTTTCCGTCCGCCATCTTCTTCCTCCCCATTCATACGAAAAAGGACGTGCTCTTTTGAGCCGTCCTTTTGATTCTGCCATATGTTATGCTATGTCAGTCGCGGTCAAGAAACCAACCTACCATACAGCCATACAAATAAGCTTTCCAATTTGTTATTCGCTTCTCTTTCTTCTTCTTTTTCTTCTTCGTCACAGCGCCCCCCTCTTCGCTTTCAGCTGCTGTTTTCAGCTCCTCCTCATTTTCATCAGAGCCGTTCGTATTCACGTTGATTTTAATCACTTTATCCCCATTATTTTCAAAATCGCTTTTATCCATGTCGATTTTAATCACGATTTTTCCGTCCGCCATCTTCTTGCCACCCCCATTTATATGAAATAAGGATGCGCTCTTTCCAGCCGTCCTTTTTGAGTTTCTATTGCTATACCGGTTCAGTCTTTATGAAACAAGCCCCAGAAAAATCCAAGCCAAAACCATTTGCTCTTTTTCTCCCTTTTCTTCCTTGCCACGGCGTACCACTCCCGTTTCGTATGGTCTTGCTATATTATATCATGGAAAATCAAAGGGTGTCAACGCGAGACAAGCCATATGTCAGGCCGTTTTGGCGCAGGCCGCGGCGTTTCGTTCATCAGAAAAAGCCTTTCAGCTTCCCTGCGTCCTTTTCAGCGTCGCCCATGGGCGTTCTGGTTTCAAAAACCATTTTTCCGTCCGCCATCTTTGCCGCCCCCATTCTCCCGTTTCGCATGGTCTTGCCATATTATAGCATTGCCGACCACAGACCGTCAACGCGAGACAGGCCATATGTCAGGCCGTTTGGGCGCAGGCCGCGGCGTTTCGTTCATCAAAAAAAGCCTTTCAGCTTCCCTGCGTCCTTTTCAGCGTCGCCCATGGGCGTTCCGGTTTCAAAAACCATGGTTTCGTCCGCCATCTTATCATTATATATGAAAAAGGACGCGCTCTTTTCAGCCGTCCTTTATGAATTTCTACTTTTGCATCGGTTCAGATGTTACGAAAACAGACCGTCAACGCGCCAGCAAATCATCAAAGGCCAGGCCCTGTTTCAGCCGCTCGCTCACCAGCGCGGCCATGCGCCGCTCCTCGGCGCTTTCCCTGGTATCGAGCTGCACGCGCGCAATGGCCTCCTGGGTAGCGGCATCGGCCTTGGAGGGGTTCATTTTGCGCAGGCGCACCTTGGCGCTCAGCGCGCAGTCGGTACAAAAGCAGCCGGTGAGCAGCGCCCGGAAGCGCCACCAGTGCATGCCACCGTCCCCGCCCAGCAGGTCCAGCCCGTAAAGCTGCTGAAAGCTGGAGACGATCTCCGCCGCGTCCTGCTCGTAATCAAAATCGCGCGGCGTGCCGTCATCCCCGTCGCAGGCTTCCCCGGCGCATAGAAAATCACGGAACGCCCCCACGGGATCGGGCGGCACATCCTCCACGAAAAACCAGCGAATCAGCAGCGCCGTTTTGTGCTGTGCGGCCACCGCGTCGTCCTCCAGCATGCGTAGGATGCGCAGTACGCCCCGCGCGCCGGGGCGTACCGGCCATTCCTGCCCGGCCTGACGCACGGATTGCGGCAGGGGGCGCACGTCGCCCAGCGTGAGCCTAACATTCCTCGCCATAGCTGACCTTGAACGCGTCGGCGTAGGCTTTTCCTGCGGCGGTGATGATTAGCTCGCACACCTTTTCGGCGGATGCCGCGCCCAGTCCCTTGCCGCCGGTCATCTCCTCCGCCAGGGCCTGCAACCGTGCGCCCGCACCCTCGCCCAGCAGCGTATCAAGATAAGCCAGCAGGGCCTTGCGCTTTTCCACAAAGGCCTTGCGGGTTCCCTTGGTTTTTTTCAGATTCGCGTCGATGTCCAGCATATCCCTGATGATTTCCGCGTCGCTGCGCAAAACGTCAAAGACGGTTCCATTGATGTTGATTTTCGGGGGTTCAAAGCTGATGGTAAGACTTTTCATACAATCCACCTTTCCTTGTGGGGGTTCGCATGTTCCGCGCTGTGAGGCGCGGCCCATGCTGTGCAGGTAACTGGCTTGGTAGCCGCTCGCTTTCATGCCGGGTCCCATTCCCGGCATCCGCTCGCTGTGCCCTTGGCTCTGCCGTCCTAGGGTGGGGGTTCGCATGTTCCGCGCTGTGAGGCGCGGCCCATGCTGT
>JAEYCB010000009.1 GCA_023404345.1 Bacillota bacterium
TTCGGAAGCCTTGCGCAGCAAGGTTTCCTTACGCCGTCCGCCGCCCGGCGCAGCCGAAGGCGGAGTAGGCGGACGGCGCAAACCTGGCGGAAAAGATCGCCGCAGGCGAGCTTTTTCGACACACTGAAGCGGTGGGAGGTATATGCCTCCCGCCGCTTTGCACCTATGCCTGCCAGTTCAGCCAACCACCTGATAGCCCTGGTCTTCCACAGCCTTTTTAAGTGTGGCATCGTCCACAGGAGTGCTGAGCGTCACCACAGCGGTGCCGCTTTCATGGCTCACCTCGGCGGAGAGAACACCGGGCAGATCTTCCAGCGCCTTTTTGACGCGGCCGGAACAGTGGGTACACATCATGCCTTCGATTTTCAGGGTTTTCTGCATGGTTTTTCGCTCCTTTGCAAATTTGATTTTATGGTCCTTCCGCGCACTGTGCGGGTCAAAGAGGTTCAGGCGCAGCGCGTTGGAGACGACGCAGAAGCTGGACAGACTCATGGCCGCGGCACCAAACATGGGGTTGAGCTGCCATCCAAGGAGGGGAATGAATACCCCGGCCGCCAGCGGGATGCCGATAATGTTGTAAATGAAAGCCCAGAACAGGTTTTCATGGATGTTGCGCAGGGTGGCGCGGCTTAGGCGGATGGCGGCGGGCACATCGGTGAGGCGGCTGTTCATCAGCACCACATCCGCGGCGTCGATGGCCACGTCTGTTCCTGCGCCGATAGCAATACCGATATCCGCGCGGGTGAGCGCAGGTGCGTCGTTGATGCCGTCGCCCACCATGGCCACCTTACCCTGAGACTGCAGCGAGCGGATGACACTTTCCTTTCCATCGGGCAGCACCCCGGCGATGACCTGGTCCACGCCCGCCTGTCGGCCGATGGCTTCGGCGGTGCGCTGGTTGTCGCCGGTGAGCATGACGACGCGGACGCCCATGTTTTGCAGCTCTCGTACGGCTTGCGGGCTTTCGGGTTTGATGGCATCGGCTACGGCGAGCATGCCCAGCAGATCATCCCCCCGGCAGAACAGCAGCGGCGTTTTGCCTTCTTCGCTCAGCCGGGTGGCCTGAGAGCGTATCTCTGCCGAAACCTCGACCCGGCCGGAAATAAAGGCCAGACTGCCGCCGGAAAGCGCCTTGCCATCCAGCACGGCGGTCAGGCCGTTGCCGGGCAGTGCCGAAAAGTCGGAAACATTCTGCGCTTTTAAATGCAGCGCCTCCGCACGATCCACTATGGCACGGGCCAGGGGATGCTCGCTCCTTTGCTCCAACGCATAGGCTGCGGCAACGAGCTCCTCCTCCGTTATTCCTGGAGCGGGCAATACGTCAGTTACACGGGGTTGACCTGTGGTGATGGTGCCGGTTTTGTCCAGCGCCACTACGCGAACCTTTCCGGCTTCCTCCAGCGATACAGCGGTTTTGAACAGGATACCGTTTTGGGCTCCCTTGCCATTGCCCACCATGATGGCTACGGGCGTCGCCAACCCCAGTGCACAGGGGCAGCTGATAACCAGCACTGAAATGCCACGCGCCAGCGCATAGCCGAAATCCGCACCTGTGGCCAGCCACACGGCTGTGGCGAGAAGCGCTATGGCGATAACCACCGGCACGAACACGCCGCTCACCCGGTCAGCTACTTTGGCGATAGGCGCCTTAGTGGCCGCCGCGTCGCTGACCATGCGGATGATCTGAGAGAGCGTAGTATCCTCGCCCACGCGAGTAGCCCGGCAGCGCAGGTAGCCTGACTGGTTCACTGTGGCGGCGGATACGGCGTCACCTTCGGCTTTATCCACGGGGATGCTTTCGCCCGTGAGAGCGGATTCGTTCACCGCGCTGTGGCCTTCCAGAACCACGCCATCCACGGGAATATTTTCACCGGGACGTACCACGAAAACATCGCCCTGCTGAACCTGCGCAACGGGCACGGTTTGCTCCTGACCATCCACCAGCAGCGTGGCGGTTTGCGGAGCCAGCTTCATCAGCCCCCTGAGCGCGTCGGTGGTGCGGCCCTTGGAGCGGGCTTCCAGCATCTTGCCCACAGTGATGAGGGTCAAAATCATGGCAGCGGATTCAAAATAGAATTCGTGCATCCATCCCATCACCTGCGCGGCATCGCCCCTGGCCTGCGCTCCGGTCATGGCGAACAGGGCGTACACGCTGTAGACGAACGAGGCTGTAGACCCCAGCGCCACAAGCGTGTCCATATTGGGACTCTTATGCCACAGGCTTTTGAAGCCACTGATAAAAAAGTGTTGGTTAATGACCATGATGATGACCGTCAAAAGCAGCTGCGCAAGCCCCATCGCCACATGATTTTCCGAAAGAAAGGCAGGCGCGGGCCAACCCCACATCATGTGCCCCATGGACAGGTACATCAGCAGCGCCAGAAACACCAGCGAGCTGTACAACCGCCGCTTGAGCGCGGGCGTTTCGTGATCGGCCAGCGGATCGGCCACATCCGGCGCAGCCATTGCTGCAGCGCCCTTCACGCTTGCACCGTAGCCGGCTGCCTCCACCGCCGCGATAACGGCCTGTTCACCCGCGGTGCCCTCCACGCCCATGCTGTTGGTCAGCAGGCTCACCGAGCAGGCCGTTACCCCCGGCACCTTGGATACGGCCTTTTCTACGCGTGCGCTGCATGCAGCACAGCTCATGCCGGTTACCTGATATTGTTTCATGCATTTTCTCCTTTCTGGCTATCGCATCAGCCTGCGCAGGGTATCCAGCAGCTCGTCGATGGTTTCGTCCCTGCCCTGGCGTATGTCCTGCACCACGCAGGTGCGCAGATGCTGCGCCAGCAGCTCCCGGCTGAAGGCATCCAGCGCCGCGTTGGCCGCAGCGACCTGCGCCAGAATATCCGGACAATAGGAGCTCTTTTCCAGCATGCCGCGGATGCCGCGAATCTGTCCTTCAATGCGGTTGAGGCGGTGTATCAGGCTTTTATATTCGGCTTCGCTTCGCTCTTTGGTTCGATGGCAGCAGGTAGGTTCACAAGCCATGCAAACACCTCGTTTCCAATCAATGATAATACCCCGCCGGGGTATATTGGATTATATACCCCGGTGGGGTATGTGTCAAGGGCTATTTGACTAACCATGAACGAATTGTAACGTTTTCGTCCTTGCATTGACTTGCCGAAGCAAATCCCTTATAATAACAGCATGAAAACAAAAGAACAGTTTTGTTTTCAGCTGCGCGCCTGCGCTTTTCTTTTTGGCCGTGCTGAAAACAAATTCCATATTTTGTTTTTATATGATTTGCCGCCGAAGGAGGGAACGCGCCCGTGGCCATGAGTGCTCTGGGAAAAAAGCTGGTGCGCGATATGCGCCGCTCTGGCATGCAGTTTTTTGCCATCGTGCTGCTGTGCTCGTTAGGAACGTTTATGTTTGCTGGACTGGATGGCACGGCCCGGCTGGCGCAGGGTACGATTGACACCTACTTTGCCGAAAACAACCTGGCAGATTTCTGGGTTAGCGTGCCCAGTGCAGACCGTGACACCCTGGAGCGAATCCGCGCTATTGAAGGCGTGAGTGATGTATGCGCCCGCGCCACGGCCGAGCTGAAAAGCACCTTGCCCGGGGAGCCCACGCTGAACGTGACAGCCTATGACGGCCCTATGTACATCAACCGTCCTTTGGTGGTTGAGGGTGAGGTGCTCACACCTACGGATTCCCGCGGATGCCTGATTCAGGCGGGTTTTGCCGAGGCGCACGGTCTTTCGGTAGGGGATCGGGTGACGGTGAAGCTGTCCGGACAGGAATATGGTTTTGTGGTGCGGGGCGTGGTCTACAGCCCGGAGTTTATCTGCGTAACCGATGGAGTATACCCCAATCCTGACCAGTATGGCTACATCCTTATCAATACCTGCGCCATGCCGGAATTGCCCATGACACAGGTGCTGGTAAAGCTTGCATCCGGTGTGGATGCCGACCAGGCGGAAGACGCCATAGAAACTGCCCTGCCAACGGCACTGGTAGTCAACCGGCGCGCTCATCAAAGCACAGCTAACGCACAGAGCAACGCCGACATGTTCGCCAACCTCACGCTGGTCTTCCCGCTCATTGCCTATGCGGTGGCCGCGCTTATCGTGATGACCACCCTGACCCGCATGATCGAAAACCAGCGTTTGCAGCTGGGTACGCTCAAGGCGCTGGGCTATCCTTCACGGCGTATCCGCGGGCATTATCTGGCCTATGCGATATGGCCCTCGCTGATCGGTTCGCTGCTGGGGGTGGTAGCGGGACACACGCTATTGCCCAACGTGATCTGGGCGCTGCTGCTGGGGCAGAACGAATATCCCTACAAGCTCTATCCGGCCATCTCGCGGGAGGCGTGGGCCATGGTGGCGCTTACCGTGGTGATGAGCGTGCTGATTTGCCTCTACACCTATCAGAAAAGCGCGCGTGAAACCACTGCCGATCTGCTTCGGCCCAAGCCGCCCAGGGCAGGCAGACGCATCCTGCTGGAACGCGTGGGATTTTTATGGCGGCGGTTCAACTTCAACATCAAGATGATCGTGCGCAACCTCATGCGCAACCGCATGCGCACCATCATGTCCTTCGTGGGGGTGCTGTGCTGCAATGCGTTGATTATCGCTTCTCTTGGCTTGCAGGATTCGGTAAATGCTCTGGCGGAAAATCACTACACCAAGACCCTGTCTTATGATGTGCGCGCCGAGCTGACCGGCCAGACCGACCCGGCGGACAGCTACCGTCGTCGGCTGGATGCCGGAGGCGTAGAATGCATTATGGAAAAATCGCTCAGTGCACGGTCGGCCACCCAGAGCCGCACCACGCTGCTTACCGTGGTGGAGCCGGGGCAGACCATGCTGCGCCTGGGAAAGAACGAAACGCTGGTGGACATTCTGCCAGGAGGGGTTGCCATCACTGAAAAACTGGCACAGACGCTGGAGGTTTCCGTGGGGGATACGGTGGAGCTGTTTTTCCCCGGAGACGATGATCCCGCCCGTGTTGAAATTACGCAAATTGTGTACAACAGCGTGTCTCAAGGGCTGTATATGGAAAGCGGCACATGGGAAAGCCTGCGAAAAGGGGCCTTTATGCCAACGGCCATTTTGCTTAAGGATCCCACGCAGCTGTGCCTGTCCGAACTGGATGCAATGGAGGAAGTGGATAAGCTGAACTGGCCTGTAGACCAGGCGCAGGAGCTGACAAAGATGCTGGATATGCTGGCATCCATCTTCGCCATGATCACGTTGATTGCGCTGGCACTGGCCTTTGTGATCTGTTACAACATGGGCCTGATGAACTTTTCCGAGCGCACTCGCGAGTACGCTACTCTCAAGGTACTCGGCTACCACCAGAAGGAAATCCGCGGCCTGATCATCGGGGAAAACAATATTGTGAGCCTGTTGGGCGTGCTGTGTGGCGTACTTCCTGGGATCGGGCTGACAGGGCTGGTACTGCGGGTATGCGAATCGGAAACGCTGGTTTATCCCAGCCGCCCTGCGGCGCTGTCGGTGCTGCTGGCAAGCGTGGTCACCTATGTATTCAGCTTGCTGATTCAGCTGCTTCTGACGCGAAAGGTACGCGGCATCGACATGGTAGAGGCGCTCAAATCGGTCGAATAAGCAAAAAAACGGTATTTCAGAGGGGGAAAAGCATATGCCGCAGGCCTTTACGCCGCAGCAGATGGAGCAGATTCGTACCCGGCTGTTTGGCAGCGCCTGCCGCCACGCGGTGAGCATGGATGTCAAGCGGATTTCACTGGAACGGCTTACATCTGACGCAGGGATCTCCAAATCCACCTTCTACAAGTTTTATGACAGCAAGGAGCAGTTGTTTTTGCAGGTGGGCATGCACTTTGAAATGCTCATCGTGGGAGAGGCGGAACGCGTGCTTCGTCAGTCTGCCGGACAGGGCAACCGTGAGCGTACCGCAGCGGCGGTAAACGCTGCCTTTGACCGCCTGGCTGAGCTGAACGTGATGCGTTTTCTCAAGGAGGATATGCCCCAGCTGGTGGCGTTGGCCGCTACGGACGAGGCGCTGGCACATTTCAAAGGCATGTCCATACGCATCCTGGATCTGCTCAAGCGCGAGGGCATCGCTTTCCGTGTATCGGATGAGATGGTGGGTTCGATCATCCATATCCTGTACCTGTCGGTGCAAAACGCACGGGAAACGGCGTGCTACGCCGAAGCCCTGCGCGAGCTGGTGCTGGGCGTGTGTGACCGGATTGTGATGTAAAAAAGAGTGTTTGGGGACCGCTTTATAGCGGTTTCCTCAGTGTGTCGAAAAAGCTCGCCTTAGGCGATCTTTTCCGCCAGGTTTGCGCCGTCCGCCTACTCCGCCTTCGGCTGCGCCGGGCGGCGGACGGCGTAAGGAAACCTTGCTACGCAAGACATCCGA
>JAEYCB010000025.1 GCA_023404345.1 Bacillota bacterium
CGGACGGCATAAGGAAACCTTGCTGCGCAAGGCATCCGAATTCACCGCACATATCGCTGGATTCGGAATGCAGCTCGGAGGGCTGCGACCCTCCGAACCTCCCAAAAGGGTTTTTTGACAGTCTGACTCCGCCTTCAGGCGTTTCTGAAGGCGGAGTTTCTTTGATTTGATATGTTTTCGGGCATCCATCGCCAATGATCCGTTACGCAAACAACACCATCCAATTCCGGAACAGAAACATGCTTTCCCGGGAATGCGTATGAATACCATTTTCAAGATAGGTATATTGTTTTGTTGTGTGCAGATGTTCAAAAAGTGTTGCGATCGTTTCCTTGGGACAGACATCATCTTTACCACCGCTGGAAAGCAGGATGGGTACATGAATGCGATGGGCGTGGGAAAGGGTATCCACATAACCGAGTCGGTTCCAGAAATCTTCCTTCGCTTCAGAAGCATACCCCTTTTGCAGAATGCTGTATGCACTGCCCTGAAGCTGACTGAGCGGAAACGCCGTCAGAAAGGGAAGGGCTGCGCAGATGCACCGTATCCGGTCGCCCAGCAGTGAACCCAGCAGAATGGAACCGCCGCCGCCCTGACTGGTGCCAAAAAGAGAAACGCGATCAGCGATTACATCCGGCTGCTGCATGGCCCAGCGCACGGCCAGCAGACAGTCGCACAGCCAGTCCTCGTATCCGCCGCAAGCACCGATTGCCGTGTTGTGAAGCACCGGCCAGTTGCCATCCTCCATAGCCAGCTCCGTCAAAGGCCCCTTCGGGGTGACATAGCCCAAGGGCGATATGTGCAGGATGTGATATCCATCATCATTGAGCTGCGGATGAAGATTGATGCTCCCGCCGTATCCGGGCAAATTGATCAGCAGCGGAGCAGGGGTTTTCAGCGCAGGCTGCCAGTAGCCGTAAAAACTCCTGCGGCCCTCGCAGTCAAAGCGCACATAGCGGCTGACCAGCGCGTTCGGCCCGTTGCCAAAGGAAACACGGATGGGCATATCATCGCAGAAGGCTGCGCACACATGCAATGCATCCGCCTTGGCAAGCAGCCTGCTGCACCAATCGTCCACCTCCTGTGCGGTGGGATAAAAGGAAAAAGCCTCCTGAGGTACGATGAATGCTTCACACATAGCTGCTGATTCCTCCTGTTTCATTGTACTGATTGAAGTGTATCAGAGAAACATGCTTCCGCGAAACGAAGATTTCAACCACTTCTGTAAAAAACCGCCCACAAAGTGGTTGAAATGTTTCTTTGCAGGTGTTATGCTGGGTACAAAAGAAAGGGGCGGATGGCATGGATCCCATATACAGCAATTATTCACCGATCTTTTTGTATGTGAATCAATACAGCTTTTCGGAAAAGTGGGTCTATCAGGAGAGTCATGTGCCGTATTCGCTGGTGCGGTATATCTGCTCCGGTTCCGGAACCTTTGAGGTGGACGGCGCCGCGTATGAGGTGCGCAAGGACAGCGTGTTTTACATTCCCCAGGGATGTACGCTCAACTGCGTGGCGCATGAACCGCTGGTTTTCATCAGCGTGCGTTTCATCGGTTCTGTGCAGCTGCCGGAGACGGACATGCTCAGGCAGCTCTGGAATATTGGGCAGCTGTATGATTTTTCGGATCATGCCCAGATGAAGGGCTGGTTCCAGAAGATGCACGTCTGCGCCATCACGCGAAATACGTACAAGCGTCTGGAGACGCGTGCGTATCTCAACCTGATTCTGGCTGCGATGGCGGAGCGATCTGTGCTGGAAACCCACGAGGAGGATATCAGCTATCTGGAACCGCCCTCTTTTGAAACCATGGACAGCATGCGGCACAGGGCCAGGGTGTCACACGTCAACAATGACCCAAGGATTCGGGTTCTGGTGGATTACCTGACGATGTATCCGGAAAGAAACATGAGCCGGGAAGAAATGTGCCGGCTATGCGGCATCAGCGAAAGCTCTCTGCGCAGATTGTTCCGGGAACAAACCGGCAAAAGCATCCATGACTTTGTCAAAGAGCTACGTATGCTTGCCGCCGCTCACAGACTGGTAACAACCAACGATCCGATTGCAAATATCGGCTATGAATTAGGTTATGAATCTCCCAGCTATTTTACCAAGACGTTCCGCGAAACATTCGGCACCAGTCCGCAGCTTTACAGAAAATATTCACCGGATACATAACTATCAAAAATCGCTTAATTTAGAACCGTAATTTTTTATATTCTAATGTAAATCATCCATAATTTAATCGTTTTGTTATAGTAATAGACGGAAATTCTATATCTTTTCATCGGACGTATGTACTACAATGTAGATGATCGATAAAGAAGTTGCGCTGCTTCAATGGAACAAATGAACCAAACATAGACTGTCTTTTTGAAGGAGGAAACACGATGAAACGGTTCCTGACTCTGCTTCTGGCACTCGTTCTCTGTCTCTCTATGATGCCTGCCGCGATGGCAGAAGCGCCGCTGGAAGGCGAAATCACCTTCTGGCACTCCTTCACGCAGGGCCCGCGCATGGAAAAAATCCAAGCGGCGGCAGATGCTTTTATGGCTGAAAATCCCGGTGTGAAGATCACCATTGAAACCTTCTCCTGGGCCGACTTCTACACCAAGTGGACCACCGGCCTTGCCAGCGGCAATGTGCCGGACATGAGCACCGCGCAGAACGCGCAGGTGGTCGAAATGCTTGACGCGGATGCGATCATCCCGCTGAATGATCTGGTTGACAGCATCGGCCGCGATCGTTTCTTCGAGGCTCCCCTGCAGGAGATGACCGTGGATGGCAACATCTACTCCGTGCCGATCTACCTGCATGCGTATGTCATGTGGTATCGCCAGGATCTGCTGGACAAGTACAATCTGGAAGTTCCCACCACCTGGGATGAGCTGTATCAGGCTGCCTGCACCATTCAGCAGGGCGAGGGCGGCGAAGTGGCTGGCTGCTCCGTTCCCATGGGCACCAACGACCAGTGCGCTACCGTGTGGCTCGACCTGTGGGCTGGCAGCGCCGGCAAGTCCCTGCTGACCGAAGACGGCAAGGCCAACCTGATGGATCCCACCATCCTCGAGGGCATCGAGTACTGGGTGAAGATGTACAAGGAGAATTCTCCCGCCGACTCTATCAACTACAACACGCTGGATCAGGCCACCCTGTACTATCTGGGCAAGAGCGCCTTTGACTTCAACTCCGGCTTCCACATTGGCGGCGTTGAGACCAACTCTCCCCAGCTGCTGGATTACATCGACTGCGCTCCCGTTCCCACCATCAACGAGGGCGACGAGCCTGAGTACATCGTCAACAACATGCCCATGGTGATCTGGAAGAACTCCAAGCATCCCGAGATCTGCAAGGCCTTCATCGAGTATTTCTACCGTTCCGACATCTATGTTCCCTTCCTGCACTCCGTGCCCGTGGGAATGCTGCCCGCGCTGAAGGAAACGGCTGAAGATCCTGCCTTCCTGGCTGACCCGATGCTGACCAAGTACGAGAACGCCAAGAACGTCATCAGTAACGCGCTGCACAAGGGTTCCGCCATCGGCTTTGAGAATGGTCCGCGCGTTGAGGCCGGCATGGTTGCCAACCAGCGCATCATTGAGAACATGTTCCAGGATATCGTTCTCAACGGCACGCCTGTGGAAGAGGCTGCTCAGAGAGCTACCGACGAGATCAACGACCTGATCGCCGATCTCTAATCAACCGAATATCGCCCCGGAGGGGTGGGGCCGGTTCAGCCGCCCCACCCCTCCTGTATGAAAGAGGGGAAACGCAATGCCTAAAAAGAGGCGTAAAATCAATATCACAGCGTGGATGTTTATTCTGCCCGCTCTGCTGGTGGTTGTGTTGCTCATGCTGTACCCCGTTTTGTCCAGCGTGTTCTATAGCTTTACCAACAAAAATCTGGTTAAGCCTAATTATCGCTTTGTAGGATTTGATAATTACATCAGGATTCTGAATGATTCGGATTTCTGGCAGTCGTTTTTCACCAACATCCGCTGGACCTTTTTCTCACTGCTTGGTCAGGTTTTTGTTGGCTTTACTGCTGCGCTGGCTTTGAACCGGATTCGCAGAGGCTCTGGTCTGTATCGAACGCTGCTGATTATTCCGTGGGCGTTCCCCTCCATCGTTCTGGCCTTTGCGTGGAAGTGGATTCTGAACGGCGTATATGGCTTCCTGCCCAACATTCTGGTGGAATGGGGCATCTGCTCCAGCCCGCCGCAATTTCTGAGCGGAGCGCAGCTGGTGTTTGTCACACTGGTGGTGATCAACATCTGGTTTGGTGCGCCTCTGATTATGGTGAATGTATTGAGCGCACTGCAGACTGTGCCGCGCGACCAGTATGAGGCCGCGCAGATTGACGGCGCAAACGCCTGGCAGTCCTTCCTGCGCATTACGGTGCCGCACATTCGCACGGTTGTGGGGCTGCTGGTGGTGCTGCGCACGATCTGGATTTTCAACAGCTTTGATATCATCTACCTCATCACGGGCGGCGGCCCCGCGGGCCTGACGGAAACCGTTCCAATCTACGCCTACAATCTGGGATGGGGGCAGAGGCAGCTGGGACGCTCGTCGGCTGTGACGGTGCTGCTGCTGATCTTCCTGCTGCTGATCTGCGCGCTGTACTTCAAGCTGCTTAACAAATGGGAAAAGGAGGATGCCTGATGCGCAGACGTAAACTGTTTCGCAGAAATGCTCTCAGCGGTGCGGTCAGCTATGTGTATCTGACGATCCTCGCGATCTTCGCCACGTTTCCGCTACTGTGGATCATCCTTTCCTCCATCAAGGCCAAGGGCGAGCTGACCAACGATCCTACCGCTTTCTGGCCCAAGCAGATTTCCTTTGAGAATTTCCGCATCGTGCTTGACCAGCTCAACTTTGGCAACAACGTGTTCAACAGTCTGATCATTGCCGGATGCACAACGGTGATCGCTGTTACCATCGCTGCTCTTGGCGCATACGGCGTCATCCGTTTCTTCCCGAGGATTGGCAAGGCCATCACCCGCGTGCTCATTACCACGTACATGTTCCCGCCCATTCTTCTGGCGGTTCCCTATGCCATCATCATGGGACGCATCGGGCTGATGAACAATCGCGCGGGTCTGGTACTGGTCTATTTGTCCCTGACCGTCCCCTACGCCATGTGGCTACTGGTAGGCTTTTTCAAAACGGTTCCGCTTGAAATTGAAGAAGCTGCCATGATTGACGGTGCAAACAAAATGCAGGTATTTGTTCAGGTGGTGCTGCCCATCATCGCTCCCGGCGTTGTGGCTGTGGCGATTTACACATTCATCAACGTCTGGAATGAATTCCTCTATTCGCTCATCCTGATCAACAGCAACCAGAAGATGACGGTTGCGGTGGCGCTTAAATCCCTCGGCGGACAGGAAGTGCTGGATTGGGGCGTTATGATGGCTGCTTCTACCATCGTTGTGATTCCTTCGGTTGTTTTCTTCATGATTATTCAGAAGAAGATTGCTGGCGGATTGGCTCAGGGTTCCATCAAGTAAAACTCTCAAATTCGGAAGGGGAATTTGAACCATGTCTACCATAGGATATGCAATCGTAGGAACCGGATATTTTGGCGCGGAGCTTGGCCGTATCATGCAGGAAGAAGAAGGCGCAAAGATTGTCTGCGTGCTGGATCCTGAAAACGGCAAAACCATTGCTGACGAACTGGGCTGTGATCTGGAAACGGATCTGGATACGCTCTGCGCCCGTCCCGATGTGGACGCTGTGATCGTAGCCACACCCAATCATCTTCACAAGGAGCCTGTGCTGACAGCTGCCAGGCACGGCAAGAACGTATTCTGCGAAAAGCCCATCGCGCTTTCCTATCAGGACTGTGATGAAATGGTCTCCGCCTGTGAAAAGGCAGGCGTTACCTTCATGGCGGGACACGTGATGAATTTCTTCCGCGGCGTGCGCCATGCCAAGCAGCTGATCGGCGATGGCAAAATCGGCCGCGTGCTGTACTGCCACTCCGCCCGAAACGGCTGGGAAGAGCCTCAGCCCACCATCAGCTGGAAGAAGATCCGCTCCATGTCCGGCGGTCATCTCTACCACCACATCCATGAGCTGGACTGCATCCAGTTCCTGATGGGCCCCGCAACCACCGTCACCATGACCGGCGGCAATGTAGCGCACACCGGCGAACAGTTCGGCGATGAGGATGATATGCTCTTCCTGATGCTGGAATTCGGCAACAATACGTACGCCATGGTGGAATATGGCTCCGCGTTCCACTGGCCCGAGCACTATGTACTGGTGCAGGGAACCGAAGGCGCCATCCGCATCGATATGTGTGATGTGGGGATGACGGTCAAGCTGGCAGACGGCACTGAAGAACATTATCTGGTGCACGAAAACGAGGCCGAAGATGAGCAGCGCCGCCAGATCTACCATTCCACCGAAATGGATGGCGCGATTCAGTATGGTCATCCCGGCAAAAAGCCGCCTCTGTGGCTGCACGGCATTATGAAAAACGAGATGAAGTATCTCAACCGCATCATGCATGGCGAAAAGCCCAGCGAGGAATTCATTCCGCTGCTCAATGGCAAGGCTGCCCGCGCCGCGATCGCCACCGCTGACGCCGCTACCCTCTCCCTCAAGGAAAACCGCAAGGTTGCCATTGCCGAAGTGATTCAGTAAATCAGGAGGATCCAATGTCGCTTGAAAAATATCATGGTGTCATTCCCGCGTTTTACGCCTGTTATGAAGAGGATGACACTATCAGCGTGGAACGCACGCGCCAGCTGGCCCGTTATCTTGTCAACAAGGGCGTCAAGGGACTTTATGTAGGCGGCTCCTCAGGCGAGTGCATCTATCTGGAAAAGGAAGAGCGCATGACCATTCTGGAAGCGGTCATGGCTGAGGTGAAGGGCGAATGCACCATTATTGCCCACGTTGCATGCAACAACACCCACGAGAGCTGCCAGCTTGCTGCGCATGCGGAAAGCTTGGGCGTGGACGCTATCGCCAGCATTCCGCCCATCTATTTCCGCCTGCCGGATCATGCCATCGCGGCCTATTGGAACGCCATTTCCGCCGCTGCGCCCAACACGGATTTCATCATCTACAACATTCCGCAGCTGGCCGGTGTGGCACTCAGCGTGGGACTGCTGAAAGAGATGCGCAAGAATCCCCGTGTGGTCGGCGTGAAGAACTCCTCCATGCCTACGCAGGATATCCAGATGTTCAAAGCCGAACTTGGGGATACCGGCGTGGTGTTCAATGGCCCGGACGAGCAGTTTGTTGCCGGGCGCGCGATCGGCGCACAAGGCGGTATCGGCGGCACCTACGCCGTGATGCCGGAGCTGTTCCTGAAAATGGATGAGCTGATTCGTGTCGGAAAACAGGAAGAAGCCTGCAAGGTGCAGTATGAGATCAATGAAATCATCTATGCGCTGTGCGCCTGCCACGGCAATCTGTATGCTGTGATGAAAAAGGTGATGGAACTGCGCGAAGGGCTGCATCTTGGCAGCGTGAGAGCGCCTCTGGCCGGTGTGATTGAAAGCGATCAGCCGCAGATTGAAAAATGCGCACAGATGATCCGCGAAGCTGTGCGGAAATACTGCGCATAACGAAACCGCCGAAGGAGGAACACTCATGATCGTCGATAAACTGACCCACTTCAGCCGGTATGCTCATCTTGGAAAGCACTTTGAAACCGCTTCGGCATTTGTTCAGACCAACGATCTGACGAAATTGCCTCTTGGACGGACGGAAGTGGATGGAGACAACGTATTCATCAATGTGTTTGAAAACATCTATGATCGTCCGGACATGTTCTGGGAAGCGCATCAGAAGTATGCCGATGTGCAGATTGTGCTTGCCGGACGCGAACGCTTTGGCTGGGGCAGCGAAGTGACTTTTGGCGAAATCCAGGGAGATCTGATTCCCTGTGAAAACGTCGTCGGATTTAACTTCACGCTGACAGAAGGCCAGTTTACGATCTTCCTGCCTCTGGAGCCTCATTCCCCGGGCAATCCCGCCGGGGAACCCGCACCCTGCCGCAAGGCGGTTATCAAGGTGCTGGTGGAATAAAAACACAATAGCCAATGGGAGCCTGATGTTTCCGCATCAGGTTCCCTTGCATTCCCTTGCATTTTTAAATCTCTCCCCTTTTCACACTTGACAATCTGCATTTTCTGCGATATGATGAGGCTACTGAAACGTTAAAGTTAATCACAACCACCAAAGGAGCAGCCTTATGAAGCGTGTGAGCATCAAGGATGTAGCGAAGGAGGCGGGGGTTTCTGCAACCACCGTCAGTTATGTGCTGAACCGCACTCCTTCCGAAACCATCAGCTCTGAAACCACTCAGCGCGTGCTGGAAGCTGCAAAAAAATTGAATTATGTGCCCAATCTGAACGCCCGCAGCCTGTCCAGCCGCAAAAGCAACCTGATCGGCGTGCTGATTCCCCAGACCGAGCCGGGAAAGGAATTGATGTTTTCCAATCCGTTCTATGGAGAGCTGCTTTCTTCCATCGAATATCACGCCCGCCAGAACGGCTACCATCTGCTCCTGTCCGGCACACAGGAAGATCAGGATTATGTAAGCATCGCCCGCAACCGCGGCGTTGACGGCATTATCATCGTCGGCACCTATCCCGGCAGAAATCTGGAAGCCCTGAAATCCATCGACGCACCTATCGTTCTGGTAGACAGCTATGTAAAGGACTCTTCCTTCCATACCATCGGCATTGAAGACCGTGAAGGAGCGCGGCTTGCTACGGAATACCTCCTCCAAATGGGGCACCGGGAGATTGCTTTCATCAGCGGTTCTCTGCGCGAGCACGGCGTCAACAGCAAGCGGTATCAGGGCTACTGCGAAGCCCTGCAGGCCGCCGGGATTCTGCTGGATGAACAGGCCGTCTATACCGGAACCGTTGATTATGAATACGGCATTGAAGCGGCTTATGAATATGTGCGGCGCGGACGCAGGCAAACCGCTGCTTTTGTCACAGCCGATGTGATGTCCATGGGGCTGAGCAAGGGGGCTTTGGAGCAGAACCTCCGAATCCCGGATGATTTGTCCATTGTCAGCTTTGATGATGTGTATCTGGCGCAGATGTGCTACCCGTCATTGACCACCATCCATCAGAACATCCCCGAAAAAGGCGCGATGGCTGTTCAGCTGATTCTGGATGTGGTTCAATCCGGCAGGAAGGAACACACCGAATGTATCCTGCCGCTGCGGTTGATTGAGCGGAATTCCGTCAAAAGGAGGCAAGCGAATGATGAAACATTTACCGGAGGGGCTGACCCCATTTGAGGATTGCGGGTTTGCCCGTCATCCGTTTCTTCCTTTGGAGGGGGAAGCCGTACGGGTAGACTGCCGGGCGGAAGAAGCGCCGGTTTTGCAGCTGTGGGTCAACGAATCCCCCAGAACATTGGAACCTTTGCGGCTGGATGAACGTCATTTCCGTTTCGAGCTTGGCTCGTTTGCGTGGGGAGATCGGGTTCGGTATCAGCTGCGTACAGCCAGCGAGAGCAGTCCGTTTTTCGCCTTTGAGCCGCAGCGGGAAGCGCACTGCGGGCAGCCCGTGGCCGTTTTGGGAAACGGCACAGAGGCATGCATTGTATTTGACCTGTTCTACCTCCTGTTTCAGCGGGAACCGGAACTGACCGCTACAGCAAAGACCGGGATACCGCCACTCCTGCCAGCCTGTGAAAAAAACAGCTTTCTCCTCAAAGAAAATTTTTCGCTGTCCATCGGAGAATCCGCCTGTATTTGGGAACTTAAACGTTTCAGTCATCAAGCGGTACTCCGGGTTGAATCCTATCGTGTCCGCTACGGCAAGCATGATGGCATCACAGAAATCGAGCAGATCGGTCATTTGAACTGCCGGCATATATGGGGGACGGGCGAACGGTTTCATCAGGTGGATCAGATGGGAAGCTGCACCAATGGCCGCGTGGTGGAAAAATTCACGCAGCAGGGCGATCAGACGTATCTGCCCATTCCCTTTTTCATGACGGAAGCCGGTTTTGCTGTTTCCGCGACAGCAGCATCCCTACCCGCATGCATTTTGAGCAGCTTTTCTCCGTGAAGCAGCAGACACGCGGCGATCAGCTGTCCCGCGATATCTATTTTTTCGGTTCTCCGGCGCAGGTGCTTCGCCAGCTTGTTTTCCATACCGGGCAGCCGGTACTGCCGCCGGACTGGGCCTTCGGCCTGTGGATCAGCGCCAACGGCTGGAACTGCGATCAAGAGGTGGAAGCCCAGCTGGACGCCTTGCGGCGGTATCAGTATCCGGCAGACGTCATGGTTCTGGAGGCGTGGAGTGACGAACGCACCTTCTATCATTAGAACGATGATACACATTGGAAAAATCCCGCGGATACGGTAAAGCGCATCCGGGATGCAGGGCTGCATCTGGTACTGTGGCAGATTCCCATCATCAAGCATGAGTGGGACGATGAGCCGGGAGAAGCGCTGCTTCAGGATGAGAAGGAAGCGATTGAAAACGGCTACTGCGTCCTCAACGCGGATGGAACGCCCTACCGGATTACCGAAAACTGGTTTCATCACAGCCTTCTGCCGGACTTCACCAATCCGGAAACCGTCAGGTGGTGGTTTGGAAAGCGGCAGTATCTGCTGGATATGGGCGTGGAAGGATTCAAAACGGACGGCGGAGAGTTCTTGTTTGATTCCACCGCCCGGATGCATGATGGCACGACCGGCTTGGAGACACACAATCTCTATCCCGCACAATATGTGGGCGCCTATCACCGCTTCCTGAAACAAAACGGCGTCAACGGCGTTACCTTCAGCCGTGCGGACTATACAGGCGCACACACCCGTCCGCTGCATTGGGCAGGCGATCAGCTCAGCACATGGAGCGAGCTGCAAGCACAGCTTTCTGCCGGACTGAGCGCAGGTCTGTCCGGCGTGCTGTTCTGGGGCTTTGATATCGGCGGCTTTGCAGGCGAGCTGCCAACGACTGAACTGTACCTGCGCGCCAGTGCCATGGCCTGCTTCAGTTCCTTGATGCAATGGCATGCAGAGCCGCGCAGCGGACAGTTCTATGCCACCCATGAGGACGGATTTGTCAATGACCGCAGTCCATGGAATCTGGCAGACAAACTGGGTGATGAGCGCATTCTGAAAACGGAACTTATTATGCCTCCCTTCGACGCCAGCTCAAACCCTATCTGGTACGGGAAGCGCAATTCTGCGTTGAAAACGGGAGGCCGCTGATGGCACATCTGTGCATTGATTTCCCGGAAGATGAAACCGCCTGTGCATGCAGCGATCAGTACATGCTTGGCCGGAAACTGCTGGTTGCGCCCATTGTGCAGCAGGGGAAGAACGAGCGGAGCGTTTATCTGCCCAAAGGAAAATGGCGGCAGGCGTTCACCGGTGAATGGCATGAGGGCGGCCGGAGGATTACAGCATGCTGCGCGCTGGATGAGATCGCGGTGTATGAGAGGTGGAAAGAAGATGAGTGACCTCCGGATCAACCCATGGAGCATCGAATACTCCGGCCCCGTAACCGGATATACTCAGAGCATTTTCACCATTGGCAACGGATACATAGGCGTTCGCGGCTTCTCCACGCAGGAGGAGAAGAAAACGCCCTGCGATCATGCCATCTTCCGCGCCGGTCTCTATGAGCAGGTGAAACCGGGCATTACAGATCTGGTACAGCTGCCGGATGTTCTGCATCTGCCGGCAGGCTGCGGCGATGTGACGGAACAAAGTCTCCATCTGCGGGATGGCGTTCTGACCCAATGCTGGCAGCATGTCCGGTGCGAACGCATGGTCAGCATGGCAGACCCGCAGCTGATCTGCGTGCGCTGGACCATCGACGGCGGCGACGCCTTTCCGCTCGAAAACCGCTGGGATACCGGTGTGCGGAATCTGCCGGTACACGATGACCAGATGATCGATGCAACAGAGACGGTGCAGCTGCTGGAAACAACGTTCAGCAATCCACGGATGCTTTGCATGCAGACGGTTCACAGCCATCGGAAGGTCACTTATCAGCAGGAATATCTGCTGAATGGTCAGCCGCTGCAGGGCAGCTCTGTCCAGCCGCCCTGTGTGCTGGAAAAGCGCATCCGCATCCTTGTCGATGATGAGAAGGCTTCTCCCTCCCCTTCTGACCCGTGGGAAGAAAACCGCAGGGCATGGCAGGCGCTCTGGCGCGACTGTGATATACAGATAGAGGCCGCGGACGAATGGCAGGGCGCTCTGCGGTATAACATTTTCCAGCTTCTGTGCAGCAGTGCAGCAGGCGATCCGAATGTGTCCATCGGTGCGCGGGGATTAACGCACGGACGCTATAAAGGCAATACCTTCTGGGATACGGACATCTTTCTCTTCACGTTCTACTGCTGGCACCGTCCGGCGGCGGCCAAAAATCTGGCGCAGTATCGCCTGAACCGTCTGGAGGACGCCAAACGTCTGGCTCAGAAGCAAAACCTGTCCGGCGCACGCTTCCCGTGGATGTGTTCCACCGATGGTCTGGAACAGTGCGAAAGCTGGGATATCGGGCTATGCGAAACGCATATCACCGCCGATGTGGCGTACGCCCTCCATCGCTATACCGAAATCACCGGGGAAAGCGCAGCACCGAAGATGCAGGAACTCTTCTGCGAAACGGCCCGCTACTGGCACAGCCGTTTCACATGGGAGGAAGGCAAACAGCAGTATTCCAGCTTCTTTGTCAAAGGGCCTGATGAGTACTGCGGGGCCGCTGTCAACAATACCTATACGAATTACATGGCAAGGCACAATGTGCAGCTCGCGCTCAGGTATGCGGAGGATCCATCTCTCCGGCATTTTGCGGATCATATCGCGCTTTTGTATGATCCCGCCCGGAATCTGTATTTGCAGGACGAGCTGTTTGAACGGCTGGAGCCGCTCCCGGTGCATCATGATGGCGGACAGCCTCTGTACAAGACCATCTGCTTTGATCGCATGCAGCGTTACCGCGCTCTGAAGCAGGCTGATCTGGTGCAGCTGATGGTGCTGTTCCCAAATCATTTCACACGTGAGCAGAAAAAGGCGGTGTGGGATTGTTACGAGCCATTGACGGTGCATGACAGCACCCTCAGTTTTGGCGTGCATGCCCATCTGGCCTTTCATCTGGACTTGCAGAAAGACGCATGGCGATACCTTGAAAAATCGCTTTTTCTGGATCTGCATGACGTGCTGGGCAATACAGGCCGGGAAGGCATCCACATGGCTGCTTTGGGCGCGAGCTGGCAGGCACTGATCTACGGTGCTCTGGGTCTGTGGACGGAAAACGGCCTGCTGACCGTCAGTCCTCATCTGCCTGAACAAATCCGCTCTCTTTCGCTGTGCGTCTATCATCGGGGTGAACGGCTGCGCATCACTGCAAATCATCAGGAAGTCCGTATCGAAAAGGAGGCATGACGCATGTATCTTCCCGATCAGGCTGGCCGCAGACGTGCAACGGCTGTTTTTCTGCTGCCCTCTCTTGTGGGCGTCATCGGCTTCTGCCTGCTGCCCATTCTGGCGTCCGCTGTGTTCAGCTTCACGGATTATGATCTGCTGATGCCGATGAGCAGTATGAACTTCATCGGTCTGGAGAATTTCCGCCGCATTCTGACCGGAAGCGAATTTCCAAAGGTGCTCACCCATACCTTTACCTATTTGATCCTCTACCTGCCCATGATTCTTGTCACGTCGGTCAGCGAAGCCCTCATCCTGAACAAATCCTTTCGGGGCCACGGGCTTTTCCGCACCATCACCTACACCCCTGTCATCACTTCATGGGTGGCTGCCGCCGTGGTGTGGCAGTGGGTGCTCAGCGGAAAATACGGCCTGCTCAACCAGATGATTGCCAATATTGGCATTACCGGCCCCGCATGGCTGAACAGCAAGGATTGGGCGATGCCGGGCATTGTGCTTGCCGCTGTGTGGAAAGACACCGGTTACTACGCACTTATGGTGCTGGCTGCGCTCAAATCCATCGATCCGGCCTATTATGAGGCGGCTTCCATCGACGGCGCAAACAGCGTAAAGAAGCTGACCTCCATCACATTGCCCCTGATTTCGCCAACCCTCTTTCTGCTCATCGTGATCAACATCATCTATGGTCTGCAGGTGTTTGATTCCGTGCTGATCATGACCAACGGCGGGCCTGGCGGGGCCACAACCGTATTTCTTGAGCGCATCTACAAGTATGCTTTCAAGCAATACAAAATGGGGCTGGCAAGCGCCTATTCATGGATTCTGTTCGCGCTGATTCTGGTGTTCACAGCCATCCAGTTCTGGCTGCAAAAGAAATGGGTGAATTATGATGCGTAAGCGTATGAAAGGGCAAAAAATCCTCAAAGGGATCCTGTTCTATCTGATGCTGTTTGGCATTGTAGCCATTACCATTCTGCCGTTCCTGTGGATGATTTCGTCCTCTTTCAAAGGCTCCGAAGCCATCCGCACCATCCCGATCCGCTGGATTCCTGAGCGTCCCACACTGGAAGGGTATGTGCGTGTTTTCAACATGCAGGGCTTTTCCTTCCCCCGGGCGACGCTCAACAGCCTTGTGCTGGCGATTGCCAGCACGGTCGTAGCCGTCGGATCCGCAACCATGGCGGCCTTTGTGTTTGCAAAGCTTCCCTTCCGGGGAAGCGGCAAAATCTTCGGTCTCTACCTTGCCACCATGATGATCCCCGGTACCAAAGCATCCCAGGGACTTGGGACAACTACTCCGGTGATTTCCCACTATGGCGATGGTCATATAAAGTCGTTGTCCATATCCGTGCAAAGTTTGAAACCGAACTGGAACTGGGCATGGAGAGACTGATTAGGTTAAAGAAGTGGGTAGAAGTACCTACGCTTTCGTTTCAGCAATTCATAAACATGGTCGGCAATCTGACAGACATGATCGTCGCGGAAGAAAACTGGCAGCCGATGATTGACGAAATATGGAAGAATCGTCAGATCGAAGATTACGACGGAAGCAGCACCCACAGCCGGGACTTCATGCGTTCCTGGACGCATAGCCGCACCGCCAAGCACATCTCCATCGAGAAGCTAATGCATTCCGGCGAGAAAGTAGACGGCGACTTGCTTTTTGAAATTGAGGACCCGCGCAGTCAGTTCGAGGAAAAGATTGTCGGCGAAATGCAGATGGAGCAATTCAAGAGTGGATTGACAGAACGGGACAAAGCCATTCTGAAGATGCGCGCTGAAAAGTACACCCTGCAGGAGATTGCAGACGAGGTTGGTTTCAAAACACCCAGCGCCGTAAAAAAGCGTCTTGACCAGATCACAGGAAGCTACGAAAACTTCGTTCAGGAGGAATACAGCACATTCCTGGACGAACACACCAAATGAACCGCAGTCACGAAATATCGTGGCTGCTTTTTTGAACCCTGAAAGGAGCATTTATGAATAAAGAGCCCTTTGAAAACATGCCTGATGTAATGGACGTGAAGCAGATTGCTCAGACGCTGCACCTGTCCCGGGCCGGCGCATACAACCTGATGAACAACCCGTCCTTCCCCACGCTGCTGATCGGTGGCGCAAGCTGGTGATGAAGCAGGACTTGATCACATGGCTGAAAAGCCGGACGCAAACCGCTGCAAAGGAGGGCGAACCGTGATGCCTTTGCAAGCCAATCGTACAGAAATAATCCAGACCGTTTGCTCAACGAGCAGGCGGTCTTTCTTAATCCCGCTGCAAAAACCAACGGTCAAGACAGCCCGACTCACCAGAGCAAGATTCTACCATGGTGCCAAATTTCGCCACGGCTCATTTTCCTCTCATGGAATCTTGTTGGGGAGTCCCTTCCCCAAACCCTGCATTATTCCGCAAAGCGGAAGCGATACTGCCCGCGCCGATGCGTATTTTTCAAAGAAGGAGGTGCCCCATGCGCAAATCCTACAATACACCCAAGCGCACACATATCGTCAAGACGCGCCTGAACGACGATGAGTATGACATGTTCCTGAAACGGATGGAGGGGTACGGGCTGAACCAATCAGCGTTTCTCCGCAAGGCCATCTCCGGCGCAACCATTCGCCCGGTGATTGTTGTCTCGTTGGTTAATGATGAACTGCTCGCCGCGCTCGGCAAGCTTACCGCTGAGTACGGCAGAATCGGCAGCAACCTCAATCAGATCGCCCGGCACCTGAACGAAGGACAGACACCTTACGTCAACTGGGCGAAAAAGCACAATCTGAAAAACATGAGCAAGGCGCTTGTGCTGTATGAAGAGCACGGATTCTCTTCGCCGGAGGAGCTGGATGCAGCTTGCAATGCTGCCAATCAGGAACGAAGCGATGCGCTTGCAGCCTTGAAGGATGTGGAGAGTGCTATCCGTGATAAGAAAGAATTACAGAGACACGTTCTCCGTTATTTCAAAACCAAGCCGCTGCGGGAGGGATTGAATGCCTGCAAGACGGACAAAGCCTGTCTTGCATATCGCCGAGTACACGAAAGCGAGTTTGTGCTGCTGGATGCAGCCAAGCGTTTCTTTGATGCCAAGGGACTGAAGAAACTGCCCAGCCACAAGGCCTTGCAGCAGGAGATTGAGCAGCTCATTCAGGAGAAGAATCAGCTGTACAACGAGTATCAGGCGGCGAAGCAGCGTGTCAATGAACTGAACACCATCCGCTACAATCTGGAGCAGACGCTGAATAGTAAGCGCAGCCAGCAGCCGGAGCGCTGAGGGGGTGTCAGAGCATGACGCTGTTTCAAGCCGTAAAGCAATCCGTCACCACGCGACAGGCTGTAGAGTATTACCAATTGCCAGTCAACCGATCAGGGCTGATCGCCTGCCCCTTTCACAACGACCGCACGCCCAGCATGAAGGTAGACACACGCTTCCATTGCTTCAGATGCAGAGCCGACGGGGATGTGATCGATTTCGTCGCCCGACTCTATCAGTTGGATGCAAAGTCCGCAGCTGAAAAGCTGGCTGCGGATTTTCATATTCCCCACCAAAAAGCAAAACACACGGTAAAAGCCTCACCGGAACAAAACGAGGAACAGCGCTATCACAAGCTGGAAGGACGATGCTTCAGCGTGCTATCGAATTACTTACATTTGCTCCGCCAATGGGAAGAAAAGTATGCGCCTAAGCCGGAAGACGAAACCTGGCATCCGCTGTTCGTGGAGGCCTTGCAGAAGAAAGACTATATTGAATATTTGCTGGACGTGCTGCTGAGCGAGGCCATCGCTGAGCGGGCAGTGCTGATCCGGGAATACGGAAGGGAAGTGATGAAACTTGAGCCATGACTATCAGACCTTGCAGCCAGAGCTGCGGGAAAACCTGCAGATGATGGCGGCGGTGCAGCCCTGCCAGACGATGGATGAGGTGCGGGCGCTCCTCGAACTCAACGACAAGGGTCAGGTGAAGAACACCATGCAGAACGTGTATCTGGTCTTGATGTGTGACCCGGCGCTGCAGGGAGCCATCGCCCACAACCTCCTCACCGGGCGTATCGACATCTGCAAGCCTCTCTGGTGGTCGCGCACCGTCCCAGCCATGAACGACACGGATTTCAACTACCTCATGCTGTATCTGGAAAAATACTACGGGCTGAACAACGAGACCCGCATCCGCAAGGCACTGACGGTGGCGGCGCATGAGAATCAGTATCATCCCATCCGGGATTATCTGAACAGCCAGCAATGGGATGGCACCGAGCGCATCCCCTATGTGCTGCACCATTTTCTTGGCGCGGGGGTCAGCGACTACACCCGCGAGGTGATGCAGTTGTTCCTCATGGGAGCCATCAGCCGCGTGTTCAAACCGGGCTGCAAGTATGAAACCATGCTGTGCCTGGTAGGTGGGCAGGGTGCGGGAAAATCTACCTTCTTCCGCTTTCTGGCCTGCAGGGATGAATGGTTTTCCGACGATCTGAAGCGCATCGATGATGAGAACGTATTCCGCAAGATGCAGGGGCACTGGATCATCGAAATGTCGGAGATGATCGCCACGGCCAACGCCAAGAGCATCGAGGACATCAAGTCCTTCCTCAGCCGCCAGAAGGAAACCTACAAGGTGCCCTACGCCACAGAACCAGAGGACAGGCTGCGGCAATGCGTGTTCGGCGGCACGTCCAACACGCTGGATTTCTTGCCCCTTGACCGCAGCGGCAACCGAAGGTTCCTGCCGGTGATGGTGCATCCGGAGCAGGCAGAGGTACATATTTTAGAGGACGAATCCGCTTCCCGACAGTACATCGACCAACTATGGGCCGAGGCCATGATCCTCTACCGGTGCGGCAAAGTGTCTCTGCGGCTGCCTGCGGAGATGACCGCTCAGCTTGTACAGAAGCAAAAGGAGTTCATGCCGGAGGATACCAAGGTGGGCCAGATCCAGGCGTTCCTGGATAGCTACGATGGCGATATGGTCTGCTCCAAGCTGCTGCACCATGAAGCGCTGGAGCGTTTTGAGGAGCCAAAAGCATGGGAAATCCGCGAGATCAATGAGATTATGAACCAGTCCGTCACCGGCTGGATAGCCTATCCCCATCCTCGGAGCTACCGCAAGTATGGCAAGCAGCGGGGTTGGATGCGTGGCAACAAAGAACCTGATACGCGGGAAGGATTCCATGTGCTGACGCCGGAAGAATACCAACAGATCGGTATGCCGTTCTGAGCTGGGGCATCCGTTGCCCGGTTGGATTCCGGCCTGTTGCTGTCTTGGTTGCCCGGGAAAGCCTTGATTTACAAGGCGATTTTCTCCCTGGAAACCAAAGCAACAGAAAAAACGAAAAAGTATCAAATAGCAAATCACAACCGCGAAGGACGACGCAGCGGTTTGTTGGCATCGGTTGCCGGTTTCCGTTGCCGCGCCTTCATGGCAGAAAAAAACATCAAAACAGGAGGATACGCTATGGCAAAAGAAGTCCCCATTTGGCAGAAAAGCAATCTGACATTAGAGGAGGCTGCCGCCTATTCCGGCATTGGCATGGGCAAGCTGCGGGAGCTGACCAACGAGAAGAACTGCCATTTCGTTCTGTGGGTCGGCAACAAGCGGCTGATCAAGAAGCGGCTCTTCGACCAGTATATTGAGCAGACGTATTCGATTTGATCAAGCAGCATTCACCAGGCCCGATGTTGTTAAAATGCTGTATTGGTGCTATACTGAAATCAACTATATGGCAAAAGGCTTGGCAGATCATTTCCTCTTCCGGAGATTGGAGCGGCAATGTGTATGACTTCTATTTCCGCGTTTATAACAAACTGACACAGGATATCAAGGTGCCTTTCAAAATGGAGGGCGGTACGCGGATGGATGATACCTCTGTGCATCAGGCTCTGCGCGAGGCGCTGGCGAACTGTCTGGTCAATGCTGACTATTATGGGCGGCAGGGGCTGGTCATTATCAAAAGGCGTGATGCGATCACGATGGCCAATCCCGGCAGCTTCCGCATCGAGATCGATGCAGCAAAAAGCGGCGGCGTATCCGATCCCCGCAATGGCGCTATGCTGAAGATGTTCAACCTGATCGATATTGGCGAGCGTGCGGGCAGCGGCATCCCCAACATCTTCCGGGTGTGGCGTGAACAGGGATGGAGTGCACCGGTGATCTCCGAAAGCTTCGATCCAGATCGGATTATGTTATCGCTTGTATTTGGGAAAATCGGCGACAAAAAATCGGCGACAAAAATCGGTAATAAAAAATCGGCGATAAACGCAAAAACAAAAGAGAGCATCATTGCTTGTCTGACGGATTATGCCGAAGCAAAGGCATCTGTTATTGCGGAGTGTATTGGCTTAAAGCCTTCCCGCACAAGGGATTATCTGAATGAATTGATCGCTGAGGGAATCGTAGTCGCCGAGGGCGGCAACAAAAATCGCGTATACAGGCTGAAAGCATGATTTCAGTGTCGACCTTCCGGGCGGTGGCCGCTATGGAAGGTCGTGTTCAAACCTATTCCATCTGACAAAGTAACAATCTGTATAGAAAAAAGGACGTCGGTGTGATATGATAAATGCGTCACACCGACGTTCCTTTCGTCTTGAGAGGAGTTCGGATATGAGTCAAAAACGCAAAGACCACAAGGGCCGTATCCTGAAGGAGGGAGAAAGCCAGCGAAAGGATTTGATCTACCAGTACCGCTATACTGATGGCAAAGGGGTGCGCCGCACCATCTACGATGCCGATTTGCAGGAGCTTCGCCAAAAGGCCCGGCAGATTCAGGCAGAACTGAATGACGGCATCGACTACGAGGCCGGACAGATCACAGTGATGGAGCTGCTGCGGAAGTATGTCGCTCTCAAGCAGGGCGTGCGCCACAACACCAAGGTAGGCTATAGCTTCGTGCTGAATCTGGTGGCAAAGGAGGACTTCGGCAATCGGAAAATCAGCAGCATCAAGGTAAGCGATGCCAAGCTCTGGTTCATGAAGCTGCACAGGGATGGTCGAGGCTACAGCACCATCACCACTGTTCGGGGTGTGGTGAAGCCCGCGTTCCAGATGGCCTGCGACGAGGACGCCATTCGCAAGAATCCGTTCATCTTCAAGCTGACCGACGTGGTGCCCAACGATTCCGAGAAGCGGATCGCCCTGACGGAAGAGCAGCTGAATACATGGATGACCTTCATCCGCGAGGACAGCACCTATTCCAAGTATTACGACGAGTTCGTTGTTCTGTTGGAAACGGGGATGCGCGTCAGCGAGTTCTGCGGCCTGACGAAGAAGGATCTGGACTTCAAGAATCGCCGGATTCGGGTGGATCATCAGCTGCTGCGGGAACGCTCCGGCAGATACCATGTGTAGGAAACCAAAACTGTCAGCGGTCGCCGGTACATCCCGATGACGGATGCTGTGTACGCGAGTCTGCAAAACATGCTGGCACGCCGCCCCAAAGTGAAAAATGAGCCGGTGGTGGATGGCCTCAGTGGGTTCATCATGCTGGACAAGAACGGCAATCCCAAGGTGGCGCTCCACATTGAGAATGAGATGCGCTGGGCGATGAAGAAGTATGAAAAGCTTCACCCGGACAAGCCCCTGCCTCACATCACGCCCCATGTGTTCCGTCACACCTTCTGCACCACTTTCGCCAACGCGGGCATGGATATCAAGAATCTGCAATACCTGATGGGCCACTCCGATGCCGGTGTTACGCTGAACGTGTACACCCACGCCAGCTATCAGCACGCCGCAGATCAGATGGTACAGATCAAAGACTTTCAGGCGGCAAGAACCGCCCGGATTGCAGCAGATATGTCTGCCGTATCTTAAGCATTTTACTACACCATTACTACACCAATTGCTGGTGCAGCAGCGTGGATTTATGTAGATTTATGGCAAAATGCCAGAAATCCACAAATCCTGCAAACCCTTGATTTGCAAGGGTTTCAGAGACTTTTGGAGGCTTGTGGAAACCATGATCAAAGTGCTTTTCATCTGTCACGGCAATATCTGCCGCAGTCCCATGGCAGAATTTGTTATGCGCGATCTGCTTGAGAAACAGGGTATCCATGACATTGAAACCGCCTCCGCCGCAACCAGCAGCGAGGAAATCGGAAATCCAGTCCATCCCGGCACGCGCCGTAAATTGGCCGAGCACGGCATCCGTTGTGATGGAAAGACCGCCCGTCGCCTCACCCGTGCTGATTATGCCCATTATGACCTAATCATAGGCATGGACGCATATAATCTTCGCAACATGCAAACCCTTTTCGGGGGCGATCCAGATCATAAACTGCACAAGCTGCTGTCTTTCTGCGGAGAAGGCGGCGATGTGGCCGACCCTTGGTATACGGGTGATTTCGAACAAACCTGGCAAGATATTTCGCGCGGCTGTCAAGCCCTAATGGATCACCTCACCACCAAAACGGACAGGAGGCTACATTTGTGAGCAAGACGGATCTGCAGCGGGATATCCGCGCTCTGTACCAGGACGCCGACACCGGTCTTGGCCTGCCCGCCCTGATGGACGGCGTATGCGCCGCACTGGCCCGCCATCCAGATGCGCTCAAAAGCATAAACGGCCGCTATTCCATCTGTGCTGCGGACACTGGATTTACATGCGCCTTTGCGCTGAATGGCGGCGTTTTCAGTGTCCTTGCACCCAAGGAGCCTGTAGACGTGTCGGTCAGCGGACGGGAACGGGATTTGCTTGCCGTTTTTCGCCGCGAGCTCTCGCCTCTGACCGCACTGTTGTGCGGTAAGGTACGGGTGCATGGGGATAAAGCAGCGCTGATGCGTTTTGCTGAATTTCTGTAAGCCTCTCCACCGATATCCTGATTTCCGTCCCTATCCATTGACACCCCGGGCCAAGGATTGTTATAATAGGCTGCTTTCCAAGCAGTATTTTCAATAGATTGGGAGGGACAACAAATGCATCTGTGGAAGAAAGCCTTTGGTATCCTGTGCGCATGCGTCCTGATGACGTCCTGCGCTAGCGCGTTTGCAGACGACTATACTGCCTCTGCCCCCGGCATGGGCGGCGACATTCCCGTGACCGTCAGCTATGAGGACGGCCGCATCACAGCTGTTACTGTGGGCGAAAACAAGGAAACCCCCGGCATCGGCGACAAGGCGGTGGAGACCATTCCCGCCCGCATCGTGGAGGAGCAAAGCCTGATGGTGGACACCGTGGCCGGCGCCACCATCACCAGCGAAGCCATCCTGGCGGCGGTGGAAGCTGCTCTCACCGACGGTGGCGTGGACGTAACCCCCTTCAAGCAGGAAAAGGAAACCACTGAGCTTGCGGAGGGCGAGGCCGTAGAAACCGATATCGTCATCGTTGGCGCAGGCATTTCTGGCCTTATGGCGGCCTATGAGCTCAAGGAGGACTATCCGGACGTCAACTTCATTGTGCTGGAAAAGCTGGATATGGTCAGCGGTTCTCTGCCGGCTTCCGGTGGTGCCATTGCCGGCATCAGCTCGGAATACCATGTGCGCGACGGTGTGGAGTGCACCACGGAAGACTTTGACACGTTGTTCACCTACACCTCCGGCACCCAGGTCCGCACCGAGCTGGTGGAAAATGTCTATGCCAAGAGCGATGTGCTCCTTAACCGCCTGATTGCCTATGGTACTCCCTTTACCGGAGAAACCGAGGCCACCAGCACCTATTCGGACAAGGTATATGCCATTCGTACTGAAAATCGCGGCCAGAGTTTCGGCGATTTCCTCAACAGCTACGTAAAGGAAAATACCTTTGACCTGCGTATGGGCACCACTGCCACCGAGCTGATCGTGGAAGACGGCAAGGTGACGGGCGTGGTGGCTGAAGATCGTGAGCAGCGCTACGACATCCATGCCAAAGCGGTCATTCTGGCCACCGGCGGTTTTGGCAGCAACCCTGAACTGATGGAAGAATATCTGCCCCTGTTCGCTGACGGCGTGCTTTCCACAAATGCGGGCGCCACGGGCGATGGTATCCTGATGACCCGTCAGTTCGGCACCAAGATTGTGGGCGACGGCAGCATGGGTTCCATCGTCGCGCCGGACGGCTCCAACCTGATCACCGCTAACTTCCTGGTCAACCTCAACGGCGAACGCTTCGTGGGCGAAGGCGAACCCAAGTATGTGGTGCAGCGCGCTGTGTCTCAGCAGCCCGAGAAAGCCGCTTTCCTGATTGCAGACGCCAACTACGCCGACATGGACACCATTGCCCAGAAGATCGAAAAGGGCTATGTGAAGCAATACGATACCATCGAAGCGCTTGCTGAGGACAACGGCATTGACGCCGAGCAGCTTCAGAAGACCATTGATGCGTATAATCAGGCTGCCGACGCGGGCGAGGCAATTCCTGCCCTTGAGTACGAGCTGGCTGCCGATAAGGCCACCAAGGTGGAAACCGCACCTTTCTACATTGAAAAGGTCACCCTGCGTACCTTCGGCACCATTCCCGGTATTGAGGTCAACGACAACTGCCAGGTGCTCGATGGTGAGGGCCAGGTGGTTGAAGGCCTGTATGCTTCCGGCGAACTGATCGCAGGCAATGCCTTTACCCGCCAGTACCCTGGTGTGGGCATTGGCGTGTCCTTTGCCGCCAACAGCGGCCGCTTTGCTGCTGAAACTGCGGCTAATGGCCTGTAATCGAAACACAATTGGAATTTCGGGGGCGGGATATGCAAAGCATATCCCGCCCTTTGCGTTTTCATATATGCTCTTTAAACGAGTAAGAAATGTCAATCGCTCTTGCTCTACGCTTAAACAAGGTGACGAGTTTTCCATCTTTGCATTGTTATCAGTGAGCAGAATCTTTGTGTTTCGTGCTTTATACAACAGCCACGATCAATCAAGAAACACATTGCGGCAAGCTCCATAATGATTTTACATATTAAAACAACGGAGGGAATGTTCCTCCGCTGTTATTTTATCCGTTCGTCTTTATCAGCGATTGTCAGCCCTATTATGTTTCTTTATCAGCAGGCAGCATCCGCATCCCAGAGACAGCACCAGCAGCACCATCCACAGTGCCAGATGGGAGCCGTCGCCAGTCTTAGGCGGTTGCTGGGGAGCCGGCGCAGGCGTGGGTTGCGTTGTAGGAGTTGGCGTGGGCTCTGTTTCTTCCAATACCCATTCATCGCCATGCTGAACCAGACCGGCATTCTCGGGGTCCTCAACCTCCACTCCACTATCTGCTTCGTTATGCAGAGGAATAAACTCATCCGGGCATTCAATTTCTACATTTGGATCAAATACTACACTTACATGGCCGTTTGGTGCGTTGTTCTCCACCATAATGCCCAATTTGCTCTGGCCCTGGAAGGCAATGGAGCTTCCTGGACCAAATTCCAGCGTGGCACCGCCAGTAGCCTTAGAGTCTACATTTACAGCATACCAGGATTTTGCGCCCGTATTCATGGTGAGCTTGCCCTTCACAAAAGCATCGGAGCCATTGATCACCAGCGGTGCCCCCGCGGAGGCATTGGTATGGTCCAGCGTCATGTTTTCCAGAGTCACATTTTTCGCCTCATACAGGTTGAGGGTATGCTTGTTTTTGCCCGTGGTCTTGAGCGTACCGTTTTTGATGGTTACGCCATCTCCCGTGACATTGAGCAGATGGCTGTCATTGGCATAGGAGCTCTTAAAGTCAGCGGAAGCGGTAATGGTATGGCCATTAAGGTCCAGGGTTATATTGTTCTTGGTGATATCCAGCATCTTGTCAATCTGTACATCACCACTCAGTTTGATGGTGGCACCATCGCGCAGGTTAGCATTAAACACCTGTTCGTTGAGATTGGTTTTGCCATCTACAATGATCGTGTGTCCCGATACGGAAACATTGGTGCCCGTAATGTTGGGATTCCAACCATAGCTCCCCTGATATGTATATCCAGCATATTCACTATTGGAAAAATCCTGCGTAAGGTTGGTAACCACCACATTGCCCTGACTTACCGTACTGGCACTGAGCCATGCATCCATGGTAACATTGCTGATTGTAACCGTTCCGATATTCCTGGCGGTTCCGTCCTCATTATTCCCATTGATATAGATACTGCCGCCAAAAGATGTTCCCTCCTGATTTTTTAGCGGCAAAATCTTGATATTGCTCAGGTGCAGATCAGTCCCTGGTGCGCAAAGTTCAATTGCCTTGTTGCAAGTACCATAATAGTCATTTCTGTTGGGCTGCAGGGTCACGCCATCAATGGAAACGTTCCTTCCAAAGATCGTAATGAAATTCTGATAATGCCAATTCCCCCCGGCGGTTTCACTGGGCCGTGCACTGGACGTAACAACGACCTCGCCTACACCATCCGCTTTTTTGATGGTCAGGTTGTCAGCATAAATCGGGAATACAAATTCGCGGTTTGCGCCATATGGATAATACCCGTTTCCAGTGTTCAATGCATCATAGGTACCAGCATTCGTAAACACCCATGTCTGACCATTCGCCTGCTCAGCGATGGCTTTGACCAGGTCGGCACTGTTAGCAATGAGGACCTCTCCGTCTGCCAAAGCCCCTGCCGGCAACAGGCCAACGCACAGCAGCGCTGCCACGAGAATCACAATCCACCCGCGACGCAACATAAAAGATTACCCCCTGATTTATTATTCCCTGGATATTTTTGATTGTTCCTTCGCGTTGGAATAAATTCCAATTATTTCCTAATACCGTCAAAGAATAACATCCAAATACTGTAAATTCAACATTATTTATAAATTTGTAAATTTTATCTTCTTTCTCAAATGGATGAAAAAGAAAGAAGCACCCAGCCGTAATGCCGGATGCTTCTTTCTCAGTTTTTCTATAAAATATTGTCGCTTTTGCTGTTTAGGCTCTTACCGCAGCACCGTGCTTCTCAGCGCAGACGCTCGCCACCTTGTCCATAGCGGTCTGTACTTCTTCGTCGGTAAGGGTATGGTCAGGCGCGCGGAAGGTTAGCGAGAAAGCCACACTCTTTTTGCCCACGCCCACCTGTGCGCCACGGTATACATCGAACATTTCCATGCTTTCCAGCAGCTTTCCAGCAGCCTTTCGCATATCGTTCATCAGCGGTCCCACCGCTATGCTCTCGTCCATAACCAGCGCCAGGTCGCGCTGCACAGCGGGGAAACGCGGCAACGGCTTCATTTCACCCATGGGCTTAGCGTAGGTTAACAAAGTTTGCAGATTGATTTCTGCCATCACAGCACGCTTGGGCATATCGAAGCGTTCGCGCACATCGGGGTGAACTTCACCCACAGTGGCAAAAATCACACCGCCTCGTACCAGACGCGCACAGCGGCCTGGATGGTAGTACGCATCGCCGCCGGCTTCCACTTCGCAGGCGATGCCGCACGCGCGCAAAATGGCCTCCACCGCGCCACGCACAGTAAAGAAGTCCTCGTCGGGACCATAGGCACCCAAGCACAGGGTCTGCGTTTCGGTGGGCAGCCCCTCACCCATACGGGTATGGTGATCGAACACTGCCGCCATTTCATACAGGCGGGCAGCCTGCGTGGAGTGGTTCATGTTGAAAGCCAGCGTGCGCAGCATGCCACAGGCCAGTGTAGGCCGCATCACAGCCGCATCTTCGCCCAGAGGATTGAGAATAGGCATGGGTTCATTGCGAAGATCGTCCTCCGGCAGGCCCAGCTTCTGAATCTCCTTGATGCCGGTAAAGCTGAAATTCATGATTTCCAGATAACCCATACCGGTAAGCAGGCGCGCCGCACGGTCCTTGAGAGCCTTCATGGGGCTGACGCCACCCTGGGTGGTCTGGCCGCTGAGCGGCGTGGCAGGAATGTGATGGTAGCCATAGATACGCAGGCATTCCTCGCACACATCGGCTTCACCATCCAGATCTTCGCGGAATGTCGGCACGGTTACAGTGAGGGTATCGTCATCAAGGTCGCACCCAAAGTGCAGTTTGCGCAGAATGCGCACCATGTCATCGGCAGGAATGTCAACACCGGCGCGTTCCTGAATGTTTTTCACGCTGGCGGTAATCACCTGCGCGGGCCGCGGGTTGGGATAGAGGTCGATCACGCCCGAAACCACATCGCCTGCGTCCAGAAGATTTACCAGCATGCAGGCACGGTCCAGCGCCTCCATCACGGTGCCAGGGGCCACGCCACGCTCAAAACGGCCACTGCTCTCCGTGCGCATGCCCAGGGCACGGCTGGTCAGACGAATGGCAGTGCGGTCAAACGCCGCGCACTCGAACATTACGTCCGTGGTGCCCTCGGTGATTTCGCTTTCTTCACCGCCCATGATGCCAGCCAGGCCCGTGGCACGCTCCTCGTCGCAAATTACCAGGTCGTCGGTGCGCAGAGCACGCTCGTTGCCATCCAGCGTGGTCAACATCTCGCCCGGATGGGCACGGCGCACCACGATCTGCCGCCCACGCACCTTGCTCAGGTCAAAGGCATGCATGGGGTGGCCATATTCCAGCATGATGTAGTTAGTAATATCCACAATGTTGTTGATGGCACGAAGGCCCGCACCATGCAAATATTTGCGCAGCCACAGCGGCGAAGGCGCAATGCGCACGTTTTTGATCACGCGCGCGGCGTAGCGCGGGCACAGGTCCGGGGCCTCCACGCGCACCTTCACCTCGTCATGGATATCCCCGCCCGCTTCGGTCACGGTGATTTCGGGGGCATGGAACTCGGTATCCAGCGACGCCGCCGTCTCGCGCGCGATGCCGATGGCGCACAGGCAGTCCGGACGGTTGGCCAGGATTTCAAAGTCCACCGCCGTGTCGTCGATGCCCAAAATGGGCTTCACATCTGCGCCCAGGGGATAATCCTCCTGGAATACCAGAATGCCTTTCTCCTCGATATTGGGATAGAGCTCGGTGGGCACATGAAGCTCCTCGCCTGAGCAGATCATGCCTTCGGAAACCATGCCGCGCAGCTTGCCCTTTTTAATCTTCACGCCGCCGGGCAGGTGCGCGCCATCCAGCGCCACGGGCACCAGCTGGCCTGCCGCCACGTTGGGCGCGCCGCACACAATGTGCAGAATTTCCGGGCCGCCCACATCCACTGTGCATTCATGCAGATGCGTGCCCTCTACATCCTTGCAGGTGAGCACACGTCCCACCACCACTTTGTCTATGCCGCCGCTGATGTCCTCAGTGCCCTCCACGGCAGTACCGGTCATAATCATGCGCTGTGTATATTCCTCCGGAGTGACGGGAATGTCCACATACTGCCGGAGCATGTTCATCGCCAGTTTCAACGAAAAACGCCTCCTTCACACTTGGGGCGGAACCTGCCGCCCGCCCATCTTACCTGAGCTGGCTCAAAAGCCGTGCGTCGCCCTCATAGAGCAGGCGCATATCACGGATGCCGTAACGCTGCATAGCGATGCGTTCCAGTCCGATGCCAAACGCAAAGCCGCTATATCTGGACGGATCAATGCCGCACATCTCCAGCACCTTGGGATTGACCATGCCGGAGCCCAGCACCTCGATCCAGCCGGTGCCCTTGCAGATGCGGCAGCCCTTGCCATGACAGTTCACACAGGTGAGATCCACCTCGGCGCTGGGCTCGGTGAAGGGGAAGAAGCTGGGGCGGAACCGGGTGGTAATATCCGGTCCGTAGAGTTTTTTTGCAAACGCCTCCAGCGTGCCGCGCAGGTCACTCATGCGCACGTGCTCATCCACCACCAGGCCCTCCATCTGGTGGAACACCGGGCTGTGAGTGGCGTCCACCTCGTCGGAGCGGTACACGCGGCCGGGGCAGATGATACGGATAGGCGGCTTACGGGTGAGCATGGCACGCGCCTGCATGGGGCTGGTATGCGTGCGCAGCACGATGTTTTCGTCCATGTAAAAGGTATCCTGCGCATCGCGGGCGGGGTGGTTCTTGGGCAAATTCATCAGTTCAAAGTTGTAATGGTCCAGCTCCACCTCCGGGCCTTCCATCACATCAAACCCCATGCCAGTGAAGCATTCGATCAACTCGTTCATCACAAGGGTGATGGGGTGCTCGCTACCCACCTGAGGCAGGGGTCGCGGCTCGGTTACATCGATGGTTTCAGCCTTAAGGGCCGCGGCGCGCTCAGCAGTGCGGATGCGTGCCTGGGCCTGATCCATGCGCTCGGTGAGCCACTGGCGCACCTCATTGATCTGAGCGCCCACCTTGGGCCGATCTTCAGGCGCCAGTTGTCCCATGCCCTTGAGCAGTGCGGTCAGCTCGCCCTTTTTGCCAAGCACCCTTACGCGCAGGTTTTCCAGCGCGGCGGAGCCGTCAAGGGCCTGAAGCTCCTCCTCAACCCGCCTTTTGATGTCGCTCAGCGTATCCACAACAGACATGACAGGTTCCTCCTTATCAAAACTTCGTTTACAACAGAAAAGCCTCCGCCCCATGCGTACATGGGACGAAGGCTACTGCCGCGTTGTACCACCCAACTTTCGCACAGGCAACCCCATAAGGGCACACCGATGCGCTCTTGACCAGTAACGCGGCCTAAACGTTTCCCTCTACTTGATGCAGCGTTCAAAGGAAAAGCTCAGAAGCGAATGTCCCGCAGCCCCGGCAGGCGGCTTGCAGCCCGCGCCTTGGCGCGTGCCGCCCTCTCTGGGTCAGGGCGATGAGGCGGGCGTTGTTCTTCGTCATCGCAAGGGCATTATAGCACGGGTTTTGTCGTTTGGCAAGCGGGCTTAGTCCATCCCCTCCATGCCCTCGATGCCCCGGTCTGAACGCAGCTGACGCATGTCAGAGCGCGATGCTTCAGCCGCAGGCGAGGCCATAGTGGGCGCTGCCTTTTTGTCTGCCTCATGTAAAAAGGCATCCTGCGCCATGCAGCGCGCAACGCACTGCCGCGCCATGGCCGTCAGGCTCAAGCCGCGGGCCTGAGCATAGGCCTGCCAGTGCAGGCGATCCTCAGAAGTTAACTCAATATTGACCTGTGCGCGGCCATTTTTGGCTCGATATCGGCTGGCTGCCTGTTTCTGGGCGGGAGTCTGGGGCATGATGCATCGCCTCGCTTTCGGAATGAAGCCGGTTGTTTCACTGCTTTCTTTAGCTCCTATTGTAGCGCGGCTTGGACCTTCCGTCAAACGGGCCGGCCAAAAACTTTATCTCTCGTCTGCCGTTCCCGCGCCTTCCTTTTCATCCTCTTTTTGAAGCAGTCTGTGGCAGGTCGCATCCATGCCCAAAGCCCCCAGTGGCGCAGTAATGAGAATGCCCAGCACGGCCACCGACAGCACCATAGGGCCACATGCCAGCCCCATGGCCAGCGGTACCGACCCGATGGCCGCCTGTACTGTGGCCTTGGGCAGGTAGGCAATTACGCAAAAGAGCCGCTCCCGCCGGGAAAGAGCCGTGCCCAGCAGGCAGATCCACACGCCCAGCGACCGAAAAGCCAACGCCGCAAAAATCATACCCACGGCAGCCAGACCCGCCTCCAGTGTATAACGGATATCCACGGCTGCCCCCACCAGCACAAACAAAAGCACCTCCGCCGCCAGCCATAGCTTTCCGAACTTTTCGGACAGCCGTCTGGACACAAAGGCGGTGCTCTTCCGCCTAAGCATGCAGGCCATTGTCACCACTGCCAGCAGTCCGGACAAAGGGACCGTATCCTCAACCCATGTTTCTATTGCCATCATCAGAAAGGCGAATCCCAACACAATCAGCACTTTCATGCTGTTGCGCACGCAGCGGCGGTGCGCATAGGCCGTTTCAAAAAACAAACTGAGCATCCAGCCCGTTGCAGCACCCAGCGCTACGCCCATTACGATGGATACTGGTACGCTGGCAAGATCAGCCAGATGCGCCTGTCCACCCTGCGCCATGCCTGTAAACGTAGTAAAGAGCACAATCACATAGATATCGTCACACGAGGCACCCGCCATAATCATCTGCGGGATACTCTTGGCGGTTCCCCGGCGTTCGTCTATCAAGCGCACCATGCGCGGCACCACTACAGCGGGCGACACTGCGCCCATTACCGCACCCATGACGGCTGCTTCCAGCCATGTGACATCCAGAAGCACCGGCGCAATGAACACAAAGGCCAGAATCTCAAATGTGGCGGGAATACAGGCCATCATTGCTGCGGGGCGCCCCACCCGTTTGAGATCTTCCAGGTTCAGTGACAGGCCCGCTTTGAGCAAAATAATCACCAGCGCCATCTGGCGCAGATCCGCAGAAGCAGCCAGGATCAATGGGTCCAGTGCATTGAGCGCATACGGTCCCAGCAAGATGCCAGTGGCCAGCATGCCGATGATTCGCGGGCAATGCAGCCATTGACAAACGGCTGCCGCAGTCAGTCCGATCAAAAAGATAAGTGCAAGTGATGTAAGCATGGTTTCCTCCCCTGCGGACGCAAAAAAGCTGATGGCTTCTGCGATCCGTTCATCGTCAGAAGTCATCAGCTTGAAAAAGCGGTTTGGGTCACCCCTGGGAGAACTTCATTCCCTGCGGTCATCATAGCAGATGGTTGCGGGAACTGTCAACCCGTTTTTCAGAAAATCGCTGGTTACACACTCAACTCCTGCTTCTCGCCAAGTAACGAGCGGTTTTCCTCCAGCACAGGCCGGATGACATCCCGCAAAAATTCCTCCACCTGCTCCGCACTGCGGCCCGTGAAATTGGCGGGTTCCAAAATGGACTCAATCTCCTCCCGGGTAACCATAAAGGCCGGGTCGGCGGCGATTCGGTCAATCAAATCGTTTTTGCCGCCCTCTTCCTTGACCACGCGGGCCGCGGCCTGGCTGTGTACGCGCAGCTTCTCATGCAGCTGCTGGCGGTCGCCACCGCGCTTGACAGCGTCCATCATGATGTTTTCGGTCGCCATGAAGGGCAGCTCGTTCATCACGCGCGCACGCACAACCTTTTCGTATACCACCAGCCCATCGCACACGTTCATCATAATATTGAGGATAGCGTCCACGCCCAAGAATGCTTCACTTACAGCGATGCGGCGATTGGCACTGTCATCCAGCGTGCGCTCAAACCACTGGGTAGCAGCAGTGACAGCGGCGTTAAGCGTATCCACCATCACATAACGGCTTAGCGACGTAATGCGCTCGCAGCGCATGGGGTTCCGCTTATAAGGCATGGCGGAGGAACCAATCTGGCTGGCCTCGAAGGGCTCCTCCATCTCCTTGAAGTTTTGCAGAAGGCGCATGTCATAGCTGAACTTGCTGGCAGACTGCGCAATGCCGGAAAGCGTACTTACCACCATATAGTCCATCTTGCGGCTATAGGTCTGCCCGCTGACGGGGACCACGCGTGAGAAGCCCATTTCAGTGGCGATGTCTTGTTCGATCTGGCGGATCTTTTGGCTGTCGCCGCCCAAAAGTTCCACAAAACTGGCCTGCGTACCCGTGGTACCCTTGCTGCCCAGCAGGGCCAAAGTGGCGATGCGGTGCTCTATCTCCTCAAAATCCATATACAGTTCGTTCAGCCATAGGGTGGCGCGCTTGCCCACGGTGGTCAGCTGCGCGGGCTGTAAATGCGTATAGGCCAAGGCGGGCAGTGCCTTGTACTTTTCTGCAAAATGCGAAAGCAGATCCATCACGTTGAGTACCTTGCGGCGCACAATTTCCAGGCCCTGCTTCATGATAATCACGTCGGTATTGTCACCCACGTAGCAGCTGGTGGCGCCCAAGTGGATGATGCCCCTCGCCTTGGGGCACTGCAGGCCATAGGCATAGACATGACTCATTACATCATGGCGGCATTCACGTTCGCGGCGCTGAGCGTCGTCATAATTGATATCGTCCTTATGGGCTTCCAGCTCAGCGATCTGCTCATCGGTGATGGGCAGGCCCTGCTTCTGCTCAGCACGCGCCAGGGCAATCCACAGCCGGCGCCAGGTACGGAACTTGTTGTCCTCGGAAAAGACAAACTGCATCTCCGGGCTTGCATACCGGGTGGAAAAGGGGCTGATATACCGGGAATGATCGGACATGGGGTGCCCTCCTACGTCTGCAAAAATAGGATATCCAAAACAATTATACCACCAACCGCCCTCTTTCGCAAACATCGTGAAAAATTTCCGAACGTTCGTAGCAAAAAGTGCTGGAAATATTCAGTATTGTGTGCTATACTGTGCTGGATATTTCACCCTGGATGCAAGGAGGAAGCCCGTGGAACGCATCAAGCGCAATGAAAGAATGGCGGCGCTGACCAAACTGCTCACCGCATCGCCCAACCGCATTTTCACTCTATCGTATTTCTGCGAAATGTTCGGAGCTGCAAAGTCTACCCTGAGCGAGGATATCGACCTGCTGCGCAGCGTGTTTGATACCTTTGGTCTGGGCCGACTGGACACAGTGACGGGCGCAGCCGGCGGCGTGCGTTACCGCCCTGTGATGAAAAGCCAGGATGCACGAGAATTCCTGGGCGAATTGTGCGGCGAGCTGTGCACGCCTTCGCGTCTGTTGCCCGGCGGTTTTCTCTACCTGGGCGACATTTTGAGCATGCCGGAAATTGTACGCAAGATGGGCGTCATCATTGCAGGCGAATTTTATGACGCCGCGCCCGACTTTGTGCTTACTATGGAAACCAAGGGCATTCCCGCCGCGCTCATGGCTGCGCAGGCTCTGGGAGTACCGCTGGTAATTGCCCGGCGGTCCAGTAAGGTCTATGAAGGCTCGGCCGTAAACATCAACTACGTGAGCGGCTCCTCAGCCCATATAGAGACCATGAGCCTGAGCCGCCGCGCTGTGCGGGAGGGGCAGCGCGCCCTTATTGTGGACGATTTTCTCAAAGCTGGCGGCACCGCCCGTGGCATGATCGACCTCATGGGCGAATTCAATGTGGAAGTGGTGGGCACGGCATTTGTCATGTCCAAGGCTCATCCCGCCAGCAAACTCATTCAGGGCGAGCGCGCGCTCATGATAATGGAACTGGAAGGCGACGATCCTTCCACGTTGGCTATCCGTCCGGCAGATTGGGTGTAGAACCAACTAGGGAAGCGCAAAAACCAGCCTGACGGAAAGAATCCGCATCAATGCAAATGCGGCGGATCATATAGGCGAAAAAATGCAAGGAAAAAGGGGGGTGAGAAGGCATATCCTCCACCCCTTTTTCCTTATCAGCATCAGAAGCTTTAAGCAACATCATTAGGTGCCGACAGAATTCCCACGTTTTTTGGGGCCTATCGTTTTACAAAACCCAACGCTGAGGCATGCATTCCCTCATATTTTCCCCTTGCCGAAAAATCAGAAAAGAGGTAAGATAGCAGGGCATTTTGCGGCCAAAAAGCCGCTTCAACAGGAGGCTCGGTATCCCATGCATCTTGGGCAATTTATCCAGAAACCCACCTTTGGCATGCGCAATATCAAAACCGCATTGACCGCCGCATTTTGTGCGATGGTCTATTCTTTTCTTGGCCGCAGTCCCGCTTTTGCCTGCATCGGCGTAGTGTTTGCCTTGGGTTCCGATATGGGTGAGGCCTACCGCAACGGTGGAAACCGCCTGTATGGTACGCTGATTGGCGGCCTACTGGGCATTGTGCTTTTCCGTATCTATCAGATCTTTGTGCCGGATGGACACCACACCCCTCTGCTGGCCTTGTTTACCTTTCTGGGAACAATTCTGCTGATCGGTCTGTGCCAGGCTTTCTGGGTGGGAGGTGTGCAGCCCGGCGGCGTGGTACTGTGCATACTTCTGTTCAACACGCCGGTGGACAGCTATGTATCCTACGCGCTCAATCGTATCTTTGATACTGCCGTGGGCGTTGTGCTTGGATTGGCCGTCTGCTGGGTATTTCCCCGTGACTGGCGTTTGATCTGGCGTGAGCGGCTAGCCAGACTCAAGGCAGGGAAAGCCAATACAGCAGAGTGAGAAACGAAACCCCGCGGGTATGTTTCCCCGCCTGCGCCGCAAAAGAGCTGAAAGGCCGCCGAATGGCGGCCTTTCCAACGTTCCGAGCAGCTTTCCCCAAAAGGAAAACGTTTACTTACTTCGTTATTTCATGAGTCGCACTGCTCTCCTGCTCCCGCATCAGGTCATGTACCCGTGTTATCACGAGAATTGCCAGTTCCAGTGCAGCAGGTGCATCCAGACCGCGCTGCGCCAGCACAAGTTCGGCCGTGCGTCCAGCGGAAAAGCGCAAGCGGCTGTCCGCGCGGCTCACGGCGTCAAACAGACGGCCCGGATCGGGCAAAAAGCGGCTGTCAATCCGCATATGCACGCCATCAGGCCGCAAAAACAGATGGCTCACACCCAGCTTTCTCGTCACACCGCGCAGCTGGGCAATGCGCATCAGGTTCTCCACCGGCTCCGGCACGTCGCCAAAGCGGTCGATCAGTTCCTCCTCGATGTCCAGCCGTCCATTTTCGTCCTGAATCATGGCAATGCGCTTGTAGATCTCTACGCGCAGCTTTTCCTCCGGCACATAGCTTTCGGGCAGGTAGGCATCCACAGCCAGTTCCACGCGGGTATCCAGCTCCGGGGTGACCTCCACGCCCTGTGCTTCGTTTACAGCCTGCTCGATGAGCTTTAAATACATGTCGTAACCCACGGTACTCATGTGTCCGCTTTGTTGGGGCCCCAGCACATCGCCTGCGCCACGGATTTCCAGATCGCGCATAGCGATGCGGTAACCTGCGCCAAACTCCGTAAATTCCCGGATAGCCGAAAGGCGCTGGTCTGCCGTTTCAGACAGCAGTTTGTTGGCCCGCACAGTCAAGTAAGCATAAGCCTGCCGGTTGCTGCGGCCCACGCGCCCACGTATCTGGTATAGCTGAGACAGACCGAAGCGGTCTGCATCAAAGACGATCAGCGTATTGGCCTCAGGTACATCCAGCCCACTTTCCACAATGGTGGTGCACAAAAGCACGTCATAGGCCCCGGCATAGAAGTCCAGCATTATGTCTTCCAGCGCGTTTTCGCGCATTTGCCCGTGAGCGATGCCAATACGTGCCTCGGGCACCAGTTGATGCAGACGGTCGTACATCTTTTCAATGCTGCGTACGCGGTTGTAAAGAAAATACCCCTGCCCCCCGCGCGAAAGTTCCCGCCGAATGGCCTCGCTGATTACGTTGTCGTCGTATTCCATCACATAAGTTTTGACGGGCAGACGCTCCTCCGGCGGCGTTTCCAGAATACTCATGTCGCGGATGCCAGCCATGCTCATGTGCAGTGTGCGCGGGATCGGCGTGGCTGACAGGGTGAGCACATCGACACGGGTTTTCATATGTTGAATGCTTTCTTTATGGCTGACGCCGAAGCGTTGTTCCTCATCCACGATGAGCAGCCCCAGATCCTTAAACTGCACGTCTTTGTTGAGCAGACGGTGTGTGCCCACCACCAGATCCAGTTCACCCTCTCGAAGTTTGCGGGCAATTTCACGCTGTTCCTTGGGCGTGCGGAAGCGGCTGAGCATATCAAACTTCACAGGGAAGCCCGCAAAGCGTTTTTTGATGGTGTTGTAATGCTGCTGCACCAAAATGGTGGTGGGGGCCAAAATCGCCACCTGCTTGCCCTCCACAACGGCCTTAAAGGCTGCACGCAGAGCCACTTCGGTTTTGCCATAGCCCACGTCGCCGCATAGCAGGCGATCCATGTTGCGGGGGCTTTCCATGTCAGCTTCAATCTGAGCCACGCTCTTTTGCTGGTCCTCGGTCAGCTCGTAAGGAAACATATCCTCAAATTCCTGCTGCCAGGGGTTGTCGTGGCTGAAAGCATAACCGGTTTCACGCGAGCGCCTGGCATATAGCTCAGCCAGGTCGAAGGCTAGCTTTTTAAGTCCCGACTTTACCTTGCTCTTTTGGCGCTCCCATTCCTGCCCACCCAGACGGTTGAGCTTGGGAGCAGCGTTTTCAGAGCCGATGAACTTGGTCACCCGGTCAAACTGATCTGCAGGCACATAGAGCTTATCGTTGCCCGCGTATTGGATGAGCAGGTAATCGCGTTTGGCCCCGTCGTTTTCCAGCTGCACCACACCTTTAAACAGGCCCACGCCGTGCAGGTCATGCACCACATAGTCACCGGTTTTCAGGTCTGTAAAGGAAGCTATGCGCTCGCCTGCGGTCTGCTTTTTACGGGCGCGCTGATAGGCAGTGCCATAAATATCGGAATCGCTGAGCACACATAGTCCGGCTGACAGGTGCACAAAGCCCTTGGCGTAGGAGACCGGCAGCAACAGTACCTCTCGCGCAATAATGTTGCCGTCCAGCGTTGGGCAGTAGGAGGCAGGCATGTTCTGCGCTGCCAATGCAGATTGCAGCCTGCGGCCGCGCGCCTCGCCACCGGTGAGCAGCACCACGCACGCACCTTCCTGCTTCCATTTAGCAATATCCTGGCACAGCGGCTCCAAGCGGCTCTGATATGGCATGGAAGGCTTGGAACCAAAAGCGATGGCCTCGCCCGGCACAAAGCGGCCAAAGGTGCCCACCGAGTCGCTCAGGCACACGCTGGGACGGCCTTCGAGGTCTGCAAGCAGGTCGTCATAGGTGAAGCGAAGGTCCTTTTGCGCATCAAACGCATCGCCGCGGAGGCGGGCATCCTCATATGCTTCCGAAAAAGCATCGGCGGCAGCGCGCAGGCGGACCTGATACTGGTCCGGGCGGTCCAGCAGCACAATGGGATTGTCCAGATAGTCGGTCACCAGCACCGTGTCGTCCAGAAGCACGTTCATCCACATGGGCGCAGTGCGGATCACCTGTCCCGCACGCACACGATCCACGTCGTCCAGATGGCGTTTCCAGGCAGCACGCGCCTCTGCCCCAGGGTCTCCGGAACGGTCGCTGGCCTTTGCATCACCCTGCGGCCGCGCAAGCAGATCCTCAGTGGCTTCCAGCGCATCCAGGCCGCTTAAAAAGTCATCCAGAGAATCCAGCCCATCCGCTCTTGGCGCTGCATGTGCGAAGGCAGATGCCTCCATGGCACGGCCCACGCCCTTTTCCAGTGCCTCCTTCAGACGGGCTGCAGCGGTTTGCACATCGGCAACCAGGCATTCAGTGGCAGGCGCGATACGCGCCCCCTTTACCCTAGCGATGCTGCGCTGGCTGATGCAGTCAAAGCGACGCAGGCTGTCGATCTCATCGTCAAAAAACTCAATGCGAAGCGCTTCGGCGGCATTGGCGGGAAATACGTCCACAATCGCGCCGCGCATAGCGCACTGTCCTCGTCCTTCTACCATGGGTACGCGCTCATATCCGCTGCGGATGAGCGCGTCCATCAGGCGTTCAGGGGGATAGCGCCTGCCCTCTGAAAGTTCAATCATGGCGCTTTGAAAGCGTGCGCGAGGCACACAGCGGTCCAGCATCGCGTCCACGCTGGCGCATAGCACCCGCACGCGCCCCGCTGCCAGGCCCTCCAGCACGCTCAGACGCTGCCAGGCGCTTTCGCGGCTCATGGCTGCACGGCTGAACTGTACATCGCGCGCAGGTAACACAGCACATCCCTCGCCGGTCAGGCGCTCTACATCCTGAGCCTGTCTCTGGGCGGCAAGTTCCGTGGCTGAAATCAGCAGCACAGGCCGCCCCGTTGCATGTGCCAGCGCGGCGGCTGCAAACGGTCGCTCCCCCTCGGCAATTTCATACAAAGCCGTACAGCCAGTCTCTCCTACGCGTTCCAGCAGTCGCTTCCAGGCGGGCAGGCTTTGGTAGGCGGTAAAAAGGCCTTCGTTCATGCGTCGGCTCCTTCGGCGGGTTCGGGCGGTTTTTTGGTCTTTTTGGTGTTATACTTGCACATGGCGCTTTCCACACCATTTTCGATGTACTCTATAATGGCATCGGCTGCCAAAGCATAAGCTGCATCAGCAGTTTGTTGTTCCTCGCCTGGCAGATAATGACCCAGCACCCAATCGGCCAACTCATAGCCCGGCCTGCGCTGCCCCACTCCTACCCGCAGGCGGGGGAAATTTTCGTATCCCAGCAACCCCACAATGCTGCGCATGCCATTATGCGTGCCAGCACTTCCGTTTTTGCGAATACGGATAGACCCCTGTGGCAAATCCACGTCATCGTAGACCACCATCAGATTTTCTGGGGGCAGGCGATACCAGCTGACAAGGCGGGACACAGCCTCGCCGCTCAGATTCATATAGGTTTGCGGCAAAGCAAGGATGGTCTTTTGACCGGCGATGAAGCATTCCCCCACCAGGGCGTTGTCACGTTCCCGCCCGATGGTCACGCCCAGCTTCCGAGCCAGCGTTTCCACCACATCAAAGCCCACATTATGGCGAGTGTGGGCATATTTGGCGCCGGGGTTTCCCAAACCGACGATCAGATACATAGCATTTTCTCCTTTTGAATCAAGCACACGGCGGCACCCATGGTTCCAGCCGCGAACGCCGCTATTGTAGCATATCCGAAAACAAGCGTGCAAGGCGAATCATCAGGCCTTTTGGCGTTTTTCGCCACTGCGCACAAAAAGCGGGCGGTCCAGCGCCATGGCGGCCAAAAGCACATACAATGGCGCAAAAATAAACAGGTAGCGTGGCCACACCTCAAACAGCAGCAGATAGGCAGTAGCCCCGATCAATGCAAGGGTCAGCACCTGTACAGCGGGATAGCGGCGGCATACAAAGGAAGCAATCGCACATAGTGCAAGCACCGCCAGCCACAAGCCCTGTGCCAGCGTATGGCATAGAGGATTGAGACTCCCCCGATGGTGATAGAGGCTACGGACAAAGGTACTCAGTGCGTCTGTACGTCGTGGTATTTCCAGGTCCAGAAAACTGGAATTGGCGGCGAAACTGCCGTCGGCATACGCTTTATACATTTTAATTGTGAAGAAGCGCACGTTGCCCCATAGCCCCTTCTCACACAGACGCTCCCATGCCCTGTGCAGGTTGGCCTGCTGGCGGTCGGCCAGGGATTCGAACGACTGGGAAAAAGTTACGTCATCAGGCGAATGTCCGCCATAGGTTTCGCCATTCATGCCCAGCATCAGGTAGTGTGTCTCGCTCAGCTGCTCCTCAGGTGTAACGCTGCCCGCCAGATAGGCCGTGGATGCGCGCTGAAACGCCTGCCCCGGCAAAGCTCCCAGCACAAGGGCAGCAATCACCGCCAGCACGCCTTTCCATGCAGAAGCGGAAAAATCCCGGCGTCCCAAAAAGCGGCACAGTGCCAGCAAGCCCATTGCAATAAGCACGATCAGCACCGTTGGCTTAATGGCTGCGCCGGCAAAGCACGCCAGCGAAACAAGCCCCCATTTGAGCGCCGGGCGCCGTACCGTCAGCCATGCATACAGTGCCAGCACAGGAAACAGCACCGCCCATGTATCGGTATATGGATAAAGCACATACGGGGACAGAGCAATCCACAGAATGGATACCGCCGCAGCGAAGCCCCTTGCCCACCGGCTTTGGGTCATACATTGGGCGCAGCGCACCGTAAAATAGGCCGTCAGATTGAGCAGGACCGCATCCAGATACGGCAGGACCACAAATGGCACTGCCAGCCCCAGCTTCACTGCCACCCACATGGGCACAGCCTGCAAAACTGTCAGCGGCGCATTGTTGGGGCACAGGCGGAAGTAATCAGCAGCGGTCAACGCCTGCCCTCGCGCTAGCTCCTCAGCCGTGCCATAGACATTGGCAATATCCCAGCCCATCTTGTACCAGGCACAGCGCACCACCACCAGCTGCACCGCCAGCACAGCAACCATTAGCGCTCGAATGCGCCACAAAGCCCCTTTGTTATCGGAGCGTGTATCCGCCGTCTCCAGCCGGGCACGGCCCCACAAGAGCAGTGCTACGACTGCCAGCGCCGCAGGACACAGGGCCAGGTTGCTTGCAAGGCTCAGGTTTTGATAGTACTGGGACAGCGCGGGCTGGCCCAGTATCAGCAACCCCAGCACAAAAATAAACATCACGCCCGCCACAGCGCTCCACACGGCTGGCAGGGAAAAGCGATTGTGTTCAGACCGCATGCAACGGCACGCCCCTTCCTGATTTGGCGATACGACAAAAAGCGGGCATCCATCCCGCCTGTAAAGGTGCTGCCGGCGCGGTCGTAAGCCGAGTTCTGTCGTTGGACGATCATCTATCTCCACCGTGCGTTGCCGCACGGCTGAAGCGATCTCTTTGAGAGCACGACGGGCCGCCGTATTGCTCCCGGTCGGATCTTGCATCGGGTGGGGTTTACAGCGCAAACCTGTTACCAGGCCGCGGGTGAGCTCTTACCTCGCCTTTCCATCCTTGCTCCGCACATGATGCGCGGGGCGGTCTATCTCTGTTGCACTTTCCTTGAAGTTGCCTTCACCGGCCGTTAGCCGGCACCCTGCCCTATGATGCTCGGACTTTCCTCATGGCATGCCACGCGATCGCCTGGCCGCCCGGACAGCTTTATAAAGGTAGCACGTTTGGAAATGGGTGTCAAGAGGGAGGCCCTACTCGTTAATGGCCTCGATGCCTAAGCGTGCAGCCTGACGCATACGCTCTCTGATTTTCTCCAGCACCTGCGGTGCCAGCGGTTCCCAATCACAGTTCTCACAGACGATACGCAGCGGCTGGCGCGACCTATAGGAGCGGGTTGGGTTGCCCGGAAACTTCTGATCTGTCACGTTGGGGGCGTCCTCGATGGGTCCCAGCGGCTCGACCACATACACCCGCGCGGGCCCCTCCCCCGCCGCCAGCTCCGCAGCCAGCGCCGCGCCCTCCTTGCGGGCCGTCAGATAGACGAAATTCGCCGTTTGCCGGCTGCCATAGTTGGAGGTGTGCCCCGGTGTGAGCAAATCGCCGGGCCGCAGGTCCGCCCGCGTACCATGGTAGAGTGGCCCCGCCTCCCGCACATCCGTGCGCAGGCCCACGGGCGTGAAGGGCCTGGGCGGCTCCCCGCTCATCTCTCCGCTGGTGGTCAGGCTGTTCCAGGCCCGGGTAAAGTCCGTATCGTCATGTTTCATCACAAGACCGCCTCCCGTTTCATGCCGTCATTCGCGGGTTAGTATATCGCCATGCCCGCAAAAATACCAGTCTTTGTTTTTCCCCCTGGTTTATGCTATACTGATGGTATGGAGATTCTCCGATACGCGCCGAACATCCATATACAGGCCAAATCCGTGGGCGCCGGCAAATGATTCTTTCGCCGGATGCCTCCCCCTCCCTTGCGCACCGCGCCGTTTTGTGGCAAAATAGGCCGTGTTGTGCCGGGACCCTGCGCCCGGCATCCTGAAAACGGGGGAGGGAACGCAACGATGGAAGCTCCTCAATGCGTTTTGATTCTGGATTTTGGCGGACAATATACCCAGCTGATCGCCCGGCGCGTGCGCGAGCACGGGGTCTATTCCTGCGTGCTCCCCTGCGGCGCGCCGCTGGCGGATATCCGGGCGCTGCAGCCCAGGGGCATCATTTTCAGCGGAGGCCCGGCCAGCGTGTTGGATGAGAGCGCTCCTACGGTGGATGAGGGCGTGTTTGCGCTGGGCGTGCCGGTTTTGGGCATCTGTTACGGCATGCAGCTGATGGCGCATCTCCTGGGCGCGCCGGTGGAACGCGGCGCGCGGCGCGAATACGGCCGCACCGATGTGACCATGGACCGGGTGGACGGCGGGCTGCTGGCGGGGCTCCAGCCGCGCAGCGCCTGCTGGATGAGCCATACCTATCAGGTGGCGCGTCCCCCGGAGGGCTTTGCGGCCATCGCGCACACCGCGGACTGCCCCGTGGCCGCCATGGCCGACGAGACGCGCCGGCTCTACGGCGTGCAGTTTCATCCTGAAGTAACGCACACCGAGGAAGGCGCGCGCGTGCTGGAAAACTTTCTGCTGGATATCTGCGGCTGCGCGGGCGACTGGAGCATGGAGGCCTACGCGGACATGACCATCAGGCAGATCCGCGAGCAGGTGGACGGCGGCACGGTGCTGCTGGGCCTGTCCGGCGGCGTGGACAGCGCGGTGGCGGCGGCGCTGCTCTATCGCGCCATCGGCAGCCGGCTGACCTGCGTGTATGTGGACCATGGCTTCATGCGCGCGGGAGAAAGCGACTATGTGGTGGATGTGTTCACCCGCGTGTTTCCGGTGGAGCTGGTGCATGTGGACGCCTCGGAACGCTTCTTCCGCGATTTGAAGGGCGTGACCGAGCCGGAGGCGAAGCGCAAGATCATCGGCCGCGACTTTGTGGAGGTCTTCCGCGAAGAGGCGCGCAAGCTGGGCAGGCGCGACCATTTCGCCCAGGGCACCATCTACCCCGACGTGATCGAAAGCGGCCACGCACAGGGCAGCGCGGTGATCAAGAGCCACCACAATGTAGGCGGCCTGCCCGCCGAGCTGGGCTTTGACAGCCTGGTGGAGCCGCTGCGCATGCTCTTTAAGGACGAGGTGCGCCGCCTCGGCCTGACGCTCGGCCTGCCGGAGTCCCTGGTCTACCGCCAGCCTTTCCCTGGCCCCGGCCTGGCCATCCGCGTGGTGGGTGAGCTCACACCTGACAAGGTGCGCATCGTGCGTGAAAGCGATCTGATTTTGCGCGAGGAAATGGCCGCTGCCGGACTGGATAAGCAGGTGTCACAGTATTTTACGGTGCTAACCGGCGCACATTCTGTAGGTGTGATGGGCGATGAGCGCACCTATGCCTACGCCGTGGCCCTGCGTGCCGTGACTACCGACGATTTCATGACCGCCGATGTAGCCCGCCTGCCTTATGATCTTCTGGGACGTGTGGCCACTCGCATTGTTGGTGAGGTAGCAGGATGCAACCGTGTTTTGTACGATGTCACGACGAAGCCGCCGGCGAGTATCGAGTGGGAGTAAGCGAAGAAATTCACAACGAAAAAAGATTGGGCAAGGCTATTCTTTCAACCTTGCTCAAATAGAATATAAAGCAAAAATACATGTCCTACTATTCATTCGACTCTACTCCACTCAACGCACCCTACAGCCGGTTATAATTTATTGTTTTGCTGTTCAGCGGGAAGAATATCGAAAAATGATAAGTATACCGGAAAAATAAAAAACCACCGCCCGATTCCAACAAAACAAAGGAATCGGGCGGTGGTTTTTGGAAGTGATTTTATAAATCAATCCGAAAGCAGCATGTTAGAGCCGTCCAGTTTTCGTCCCCATCCATCATACCTATTTTCGTGCTATATTCCCACTTCCCTAAAGAGTCAATACAGGAACATTCCAAAATAAGTGACCGTATTTTGTCCATTTATATACTTGATGTCTGCACAGTTGGCCAGCTTCGCCACATGAATTCCAAAGCCCTCCAAAGACGGAAACAACCGTTTTACCTGCCTGCATGGAGCGGAAGGATAGGTGCAGATTTTACACCGTTTGCATCCCTCATTGGATAGAAGTAGGAACTCGTGCAGCCAAGGTTTTACCAGTTCATATAATCGGTCACACACATCTTTGAAAGCGCTGTGTCCCTGCATCATTCCTTCATAGTCAAAGGAATCCTCCAGAGAGTATACAGCATTGAATACCATGGCTGTTTTATACTGAAGGCATCGTGCGCGGCATTCCTTGACAGTTCCCACAGCTGGAGGGCAGGCCCATGTCGTCCCATACAAACGGCAAACGTTATTTTCGCAAATCTTGCGGATTTCCGGCTCAAAAGGAATCTCGACCGTTGGAATTATCCCATATTCATGGATACCGATTTCTTTCAAATCGCTTTTTTTCAGTATCATTCTATTACCTGTTTTCCCAGCCGGACGTTTGCAGCATCAAAGGAACAGCTCACTTTCTTTCCGCTCAGAGCAAACCTTCTTCAGCATCAGGCTGGCCGCAGAGAGCATGACAGGATTAAGTTTGCGAGCCCCCTGCGGACATACAGCGATACAACGCATACAGGAGATGCACGCCTTCTCGTCCACCTTCTTCGGATCTTCCTTGTTGATGGCCTGTACGGGACACTCTGCTGCACAGACGCCACAGTTGGTGCACTCTTTTGTTGCTTTGGGCACCATGCCGGCTCCTCCGGCTTTCTTGTAAGGGCGATTACCGGGAATCGCAGGATCTGAAGCGTCTGCCGCAGAGAGTTTATGCTGAATCTGTTTGGCAAAATCGGAAAGCTGTGCCGCATCCTGTGCATCAGGCCGACCGGCGGCAAACTGCCGGGCGATGGAATGTTCCGCAATGGCGGCAACTGCCGCAATCACCTGAAACCCAGCCTGCTTTGCAGCGTCCTCCAGTTCTACCACCGTATCCTCATAGGCACGGTTGCCATAGACACAAACCAGAACGGCTCGGGCGCCGTTGCCATGCGCCATGCCCAGCCGCTCTACCGCTACAGCAGGAACACGGCCACCGTAGGACGGCACGGAAATGACTGCTACATCCTCTTTTGCCAGTGAAATGGCATCAAAGTCCTGCTTGCTGTCGGTTAAGTCAACGGTGATTACGTCTCCCTCCAGTACGCCTGTCAAACAGTCAGCTACCTTTTTCGTTCCACCTGTTGGGCTGAACACGATGTCATAAAGTTTCATCAGTATATCCTCCTTTTACTCGCCAATACGCCAGGAATTCATGTAATGTATGTTCTCAGAAAGTTTTGCATCTTCCTGGGACATCTTTTTCAAAAGTTTCGGCCAGCTCCAAAGCTGTCTGATGGAAATGAGACAGGGCAATACCGAAATCCACCTGTTTAATGATTTTCTCCGCTTTAGAAAGTCCGGGTTTATAATCCACATAAAAGTAATAAGCTGTTTCCGTTTTACGCACCCGCCAAAGCTGTGCATTTGGGGCCGAGGGCGCCAGCCGCACCATTTCCAGCGGCTGGGCATAGGCTCCGGCCATGTCTTTTGGACAACGGGGTACGAGAATCCGCCTGATAAAACAGTTTCTTCCATTCCTTTCGAGAGGAAGATTTCATGGTGGAGCGCATCATTGTTTCGGTCAGACTGCGTTTGGCGGCGGGATATCCCACCGGAGAAATCGCCAGAAACAGTGAATCTTCATGACAGAAGCAAAGCTGTCCCGATTGAATGTCGCCGCCAACCATACCGTACCCAGTCCCATATGAGTGGCCGCCAGGATCAGATTTTCGAATTCATATCTGGCCGCCAATGGCGCCTGCTCCGTATCCGGGATAGGAACCCCGAGGAAGGTACTCGCCCCCCTTGATGACGCCGCAGGTTCCCAGCTTTTCATCATCTGCATTCAGCATCGACTGGAAAGATAAAATTGCTTCGTCCAATGAAATTCGTTGTTTTGGATGCACGTCTCATAAGCAATGCACCTACCGTGTGGTCTAGTGTGTAAATCAAAACCACGTTGAAAAATGCAAGCAATGTTCCAGTTTCCCATGTGGCAAAATAAAGGATATGCTCTTGTATTCCGCTGAACACGAGAAATAGAATTTTATCAACATGTCCTGTTTTATCACAGAACCTTTACCAGCAAAGCATATGTAGGCCCCTGATTTGAAATCAGAGCATATTGGGGAGCACCTTTTGGCATTGCTACATAAACTGACGTACAGGCTTTTTTGATCACCAATTTCCCTGATTATACCGGGGCCTTCTTTAACTATGGCACAACGCCATTTCTTTCAGCAATTTGTATTATCAGCCGCATACTTTCTGCTATTCCTTCACAGCCTGATTCTGCGCCGTTGGGCAAAACAGCACCATCAGATTTTCTCTTGCCTGGGTCAGCAGATCAAATTGCCCTCTTGCTACGCACCAATTGATAATCACGCTATTGGTTAACAAAATAGCAGCCATTGCCAGTCGTTCAGGTTCTGCCCGGTTGGAGATCAACCCCTCCGCTTGGGCGTAACCAATTAACTCTTGCGCTGTACGGCGCTCCTGAGCGTAAAGCACCTTCAAATCTTCAGATTCGCTTTCCATGCTTAACCGGCGCTTATAGTATTGCGCTGTAAGCATCCAACCACTTCGTTCAGCCCGCTGAGCGCACATGGTACATGTCACCAGAACGCGCTCCATCAAATCGTGTGTGGCAGCAAGGGCAAAGAGCTCCTTATTTCTCGGGCGCATATCATGCATCCGAAGACAGTCCATCAGCTCCTCCTTGGTTTTAAAGTGATAATAGAAGGTGCTGTTCGCCACTTCGGCATTCTGGCAAATGTCTTTAATCGTCACGTTTTCAAAACTTTTTTCTGAAAATAGAGACAAAGCGCTTTGAATAATGCGGTCACGATTTTTACTCATGGTACGCCTCCATCCTCTTTGTCTTTAAAAAGGGAACCGGTATAGATTGCTTCTCCCTGCTCCCCCATAGCAGATGCCTGTAGGTAAGCGTTGTCCTCCAAGCGAAGTGCGGAATCCGGAAGGTTGGAAAACACCTCTAAATTGGGATATCCCGTCTCAAAAAAAACCATTACTGCAGATTGATCGTTAAAGGATTCATTTACATATTTCATTGCCGCTGTGGGTCCCATCACGCAAAGTGCGGTGCTCAGAGCATCATTGTAAGCTGCACTCGGCCCCAAAAGCGTTACGCTGGCGATCCCCCTCTGTGGCTCGCTTTCATTGGGCATGTTGATGGGATATCCCGTACGCGGATCAATAATGTGGCAATAGATAATGCCATCCAGCGTATAGGTATGGTTGGCGTCGGAGCTGGTGGACACTGTGGTATCTTGTGCAAACACAGTCGCAAAATGGCTTTCGCCGCTATGACCGGTACGCGGCTTAGCCAGTGTAAGGCCATAGTCACCTTCCGGCCTTGCCAAGAGAGAAATAGAACTGCCGCCACATACGAAGTGACCTTGTGTAAAACCCATCTGTGCCAGCTGGCTGATCACCATGTCACAAGCGAATCCTTTGGCAATACCGCCCAAATCCAATTGAGCCTGAAATGTGTTGCCATCGACTGTAACAGGCGGTGTGTTTTTTTGCAGTCTCCAGCCAGTCATCTCATCCCCCAAAAGTGTTATGCTTTCCATCCCGACCAGTTTTTGTAACCCCTGAATATAACGCACGTCAGGCAGCGGAAGCTTTCCATTCACATAGGCACGGTCGTAAGGCTGCGAGGGTTTGTATGCGTTTTGGTTGAAACGTGGAGAAAAGCCCCAAAGGTCCACCAATGGATAAACCGTCGGATCATATAACCCGCCAGTCTTTTCAAATGCCGTACGCGCAATCTGAAATAGCTGTGCGGTAATATTGCTCACAGAACAGCTCTCGCCATATGCTAACCGGTTGAAACGGGACACATCCGATTCGGCTTCCGACAGCGATACAGCCTTCTGTACCTGCTCCAGCGTTTGCTTTACCATCTGCCATGCCCGATCAAAGGCTGATGCATCCTCCGTATAGAGAAACAGCGCACTGACAGTGGAAAAATACTCATCCGTATGCTTGCTCTTCACCGTCTCTCCCAGTGCAGGCCGAAGCGCGAGCAGCATGAGAACCGTCCACACGATACACCACGCACGCTTTTTCATACCTTTCCTCCCCTGCGCAGCAAAACGGCTTTATGGTTTTTATTATACATGAAAGCATAATACAAAAGCAAGTTATATATAGCGAACTACAAATATTATTCATATAAATATTAAAAAAATGAATTGACAACAGATTGGCAATACAGTATACTGTATTCCACAATCGTTAAAGATTGCACAAAGGGAAAGGAGAATTGGAAACCATGAAAAAACGCCTTGTAACTATGATGTTGGTTGTCATGATAGCGCTGTTGCCGGTTCTGGCAGTCGCCGAGGAAGCCTCCTTTGACGCATCTGGCCTGATTGACTGGTTCAACGAGAGCAACACCTGGATGACGGTAGCCAACGGTCACTGGTCTTCTGATCCGGCCGATCAGATCAGCGACGAAGAGCTGGCCAAAGTGTTCAGCATGGCCGTGAAGCAGCAGAACGCCGTGCACTGGACGCCGTGGTATTTCATTGTGGTCAAGGATGTGGAAGAGCAGCGCAAAATCATTGGCGATGCCTGGGGCGACCCCAACGACATGGCCACCGAGGGCACTGTTACCATCCTTGTGCTGGCGGACCAGATTATGACCGCAGAAGAAGGCCATGCCAGCGAATATGATGGCTACTATATGCCCACGACTTTTGCCTACTATGACACCGGCCTCACCTGCGGCCTGATGGAAGTTGCTCTGGCCTCTCTGGGCTACCAGACGCATTACTTTGGCACCATCAACGGCGAATATGCGCCCAAGGACCTGGCTGATGGCAAATATCAGTCCATGAGCCGCTACCTCAAGGATGATTATCAGCGCGTATGGGGCTTCCCCAACGCTTATGAAGGCGAAATCAGCGAGACCAGCGTATACCCCGTCGAGGGCAACTGCGTGTTCGTGGCGGCCATCGTAGTGGGCAAACCCGCTGCCGACGAAACCATTGAAACCTGGGGCACCAATCATGCCCGTCCGGACAACTGGGTCATCTGGGACGGAGTGCCCAACGAATAAGCCATCATGGCTTTGGGGGCTTCCTTTTCCGGAAGCTCCTATTTCATTGTAAATTAAGGAGAAAAAAGATGAAAAAGATCTTATCCCTGATTCTGTGCGGATTGCTGCTGACCATGGGAACCGCTCTGGCGGAGCTCGCCTTTGAACCAAATGTATATACCGGTGTTGGCGAGGGCATGGGAGGCGATGTGACCGTTGAAGTCACCTTCAGCGAAAACGCCATTGAGGAAGTCAAGGTTGTTTCCCATACGGAAACCCCCGGTATCAGCGACCCGGCCATCGAGCAGATTCCCTCCGCCATCGTAGAGGCGCAATCGCTGGATGTTGACGCCGTAGCAGGCGCAACGATAACCAGTAAGGCCATTGTCCAGGCCGTCGAGGATTGCGCCGTCCAGGCCGGCGCAGATCTTTCCCTGTTGAAAAGCGAAGTTGAGCTTCCGGAAAACACCTATGAAGGCGTGGGCAAGGGAATTGGCGGCGAAGTAAAGGTTTGGCTTGAGGTTGTAGACGGAAAAATGGTTTCTCTCACTGTTACAGAACAGTCCGAAACCGAATTTGTCGCCGGCCCCGCGCTGGAGAAGATTCCCGCCGCCATTCTGGAGGCCCAGTCCTTTGACGTTGACGCAGTCACGGGCGCGACGGTAACCAGCCGCGCGATCATTGACGCCGCAAAGGACGCAGCCGCAAAGGCCGGTTTGGATGTCGAGGCCATGAGTCCCGAGGAAGAAGAATAACCGTTCCCTAACGTTAAGGGCGCATCTGCCGCACGGGCAGATGCGCCTTTACTATATCAAAAAAGCTCCCCCTCAACGGCTTTTGCTAACCGGGTACTTTTCTCCGCCGCCTTACTTTTCCCTCCATTCACACCATTGGGAACCAACAGGCTGTTTCAGGATTGCTTCTTTTTCCTAGGTGGTCATTTTGATGAACCAGGAGGCTGTTTCTCTGGCGAATGCGTACCCTCTCCCATTCATATAGCTCTGCTCCTACGCTTTTTATTCATTATTGGACAGACAGCTTTTCCCGTGCTTTTATGCCTGTGTTTTCCAAGCAGGCGGAGAGCATCGAAGTTTTCCTGTCTTCGACCGCTGATCAGTGTCATTTCTTCTTTCTGCTTTTTTCCCGGAACGAAAGCGCTTTCCTATTCTTTCGTTGACACAATCGGCACGATTTGCCATAATACAGACAAAAGCGGCCGCCAGTTTTGAAAAGTTGATGGGTCAGGAGGTATCGTATGATGAAAAAGTGCCTTTGTTTGTTGCTTTCCTTGACGATGCTGTGCCTCTCTGCGGGCGCGGCCTTTGCGGAAACTGTCGCACTAAAGGTATGGGGCAGCCAGGAGGACCAGGAGCTGCTGGCCGAGCTGTGCCAGGCTTTCGCGGCAGAGCATCCCGAAACCACTTATGAATTTACTTACGGCGTCGTGGGCGAGGCGGATGCCAAGGCCCGCTACCTGGAGGACCCAGCGGCGGCTGCCGACGTGTTCTCCTACCCTGACGACCAGATCATCGACCTGGTGAACGCCGACGCGCTCTACGAGGTCACCCGCAACCATGACGCCATCGTGGCCGCCAACTCCGTGGGCTCGGTCAACGCGGCTTCTGTCAATGGTGTGCTGTACGGCTACCCCATGACTGCCGATAATGGCTACTTCCTTTACTATGATAAGTCCGTCGTCTCCGACGAGGATGCCAAGTCCTTTGACACGCTGCTGGCTGCCGCCGAAAAGGCCGGCAAGAAGGTCCAGATCGATATTTCCAATGGCTGGTACCTGGCGGGATTCTTCCTGGGCAATGGCTGCACGCTCACGCTGGATGGAAACGGCAACCAGATCTGCGACTTCAACAGCGAAAAGGGTTTGAAAGCTGCCGAGGCCATACGCGCCATCTGCAACCATCCCGCCTATACCAGCGGCGACGACACCGTGCTGCAGGGAGGAATGGGCGACGCCATTTGTGCCGGCATCAGCGGCACATGGGTAGCGGCGGCCATTAAGGAAAAGCTGGGCGAAAACTACGCCGCCGCCAAGCTGCCTACCTTCACTGTAGACGGCCAGCAGGTACAGATGGGCTCCTTCCTGGGCTGCAAGATCATCGGTGTGAATACCCAGACCCAATATCCCGTGGAGGCTATGGAGCTGGCAGAATACCTGACCAGCGAACAGGCGCAGATCCGCCGCTACGAGGTGCGGGGCTATGGTCCCTCCAACCTGAATGCCGCCGCGTCCGAAGCGGTTTCTGCCGATGTGGCTCTCTCCGCGCTGGCAGCACAGAGCGAATTTGGTGTAAGCCAGCATGTGCTGGGTGCATTCTGGACACCTGCCGAGGCCTTCGGCGCAGAACTGGAAGCTCACTCCGAAGCCGACCTGCAAACGCTTTTGGACCAGTTTGTCAGCCAGGTCACGGCGCAGTAACGGACCGAAAGGGCTGCTTCGAAGGCGGGGCAGCCCTTTGCCTTTGACCAGAGGGAGGGAAAGTCATGAAGCGCGTAGGTGATCGCACCGCAGAAATCCTCATGCATGGAAATTGCTGGACGCGCCTGTCCGCACTGGCGATGGGCACAGGTTGCCTGCGCCATGGGCAAATTGCCAAAGGTCTGTTATATCTGATCTTTGAGGTGCTGTACTTTCTGTTTTTTTTCAGCTTCGGCTGGCCGTATCTGAGCCGCTTCCCCACGCTTGGCACTTCGGCGCAGCGCCGGGTATGGGATGAAGCGGCGCAGATCTACCGCCGTGTGCCCGGTGATAACTCCATGCTGATTCTGCTTTTCAGCGTGCTCACCCTTGCGTCCATCATTCTGTTTGCTGCCGTGTGGCGACTGAATCTGAAAAGCGCCTGGGCGCTTGAGCAGAAGGCAGAGCGGCACGAGCACATCAACTGCTTCCGCGAGGACATGAAAACATTACTGGACGAACGCTTCCATGTAACACTTCTGTCCATGCCCATGCTCACGCTGGTGCTCTTTACCGCGCTGCCCATCGCCTTTATGATCCTCATCGCCTTTACCAACTTCGACTCCACGCACCAGCCGCCGGGCCAGCTCTTCACCTGGACAGGACTGACGAATGTAACGGATGTGTTCCTTGGCAACGAGGTCAAAACCCGCACCTTCTTTGGGATTCTCGGCTGGACGCTGGTGTGGGCCGTGCTGGCTACCTTTACCAACTACATTCTTGGGATGCTTTTGGCAGTGGTCATCAACCACCGGGTGGTACGGCTCAAAAAGCTGTGGCGCACCTGCTTTGTCATCGCCATCGCGGTGCCGCAGTTCGTAAGCCTCCTGCTGATCTCACGGGCGCTGGAGCCGCAGGGATCCGTCAACGTCGCGCTGATGGCGCTGGGCTGGATTGACGCGCCTCTTCCCTTCCTGACCGACCCCACGCTGGCGCGCGTGGTCGTGGTGGTAGTAAATATGTGGATCGGCATTCCCTATACCATGCTCACCTTCAGCGGCGTGCTGCTCAACATTCCCTCCGACCTGTACGAAAGCGCACAGATGGATGGTGCCGGACCCGTGCGGCAATTCGTATCCATTACGCTGCCCTATATGGTGTTTATCACTGCACCCGCGACTATCACCACCTTCGTTACCAACATCAACAACTTCAACGTCATCTATCTTCTCACCGCCGGTGGCCCCTTCTCCCTGGACTATTATCAGGCCGGCAAGACCGATCTGCTGGTCACCTGGCTCTACAAGCTGACCGTGGACCAGCATGATTACGCGCTGGCCTCCACCATCGGCATCTTCATCTTCATGCTCGTCTCCTCCTGCTCCCTCGCTGTTTATAACCGCACCGGAGCCATTCGAAGGGAGGATCAGTTCCAATGAGCAAACCTCGCAGCATGAAAAGGCATAATCTACGCTTATCCATTTTTCTACATACACTGCTGGCTGTACTGTCTTTGTTGTGGCTTGTTCCGGTGGCATGGCTGCTGCTCTCTTCCTTCCGGGCGGAACCGGGAGCCTATACTTCTTACCTGCTGCCCAAGAGCTACACGCTCAACAACTACGTACGCCTCTTTACCGATACCGCACTTTTCAACTTCCCTCGCTGGTTTCTAAACACCCTCTTCGTCGCCTGCTGCTCCTGCCTGATCACCACGGTGCTCAGCCTCATGGTGGCCTATGTGTACTCACGCCTACGTTTTCCCACGCGCAAAAAGCTGATGAACGTATCGCTGGTGCTGGGCATGTTCCCGGGTTTCATGAGCATGATCGCCATCTATCACTTTCTCAAGGCCATCGGGCTCGACCAGACCCTACTTGCACTGATTCTAGTCTATTCTGGCGGTGCGGCCATGAATTACTATATTGCCAAGGGCTTTTTCGACACCATTCCCAAGTCGCTGGATGAGGCTGCCATCCTGGATGGCGCCACCCGCAGCGTGGTGTTCTGGAAGATCATCCTGCCCAACAGTAAGCCCATCGTGGCCAATATTGCGATAAATGCCTTCATCGCCCCGTGGGTGGATTTCATCTTTGTATCGGTTATCATGAAGGATAACTATAACAACTACACCGTGGCCAAGGGCCTCTACACCATGGTAGACAAGGCCAATATCTACCGCTACTACACTGTTTTCTGTGCGGGCGCGGTGGTGGTGGCCATCCCCATCGTGCTTTTGTTCATCAGGCTGCAAAAATACTATGTTGCCGGTGTAGCCGCCGGATCAGTGAAGGGATGAGCGCATGAATAACGCAGCAATTTTTCACAGGCCATCCAGCGAATACGCCTTTGCTCTGGATGATACGCACTATGTGTTCCGCCTGCGCGCGCAGGCGGGCGACCTGACTTCCTGTGCCATGTGGTATGCCGACCGGGCCACGATGGGGCCGCTGTGCTACCAGCGCGTCCCCATGGAAAAGCGATATACGGACACGCTGGTGGACTGGTTCGAACTTCGCCTGACCACGGAGTTCAACCGCATTGCCTACTACTTTGAACTCTGCGAAGGGACCAAAACCGTCTACTATATTGGCGGCATGTTTCAGGACACGCCACAGGCAGAACGCTCGGATGGATTTCAATTCGCCTACAACCACCGTGCCGACCGTCTGACGGTGCCGGATTGGGCCGCGGACGCGGTGGTTTACAACATCTTCCCCGACAGCTTCGCTACCAGCGCATCCTTTCTGATGAAGCGGCCCCAAAGCGTTGCCTTCAGCGGCGAAACCTGCCATTCGCTGCTGGGGGGAACGTTGCGCGGCATCTGTGAAAACCTGGACGCCATCGAAACTCTGGGTTGCAACTGCCTCTATCTCAATCCCATCTTTGCCGCCGGCTGCTACCATAAGTACGACACCCTGGACTACTTCCGCGTGGACCCCTGCTTTGGCACCGGTGATGACCTGAAACAGCTGGTACAGGAGGCGCACAGACGTGGCATGCGCGTGATTCTCGACGGCGTGTTCAACCACGTAAGCAGCCGCCATCCCTTCTTTCAGGACGTGCTGGCCAAAGGCCGGCAGTCGGAATACTACCACTGGTTCTATGACCTTCCGAAGCACCCCTGCCTTCCGGCGGAGGGGGAAATGCCCGGATATGCCTGCTTCTCCTATGTGGCGCACATGCCCAAGACGGACCTGTCCTACCCAGAGGCACGCAACTACTTCTGCAATGTCGGCCGCTACTGGATCGAGGTCTTTGACATAGACGGCTGGCGGCTGGACGTGGCCAATGAAATTAATGACGGCTTCCTGCGCGCCTTCCGTAGTGCAGTCAAGGCTGCAAAACCCGATGCGCTGATCATCGGCGAGGTGTGGGAGGATGGATCGCACTTTTTGCAGGGCGACATGCTGGACGCCTGCATGAATTATGATTTCCGACGCTTTGCTCTACAATTTTTTGCCCGGCGTGCCATCGATGCGGGCGGACTGGCCGTGGGGCTGCACTGGCTGCTCACCCGTTATAAAGAGCCTGCTATGTTCGCACAGCTCAACCTGCTGGATAGCCACGACGTGAGCCGCTTTTTGACCGAGTGCGGCGGGAACGAGGCGCGCATGCGGCAGGCCGTGGTGTTCCAGATGACTTTTCCGGGCATGCCCAGCGTGTTTTATGGGGACGAGCTGGGTCTGACCGGTGCCTCCGAACCGGAGTACCGCCAGGCCATGCCGTGGGGAGCGGACCATCCGCTGCGCGCGCTGTACCAGGAGCTTATCGCCCTTCGCCGCGCTCATCGGGCGCTTCGGCGGGGCCGCTTCCTGCTGGAGAGAGCGCAGGGTGAGGTGCTGCGCTATGCCCTGGAGGATGAATCGGAGCGCATCTGCGTCCTATTCAACCGTGCGGGCGCGCCAGTGGACGTGCCGGCGGATATGGAGATTCTCTTCCAACACGGCGTCCTCTCCGGACAGCTTACGGCGGGCGGCTGTCTCATCAGCCTCGCCCCTGCAAAGGGAGGCTTTTTGTATGGCAGTCACCATTTATGATCTGGCGCGCGAGGCGGGCGTTTCCATCTCCACCGTCTCCAAGGCACTGAGCGACAGCTATACGATTTCAGAAAAAACCAAACAGCATATATTAGAAACCGCCCATCGGCTCCAGTACAAGCCCAACGCCCGTGCCCGCAGCTTCGCCCGGCAAAAAAGTGGCACCGTTATTTTTGCCACAGATCTGTATCAGGACATTGCCTTTGAAAATCCGCACATGTTCGCCATTCTCACCGGCGTCACCCGCTCTTTGGAAGACAAGGGCTACTCGGTGCTGCTGAGGCATATGGAAAAGGGCGGCGCGACCACCTATGTACGCGAGCTGATGCAGGAGCGCCTGGCCGATGGCGTCATCCTGCATGCAGCACTGCTCACCCGCGATCTGGCTGCCTTTTTAAGTCATGCTGAGGCCCCCTATCTGGTTATCGGCCGGCCCAACTTTCCGTGCAACATCTGCTGGATGGACGTCAACCATGAGCTGGCTGGCGGTGTAGCCGCAAACTATCTGTTGGATCGGGGATACCGCCGCATCCTGTACCTGGGCGGCGGGCCGGAGGATGCCATTTCTCAAAGCCGCCTGAAGGGCATGGAAGCTGTCCTGCGAGAGGAGGAGCTTACCGTGGATACGCTCTTTGGCAGCACGCCATACACCGAGGATGTTGAGGAACTCAGGCGCAGGTTATCCGGCGAAAGCCGTCCGGAGGTGGCGCTATGCGCCAACAACCGCATCGCCCTGGAATGCCTGCAATCTGCCATGCAGCTGGGGCTGCGTATTCCTCAGGACCTGGCGCTGATGACCTTTGACCGCTATCCCTTTTCTCAGCTGCTCATTCCCCGCCTCACCGCCGTGGAGGTAGATATGTTCGATATGGGATCGGAGGCGGCGCGCTTTCTTCTTCAAAAGATAAAAAAGCCAAGGCTGCAGGCGCAAACCTTCTGCACTACTCCCCGGCTGATTGAAGGGGAATCCACCTGAACGGCTCGTGTTTTATGCAACGGCAGATTTCGCCGTTTATCTTTCGTTAAGTTGTTCTTTGATACAGGTATGGTTCGCAGGCAACGCAGGGGCCCCGTCATTTTGTACATGTTAAACGTTCATAGTCATTTTTCATCATGACACTCCTCCTATTCGTTACTTTGTGAAACCGCAAAGTTGTTTCATTGTAACAGCAGGAGGTTTCTTTTTATAAGCTTAAACCTTTCCCCCCATCAGCAAGCTGGTGTGTTTTTGGGACAAGAAAACCGTTTCCGCGTTTTTCGCGAAAACGGTTTTCCAATATAACCTCTGATTCTCAATCAAAGTCCAGAGAAGGACAACGTCCCATCATGCAAAAGCAGCCAGCAATGCATCATGTACCAGTCCGTTGGAGGCTGCCAGCGGCGCACTGCGCCCTTTCATTTTCGGGGATTGGCCATTTTCCAGCAACGTCAGTCTCCCACCCGCCTCGGTGAGAATCAGCCAGCCCGCGGCGTAATCCCAGGGGTAGAGGTAATGAAACACCGAGGCCGTGAAGCGCCCGCAGGCCGTATAGCACAAATCCAGCGCCGCTGAGCCGGTAAAGCGTATGCCTCTGCCACAGGTATGCAGTGCAAACACGCGCTCGAAGTAGGCATGCTGCCCCTCGCCCGCCGTCGCAGGTCCGGCCTCCACGCCCACCACCGCTTCCTCCAACGTTTCGTCGGCATTTACATGGATGGGCTGACCGTTGAGCGTAGCGCCTTTCCCCAGCTCAGCCAGAAACATCTCACGCGTAAAGGGATTGCACACGCCTGCTGCCATAAGCTGTCCATCCTCGGCATAGCCGCAGGAGATACCGCTGAGCTGCATATGGTACATCAGGTTGGTTGTTCCGTCGATAGGGTCCACAATAAACACCCTGCCGCTCAGGTCTCCGGCGTCCGCCTCTTCTTCACTGAACACCCGGCTTCCGGCGACCAGACGGGGAAGGGCACCGCGCAGGTAACGGTCAACGGCCAGATCAACGCTAGTCACAAAGTCGGACTTTCCCTTGCTCTGCACACTCAGGCTCTCCGTCAGAGTCAGCTCGCCGGCCTGGCGCAGCGTACGTTCCAGTTCCTCAAGCATGGCTTTCCCTCCCCCGCCGTAAGGCGTGGTTCATTTCTCCGCTTCCACCACGGAAAATCCCATCTCCCGCAGCATCCCGGCGTAATCGCCGTCCAGATGCATACAGTACACGCCCGCACGTTTTTCCGGAGGAATACGCTCCGCCAACCGCTTGTAGCAGCAATGTGCCGAAGATTCATGGCTGGCAGTATCATGGTAGAGGCGCGCGATATTCCCGTTCAGATACCCATTGGCCACCGCGTCGGGCAAAATGGCCGAATCGCCGCTGAAGTAGATGGTTTCGCCACTGCCGCTGATCAAATAACCAAAGGCGCTCATATCCTCAGCATGAGGTACCTCCACAGGTCTGGCACTCACAGGGCAATCCGCTTCCAACGCGGACAGGTAGCGGTAGAAACTGGGGGCAATACCTTGTAGCGCCAGCATGCGAACCACTGTATCCAACGGATGAACCACGCTCACCTGCATCTTCAGCACGCAATGGGTATAGGAAATCAGCGAAGCAAGCGATCCGGCGTGGTCGGCGTGCAGGTGGGTCAGCAGCACGTACACATGCTTATAGCGCGTAAGGTCAAAGCGGCGGTACACCTTTTCAAAGGCGCTTTCGCCAAAATCCAGGAAGAACAGGTCTCCATCGGCCTCAAAGTAAGCGTTGGTATTGCCCTCAACGGGGTAGAAGGCAGCTCCCCGGCCCAGAAATTTCAGGTCAAGCATCGGCTGTCACTCCTTGACGCCCGCGCTGACAAAGCTGTTCATGAACTGCTTTTGCATGATGAAGAACGCCAGCAGCAACGGGGCAATAATGATGAGGGTCGCGGCGCAGACGTTGGCCCACTGCATGTCGGCCTCCTTGGATTTGGCAAAGATGGCCAGGCCCACCGTCAGCGTACGGTTGGTGGGGGACTTGGTCACGATCAGCGGCCAGAGATAGTTGTTCCAGTGGTAGCTGACCGAGATGACCGCAAAGGACATGTATGCTGCCTTGGCGCAGGGCATATACACCTGCCAGATGGTCTGCTGCAGATTGGCACCGTCGATGCGCGCAGCCTCGCCAAAGGCACGCGGCACGGTCTTGAAATGCTGTCTGAGCAGGAAGATGGCCAGTGCACTGCCCAGGAAGGGCGCCATGATACCCAGTTTGGTGTCGATCAGGCCCATTTCGGAAAGCGTCATGAAGTTGGGGATAATCAGCACGTCGTTGGGGATGATGATCTGCATGAAGATCACCACAAACATCAGCGCCTGTCCCTTAAAGTTGTAAAATGCAAGGGCATAACCCGCCAGCGTGGAGGTGACGAACTGGATAGCAAAGGTGACCACCACCAGGATGATGGTGTTGAGGTAGTACTGACCGAAGGGGATGGCGTTCCACACATAGGTCAGATTATCGGTCGTAAAGGGGGTGTTGGGGATGAAGGACATGTTGAACGACGGTTCGGTCAAGGCCGTACCGATCAGCCACACCAGCGGCGCAAGCCAGATCAGGCCCAACAGCACAGACAGCGCGGTCAGCGCGCCGGAATTGAACTTTTTCAGCGTCATGGTTCTCTTCCTCCCTTGCATCAGGCGTAGTGGATCTTGCGGTCCTGGCTGAAAAAGCGCGGCATGGACACCACCAGCAGCAGCACCAGCATAATCACCGTCAGCGCGGAGGAAACGCCATAGTTCATATTGGTGAAGCCCTGTTGATAGATGTAGTACAGAAGAAGCGTACTGGCATTATTGGGCGCGCCCTCAGTCATGATGATGACATGATCGGCCAGCTTGAAGCAGTTGGTGAAGGCGATCGTGGACACAAACAGCGTGGTGGGGGCCAGCAGGGGCAGCGTAATGTGGCGGAAGGTGCGCCAGCCAGTCGCGCCGTCAATGGAGGCAGCCTCCAGCACGTCGGCGTTGATGCTCTGCAGGCCGGAGAGGAAGAACACCATCAGATATCCCGCTTCGCGCCATACATACATCACGGCCATGGCAGGCAGCACCGTGTCCTTGTTGGACAGCACGTTGAGCGGCCCCACGCCGATGGCGATCATGATCTGATCGAACAGGCCGTTGCGCGCCATGTAGATGAACATCCACACGCTGGCGATGGCGATCATGGGCATGACGGAGGGGTAAAAATAGCTGGTACGGATAAAGCCGATATGACGTCCTTTGCGGTTGACCAGCATGGCTAGCGCCAAGCCCAGCACCATGCTGGGAATCACAGTATAGAGTGCAAAAACAGCGGTGTTGCGCATCACCTTCCAGAAAGTAGCGTTGCGAAACAGACGCGCGAAGTTGTCAAAGGCGATAAATTCGGGAGCCTCCATGCCCATGCGGTACTTGGTCAGGCTCAGGTACACGCTGCGAAGGACCGGGTACACCGTAAAGATCAGCATAATGATCAGCGCAGGTGCGATCAGGCCCCAGGCGGTCAGCACTTCCTTGCGGCGGCGCTCTGCGGCGGTGGAGATGCGGTTCATGGCGTTCATCCTCTCTGGCATAAACGGTCGCAGGATACAAGGCGGGGCCACGGACTGTGCCCATGGCCCCGCCGCTTCAAGTGGGTGCGTTATTGATAGTCAAAGAGCAGGTCGTCACCCTGTTGCTGAGCAGCTTCCAGAGCCTCGGCGGCGGTCATTTCACCGGTCACAGCAGCCTGGATGTTGTCGTTGAGGATACGCCACATTTCGGCAGCGGAGTAGGTGGTCAGCTCGGGCTGCGCATAGGGCAGCTGCTGGTAGGCCACCAGCGCCTGCGGGAAGTCGGCGTAGTAATCCTTGAGCAGCTGGGTCTCATAGCAGCTCTCACGGGTGGCCACGTAGCCGGTGTCGATGGACCACTGGGCGGCGCGCTCGGTGGAGCAGCAGAACTTGATGAATTCCCATGCAGCTTTCTGGCGCTCCTCGGAGATGCCGTTGGTGATATAGAAGTTACCACCGCCGGTGGGCGCGCCCCACTGACGGCCCGCGGGCAGGAAGCACACGCCAAAATCAAAGGTGGCATTGTTCTTGATGTTGGTCAGGTTACCGGTGGTGTGGTAGATCATGGCCACTTCGCCGGCCAGGAACTGGGTGGGCAGGTCAGTCCACTGCACAATGCCAGGAGCCATGCACTTGTACTTGTTCTGCAGGTCCAGCCAGAGCTGCAGGGCCTCGATGTTTTCGGGGGTATTGAAGTAGACTTCCTTGCCGTCGGCGCTCATCAGGCCCACGCCGTTGGTGCAGTTCTGCAGGGAGAAGCCCGTAAAGGCCCACTGGGCGGAGCCGGAGTTGAGCGCGATGCCCACGCCATAGCGGTTCTCATTGGTCAGCTTCTGAGCATACTCGACCATTTCGTCCCAGGTAGTAGGAGGTGCTTCGGGGTCCAGGCCCACTTCCTTAAAGGCATCCTTGTTGTAGAACATAACCATCGTGGAGCGCTGGAAAGGAATGGAGTAGATGCTGCCGTCCACGTAGGAGTCCAGCATGAAGCCATCGATGAAGTCGTCCACAAAGGCCTGGCCTTCGGGATCAGCGGCGATCAGGTCATCCAGCGGCATGGCCATTTTGGTATCGGCCATGGTGAAACGCTGCGTGGCCAGGCTCACGAACAAGTCAGGCGCGTTGCCGCCCTGGATAGCGGTCTGAATCGCCGTCACCGTGTCATCATAGTTGCCGGTGTAAACTGCCTGTACCTGCACGTCCGGATTTTCAGCGTTGAAGTCCGCAGTCATCTGGTCAATCAACTTGGCCGCATCGCCGCCAACGTTGACAGGGAAGTACATCGTAAGCTGCAGCGGTTCCTCCGCCAGAGCGGGAAGGACCAGAGAGCTTATCAGCATCATGAGTACAAGCGCGAAGCCGAGGAGTTTTTTCATGGGGCAGCCTCCTTATGTTTTTTTCTTGATGAAAGCATGATAACGTAGAAAATGAATCGTGTCAATCGAAATTTTGGAAAATTTGTCGAAACCTCACCCATTTTTTTAAAATTGTTTGCCAAATCATATCAGACAATGATATAATATAGCCCAGATTAATTGGCGAAACGATTCAATTTATCTATATTTACGGATGCGAGGTGTCATATGGTAACCATCAAGGACATTGCCAAGGCTGCCGGCGTAGCGCAAGGCACGGTTTCCAACGTGCTCAACGGCCGCGGAAACGTAAGCAGTGAAAAGATCCGCCACGTGCTGGAGGTCAGCGAGGCCCTTGGCTACGTACCTAACGAGCGTGCAAAAATGCTGCGCAAGGGAAACGCCAAAACCCTGGGCGTGCTTTTACCCAACCCTCCCGCTCAGCACGAGCTGGACTTCTATTATAGTTTCAAGATTTATGCTGAAAGCCACGGCTACCGGGTACGCCAGTACCTGCCGCGCTCCATATGTCTGGAGGCAGAGGAAGCCGCTTTGCAGGAAGCCCGCAGCGACATGGTGGCGGGCATGGCTGTTTTTTCAAACTGCCTGCACCACAGCAGCTACCGGCCTGTCGAAAGCGCAGGGCAGGAGATGCGCCTTTTGTTTGTGGAACGCAAACCTAACTTTGAGGCGGCATACATCGGCTTTGATTATGAAAAAGCCGGCCGCGACATGGCGCAGAAGGCTCTGCAAAACGGCTACCGCCACGTAGGTCTGATCACTGATACACCCCGTTTTTCACACGCTGCGGCGTTCTATCGCGGATTTACGCAGCGCCTCGAAGGTACTCCGGTGAAGATTACCGCCGTGCAAACCAACGAGCGGCGCAGGTTCCAAAATATATTGGAAGCGGATGGCCTGGCTCTGACCGACGCCGTCTTTGCCTCCAGCCTGACCTTTGCACAGACTGCCCGTGACGTGCTGACCTCCTTCTACGCAAAGGAAAGTCCCATCATCTACACGGTTTCTTCCATTCACACCTTACCGGAGATGGATTTTCAAAAATACGAGCTCAACTACCGTCTCTTGGGTAATACGGCAGCCCGGATGCTAGTCAGGCAAATCGAAAAAAACAGCCCATCCGAAACCCGGGTAATGGAGAACGCCGGTTTCCGCAGCTGGCTTTCTCCCTGCGCTGTGCGGTCTTCTCCGGCGCCCATTAATGTGCTTACGCTGGACAGTCCGACCGCCTATATCATGCGGCATATGGCCAGGCTCTACACCCGTCAGACGCAAATTCCCATTAATATCACCATCTATACTTATAATGAAATCTACGAAGCCTTCAACAGTCTGGATGATGACGCTATTTTCGATGTATTGCGTCTGGACGTGACATGGCTGAGTTGTTTTGCCGAGCGCATCCTGCGTCCGCTGGAGGAGATCGACCCTTCTGTCACCAGTCTGCTGAGTAACTTTCTGTCAGGAACAGCGGAGCAGTATGCATACGTAAACGGCGTAATGTACGCTGTGCCCAATACACCCAGCACGCAGATGCTCTTTTATCGGCGGGATCTGTTTTCCAGCGCCATTTACCGCCGCATGTACCAGGAGCTTCACCATCAGGAGCTCAGCGTACCGCAGACCTTCGAGGACTTTAACCGTGTGGCGGCCTTCTTTACCAAGGCAATCAATCCTGAATCGCCTGTGGATTATGGCGCTACGCTCACTTTCGGCTCCACAGGCGTGGCGGGAAGCGAATACCTGTCCCGTCTGTTTGGCTTGCAGGAAAACCTGTATCAAAGCGACGGAGAAATCCGGCTGAACAGTCCCGTCGGCGTGCGTGCCTTGGAACAGCTAATGGAAGTGAAACGTTTCACTGACCCCCAGTACTGCTCCTGGTGGACCAATACGGCAGCCACCTTCGCCGAAGGAAACGTGGCCATGGCTATTCTATACAATAACTTTACCGCTCCGCTGCTGAGCCATCGTTCACGGGTACAGGATAGTATCGGTTACGCCATGGTGCCGGGTGGACGGCCCGTCATTGGCGGCGGCGCACTGGGCGTTTCACGTTTTTCCCGCCAGCCGGAGCAGGCGCTGGATTTCATCCGCTGGCTCTCCAGCGAGCCCGTAGCTTCCGCCTGTACGCTGTTGGGAGGCGTATCTCCCTGTAAGCAATCCTATGATAACTATGAAATCATCAACAACTATCCCTGGCTGAAACTGGTCAAAAGCTGCTTCGGCGCCGCCAGAGGCCGCCGCATGCCCCCGCAATGCACCGTGCCCTTTGACGAGCGGCGTTTCATGAGCATCATCGGTATGGCGGTCAAAAACGCCTACAGCGGTGCTCTAACTCCGCAAGCCGCCATGGACTATGCGCAAAAGCGCTTCGAGGAACAATTTGCTCAAAACCTGGCGCAGCTCAAGTCGCGTTAACATACGGGTGGAAAAAGCTTGCGGCCCGGCGGATTTGTGCTACAAACAATTTCATTTCCACCCCAGCCGCCTGCACGCACCGTACGCGAAACGCATCAATGCCTTTATGGCGTCTGGCATCAAAAAGCAAATCCGACCGCTAACAGCTTCCGAAATTAAGAACATTATTTGCAAGCGTGGTCATCCCATCATTCCGTGTAGCACACCATATCAGGATGAAATTGCCCCTGCGCAAGACGATGGAGCCTATCTGCACCCTCTGTTCAATTCCGGCCCCCGGTCACGCAGATGATTCGCAGGCCGGAAATGGGCATGGATGCGCCCCAACTGCTTCTGTCACAAAGGCTTAAGAGGCATTCCCCGCTCCGGGATGTGACTTTTAAACTGAGAAAAAGAGCAACATAAGCCTGATGTCATCCAAAAATACAGAAATCTTTTTTGCTTCCCGCAAAATTGTGGCAATTCTGTCTACAAAACAAAAAAGGGGGTTGTCTCATTAAGAGGCAACTCTTTTTTCATACGAAAAAAGCATTCAGGCTATGAAAACCTGAATGCCAGCGGTAAAATGAAGTTGTGCAAAAATCAAATAAACCGCAGACAGATTATACCGCAATGACGAACGGATTTCAACTGGTCATACCACTGGACTGCGAAGTAAATATTGCAAAGAATTCACCGGTGAGATTGCTCAATGCCGTCATGGAAAGGATGGATTACAGAAAACTGTATGCGGCATACTCCCGACTTGGGAGAATCGAGTACTCGCCGAAGATTCTACTGAAAATCATGGTGTACGGATATATGCGCAAGCAGATATCCAGCCGTGCGCTTGAAGCATGCTGTCGGGAGAATATACACTTTATGTATCTGCTTGAGGGACAGCCGGCGCCGGATCACAATACAATCAACCGTTTCTGCAAGAACCTCCTGACCCAGGAGGCAGGGCAAGATATTCTGCGGCAGCTTGTATTGCTGCTGCACGAAAGTAATCTGCTCAGTTTTGAAGCCGCCTTCATAGATGGAACAAAGATCGAAGCAAACGCAAACAAGTACAGCTTCGTCTGGAAGAAAGCAACTGTGAAAAAGACAGACAAGCTGCTGAAGAAAATCCACGAAGAACTTCCGGCAAAGCTTAAGAATGTAAGCATTCGCTTTCATGTTCCGGAGAAGATTGCTGTCCGGCAATTAAAGAAACTCCGTAAACGGAGTCATGAGCGAATCAAAACAGAAGAAATTGAGTTTGTTTCAGGAAAGGGAAAGAGAAAAACACCTCTGCAAAGACTGAGTGAGCAAGTGGATCGGTGGATTGCCCAACTCAAGCAATATACAAATGATATCCATATCTGTGGAAACCGAAACAGTTACAGTAAAACAGACCATGATGCAACCTTCATGCACATGAAAGAATGCTCTTATTGCCGCTGTTACAACAGGAGTCGGTTACGAAAAGTTAAAGGCGAGATATAGTATTTACAATCATCAAGAATCAGAATAACGGGGGCGTCAAGCGAATTCAGAAAAGAATACACATTGGAGCAGATGCGTGAAATTATTAAAAACGTGCGAATGGTTAAAAATATGACAGACAGAAGGTTTTTGCTCTTATTATCATTGCATCCGCTGAGGTTGGAAGAAGTTTTGGGGCTTAAATGGAGCGATATTGACCGGGAAAACATGATTTTGCATGTAAGGCGAGCAGTAACTCATCCAACCAGAAATTTGCCGGAAATCAAAACACCAAAAACCGTATCAAGCATCAGAAGTATGAGCCTGTCAAGAAAAGCGGAAAAAGAACTTGGCGATGGAAATCCAGATGATTTTATAATAGGTGGCCCATCACCATACTCTTATACAAAAGTGAAAAGAATGTGCGAGAGAATACAAAAAGATATCGGTTTCGAAGAAAAAATAACCCCGAGTCGTTTTAGAACAACAGTATTGACCGATATTTATGATGTAACAAAAGATATTAAACAGACACAACTTGCGGCAGGTCACACTACCGCAGCCATGACGCTAAAACACTATATAAAGGGGCGTAAAGAAAATACGAAAACATCGGATATTATAGACAGTGTATACGGACAATGCAGCTGACATATCCTAAATGCTGAAACCATTGTTCTGTATGCGTTTCAGGACTATATTCTTAAAATAAACTGACACAATTGCTGACAAAAAGCAGAATTATTCTAACGAGGTCATGCGTCTTGCAAGTTACAAATTATAATCCTGCAAAATCATGTATAAAATGTCCACAAAACCAATAAAAACTCCCCTGTAGAAGATTCCACAGAGGAGTTAATCTGGAGCTGATAGCCAGATTCGAACTGGCGACCTCATCCTTACCAAGGATGCGCTCTACCTACTGAGCTATATCAGCGTGCCCCGAACGGGCAACGATGATATTATACACAACCTCTCCCGGTTTGGCAAGGGGGAATTTACGTTTTTTTTGAAAAGTGCGTCACTTTTGCCTCAAAAATGTCTCTGACCCATGCCGCCCTTGACTTTCCGGACTAATTCGTCGTATCATAAAGTGAGGAGGTATGGGTCTATGACGCAAAACGAAACGCTTATTGCTTGTCCGCGATGCAGCAAACCGGTTGAGGTCGCTGGCGCGGCTTTCTGCCCGCACTGCGGATCGCCTGTTGCGGCGGCCCAGCCCGCTCCCGTACCGGAGGGTGCGCTGGCTCTTTTGGAAAAGGCCGAACGTCAGACCGATCCCGTCAAAAAGCACAAACTGCTGCTGGAAGCGCAGGAACAGTATCCAGATTGCCTGGAAGTCGCACAGGAGCTGCTTTTCCTGGGCCGCCTGTACGAGCGCAGCCCCAAAAAGCTCGATTTTTCAGTTATCAAGTGCCACCTGCTGCACTTTTATCTTACCCCGGACGATTTTTCCTCTGCCCAGCAGCAGCAGATGCGCACAGAGCTGTTTGATCATCCGGATCTGCGGCGTTGCCAGGAACTTGCGCCGGATGCTGACGTTTTTACGCGCAAATATCTAGAACGGCTATGCCGCGATTTTATCAATGTGTTTTTGCGCGGCAGCAACCGCTACATGCATAGTTTTTTTGGCCTGCGGCTGGACAACCGTATCGCCAAGGTGCTGGCCTCTCCCATAGCTCAGATGCTAAGCAGCGTTCACTGCGATACAGACCTGGATTTTGAACAGCGCAGCATGTTGTATGACGCGCTCTACCGCGCCTTTTTGGTGGAGGCAGGCAATGACGCCAAATGGCTGGACGCTCTGTTAAGCCAAGAGGGCCTGCCTATCCCTGCCAAGCCGTAACGATTCAGGAGGGAAAACCGCTTGGAGCATCGCAAACGTTCTTCTCCGCCCCAGGGCATGCCCGTCGAGGCTCCTCGTCCGCGCAAAGGCGCTTTGCACGGACGTCAGAAACCAGGCGATCCTCTGCCCCAGCAACAGCCGGTTACGGATGAAGCCCCTGCCGAAAAAAAGCCTTCCCGCCTTCGGCTGATCCTGTTGCGCGCAGCGGTAGCCGTGCTGCTGGTGCTTGCGCTGGTGTTTGCCTATCTGTTTTTGCTTCTGGGCGAACCCGATGAGGATGCCAAATATGTGGATCTTCCCGACGAAGAGTTGATTACCATGCCCATGGCTGCGCTGGAGGTTCCCGGCGAAGCCAACCTGCAAAATTTAGCCAACACCTTTGGTCAGCCTGTGATGGCACTCTATGGCGGCCCCGCTCTTCAACGTGCGCGGGTATACGATACCGCCTTTGGCGGAGGCTATGCACGGCGGGTAACGCTGACCTATGCTTTTGAGGATGGAGCTCAGCTTACCGTGGAAAGCATCCGTCCCACCGGCGCCATCACCCTGTTGGGCAGCGGTTACAGTCTCAGTGCCCGCTCGCTGTACGCGCTCGGCGGGCTGGATGCTGCACGCATGGACGGCGGCGGTCAAATCTGCATTTTTGGCCAGAGTGATACCGCAGCCTATGCGGTGTTGTGTCCCGCTGGTCACGAAAGCGACCTAAGCGGCCTGCTCAGACAAACTACGCTTATCGCCCCCGAGGATGAATGAATACAAAGGAGCGGCCCATACCCATGCACAACCATCCATCCCGTTCCATGAAAACCTCCACGCTCATCCGCCGGTTTCTTCCCTATTTTAAAAAATACCGGGGCATGCTGCTTCTGGACCTGGCATGCGCGGCGCTGACCACCGTGTGCGACCTGGTTTTGCCCCTTATCGTACGCGACGTAACCGACCTTGCCGCTAACAACCTCTCCGCTCTTACGGTGAGCTTTGTGCTCAGGGTGGGCGGTGTGTATGTGCTTTTGCGCATCGTGGATGCACTGGCCAACTTTTACATGGCCTCGCGCGGACACATCATGGGTACTTTCATTGAGCGTGATATGCGAAATGACCTTTTCGCGCATCTGCAAAAGCTGGGCTTCGCCTATTACAGCAACGCCAAAGTGGGTCAGATCATGGCCCGCATCACCAGCGACCTGTTTGAAGTAACGGAATTTGCCCATCACTGCCCGGAAGAATTTTTCATCGCCGGCATCAAAATCATTATCCCCTTCATCATTTTGATGGGTGCCAGTCCTGCCCTGACGCTGATCATTTTTGCCATGCTGCCGCTGATGGTGGCATGCACGCGTTTTTTTAACAAACGCATGCGTGCCGTCTTCCGCGAAAGCCGCCACCAGGTTGGTGAGATTAATGCCCAGGTGGAGGATAGTCTGCTGGGCATCCGCGTGGTCAAGAGCTTTGCCAATGAGCCGGTCGAAATGGAGAAGTTTCACCGCGGCAACGACGAGTTCGTACGTATCAATCGCCGTAAATACCTCTATATGGCCGGCTTTAACACCTCCACCCGCGTGTTTGACGGGCTGATGTACATCGTAGTGGTAGTGGTGGGTGCACTGTTTATCATTCAGGGTTCAATCACCGCATCGGATTACATGGCCTATCTGCTTTACGTCAATACCCTCTTGACCTCCATCCGCCGCATCGTGGAATTCATGGAACAATTCCAGCGCGGCATGACCGGCATCGAGCGTTTCTGCGAAATCATGGACGAGAAGCCCGATATCCATGATGCGCCCGATGCTGTGGAGCTGACCAACGTGCGCGGGGATGTAACCTTCGATCATGTCAGTTTCCATTACAGCGATAACGATAAAAATGTGCTGGCCGACATCAACTTTCACGTTAACGCTGGTGAAAGGGTGGCGCTGGTTGGCCCCAGCGGCGGCGGCAAGACTACGCTTTGCAACCTGATTCCCCGCTTTTACGACGTATCCGGCGGACGGATTCTCATCGATGGTCAGGACATCACCCATCTGACCCAGCATAGTCTGCGTGAAAACATCGGCATGGTGCAACAGGACGTATACATGTTCTCCGGCACCATCTTTGACAACATCGCCTATGGCATGCCCGGTGCTACCCCCGAAAAAGTGATGGAGGCCGCGCAACTGTCCGGGGCGCATGAGTTCATCGTTCAGCTTCCCGATGGCTATCGCACATTCGTGGGTGAACGCGGCGTCAAGCTTTCCGGCGGGCAGAAACAGCGCATATCCATCGCACGTGTATTTTTGAAAAATCCGCCCATCCTGATTCTGGACGAAGCCACCAGTGCCTTGGACAACGAAAGCGAGCGTCTGGTGCAGCAGTCTCTGGAAAAGCTGTCCGAAGGACGTACCACCTTTACTATTGCGCACCGGCTCACTACCATCCGTAATGCCACCACCATCTGGGTGCTGACGGAAAACGGCATTGTGGAAAAAGGCACGCACCAGGAGCTGCTTGAGCTGGGTGGTATCTACGCCCATCTTTACCAAATGTATACGGAGGTGGCCTGATGAGCATTCAATTTTCGCTCGCAACGTCAGAGCGTTTTCAGGAGATCTGTGCGCTGTACCAAGATGTGATCCGTGATATGCAAGCCCGTGGCCTCAAGCAATGGGAATGGGACATATATCCCACCCGTGCCCAGTTGGAGGACGATGTCGCCCATGGACGGCTCTACCTCGTAGAGGAAAGCGGCCGGCTGATCGCCGCCTTCGCTCTGGGTGATGCCATAGAACCCGAATATGCCCGCATCGCCTGGGAATACGGGGTGCGGCCTGCTACGCTGCACCGTTTTGCCATGATCTCCGAGAACTTGGATCTGGCTTCACGAGTATTGACTTTTGTAAAGGAAGAGGCGCTGCGTCTGGGATATGATAGCCTGCGCCTGGATACCTGTGTGGAAGACCGTCCCATGCTGGAGGTCTTTTCCTCAGCCATGACACGTGAGGCGGGCCGCACCTTTTTCGAAAATCCCGGCGTAACCAGCGTATGCTTTGAAGCGCCCCTGAGCGAAGCGTGCCCAATGCTGCCGCTGCGCATGTATCCTGCCTATCGCCACGGCGACATGACCCCCTGGGGCGGCGACGCACTGCGCGCGGTCTACAGCCGGGACATTCCCGACGAGCGCACGGGCGAAGCGCTGGAAATCAGCGCCATCCCGCAGCTGGAAAGCCGTACCGCCGCGGGTGAAACGTTGCCTCAGCTGCTTGAACGGGACGGTGCGCGCCTGTCGGGCGATTATGCGGGCAAGGAGTTTCCTCTGCTGCTTAAGCTTCTGGCGGCTCGTGATTCGCTGAGTGTGCAGGTTCATCCCGACGACGCTTATGCCCGCGAGCATGAAGGCAAGCTGGGCAAAACCGAGGCATGGGTTATCCTCAAGGCCGGGGAAGGCGCGAGCATTCTTTATGGTCTGAAAGAAGGCGTAACTTTGGATGCCCTGCGCGCCGCGCTGGAAAACGGCGGCGATGTGGAGTGTCTCATCAGGCGCGTGCCTGTGAAGCCCGGCGACGTGTACTACATGCCTAGCGGCATGGTACATGCCATTGGCGGGGGTATTTTGCTTTATGAGATTCAGCAGTCCAGCGATGTAACCTATCGTCTATGGGATTTTGACCGCGTCAACGCAGCGGGCGAGAAACGTCCCCTGCATATCCGTCAGTCCCTGGACGTGATTGTGCCGGGGTTAACCGGACAGATTGCCCACATGCCCGAAAATGACGGCTGTGGCCTGGTCAACTTGCTGGACGTGCCCGCCTTCCGTCTGGATTGTGCAAACGTTAATGGTGAATGCGAGCTTTCGTCCCAACCGCACGCCTTCCGCATGCTGACGGCCTTGGCCGGTCTGCTGCTCAGCTGGCAAGGCGACGCTATGGAGCTTAAGGCAGGCGATAGCGTTCTCCTGCCTGCCTCCTGTCCGCCCGTCACGCTGATGGGCGTAGGCCAGGCGTTGATTTCCACCCCACCTGCCCGCGTATAAACGTACGGATATGCCGCTGCCAGAAACGATGCAAAGGAGGAAACCGGGCATGAAGGCTTGGTCGAAAAGTGCCGTAGTTGCGGCGGGCCTTGGCTACATGCTGCTCACAGCGGCACTGTTTTTGTCCTCGCCGTGGATTCGGCCCGTTCCATCTACGGGGGTCTTTCTGGCGGTGTTCTCCGCTGCTGTGCTATGGGCATGTACACGCCTCAAGGTATATGGATGGCTGCGTGGGCGTTCGCTGGTTGCTCTGCTGGCAGTGGCGCTATATGCGTCATTCGCTTCCTTCGGTTACCGGTTGTTTCTCTCTGGTGAGCGTATGCAGTTCAGTGCCGGCCGCATCGGTGTATTTCTGTTAGGCACCGCCTGGTTTGTGCCGGTGCTGCTGGCCTTGCTTGGGATGCTGGAGCGTACCTGCACGCACATGGCAGCGCGTCAGGAACTGTCTGGCCGTGCCTTACGGCGTGCCTTTGGATGGCTCTGGGCCGTGGCGATGACCTGTCAGGCCGTAGTGGTAGCCAGTTTCTGGCCAGGCGGTTTTCCACTTGACGCTATTCTCCAGCTCTATCAGGCGTTTGGGTTGGAACCACTTAACGATTGGCATCCCGTGATGCATACGCTGCTGCATCGCTTCTTTTTGTTGTTCTTCGACCATCCGGGGTATCTGGTTGCAGTGCAGGGCTTTTTCTTCTCGCTGATCGTAGCGCGGGCCGCGCTCACTGCCTGCCGTTTCGGCGCCCGGCTGCGCACAGTGGCCCTGGGCGTGGCAGCGTTCTGTCTTCTGCCCAATCAGGTGCTTAGCAACATCGCTCTGCTCAAGGACTTTCCCTTCACCTATGCGCTGGTGTGGGGCACGCTTCTGCTGACCGAGCTTGCGCAGAGCCCGGACAGATTACGGCGGCCGGGCTTTATCATTCAGATAGTACTATGCATGTTCCTGGTGGGCGGCCTCAGGCACAACGGCATTCTGCCGATGCTCTTCATGGCGGTGGCGCTGGTCGCGGTGGGTGTGCGCCACCGGCGGCTCATCTGCCGGGCGGCAGCGTGCGCGCTGGTGCCCATGCTGCTGTTGGCGGGACTCAAAGGGCCCATTTACCGGCTGCTTAAGGTAGAACCCAATACGGTGCCCAGCTATGTAACCATGCTTTGTGCCGCAGGGGCCTGCCTGCACCAAGGTGAAACGCTGTCTGAAGCAAGCGAAGAAAAGTTGGAAACCATACTTTCCCTTGAAGATTGGGCAAGCGGATATAGCCGTTTTGCCGGGCATGATCTTTACCGTGATCTTGAACCGTCTTTTATGGAGCGCACGCGTCTTTCACTAACCGAGGTCTTTTCCGTCTACTTGGAGGCTTTGGCCAAGTATCCTGACATTGTTATCAAAGACCGGCTGGACGGCATGAACCTGCTGTGGGATGTAACGCAGCCAGATGAAAGCTTTAACACTGATTATTCAGATCACGCCTTCATCGAATCCGATGTCGGGCTGGTAGTACCGGGTGCGCAGGAGGGAGAGGCTTACCGCAATCCGTCTCTGATCGCGCGGACGTACCGCTGGATCAGTTCCTTTCCTTTCCCTGGCGAGCCGTTAACTGGCCAACTGCACAACATGCTTTTGTGGCGCTCCGGCGCATGGCTAATTTTACTGTGCGTGCTAATGCTCTACTGGCTGAGGCGGCGCTTGAGCGGCCTTTGGCTGTGCGCAGCCCCCCTGCTGGGCAACTTGCTGGCCATGGTGCTTGCGTTGTGTCACCAGAGCTTCCGCTATGTATATTTTGTGCAACCGCTGACGCTGTGTCTTGTGCTGATAACTGTGCTGTTTGACGCACGGCGGCGTAAAATTGCCTGTACCCACACTTAATGTTTTAAAGAGCCCTCGCCCGGCATTGCGCCGTGCGAGGGCTCTTTGCGTAAAATGTTCTTTAGCGGGTCATGATCTGCAGAATTTTTCGGTCAGTTTCCCGCATGCCGTCACGGCCCAGCTCACCCACATTGCGAATCGTGTTCTCAATACCCTTGGACAGGATACCGTCACCGCCATAAAATTGATGGCCTTTGCGATACATTTCAAAGCCCAATATGCCCGCATCCACCGCGGAGGCAATCTTGGCAGCACAGGAAGGCTTGGCACCGTCGCACACAATGCCACTAACGATGGCCAGGGCGTTGACAATGGTGTGGGCCACCGTTTTGTAATCCCCCGTAAGCAGATAGGCGATTCCCGCGCCCGCGCCGCTCCCCGCTGTCACTGCACCGCAGTAGGCCGAGAGTTTTCCAATGGCCGTTTTCTGATGGATGGCGCACAGGTTGGCCACGGCTAGCGCGCGATAGAGTTCTTCCCGGCTCTTGCCGTATTCGCGGGCGTACTCTACCACAGGCAAAGACACCGTAAGCCCCTGATTGCCGCTGCCGGAGTTGATAACCACGGGCATCTCGCAGCCGCTCATGCGCGCATCGCTTCCAGCGGCGGCCCAGGCGCGGGCGCGCACGCGCACGTCGCTGCCGTAGGTGTCCAGGAGCACATTGCCAATGTCCGCCCCCCAGCCGCTTTTAAGCCCCTCAGCTGCAATGGCAGTGTTGCACTCGATCTGCCGGTCCAGCACATCGCGCACATCGTCCGGGACGAGGCAATCTGCAAAGGCACAAATATCTTCCACTGTTAAAAGCGCATAGTCCACTGTCGGCTCAGCGCTTTCCACGCTACCATCTTCGCTGAAAAGAGTATCCCCATCCACACGGATGCTGACGATATGCGTGTGGCTTTGGCTGATGCGCACGCTGGCCTCATGCTCTCCATTCCACACGGTCACGATCATGTCCAGCAGAACCCCTCTTTCCAGCGGCACCACATCAATGGGTGTTTCTGCAGCAAAGTGTTCAATGGCCATGATCTGATCCGGAGTGACATTTCCCAGCACTTCCAGGCCAGCTCCCTCGTCACCCGCGACAATGCCGGCGGCCACCGCCGCACGGATGCCCTTCTGGCCTCCGGTGTTAGGCACGGTGACGCTTTTGACATTTTTGATAATGTTTCCGCTGACCTCCGCGCGCACACGGTCCGGCATATGGCCCAAAGCGTGCCGCGCCTTGGCCGCGCAGTAAGCCAGGGCAATGGGTTCGGTGCAGCCGGTGGCCGGTACCAGTTCCTCCCGCAGGATGGCGCAATAGGCCTGATAAAGGGCGTCGTTTCGCTCCATGGTTTTTGCCTCCTGTTGTAGGATGTTGTAAAAACAGCATATCATAAATCGTCGTGTTTGTACAACCAAAATTCATGATTTTGAAATATTTATGTATGTTCGTTTAGATACTGCGGCGTTTTTTCTATCACATATTATAAAAACGATAAATTTTTTTATAATGTATTGACAAATCAACCGGATGATCTATAATCATATTACTGATAATATCAAACAAGGATAAGGGCATATGAATAATAGCAAGCCTCTGACCAATCTGATCCATGAGCAAATTTACCGGGATGTCATAGACGGCACCTTTTCGTCAAACGACACGCTGACGGAAAGCGCCCTGATTCAACGCTACGGCGTAAGCAAATCACCTGTGCGGGAAGCGCTCATTTCGCTGTGCGACGAGCGCGTGCTGCAAAGCATCCCCCGCAAGGGGTACCGCATCGTGCAATTTACGCTTGAGGAAGTGCGCCAGATAACCGAAACCCGTCAGGCGCTGGAGCTGTTTATGTTTGACAAGGCCTATCCCAGCATGGGCGAGCGGGAGCTGAACCTGCTTCTGGAATGCAATGAACGCATCCGCGCGGAGGATAGCCCCGAGGTGCCGGCAACCCGGCGCTGGGAAATCAACACGGGTTTCCATCTGCTGCTGGCTTCCTTCGCCGAAAACGACTATATGCTGAGCCTGCTCAAAAGCACGCTGCGCATCAACGCCCGCGCCGCCACGCGCTACTACGAAAGCATCTATTCCCCGGAGCTGGAGGAGAAAAAGCGCACGCATGAACGTTTTATTCAGGCATGTAAGGAGCGCGATTACCTATCCGCCCGCAGCATCCTGATGGACGATACCAATCAATTCTTCTGGTGGGAGGTACGACACAGATGAACCAGCGCGAAAGAGTGTTGGCTGCTATCAAGGGACAGCCGGTAGACCACGTTCCCTCGCTCTTCTCTCTTCACTTTCCCAAGGAAGTTTCCGCGGGCGAAGCCGCCGTGGAGGCCCACATCTCCTTCTACAAGCAAACCGGTGTGGACGTGATCAAAATCATGAACGAAAACCTTGAGCCCGCCATCGGAACGCTCGGTTCCGTTCAGGACTGGGACAAGGTGCTCGCCTACGGCCTGGACGCCCCCTTCCTGACCCGGCAGATCGACCTGATCCGCCGCATTCTGGATCGCGCGGGCGAGGGCGTCTACTCCCTGGCGACCATTCATGGCGTGTGCGCCTCCACCATTCATCCCATCGAGGCCGCGCACGGCTATGTGGAATCGCGCCGGTTGATGTGCGAAAGCCTGCGCAGCGACCGTCAGCGCATGCTGGATGTACACCGCCGCGTAACCGATACCATGTGCCAGCTGGCGCAGGCCTGCATCCGGGCCGGAGCCGACGGCATCTATTACGCCGCGCTGGGCGGAGAAAAGCATTTTTATACCGACGAGGAATTTGAAACCTGCATCCGTCCCTTTGACCTGCAAATCATGCAGGCGGCGCGCGAGGCGGGCGGTCATGTGTTCCTGCACATTTGCAAGGAAAACCTGAACATGGAGCGGTATCGCGGCTATGACCAGTGGGCCGACGTGGTCAACTGGGGCGTGTATGAAACCGACTACAGCCTGGAAGATGGCCGCAAGTTGTTCCCCGAAAGCGCCATTCTGGGCGGACTGGCCAACCGCAGCGGCGTGCTGGCCGAGGGCCCGGAAGACGCCATCGCCAGGGAAGTGCGCGCCCTCGTGCAGCAATTTGGCACTCGCCGTTTCATTCTGGGCGCGGATTGTACGCTGCCTACGGACATACCTTATTCCAGAATAGCTGCCGCGGTGCAAGCGGCTGTTATATAAACCAAAAAGGAGGATTTCCCATGAAACGTATCCTGTCTGTTGCGATGGTGCTGGCCATGCTGCTGTGTACGCTTGTGCTGCCTGCTCTGGCCGAGACCAAAACCTATCCCGACGGTGTGCTCCAGTGGTGGTCCACGGGCCAGCCGGAGTTTCGCAAGCAGTATTTTGACACCTGGCTGGAAGCGCACCGCGATATCGCGCCTGGCGTCAGCATCGAGGCGACCGCCATTTCCACCACCAACGACGGCCAGCAGAAAATCGCCATGTACAACCTCGCGGGCGACTATGAGGCCATGCCCGAAATCCTGTTCCTGGACACCGTCGGCGTTGTCAACATGGCCATGAACGACCTGCTGCTCGACGTTACGGATTACTATACCCCCATTGCCGACCAGTTCGTGGACGGCGCGGCGGCTGACGCCACCATCAACGGCGTGATCTACGCCCTGCCCGACGCCGTGCGCCCCCAGATGCTGTTCTACAATGCGGCAATTTTCGAGGAGTACGACGTTGACCCCGCCATGATGTCCACCTTCGACGGCTACCTGGAGGCCGGCCGTCTGCTCAAGGAGCGCAGCAACGGCGAGGTCTACCTCTCCTATGTTGACCCCTCCACCTACACCTGGCGCTACTGGGGCCGCCGCGGCCTGATGCCGCAGGCCGGCGCCCGTATCTGGGACGACGAGGGCAATGTGGTCATCGGCGAGGACCCCGGTACCAAGCTGGCCCTGGGCTTCTTCGACCAGCTGTGCTCCGAGGGCCTGCTCTACAAGACCAACATGATGCAGCAGCCCCTCTACGAAGCCACCGACGAAGGCAAGATCGCCACGTTCTACATCGGCGCGTTCTGGGATGAATTCATGCGCGGCAACCTGACCAAGACCGTGGGCGACTGGCGCGTCATGCCGCCTCCCGTCTTTGAGGAAGTCGGCACTTCGGGCGCTCCCGTGAGCACCTATTTCTGCCTGGTGGATACCCATGACGACACCTACACCGACCTGATTCTGCAAATGTGGTACGATTTCGCCACCGACGGCGAAGCCTACAAGACCTGGGTCAACAAGATGACCGAGATCAACGGCCCCTACAACAACCCCATCTCCAAGGAGATGCTCACCGACCCGTTCTGGCAGGAGCCTTCCGACTTCTACGGCGGCCAGTCTTTCCGCAAGGCGGAGAGCGACGCTCTGGCCAACCCCTCTGCCAACATGGTCGTAACCCCCAGCGATGCTGAGGCGGACGAGATCATCAGCGCGGAGATTGAAAAGTATGTCGCCGGCGAGCAGACCATGGACGAGGCCATCGCCAACATGGACCGCGAGCTTAAGACCCGCATCGGTCAGGCGCAAATGCCCTGAACCATGAACATGCGGCATGGAGAGCGGCGCGCCGCTCTCCATGCCGCCGCGCATGCATGATAAAGAAAGGAACGAATGGAGTATGAACAAAAAAGAACGCCTGATGGCGGTTTTGAACCACCAAAAGCCCGATCGTATCCCGGTGGGATTCTGGTTTCATTTTGAGGGCGAGCAGGCCAGGGGCGATGCCTGCGTGCAGGCGCATGTGAATTACTACCGTGAATCGGGCATTGACTTCATTAAAATCATGTCCGATGAACTGGGCTATCCCCTGCGCACAACCATCAGCTGTGCAGCCGACTGGCGCAACGTGGAACCGCTTCCCAAGGACGATCCCTTCTTTGAAAAGACGGTGGAACGCTGCGCCGCCATCAACGCCATCGTGGGCGATGAGTGCTATACGTTCTATAATTTCTTTTCGCCTTTCAACATTGTGCGTGCGTGCGACGTGTTCACCCCCGAAGCGCTTCAGGGCCGCAGTTGGGACGAAACCGTCATGGCGCACCTGCGCGAAGATCCCGACGCCCTGCGCCACGCTCTCAACGTCATCGCGGGCGACCTAGCCATTCTGGCGGAGCGGGTCATCCGCGAAGGCGGCTGCCTGGGCATCTATCAGAGCCTTCAGGGCGCCGAAAAGGGCCGCATGAGCCGCGAGGAATATGACAGCGTGGTCAAGCCGTCCGACATGATCGTGATCAACGCCTTCAACGCTGTCAGCTCCTACAACATTCTGCACATGTGTTCGTGGGCCGGTTTCCCCAACGATCTTGGGTACTGGAAGGATTATCCCTGCCGGGTGAAAAACTGGGGCACGGGCGTGGAAGAGCTGTCCATCTGGGACGGCATCTCCTATTTCGGTTCCGATACGGTGCTCTTGGGCGGCCTGGACAACCGCCGGGATTATCCTCTCTACTGCGGCAATAAGGAACAGGTTCAGCAGGAGGTGCGCAACGTGCTTGCGCACATGGGGGATACGCCCTTCATCCTGGGGGCCGACTGCACGGTTCCCAACACCATTGATCTGGATCATATCCGCTGGGTCATCGAGGCCCTTGAGGCCGGGCTTTGACCGCTGACCTTGCCCGCGCGTGCCGCTGACGGCGGCCGCGCGGGTACCAGAAGGGGGGTTGCCGTATGAAACAAAGGTTCTGGAAGCGCCATGGCTTCGCCTATCTTGCCATCAGCCCTTTTTTTATTCAGTTTCTGATCTTCCAGCTCGTACCTACCATAGCCACATTCTACTACAGCTTTACCAACTGGAACGGCATGAAGGAACCTCGCTGGATTGGCTGGAGCAACTATGCGATGATGCTGGAGGATTACCAGTTTATCGACAGCCTGCGCAACACCGCCCTGTACTGGGTGGTAGGCGTCATGGGAGTACTGTGCCTATCGCTGATGATCGCTTCGCTGCTCAACAGCCAGGCGCTCCGGTTCAAAAGCTTTTTCAAAACCGTCACCTTTTTGCCCTATGTATGCGCCTCCATGGCCATGGGTTTGATCTTCGGCATGCTGTTTGATGAAAATGCCGGCCTGATCAATGCCATCATCGAATCCTTCGGCGGCCAGGCGCTTCCGTGGCTGACCAGCAGCAAGCTGGCGCGCATTCCCGTACATATTCTCTTCATCTGGCGCACCATTCCCTGGTATACGCTGATTTTCCTGTCCGGCCTGCTGAATATTCCCACGGAATACTATGAGGCCGCCACTGTGGACGGGGCCTCGGGCGCGCAAAAATTCTTCCGCATCACGCTGCCGCAGCTGAGCAATATCTCGTTTTTCTGCTTTGTAACCATCACCGTGGACGCCTGGAAAATCTTCAACGAGCCTTATACCCTGGCCGGTCCGGGCTCCTCCAATACCTCGCTGTTCCAGCTGATGTATACCAACGCCTTTAAGATTTTCAAAATGGGCTACGCCTCGGCGCTGGGCGTGGTGCTGATCCTGGTGCTGCTGATCATCTCCCTGATCCAGTTCAGGGTGCGGCGGGCCCAGGGCGAAATATAAGGCAAGGAGGGACCGCGCATGAGTTATCGCACCAAGAAAAATCTCTGGAAGCTGCTGGTCTACCTGCTGATGGCCGTAATCGTCGTGATTTGCCTGTTTCCCGTCGTATGGTCGTGCATCATTTCCATCAAGAGCGTAGGCGAAAAAGTGTCCGGTTTCAGCGCGCTGACCATCAGCCAGCCCACGCTGGCCAACTACGAGCGCCTCTTTGAGCTGCTGCCCATCTGGCAGCACCTGGGCAACAGCGTATTCACCTCGGTGATGGGCACGCTCACCACGCTGTTCTTCTGTTCGCTGGCTGGCTTTGCCTTTGCCAAATACCGCTTTCCCGCACGCAACGCGCTGTTCTACTTTGTGGTCGCCACCATGACCATTCCTGCCGAGGTCGGCTCCATTCCGCTGTTTTTGATCATGCGAAACCTCGATCTGATCAACAACCTCTGGTCGCTGATTCTTCCCAGGCTGGCCACGGCGGTGGGCGTGTTCTACCTCCGCCAGTACATGATGGAGGTGCCCGATGAGATTCTGGAGGCGGCCCGCATCGACGGCTGCCGCGACTTTGGCATCTTTGTGCGGGTGGTCTGTCCCATCGTAAAGCCGGCGCTGGCCTCGTGGGCCTCGCTTACGCTGATTGCGCGCTGGAACGATTTCTTCTGGCCGCTGCTGTTCCTCAACAAGAGCTCCAAGTACACGCTGATGGTGTCCGTCTCCATGTTGCCCTTGAGCGATGGCCTGGCCACGCCCTGGCAGGTGATTCTCTCCGGCACCACGCTGGTCATCGTGCCCAGCATCGTGATCTACCTGTTTATGCAGACCTTCCAAAAGGAGGGCGCCACCGCCGGCGCCGTCAAAGGCTGACCTATTTCGGATCGTTATGGAGGATACGTTTATGAAACGCTATGAACCCGCCCCCGGCTTTTCCATTCCCTGCGCCGCCATGGGCTGCATGCGCATTGCCGATATGGACGTGCGCAGCCTGGAAGCGCTGATCATGACCGCGCTGGAGGGCGGCGTGGATTTCTTCGACCATGCGGATTTCTACGGCAACCATCAGTCCGAAGTGCGCTTTGGCGAAGTGCTGGCCGCCAATCCCAGCCTGCGCGACCGCATGATTGTGCAAAGCAAATGCGGCATTCGCACCGGTTTCTATGACTCGTCCTATGAGCACATCGTTGCCAGCGCCGAAAACAGCCTGCGCAAGCTGCACACCGATCATCTGGACGCGCTGCTCATCCACCGTCCGGATGCGCTGGCGGAGCCGGAGGAAATCGCCCGTGCGTTCCGCGACCTCAAGGAATCCGGCAAGGTGCGTTACTTCGGCGTCAGCAACCACAACCCCGTGCAGATGGAGGTGTTGCAGCAGGCCGTCGGCGAGCGGCTGTTGTTCAACCAGATGCAGATGAGCGTGGTCCACACCGGCATGATCGACCAGGGCATCAACGTCAACACCACCTTCCCCGGCTCGGTGGACCGTGACGGCGGCGTTCTGGAATACTGCAAGCTGAAAAAGATCGTGTTGCAGGTATGGTCGCCCTTCCAGTACGGGTTTATCGAGGGCGTGTTCCTGGATAACCCGGACTTCCCGGAAGTCAACCGCATTCTGGATGAGATGGCCGAAAAATACGGCGTGACCAAGACCGCAATGGCCGTGGCCTGGCTTACGCGCATCCCCATGATGATTCAGGTCATCTCCGGCACCACCAATCCGGAGCGCATGAAGCAGATCATATCGGGCGCGAACACCCAGATTTCGCGCGAGGACTGGTATGCCATCTATCGCGCGGCAGGCAACCGGCTTCCGTAAGCGGCCGAATGCAGCCCAAACGATTCAGGGGCGCGGAGGAAAATTTCCTCCGCGCCCCTGCGTTTAGGCCACAAACGTCAGGAAATAGGTCAAGGAATCCTGAAGCGCCGCCAGACATGCCTGAATAATGTTGGAGCTAACACCCGTGGTGGTCCACACGTGGCTCCCGTCGGTGCTTTCAATCAGCACACGCACCACGCTGGCGGTGCCTCCACTGTCAATGACACGCACCTTAAAATCACGCAGGCGCATGCGTTCTACCTGCGGGTAAAATACCAGCAGCGCCTTACGAAGCGCCAGGTCCAGCGCATTCACAGGGCCATCGCCCTCGGCGGCGTTGATCTCTTCGCGTCCATCCACGCTCACCTTGATATATGCCTGAGCACTGCGCTCGTCACGCTGGTTGCCCGAAAGCACGTGAAAGTCGCGCACCTCAAAGTATTTTCTGCTCATACCCAGCGTGTCCAACGCCATCAGGTCAAAGCTGCCGTCGGCGCTCTCATAGGCGTAGCCGCGCAGTTCTCGTCTCTTGAGCCGTTCGGTCACGCGCTTGACGCGCGGATCGTCCCGGCTGATGTCGGGCAGCAGGCGCTTAAGGCGTGCATACACGCCGGTACGCCCCACCTGCTCGCTGAGCAGAAAGCGCCGCTGGTTGCCCACGCTTTCCGGCGCGATGTGCTCAAAGCTGGCTGCATCCTTCACCACGCCGTCGATGTGCATGCCGCCCTTATGCGCGAAGGCGCTGTATCCCACATATGGCGCGCGGGGATTCGGGGTCAGGTTCATCACTTCCAGAATCTCACGCGTGGTCTGTGTCAGCGTATGCAAATTTTCCGGCGGCACCAGCTCATAGCCCATTTTTAGTTGAAGCGTGGCCAGCAATGTGCTCAGGTTGGTGTTTCCGCATCGCTCCCCTACCCCTCCCACAGTGGCTTGCACCATGGTTGCACCCGCACTGACGCATGCCAGGCTTCCTGCCACGGCCAGGCCCATGTCATCATGGCAGTGGATGCCTACGCGCGCACCGTCCAGCGCACACAGCACCTCTACCGTGCGGGCACGCAAGGTGTCCGGCAACGTGCCTCCCTTGGTGTCACAAAGCACCAGCATGTCCGCGCCGCCCTGTCGCGCCGCCCGCAGAGCTTCCATGGCATAGTCCCGGTCATAATCTGCGCCATCAAAAAAATGCTCGGCGTCAAAAAGCACGCGCCGTCCCTGCGAGGCCAGATAGGCCACGCTTTCACGGATCATCCGCAGGTTTTCCTGTGGCGCCACGCGCAGCACGTCCGTTACCTGCCGGATATCTGCCTTGCCAAAAATGCTCACCACCGGCTGCTCCGTACGCACAAGTGCAGCCAGGCCTGCATCCTCCGCAGGTTTCATGCCCGCGTGACACGTACTGCCAAATGGCACCAGCACCGCATGGGTGAGAAAGGGAGTCTTGCGCGCCTCCTCAAAAAAGGCCTCATCCTTGGGATTGCCAGTAGGGTTTCCGCCCTCGATGAGGGGCACGCCCAACCGATCCAGCGCTAGGGCAATCTTGCGCTTATCCGAAAGCGAGTGTTCCACGCCTTCACCCTGCGCGCCATCACGCAGAGTAGTATCCAAAAGCTCGATGCGCTGCATGGAGCGTCTCCTTTCAGCGGCATGCCGCAGCATAGACCGCATTGTGCAAAAGGCGTCTGACCCGGTAAATATCCAGGCTGTCACGTGAAGGGCAAACGCGGTTGGTCAAGAAAATCACATACAGGCCGCTTGTGGGGTCCAGTGCAAAGCTGGAGCCGGTAAAACCTGTATGCCCCACCGTTTCGCGGGGGAAAAGGTCGCCGGTATAGCCATTGTCGTACGCCGGCAGATAGAATGATAGTCCCCGGCCCTGCGCCATATCAAGAGTATGGTTGCGCATAGCAAGTTCCACCGTGGCGGGACAGAGGTAGTATGTGCCATCAGGTAGCTGACCGCGATGACAGAGCATCTGCAAAAACAGGGCCAGGTCGTCCATATTGCCAAACACACCCGCATTGCCCGCTACGCCGCCCAGAAAGCGCGCGTTCTCATCGTGTACCACACCCTGAAGGCAACGGCCATCATCCTGCATTTCGGTGGCAGCGATGTTTCCATCCTGAGGCAGGTAGCCGGTATCGCGCATTTTAAGGGGCCAAAAGACCTCCTTTATCGCCAGTTCATTCAGGCTCATGCCATAGAGGCATTCCAGCAACTGTCCCAGCAAAATGAACCCCGCGCAGCAGTAGCGCACCCGCGCGCCTGGCGGAGAGGCCAAAGGCGCATTGAGGATCGTTTCCGCGCTGTTTTCCGGTATACTCGAAAGCTCCCAGAGATGAAGCCCTGTAGGAAACCCTGCCGTGTGCGTCAAAATCTGCGCAATAGTGATGTCGCTCTTATCCGGCGGTGCGTCCAGAAATGTACCCAGCCGGTCCCACAGGCACAATTTGCCCGCTTCCATGGCACGCAAAGTCAGCATGCCCACCACCAGCGGTTTTGTGATGGAAGCCAGGTCATAGCGGGTATGCTCGTTGGTCAGGGGTGCATCGTCGTCGATAGACAGGCGGCCATAGGCGCGGCGATAAAGCACACGTTCACCCCGGCCTACCAGCAGGCAGGCAGAAGGAAATGCGCCCGCCTCCAGCGCCCGGACAATCACATCATCCGCAAGCGAAAAATTGGGGGTATTGCGCATCTGCACACTTCCTTTGTGATTATTTGGACCAGTACACCACGGTAAACCCATCTGCACCCTTCATGCGCCTTATCAGCCTGCGCTTTGGGTTCACCCCCACCTTATGGCCACAGAGCGCCAGCATGGGCGCGTCGCCCGCGCTGTCGCCATAGGCCCAGGAGGAGGCATAATCCACCATATCGCCGCGCGCGGCCAGGTCCTCGGCCAGGCGCAGGGGTTTTTGCACACCACGGCAGTTTTCGCCTGCGATCAGGCCGGTATAAACGCCGTTTTCCACATGCATGCGTGTCCCAATAATGCGCTGGATGGGCAAATCCTCTTTCAGCGCTTCCAGGTAAAATGAGGGTGAAGCCGTGATTAATAGCACCTCTGCGCCTTCGGCATGCCGCTGCTTAATCTCCTGCACCCCCTGGGGATACAGCCGTGGAATCAGTTCTTCCCGGCAAAAGGCACGTCCCAGCGCTTCCATGCTGGCTTGCTCCTTCTCCGCCAGGAAGGAAAGGCTCTCCCGCTTGGCCCGCTCTGCTGTGGCCAGGCGCAGGCCATAGGCCGCCGCCCACAGCGCTGCCCGCATCAGGCCCCTCGCGCTGGTCATCCCCCGCTTATGGGCGTAGCGCACAAAGCGCACGATAGAATCACCCCGAATGAGCGTTCCGTCAAAATCAAAAAGCGCATAGGGCTTTTGCAAGGTTCTTCCCCTCCTGCCAGCGTCGCGGACAAGCCGCTCCGTTGCGAGTATAGCACGATTTGCGCAAAAACGCCACTGTCCGCTTGCATTCGCGACGCAGGTATGATATAAATGGCAATGAAACTCGTTTTTTGCTAGTTTGGAGGCGCCTATGGGGAAGCTGTATACCGTTTTGCGCGGCACTGCACGTGCCGTGATGCCAAAAATGCAGGCCGAGTGGGCCGTGCCCTTTGACGGACAGCCGAGTGTTTTTTGTCCAAATCACGCAGGTGCGTTTGGCCCCATCGACATGTGTGCGTTTTTCCCTTTGAGCGATCGTTGCCATCCCTGGCTCAATGCCGCTGTGATGGACCCTAAGTTGGTGCCTGCCTATGTGCGTCAGGACTACTGGTGGCGGCCCGGCTGCAAACTGGAGCCACTCTACAACGCCACGCTGCCCTACCTGGCGGCCGCAGTGCTGCCACCCATCCTGCGCAGCGTGCCCGGCGTGCCGGTGTATCATGACATGCAGGTAATCAAAACCTTTCGCAAAAGCATCGAATACCTGCGCCAGGGCGATCATCTGATCATCTTTCCTCAGCAGCCATCGGGGTTTCAATCCCATTACCAGGAATTAAACAAAGGCTTCTTGCAGATTGCGCCCATGGCCTGGCGCACGCTGAAGCTGCGGCTCAAATTTTATCCCGTGCACATCGACTACAAAAAGCGCTTCTTCCGCATTGGCGTGCCGGTGGAATACGATCCGGACGTGAGCTTGAAAGATCAGGAACAGCGCCTGATCGACGGCATCGCGGCTGGTATTTGAACATGGCAAAGGGGCCGGTCCTTTCGGACCGGCCCCTTTGCTTTATCCCCGTTCCTCCAGCGCACGCTTTCCGATGAGGTAGCTGCCTACCAGCCCGCTCACCGGGAACAGCGCCGGGGCCACGATGTATTCATCGATGTGCTCCAGCACCACGGGCGACTGCACATAACCGCCCAGCAGGCGCAGCGTTTCCGCTCGCACCATAGGCAGAAGAGCCGCTCGCTGCATCACACCGCCTCCCAGCAGAATACGCTGAGGGCTGACCGTCAGAATCAGGTTGACACACATCTGCGCCAAATAATATGCTTCCAGCCGGAAGGTTGGGTGATCGTCGGGCAGTTCGCGTGCATCACCTCCGATGCGCGCGCCGATGGCCGGACCGGCGGCCAGCCCTTCCAGGCAGCCATCATGATAGGGACATACGCCACGCGGATTGGGATCGTCGGGATGGGGCCGAAGCAGCATATGCCCCACCTCAGGATGCAAAAGGCCATGAACCGTGTGACCACCTACATATACACCGCCGCCTACGCCCGTACCAATGGTAATGTACACCGCGCTTTCACAGCCCTTGGCCGCGCCAAGCTCCGCCTCTGCAATCACAGCAGCATTCACGTCAGTATCAATCGCTGCGGGAATGTCACGCCCGTCAAGCAGCCCTTTAAGCAAGGGGTAATTTCGCCATTTCAGCTTAGGCGTAGAGGTGATGTTTCCATACGTGGGCGAAGCAGGATTGAGGTCCAGCGGGCCAAAGCTGCCAACTCCCAGCGCGTCAATGGCGTGATCGCGGAAGAATCCGATCATATGCGGCATTGTGATCTCCGGGGCTTCGGTAGGTATAGTCAACCGTTCCAATTCCTGTCCATCCCCGTCATACACAGCCAGCACCATTTTGGTGCCGCCCGCCTCCAGCGCTCCGATTTTGGTCATGGATTTCCATCTCCTTTATCTACCGTTTCGGTGGTGAATCGAAATACCTGAAAACCATCTTCCTTCGCCTCCAGCACGACAGTTATATCCTGCCCTGACTGTTGACTGAGGCAAGCCATAAACGCATCTGACGGCTGCGTACCCGCACCGGTCACCAAGCGCAGGGGACTATTTACAAAATCCACGATACGGAAGTCGTCGTGTTCATAGCCAAAGTTTGCAAACGCTGCGCAGTATCCCTCGGAATGATTGTTCCAGCCACCCCAAGCCAAAAGCAGGTTATCCGGCTTTCCTGCGCTCCAGTCGGGGAATAGCGACCGGTCGTCACCGAGGGAAAGATCGGCGATGAACAGCCGGTCTCCATGGGCAAGCGCATAACGTTCCAACCGGGTGCAAACAGATTCGCCCTGTGAAGGATAGGGGTTATAAGTATTATGATACGCTGTTTTGGCGCAGGGCGCAAGCATCGCAGCACACATCAGTACCACCGCCACTGCCGCCGTTTGGCGCCAAACACGGCCCGAACCCCACAGCCCCGCTGCACCACTCAGCGTCAGCCACAAGACCAGCGCGATAGCGGGCAGCAATACTGTCATGGCTGCACGGGCAGGTAGCCGTCCCATCCACGCCAGATACAGCAGCATGGCCGCCGCCGCAATGCCCGTCCCGATTGCGGCCAGAAGCGGCCACAACCGCAAGCCGCGCGGGCCGGCCAGTGCGAGCAGCCCTGCCAACGCGCACAGTCCGTCCAACGCCACACATGCCCAGTATGTGCCCCGGCTGCGCCGGAAGAGCACGCGCAAGGTTTCCATCATCTCCTGTAGGGAGTGGGCTTCTGCCGGCGGCTCAAATGCCGCCAGTGTCTCCGTGGTTACGCTCTCATCCAACAAACAGCCGGAAAGCGCCAGTTCCGCCATTTCTGGGGTCCATCCTGCACCCTCCAGCGCCTGCGCATCTGCTGCAGCCAGGCCCCCATAGTCGATGGCCTGTGTACGCGCCGCCTGCCAGGCCAGGTAGGAAGCATGTTCCGGCGCGGAGAGCTGCACAGCGCGCACCCCGGCTGATATGCCAAAGAGCACAGCTACTGCCACGGCTCCTGTCCCCAGCGTGCGCCAGCCGACCTTTTTCATCAGCCCCAGCGTCAGCAGCGCGCCCACCCATATGCATAATGAGGGTAAAAAAGCCTGTGTGCGCAGCAGGTACGCCGCATACAGAAGTGCGCCGGACCCCATCGTGCCGCGAATGACATCTTTGCGTCCGGACTGCCAATCCACCGCCAGCAGCAGCCATACCGCCGCACCGCCCGCTACCACCGCTGTCAGGGTATAAGTAATGCTGGTCAGTCCCTCGGCAACTAAACCCATCAGGTATGCTGTCCCGGTCAACCAGCCGCACCAAGAGGGCAGCGCCAGCCTCTGCGCCGCACGCATGGCAGAGAGAACGGCGGCATAGGCACTGATCCATAAAAGCGCCACCTGCGCCACGCTGAACCAGGCCACCCCCGGCCATAGCAGGGACAGGCCATGCATCAGCCATCCCAAAAACGTATGCGTTATATAGTTGAAGCTTTCATATTCGCCACCCACCATGCCCCCGAAGGAGCGGGCCAGCAATACATCGTCTCCCAGGTCGTAATGCGGGTTGGTGCAAAAAAACACATAAGCAAAGAAGGCTGCCACGGTTGCCGCCGCCGCAAGGCGCTGCGGCCATCGCTTTTCAACGCGTTGCACAGTCATTTCCTCCCTTTGCTTATTCCTTCAAAGCATAGCGGGGCCAGAAGAAAAAGTCAAGGCAGGTTTCGCCCTTTTTCGATCTGTGATATAATCAGGCAGAAAAGGCTTGACTTCGTAAGGAGGTTTTCCGGTGTCGAATATTTTTTCACGGCTGTGCTCCCTGAGCCTTTCCCGGCGCACGCTGGCACGGGTAATGACAGTCGTCTTTTTTGCCTCACTGATTCCGCTAATCGTCATCGCTCTATACAATTATCCAGCAGATGATGATTTCAACTTTGTTCTGCCCGTAGCGGATGCCTGGGTGCGTACCGGCTCGCTGGTGGAGGTTGTAAAGGCTATATGGAACAAGGTTCTGGTCACCTATAACTCCTGGCAGGGTGATTTTGTCTCTACGGCCCTGTTCAGCATCACGCCCATCATATTTGACATCAAGCTCTATTTCTTGAGCAACTGGTTTACGCTGGCCCTCCTGTGCCTGTCGGCGGGTTATCTGATCAAGGGCGTGATATGCATCCACCTTAAGGCAGACCGTGCCGCCTTCTGGATCGTCTATGTCGCGACGATGGTGCTGGTGCTGCAGTTCATGCCGGCTATCGGCTGGAGCATCTACTGGCACAATGGCGGCATCTACACCGTTACAGTCTGCTTTCTGGCCTTGCTGCTTGGTGTGCTTGTCCGCTGTGCAGCGCCTATGACGCGCGGGCGCAGCGCCGTGCGTGGCGTTTTGGCACTGTTGCTGGGCTTTATGCTGGGCGGCAGCTTTTACGGGCCGATGCTGGGCGCATTGGTGCTGCTTATACTGATCACCGCAGCCGCATTCCTGCTGCGTCAATCCCACCGCTGGCATAGTCTGGCCGCCCTTGCAGGCTTTGCAGTTTCGTTGGTCATCAGCATCATTGCACCGGGTAATGCCGTGCGCCAGGGGCTTAATGGCGACCCAATGAACCCGATTCAAGCCGTGGTTGTTTCCGTGTTGGAATCGTTTGATTGGGCGGGCGAATGGATGGGGCCGCAGCTTTGGGCCATGCTGCTTATTATCTTGCCTGCTCTGTGGAAACCTCTGCGGGACAGCCGCTTCAACTTCCGCAGGCCGTTTTGGGTGCTTATTGCGCTCTACGGGCTGTATTCGGCGTCCATCGTGCCTGGTGTCTACACCCGCGCCGGCTATGATACACAGCGCTATCTAAACGCCCTGTACCTGTATTTCCTGATCTTCGTTATCGGCGGGGCAATTTATCTGGAAGGCGCACTTATCCGCTGGCTGGAGCGGCAGGCGGCCTCGGGCGGTGCAGCTAATTTGCTCGTCGCTGCGCAGAACCTGGGCCAGCGCTATTGTGCGCTGCTGCTGGCTACCTGCATCGCGCTGACCGCTCTGGGGGGCTTCGCCTTCACAATCATGAACACCTCATCACTCAGCGCGGTCAAATCCTTGCTCACGGGCGAAGCAGCACGGTTCCGCGAGGAGATGGCCGTCCGGCAGGAATACATTCGTGTAACCGACAGTGACGAGGTAGATGTGCCCGCCTTGTCGGGCCAACCATACGTATTCAAATATGACCGTCTCCCCCTGCAGGGCATTTACGGAACCGTACGCTACATGAAGATGTACTTCGAATTGTTCTATAACGCCCAGAACCCCTAGCAGGTATGGCAAACGAAGCCGCCGCCCCTATAATGGAGCGGCGGCTTCGTTTTTCCGAGGACTGACCCCTCATATCCGCTGCCACAGCACCTGATAGATGTGTCCATCGGTCCCCCGGGCCGGGCGGTAGGGCCGTCCGCCCGGCGGAGGTGTTTCCGAACGGTGAGCATAGGCTACCCGCCGTACGCGCCCATCTACCGGCTCAATTCCTACCCATAGGCCGTCGGGCCCGCCTGCCTGTGCTGCCTTGACAAAGCGCCAACCGGGCAGATCAAACAGGCGGCAGGGAATGCCCTTCTCAAAATAGATGCGAAGTGCCTCAAACCCTCGCGGCCACATGAGCGGACGCAGCCGGTCTGCCGGCGGGGTCTTGGGAACAGGAGCGCACTCTGTCAGAAACGCCTCTTTCTCCTCATGTTCCTCTTTGGACACGCCTCCAGAATAGGCGGCTATGTTAGCATGAATTGATTGCTTTTCCAGTGTGGAGATGGGCACGCAAGCAGGCATCTGTTGCGTGCGAGCAGCTTCCGATTCAGGCTTTTTGTCCACCGCTTCTATGGATGCGGCTTGTGGTAAGCATACGGTGTTCCCGTCTTCCGGTGGCCCCATCACCTGTTGCGCGCCTCTTTCCGGTGTCTCCTCCCCCATGGCACGTCTGGCAGCGTCCACATAAGGAAGCGGATCGATGGCAGGCAAAAAAATTTCACGCGGCAGTTCTCTCTCCCGCTTTTTGGGTGGCTTCGTCGGTTCAGGCCGTGGCACTGACCTAACCTGCGGAGTTTCAAAAGGTGCAGCAGTTTGTGAGACATGTGCGCAAGTCGCTTGCACGGGTATTTTTGGAGCGCTTCTGGCCTGTTGCGCGCGTGCCAGCCGTTCACACAGGGCCAGTGCGGCGTTTTTGGCATCCAGCAGGCTTCCTGCGCTCTGTTGTACACACAGGCCGATCATCAGCGGCGCAGGCTCCGCACCACCGCTGAGCAAGAGCACGGCCTGCAGGCGTTCAGGCGCAAGCGCATCCTGCGGAAGCTCCGCCGTAAGGGATGCCTCTCCGTGTGCATTTACGCGTGCAGCACCCATTAGCCGCGCCTCGCCGCCTGCACCATACCAGTAGGCCTGCACGCCATCCACATCCAGTCCACGCGCATTGAGCTGTGCCAGCAGCGCTCCACGCTCGCTCTGCAACCGCGCATAGCCGCTTACACCTGGACGCATGGGTTTAAACAGGATCAGTCGTTGACGAAAATCCGGCATGGGCGCGCCTCCTTTTGGGCAAGGATATGCCCTTCCCCTGCTGCGCATGCCTGCACCATCCCGTACAGCCGTTCCCCTTCCGTGCGAAATATGCTATAATAACCCCATCATTGCGCAGGAAAGGGGAAACGATGCATGCATGAGGCCGAGCAGCTTACCGCCGTGGTGCAGGAAACCACCTTCCGCAATGAGGAAAACGGATACACCGTCCTGCGCGTGGGCGTAGGCCGCGCGCAGCAAACCGTGGTGGGAACCATGCCCGAACTAAGTCCCGGTGAAAACGTCACCTTCGAGGGATTTTGGACCGAGCATCCGGTTTATGGGCGGCAGTTCAACGCCAAAACCTGTGCCATCACTCCTCCCACAGGGAAAAGCGCCATCGAAAAATATTTGGGTTCCGGTCTGATCCGCGGCATTGGTCCGGCCACAGCAAAGCTTATTGTAAATCGTTTCGGGGAAAAAGCTCTGGAAATACTCGACGAGCAGCCTCAGCGCCTGACTGAGCTGCCAGGTATCGGCCCCAAAAAAGCTGCCATGATCGCCGAGAGCTATTTACAGCAGATGGGCATGCGCCGTGCTCTGGTATTTTTGCAGAACTATGGCATCAGCCCCACACTGGCCATGCGCATCGCTAAATACTATGGCGAAGCCACAGTGGAGCTGGTACGCGAAAATCCCTATCGCATGGTCATAGATGTGGAGGGTGTGGGCTTTCTCACAGCGGACCGCATGGCGCTGAGCATGGGCATCGATCCTCAGAGCGATTTCCGCATCCGGGCGGCGCTGTTTTATCTGATGGGCGAGGCCGCCGCCAATGGCGGGCATACCTATCTGCCCCGCGAGATCCTGCTTGACCGTGCCTGCAAGATGCTGCATGCCGATGCCGAGCTGGTGGAGCGCCAAATCTCTCAGAGTCTCCTTCAAAAGATGCTGATGGGCTTCTCTCTGCCAGACTGCGATCAGGCGTTATGCCTGCCCCTGTATTTTCACGCCGAGCAGGAAATCGCTCTGCGCCTGGCACAGTTGATGCGTGCGCGCCCCTACAAGCGTGTAGCAGGATTGGACAAACGCATCGCACAATACGAGGGAGAACTGGGCGTTCGTTTCAGCGCGCTGCAAAAGCGCGCCATCACCAGCGCTGTGGAAGAGGGTGTGCTGGTGGTGACCGGCGGTCCCGGCACTGGCAAAACCACTATCATCCGCTGCATCATCAGCCTTTTGAAGGAAGAGAACGACATTTTGCTATGCGCGCCCACGGGCCGTGCCGCCAAGCGCATGAGCGAAGCTACGGGCGAAGAGGCCAAGACCATCCACCGCCTGCTGGAATACGGGGGCGATGCTGATACCTTTGCAAGAGGCGAGGATTATCCGCTGGAGGCAGACTGTCTGATTGTGGATGAAATGAGCATGGTGGATGTCACCCTCATGCGCGGCCTGCTGCGTGCGGTGATGCCGGGCACGCGCCTGATTCTGGTGGGCGACGCGGACCAGCTGCCCAGTGTGGGCGCAGGCAACGTGCTCAGTGACATTCTCCAAAGCGATTCGGTCCCCAGCGTGCGCCTGACAGATATCTTCCGTCAGGACGAAAGCAGCATGATTGTGTGGAATGCGCATTTGATCAACAATGGACAGATGCCTGTTCTGCGCACGCGCGACACGGATTTTTTCTTTGAGCGCAAAGCTTTGCAATCCGAAGCGGCGCGCACCATCGCTCAGCTTCTCACCGCGCGCCTGCCCAGATACCTCGGCTTTCCGCAGGAAAGCTGGCGGGAGGAAGCTGTCAGATCCATCCAGGTGCTCAGTCCTGCCAAAAAAGGAGATTGCGGAGCTATTGCCCTCAACCACTTGCTTCAGGATGCGCTCAACCCTGAGCATGAGGGGCTGGACGCCATTTTGCACGGCGAAACGGAGTTTCGCGTTGGCGACAAGGTCATCCAGACCAAAAATGACTATCAGCTGGAGTATGCCCGTCAAACGCCCTTCGGCCCAGAAACAGGTACGGGTGTGTTCAATGGCGACGTAGGTTATATCCTGCGCATCGACCCGGCGGAGCATTTGCTCACCGTGTGCTTTGATGATGACCGGCTGGTTACTTATCAAAAGCAGCAGCTCGACGCGCTGGAACTGGCCTACTGCCTTACCGTTCACAAAAGTCAGGGCAGCGAGTTCCCCGTTGTGGTGATGCCGGTGGTGGGCGGGCCGCCCATGCTGATGGCACGCAACCTGCTCTACACCGCGCTCACCCGCGCACGGCGGCTGGTGGTTCTGGTGGGACGTGAGGAGGTTATCGCCCAGATGGTGCGCAATGATCATGTAGCCCGGCGTTACACCACTCTATGCGGCCGCCTGCAGGCGGCGGTCCTGTTGTGAGCGCGCTTTTAAGCGGCCTGCGCCGCCTGCTTTTTACGCTGTTATTTCCTCAGGAGGCGTCCTGTCACCTATGCGAACGGGCGACGGATCGCGACGGGAGCATTTTGTGTCTCGTATGCAGGGCTGCGTTACAAACCGTCCGCATTCCATCCCTCGATTCTTTTTCCAGACACGAGCCATTGAGCGCATGCATTTCTGCTTACTATCACAGCGGCGAGGCCCAACGTCTGTGTCACCTGCTCAAGTATCGTTGGGATGCGGCTGCCGCGCATCCGCTCGGCGAGGGGATGGCGGAAGCGCTGGCCCTATCCGGTCTGACGCATGAGTTGGACGGCGTAGCTCCGGTGCCTGTACATCCGATGCGTCTGCGTGAGCGAGGATACAACCAGGCTGCTCTGCTGGCCCGTGCCGTATGCGACCACACGGGGCTTGCCCTGTGGGAGAATGCGCTCATACGTACGCGGCACAGCGCCTCCCAGCTCTCCCGAAGCCGGGAGGAACGTCTTACCGCCCTGATCGGCGCATTTAAAGCGGACAGTTCACGGGTGGCCGGAAAGTGCGTTTTGCTGATCGATGATGTGCTCACCACAGGAGCCTCTGCCTCCTCTTGCGCTCAGGCGCTGCTGGAAGCCGGCGCCACGCGTGTGTACCTGCTCACAGCTTGCCGAGCCTAGCGCGGTTATTTTCCTATCCAGGGAGACAGCCCTTTCATTTCCATAGCCAAAAGGAGTACGCTGGCTTACCAATCAGTCAGCCATACCCTTGACAAATCCTTTTAAGGTAATAAAACCATCAGCCTTGCCCCACGAAATTTCCTGGCATCCCCACTACACTTGCTGTGCGGAACATGGGTTCTGCTGGGAAAGACCACCATAGGCAGAGTTTTTTCAACAATCAGAGGGTGCCCGGCTTGACAGTCGGACACCCTCTGATTGCTATTGCGCCCTTGTTTCATCAAGAGGCGCTTTTCTATACCAGCGTTCGAATTACCAGATATGCGCCATAGGCGATCATCAGCCCGCCGCCGATGCGGCGAATGATCTGCTGATGATTGCGCAACCATCCAAGCGCTCCCTTAAGCCACTGATACATCAGCATCACGGCCAGCATGGGCAGGCTCAATCCCAGGGCAAATACAGCCAACGATACGATACCCGTCCACATGGTAGCGTTGTCTGCGCTGGCAGCCAGTACCAACGCATTGGCCAGCACCGGCGTGAGGCAAGGCGTCCAGGAAATGGCGATAAGCAGTCCGAACAGGAATGACCCCATAAATCCGTTCATGGACGGCTGCCTTCCGCCCAGGCCCGGCAGCGCGGGCAGATGGATGTGAATCACATCCAGCATCCATACGCCAAAGAGGATCATCAGCACACCCGTAACGATGTCCAGCGTACCACGGTCTGTGTTTTTGAGCAGCGATCCCAGCGCTCCCGCACCCGCGCCCATCAGGGTAAAGAGCAGCACAAACCCCATGAGCAACCCCAGGCATCGCCGCAGCACCCGCATACGGCCGGGCGCCGCGTCCGTGCCACCCAGCAGGTACATGGCATATACCGGCAACATGGGCAGCACGCATGGAGATACAAACGCCAGCAGCCCCCCACCCAGCATAGCCCACAGGGACATGGGTTCGGGTGCCGCCCCAAACAGGCCAGTCATTCCTCCGCCGCCTTTCTGGCCACGCCCATGGCATCCAGCTGGCCCGTCATCTGCTCCAGCGTCAGCATATAGTTGGCCGCAGCCTCCAGCGTGCCGTCAGGGTTGAGGAAAAGGCTTGCCGGGTAACCTTGCAGGCCTACCAGGCTGGCCACCATCATATCCTCATCCTCGAAGAAAGTCATGTCCTCCATACCGTATTTTTCCTTGACGGAGGCGGTGTTGTCGGCGTTTTCGCCATCCCATACATGCACCAATACGATGGCCAGCTCATCCTCGCTGTAGGTGTCGTAAAGCGCCTTGATATCGGGCATCTCCTGCATGCAGTAGTAGCACCATTCGGTGAAAAAGTTTATAAAAACCGTCTTACCCAGATAGGGCGACAAGTCCAGTTCAGTATAGCTGTTCATCAGTTGGGTCACGTTGGGTGCTTCCTCTGCCGGCGCAAGGGGCGCAGCAGCCAGCAGCACCGCCAGTACGAGCAGGCCCGCGAGCCTCCGGAGCGACGATTTGTTCATACTTCGGTACCTCCTTCAGGTTTGTTCATTTATGAATTATACCATTTTGTATTCAGGTGAAACAATCTTTTGCATGTTACAATTTCAAAAAGCACCGTTCCAATCGGTCAAAATGCATTTTTTTAATTCAAAAATTCATTTTTAAGAAAAATCCCAAAAAAGCATACCGTCCGCACTTTACGCAGAAAATGAAATATGATATAATGTCAATCGTTCCTTTTCCGCTGTCGTGCACGCCTGTGTGTGCCCTCCGCGTTTTGCAAGGATAAAAGTTTTATCCTTCATCTTTTTTATTATCAATGCCGTAACAGGGAGGAAACCGTCATGCCGCTTGGACTATCCAAAAAATGCAGTGCCATCGCCCCCTCCGCCACCCTAGCCATGGACGCCAAGGCCAAGGAGCTGCGCAGCCAGGGCGTAAATGTAATCGGTTTTGCCGCGGGCGAGCCTGATTTTGAAACCCCCGCTCCCATCCGGGAAGCCATGAAGGAAGCCATGGATCTGGGCATGACCCGTTACACTCCTGTGGCGGGAACGCTGGAACTGCGCCGCGCCATCGCCGCGCGAATTAAGGAGGACCATGGCCTGGTCTACGGCATGGATGAAATCGTCGTTTCCAACGGTGCCAAGCATTCGCTCTATAATGCCTTTCAGGCCATTCTCGACCCCGGTGATGAAGTTATCGTCGATAAGCCCTGCTGGGTCAGCTATCCGGAAATGGTGCGCATGGCCGGCGGCGTACCTGTGTTTCTGGACTGTCCCGAAAGTCAGGGATTTTTGCCCTCGATGGAGGATTTCGAAAAGCTCATCACCCCCCGCACCAAGGCTTTTATCCTCAATACGCCCTCTAATCCCAATGGATGCATGTGGTCGTATGAACAGTTGAGCCAGCTGGCGGCTCTGGCCGTAAAATACGATTTCTACATTATCGCCGACGAAATCTATGAAAAGCTGGTTTATGGGGGCGAAAAGCATTACTCCATTGCCACCTTCGGCCCGGAGGTCAAGGCCCGCACCATTCTGATCAACGGCGTGAGCAAGACCTACGCAATGACGGGATTCCGTATTGGCTATGCCTGCGGTCCGCGCGATGTAATCAATGGCATGGTCAACTATCAGAGTCAGGCCACCTCCGCTCCCAATACCGCTGCGCAGCATGCCGCCGCCGTGGCCCTCAGCATGCCGCAGGACTGCGTCGAAGAAATGCGCAAGGCTTTTGAACAGCGGCGCGACCGGCTGGTGGAGCTGATTAACGCCATCCCCGGCCTCAGCTGCCGAAAACCCCATGGTGCATTCTACGTGATGATGAACATTCGCGGCATCACCGGCAAACGCTATCACGGCATTGAGCTCAACGGTAGCACGGCCCTTGCCGAAGCGCTTCTGGAGCATGCGCACGTGGCCGTAGTGCCCGGTGCAGCCTTCCTGGATGAAGGCTTCTGCCGCATCAGTTACGCCACTTCTATGGAAAACATTGAGGAGGGACTACGGCGCATCGCCGCCTTTGTAAAGGAGCTGGAGTAAATGCTGGAGTACAGCCGGAAAACCAACCAGTTGATGCAGGCCAAGTATCAGTACGAGTTGCAGGATGTACAGGACCCCAACCTCTACCGCGAGATCTTCGACTACGAATCCATCCCGAAGATTGCTTTCAACAATCGTCTGGTGCCCATCAACATGCCTTCCGACATCTGGATGACCGACACCACCTTCCGTGACGGCCAGCAGAGCGTCAGCCCCTTCAAGCCGGAACAGATCGAGCACCTCTTCAAGCTGGAAAGCCGCCTGGGCGGCCCCAATGGACTGATTCGCCAGAGTGAATTCTTTCTCTACACCGACCGTGACCGTGAAGCGCTGGAGCGCTGCCAAGCGTTGGGACTGAAGTATCCTGAAATCACTACCTGGATTCGTGCCAATGAAAACGACTTTAAACTGGTAAAGGCTGCGGGCGTGCGCGAAACAGGCATTCTGGTATCATGCAGCGACTACCACATCTTTAAAAAGATGCATCTGACCCGTGCACAGGCCATGGACAAATACCTGGGCATCGTCAAGGCAGCATTGGACCAGGGCATCGTGCCCCGTTGCCATTTTGAGGACATCACCCGTGCGGATTTCTATGGTTTTGTGCTTCCCTTTGCTGAGCAGCTGATGTATTTGTCCGAAGAAAGCGGGCTGCCCATCAAGGTGCGCGCCTGCGATACCATGGGCTACGGCGTCAGCTACCCCGGCGCGGCTCTGCCCCGCAGTGTGCCCGGCATCATCTACGGTCTCAACCACTATGCCCGCATTCCCTCTGAGCAGCTCGAATGGCACGGCCACAACGACTTCTATAAGGTCGTCTCCAACGCAGGCACTGCCTGGCTCTACGGCTGCTCCAGCGTCAATTGCTCGCTGCTGGGCATTGGCGAGCGCACCGGCAACTGCCCGCTGGAAGCCATGGCCATCGAATATCAGGCCCTGCGCGGCACCACCGACGGTATGGACCTGACCGCTGTGAGTGAGATCGCCGAGTATATGGAGCGTGAGATCGGTTTGGAAATCAGTCCGCGCCAGCCCTTCGTGGGCCGCCACTTCAACGTGACGCGCGCCGGCATCCATGCCGACGGCATGCTCAAGGATGAAGAAATCTACAACATCTTCGACACCGCCACCATTTTGAACCGTCCTGCCTCCGTGGCCGTAGACAGCCACAGCGGCCTGGCCGGTATTGCCCACTGGCTAAACAGCTATTTCCGCCTCAAGGGCGAAAACGCTGTAGGCAAGCAGGACCCGTTGGTGGTGGCCGTCAAGGAGCAGGTGGACGCCCTCTATGCCGAGGGCCGCAATACCGTAATGGGCGACGAGGAGCTGGAGGTCATGGTCCGCGACGCCGACCAGGAGCGCTATGAGCGCCTGCTGTTCCATAAGAGCTGAGGCATCGAAAAAGTTCGGTTGCGGAAGCCTTTCATCCCTGCGGAATCCCAAATGCTCTCCAAATCGTCCTCGCGGAATCGCGGGGGCGATTCATTTTTCAGTGAATACGGCCTCATATCGACTCTGCTTTTCATGATAGACGGGACCGAAGGTGCGGCCTTACCGTGCCTGCCTGCGCCGTCTGAACCGGCGCAAAGATCGCCACTGCCAGCAGCACAGCCGCGCATGTAAGTGCACAACAAAAAAGATGCGCCCTGCTTCCTTCAAAGCAAAATGCGTCCTTGCTCCGCTTTTCTTCAGGTTTTTCCTCGAATCCCCTGCTTGATCCAGAACCTAGCCTCCACCTTCATCCCTGTCAAGCTCCCAGTGCTGGTATACAATTTTCCCATGGATCGGGTACCAAGTGAATTCTTTTACATACCGCCAGAGGACTGACGTTAACGGAACGCTAAGATTTTCCTTTTTCTATTCAGTATATAGGCTTTGATCCCGGGGTATGGTATACTAATTTTATCTTTGTGTACGAAAGGATGTGCTTGCATTGCAGGATACTTCCCGCCAAAGCCCTTTGCTGGGGATTCTCAAGGGTGCCGTCATCGCCATCGGCGCACTGCTTCCGGGCATCAGCGGCGGTGCACTATGCGTCATCATGGGCATCTACAAGCCGATGATGGCCCTTCTGGCCGACCCTGTTCACCAGTTTAAAAAGCAGATCGGTTTTTTCTGGCCCATTATCGTAGGCATGTTGGTGGGCACGCTGGGTATTTCCAAGCTCCTGGGTGATTTCCTGGAGCGTTCCGAAACAGCGGCCATTTTCCTGTTTATTGGGCTGATCGTGGGCACGCTGCCAAGCCTATTGCGCGAAGCACGGCAGCAGGGCGTAGCCCGCGGCTCCATGGCCGCACTGGTGATAGCGCTCCTGCTCATGCTTTCCTGGATGATCCCAATGTCGCTGGGCGGTCAGGCCAATGTGGTTCCCAATTTCGGCTGGTGGTGTCTGTGCGGCGTACTGTGGGGACTGGGCATCATCGTGCCGGGCATGAGCCCCTCCAACATCTTCTTTTTCCTGGGGCTGGCCACGCCCATGTACGCCTCCATCGGCGCACTGGACCTGGGCGTGATTCTGCCCATGGGTGTATGCCTGCTTTTGACGGTGGTACTGCTCTCACGCGGCGTGGGCTACTGCCTGAAACGTTGGTACTCCCTGTTCATGCATGCGGTGGTAGGCGTAGTGCTGGCCTCCACGGTGGTGATCCTGCCGCCAGTCAAGCTGCTCATCTCGCCCGGTTATACCTTTGCCATGGGCACAGGCGACTGGCTGATATACGCAGCCTGTTTCGCAGCGGGCGCGGCGTTGGCCTGGGCGCTGAGCAAGGTGCAGGGCAAAGAATAATCGTCTGAAACCAAAGAAGGCCCCGAAGCATGATTGATGCTCCGGGGCCTTAGGTTTTTCGCTTATTTCAGCAGTTTCTGCGCCTCGGCGGTCAGGTGCTGCAACAGCTCCTGAGCCTTGGCCTGGTCGGGGTTGTTGACATTGACGTAAAGCTTGATCTTGGGCTCGGTGCCGCTGGGCCGCACGCACACGAAGTGCCCGCCCTCCATGGCGAAGTAAAGCACGTCACTCTCGGGGTAATCCAGCTTCGTCACCTTGCCGGTGGCCACGTCTGTCTCCGTGCCGGCCATGATGTCCAGCACGCGGGCCACCTTCACGCCGCCGATCTCAGCCGGCGGGTTCTTGCGGATGCGGGCCATGATGTCCGCCATCACCTTGAGGCCGTCGATGCCCGGCAGCGTGGTCGACTCGACATGCTCCAGATAGTAGCCGTAGCGTTCAAAGATCTCGGCCATCACGTCGCAAAGGGTCTTGCCCTGGGTGCTGTAATAGCACGCAGCTTCGGCGATGAGCAAGGAGGCATTGACGCCGTCCTTGTCGCGCACGAAGGTGCTGGAGAGGAAGCCGTAGCTTTCTTCAAAGCCAAAAAGGAAGGTATGGCTGCCGGTATCCTGGAACTGCTGAATCTTCTCGCCGATGAACTTGAAGCCCGTCAGCGTGTCGAACAATGCTACACCGAAGTCCTTGCAGATAGCGCGCGCCAACTCGGTAGACACGATACTCTTGACCGCCGCGCCGTTTTCGGGCAGCTTGCCCCGCGCCTTCTTGCAGCTGAGGATATAGTAGAGCATCAGGCAGCCAATCTGGTTGCCGGTCAGCAGGCGGAAACTGCCGTCCTTCTCGCGCACTGCCACACCCAGGCGGTCGCAATCCGGGTCGGTGCCAAAGATAGCGTCCGCGCCTACCTCATTGGCCAGCTTGATGGCCAGCGTAAAGGCGGCAGGGTCTTCCGGGTTTGGCACCTTGACGGTAGAGAAGTTGGGATCAGGCGCCTCCTGCTCCTTGACCACGCTCACATTGGTAATGCCGATCTCACGCAGGATGCGGCGCACGGGTACGTTGCCGCTTCCATGGATGGGGGTATAGACGATCTTGAGGTTCTTGCCCGCCTCAGCCACGATATCGGGGTTGATGGAAAGGGTCTTGACCCGGGCAATATAGTCATCATCCACCTCTTTGTCGCCAATAATGCTCAGAAGTCCCGCAGCCTTGGCGGCTTCCTCGTCCATGCGTTTAGGAGAAGTGAAGCTCAGCGCGTTGATCTTTTCGGTTACAGCGGATGCGGCCTCCGGTCCCAGCTGCGCGCCGTCCTCGCCGTACACCTTATAGCCATTGTACTGGGGCGGATTGTGGCTGGCGGTGATCACCACGCCGGCCGCAGCGTTCAGGTGCCTGACTCCGAAGGAGAGCAGTGCCACAGGCCGCAGCGCGTCAAACAGGTGGGTCTTTACACCATTTGCGCACAACACCAGTGCGGTTTCCTTGGCAAATTCGGCACTCATACGACGGCTGTCATAAGCGATAACCACGCCGCGCTTTTTTTCTGCGTCGCTCAGATAGTCCGCCAGGCCCTGAGTAGCGCGACGCACAGTATATACATTCATGCGATTCATGCCCGCGCCCAGCACGCCGCGCATACCCGCGGTGCCAAAGCTCAGGTTTTTGTAGAAGCGGTCTTCAATTTCCTTTTCGTCTCCTGCGATGGCCTGAAGGTCGGCAACGGTCGCCTCGTCGTTGGCAAAGTCGCGGAGCCACGCCTCGTAATTTTCACGATAGCCCATGGAAAAGCACCTCTCCTTATGGTCTTTTTGGCACGATGGAGTTTCACAACTATCATTATAATGGATTTTCCAGCCATTTGCAAATGATTTCTCCTGTTTGCGCGGCATAGGAAAAAGGCCTCCGGGCATGCTAGAGCCCAGAGGGAGGGAAACATATGATCCGCATGCAGGGCGTTGTCAAAACCTATCCCGGCCGGGGCGGGCAGTCACCGCAGTGCGTGCTGCAAGGGGTTGACCTGCGCATACGCCCAGGCGAATATGTAGCGTTCGTAGGGGCCAGCGGCTCCGGCAAGAGTACGCTGATGCATATTTTGGGATGTCTGGACACCCCCACTGGCGGAAGCTACCTGCTCGACGGCGAGGATGTAAGCCGCCTGGACGCCCAGGCGCTTTGCCGCGTGCGGCGGGAAAAAATAGGCTTTGTATTTCAGGGCTATCAGCTTTTAAGCAAGCTCTCAGCAGCGGACAATGTGGCCTTTCCACTGATGCTGCGCGGTGTGCCCGAAGCCAAGCGCGCCTGCCGGGCCGCCGAAGCACTGGCACGTGTAGGCTTGGCAGGACATGGACAAAGCCGCCCCTGCGAGCTGAGCGGTGGCCAGCAGCAACGCGTGGCAGTTGCACGTGCGCTGTGTTATTCACCCAAGCTGCTTTTGTGCGACGAGCCCACCGGCGCCTTAGATGTGGACAGTCGCAACGAGCTGCTGGATCTGTTCGATCAGCTTCATCTAAGCGGACACACGGTTGTGCTCATTACGCACGATCCCTTTGTCGCTGCCCGCGCTGACCGTCGTTACCGCGTGGAAGGCGGGCTGGTGCGCGGGGGATAATCTGTGCGGTTACCACAGAAGCCGGGTGTCGTGATGCTCCAGTTCCACCGAGGAGGCCAGATTGTCTGCATGGTCTGCAATGCGCTCAAGGTTGTTGAGCATATCCAGGTAGAGCATGCCGTTTCTCGGTGTACACTTCTTATTTTTAACGCGGTCCACATGATGGTCTGCCAGGGCTTCGCACAACTTGTCCACCTGGCTTTCCAGCTCGATTACCTCACCGATGATCTCCACGTCCGTGATTTGCTGCCTGACGATATGAATGCTTTTTTCCAGCATACTGGTCACGATACCGCTGAGCTCCTCAATTTCTCGCTCAGCTTTGCCGGAGAAACGCAGTTTTTCCTTTTTACGGGCTGATCCGATTTCTACAATGTTCATGCTGTGATCTCCGATACGCTCCAAATCGTTGACCACATGAAACAACGAACCCACCAGCCGCACGTCCTCGCCTCTCAGGTTCAGACCTTTGAGCTCAATCAGATTCTGAGTAATTTCTGCATTGAGGTAATCGATCACCTGTTCGCGATTATCAAATTCGTCCATAGCCAGATCTTTGGGCGCAAAGTAATACTGCATGGCAAAACGGTAATTGGCGGTCACAATGTCCGCCATGCGCTGCACTTCGCGAAACAACTGCTGCACAGCCACCGGCGGGGTGGAAAACAGGCGTGCGTCGAAATATTCCAGACGCATGGGTTCCTGCTGCTTGTCCTCTCCGCGCACCACCAGGTACGCCAGTTTTTCCAGGAGGCTGCTCAGCGGCAACAGCAAAAGCGTGGTCACCACGTTGAAGATAATGTGTGCGAAGGCGATCTGCAAGCGTAGGTTCGCGCCTGCAAGCGTTTCGATCCACGAAGCCAGGGGCAGTGTCAGCGCCAGCACGATAAAGAGAGCCGCACCAATCACATTAAAAAGCAGGTGTACCACCGCGGCACGCTTGGCCGTTCGGTTGGCACCCACACTGGCCAGCAGCGCCGTCACGCAGGTTCCTATGTTTTGTCCAAACAGGATAAACAGGGATGCCTGCAGGCTGATCGCGCCTGTAGCCGCCAACGCCTGCAAAATACCCACACTGGCCGAGCTGCTCTGCAAAAGCGCCGTTACGCCCGCGCCTACCAGCACGCCCACAAACGGATTCTTGGCCAGCTCCATCATGTCGCGGAAGCCCTGCCAGTCGCGCAGAGGCTCCATGGCAGCGGTCATGGCATCCATGCCTACAAACAGAATGCCCAGCCCCATCATAACCTGCCCCAGCAGCTTGAAGCTGGAACGGTTGCCCGCCAATTGGCAAATCGCACCTACAGCAGTAAACAGAATGCCGAAATTGAGTTTCACCGACAGCATCAACGAGGTCACAGTGGTACCGATATTGGCGCCCATGATAACGCCAATGGCCTTGCTCAAAGGCAGGAGACCCGCGTTAACAAATCCCACCACCATCACCGTGGTAGCGCTGGAGGACTGAATGACCGCCGTAACCATCAATCCTACCAGCACGGCCGTCAGCTTATTGCGGGTCAGGACCTCCAGCAAGCGCTTCATTTTGCTGCCGGCTGCCTGCTCCAACCCGTCGCCCATCGTCTTGATGCCAAACAAAAACAGTCCCAAGCCACCCAAGAGTGAAAAAACCGTCGTTACTTCCATGCGCAACTTCCTCCTGTGCATGCATGCGCGTCCCTGATACGCACATTCCGATACTCTCCCATTTTACTACGTTCTATAGCATACCATACCAATGGGCTAACTGTAAATAGAATCTGTCGAATGATACACTTTTTAAAGCGTAATTGGCGTTTCTAGCCCCCCGCACACACAAATGGCGCTTGTTTTTTGGAAAAATACGGGCTATAATGTGGACGTTGCATCCGGGTCTGTGGTTGCAAGCCGATGCCAGACGCGGGCAAAGCGGTCCACGTAAGCCGGGCAAAGCCCCGGTGAGCATGGCGCGTTCTAGGTGTAAGACCGACCGCCGCCTAGGCGGCGAGAGAAGGCGAGTAGGGCGCTGAAGCGATGAGCAGACCTTCCCGTCGGCGAGTGTGGGGTCAAAGACCAGGTCAGCCGGGTGCACAACATCATTGGATCGGAGGATACCCTATCATGTATCAAGACAAGACGCTGGTTTGCCGTGACTGCGGCGCTGAATTCGTGTTTACCGCCGGCGAGCAGGAGTTCTACGCCGAGAAGGGCTTCCAGAACGAGCCCACCCGCTGCAAGGAATGCCGTGCCGCCCGCAAGGCGAACCGCGCTTCCGCTCCCCGTGAGATGTACGAGACGACCTGTGCCGCCTGTGGCGCGCCCACGACCGTCCCCTTCATCCCCAAGAGCGACCGCCCCATCTACTGCAGCGAGTGCTTCGCCGCTCACCGTCAGGCTTGATCGGGCTCAAGAAACAGACGGACCCGTGCACTGAGCACGGGTCCGTCTGTTTTTTCTTTTGTTTTATGCTGTCCACCGGCCTGCCTTGGCAGTTCGTTTCAGCCTGTCCCCTCAGCCAAGTAATACAATATGCGTGCCGAAGGCTCTACTTGTAAGGTCAACTGATATGCCGGTCTCCCATCTGCCCCCCGCATCGCTACATCCACAAGGCGTACATCCCCTGCACGAACATCTGCAGTTGCTCCGGCACTTTCCCACTCAGCGCCCGGGACCAAGGCGTCCATAAACGCCTGAATATATTGATCCACGCTGTCGGTCAGGGTGTGGTGTGTGTAGGACGTATCCGTGAAGGAAAGGCCGTTCAGGGCACGGGTGCCGTCGTATTCCAGCACATATCCTTCCTTGGAAAAGCGCATTACGATGGGCAAGGAATCCAGCGATAGGCGTGCCTCCACGCGCCACTCACCATCCACCAGTGCTGCTGTAAAGGTATATTCATCCGTATTTTCGTCAATAAAGTCACTTTCAAAAAAGCGTTTGGCACATGCAATGGCTTCATCGCCGTTCTCCAAGGGTGCAGCGGAAGCTGTCCATGCCACTTCCGGCACGTTTGCCACCGTAGGCAAGGGTTCGCTTTCGCTGGTTGCGAACGACACCAGCAGCACCGCTGCTGCCGCCAGGGACCCCAGGGCAATAGCCCAGTGATTGCCGCGCACACAACGAATAACGGCGGTTACGCGCTGTCTCAGGTGCCTGCCGGTAAGGGTAGTGCCTGTAGCATGTACACAAGGAGCGTTTCCACCCTGGCCTGAGGTACTGACGATGCTGTTGGCATAGGCCAGTCGGTCAATGTCCTGCAATTTTGCGGTCACGCGGTCGTCGCAGGCCATTTCGCCATCTACCCGGCTGAGACGGGCCCCCAGCCAGACCAGCGGATTGAACCAGTGCAGTGCCACGCAGCAGTTGCGCACGATACTCCAGAACGGATCATGTGCGCGCTGGTGGCACAGCTCGTGGGCCAGCACCAGTGACAAATGTTCCGGTGAAGTATCCAGCGGCACAGCGATAAAGGGATGCACAACCCCAACCAGACATGCAGACGGGATGCGATCCACAAAATATACGGGCACAGGCTTGACCCGGTAGCGGCGGCACAGTGATTCCAGAACAGCTTGCTCGCCGCCTTCCAGCGTGCGTACACGGTCGCGCTTCACCCGTGCGCGGAAGCACATATTATGCCACGCCATTACGCTTCCCAGAATCAGTGCCACGCACAGCCAGCCCAACAATATCCACTTTCCTGCCTCGCCGCTGCTGGTATGCTGCGCCAGGGCTTCCAGCGCGTTCCCTTCCGCCCCGTCAAGCAGATTGGAGGCATTATAACTGGCGTCAATTACACGCTGCCGCACCTGGTCCGCCACAGGTCTGGCCGCCACATCCACGGAGAAACCGGGCCGAAATTCATCCATCACCGGATTGGGCAGTGAGAGCGGCAGCAGCAGGCGCAGCGCCACCAGCAGCCAGGCCACATAGATGGCGCGACTGCCTAACCGTTCGCGCAGCAGCGCACGCACGGCTATCACCAGCAAAATAAGTACGCTGCCGATGACTGTGGCTTCCAACAGGTAGTTAAATACGGTCATGCTCCGCATGAGGGGATAGCCTCCCTTCAGAGGATACATTTGCAAAAAATCATCTATCAGGATAGACGCTTAACAAGGAGCTTTTGGTTCCTCTTTCCTGTTTTTTTCCTGTTTTTCTGCACGATTAAGGATATTTTGTAGTTCGCGGAGTTCCTCATCATTGAGTTCACCCTGCTCCACCATATCGTTCACAAGCAACGAAGCGCGTCCTGAAAATAGCCGTTTCAGAAGTGTCTGCGTCTGCTCACGTGCCACGCGGTCCTTGCTGACGGCAGGAAAATAGGTCTTGACCGGGCCGTCCTCACAAATGCGGACGGTACCTTTCACCGCCATACGCTTGAGCATAGTTATCACCGTATGCTTGCTCCATCCCGTCTCCTCCTCCAGGGCGCGGGTCAGCTCCATCATGGTCCAGGGGCTTCTTTCCCATAAAAGCAGCATGATTTTCCATTCTGCTTCCGTCAGAGCCACATGATCGCGCTTCATGAGATCGCCTCCTATTTTGCAGATAGCATTATTGTACATATGTATACCCAACCTGTCAACGTACCGAATAAAAAATGCGTCCATCCTTGTGGACGGACGCACAGTGCGAACAAGAATCATTTTTCTATCCAGGCTACAGCCTGCGATTCATGATGGAAATAATCAAATTGCCATTTTCAAACACCTGTGCCAATGCGCTCTGGTCCACCAGCTGACGAAATTCCGGCAGAGGCACCACGCTTTCCAGCAGAGGCAATACCGTAAAAGCCGCAAAGCACATCACCACACCCAGCAGCAATCCAAACACCCCGCCCGCCAGCCAGTCCAAGTGCTTAAGCACCGGAAAATGAAACACGGCACGCAGTAGGTTGACCACAATGGTAGCCACTACAAAGCACACTACAAAGCATAGCAGAAAGCACAGCACGTTGATGCTGACCGACAGGATGGTCTGATTTACATAATCACCCACATTGGTAGCCAGGTTGCCCAAGGGACTAAACACCTGCCGCTCCAGGTTATGCTGCAGCAGCGTGCCAATCGGTTCAGGAAGAGCGGCTTTCTCCACAATTGCCGCAACCCCCGTCTCCCCCAGGGAGCTGACAGCGCGGCTGCTCAGGTCCAAATCACCCAGCAGACTGCCGGAATCGGTGTAGGTGCTGATAAGGCGGGTAATCTCTGTATTGGAGCTGAGAACATCAGCCAGGCTGGGAAACAACAGGAATGACCCCACAAAGGCCAGCAGTCCTCCTGCCAAGTTGAGCACCGACTGGATAAAACCCCGGTACAGGCCAAAAAGTGTGCACAGGGCAATGATGCCGATCACGATGATATCAATCGCGTTCAGGAAACATCCCTCCTTTTGCCGCTTTATCTGAGCGTATTCACTGCCTGGGGAAGCGTAATAACATACACCTCATCCCCGCAGGCAACGATGGCGCGGCCATTGGTCAGCGTACCCACCAGCCGCGTAGCCTGGCTTTGCATGGGCAGTTCGTAGGTAGTGAAGCGACTGTCGTTAATGCCGGCACGATAGAGCGTGGTCCCGCTGATCGCATAAACCGTCCTGTTCCATACTGCCGCACCGATGCAGGTATCGGGCAGGCTGTAACGCTTATCTGTGCTACCGGAAATCAAGCGAAGCTCACGAATATCAAAAATGCTGTCCGTCTGCGAGGTGGGTGCAAAAAGCATAAGCGCGTTACCGCGTTCAGGCACCTCGCTGTCCAGCAGACGCCAGCCATATACCAGCACGCTTGCCGCTGTATCCTCGGTTCCGCGGTCGTTAAAGGTAAGCATCTTTCGGGTATTGATCACGCGCAGCAGGCCGTTTTCATATACCACAGCATAGGCGATGGGCTCGCCCAAAGATACTTCGCCCGTGTTCATCTTTCCCACCTCAAAGGTGTTGAGGATGGTGTTTGCCGCCGTGCCGAACACGTCCAGCGCCAAAGTCCACATATATTCGCCGTTCTTACCGTAGAAGCCTATGTCCAGCAGAATCAGCGTATCGAATGCATCGGCTTCCTCATCCATGTGTGCGCCGGTGTGATCCTTTACTACCAGACGTGGATTGGTGGTTTCACCAATCACAGCCGCTACGTACTGCGTGCCTACTCTTGCAAACTGAATCTCCTCGCCCAAATTGTCGTTGTAGGACGAGTTGCCGTTCTGATCCAGGATATAGATCGTGCTGCCCGCCCAGGCGACCACAACGGAATCATTGCAATCGTACCCTGCATCTGCACCGATCTGGAAGGACCAGCGCACCGACCCGGTATCGCTCATGCAATGAATGCTCACGCCATCGTAGTAGAGCACATTCTGCCCAAAGGGCATGATGGTATCGCTGTATGGACAGGGCAACTGCGAAGCCGTCACATTGGTGACCAAGCGCACGGAAAACAGCGAAATACCGCCCCATATCAGCAGGCCCGCGCCCGCCAAAATCAGAAACAGCACCAAAAACGCCTTCCGCCGGCTCATTTTGGGTTTGACTCTTTGCATAGTGTCTCCCTTTGGTGCCCGGCATGCCATCCACTAACATAACGGATGTGCCGGGGCATTTGTTGCGGCTTTCATACCGCTGATTTCCATTATAGCCTGTGCAGCGCAGGGATGCAAGATGCAGCTGCGCCTCCTGGCAGGAAGGGCCCATTTCTTTCAATTCTCTTTCCAAACGTTACAGTTTGTTCACAAAACATGCAACAAAAGGTCACCTTCGTTCGTCATAATAACTGTGAGGTGATCGCATGGCAACCATCATGATTTATGAACCCAATGAAATCATCGCGCAGAAGCTTTGCGACTCCCTGAAAAAGGAGAAGTACAACGCAATCCGCTGCGACGAGAACGTGATTCCTTCCTTTTCTGACGAAAGCATCCCCCTGGTGATGATGGACGCGCAGCTGCGCTGGACCACCTGCCGCCCGCTGCTTGAGGTATTTCAGAAGCACGGTTGCCCGATTCTGTTTTTAACGGGTGACCGAAAGATGAGTGCTCATCTGCGCGCGCTCTACGGTGGACGCAGCGATGTGCTGACGGTGCCATTTTCGCAGAAGGCGCTGCATGCCAAGGTGCATAATGCTCTGGGCGAATGCTCGCCGCTACGCGAATTGAGCGTGGATGAAAAGGAGCGCGTGGCGCTGCTGGATGGCCGCCGCGTGGAATTGACGGCGCAGGAGTTTGCCCTGTTGCTGGCGCTGATGGAAAAGCCCGATATCCCCGTGAGCCGCGAACAGCTGTTGCGCCGTGCCTGGGGCTACCAAAGCATGGGCGAAACGCGCACGGTGGATGTCCACGTGCAGCGTCTGCGCAAGAAACTGGGCGGCGAGTATATCGAAACCGTCTACAAATGCGGCTACCGGCTCAAGCTGGCCTGACCGCACAAGCAAAGGCTGACCGCCCCGACGTACTTGTAAAGGTATGCCGGGGCGGTCCCAGTGTGCCGAAAAAGCTCGCCTGCGGCGATCTTTTCCGCCAAAACACGGTTTCCCTGTGCCCGACATAAAAATGCGCACGGACAAAACGTCCGTGCGCATTTGACATCCCTATGCAGTTCTTCAGTCCTCCACGATCAGCTTTCCGTCGCGGATTGCCGTAACCCTGGCCAAGGAAACCACATGATACCCTTCCTCCGCCAGCTTCTGATGACCGGGCTGGAAACTCTTTTCCACGCAGATACCAATACCCACCACCGTAGCCTGCGCCTGCCGGACCAGATCGCACAGGCCCTCGGCAGCCTCGCCGTTGGCCAGAAAATCGTCCACAATCAGCACACGCGAACCTTTAGGCAGATAATCCTTGGCCACGCGGATATGGTTTTCCACCCCATGGGTAAAGCTGAATACCCGGCTTTCATACACATCGCCCGTCACGTTACGGGTGCGGCTCTTCTTGGCAAATACCACCGGGATGTTGCCGCAGGCCATAGCAGTTGTCAATGCCGCCGCGATTCCACTGGCCTCTACTGTCAGCACCAGATCAGGTTTTTCCTTGGCAAATACCTCTGCAAACGCCTGGCCCATCTTCACGAACAAATCCGTATCCAACCGGTGATTGAGAAACATATCCACCTTGACAATATCCGTGCCCACTCCCACGCCCCGTGCGCGAATGGCCTCGACCAGCTCCTTCATGCCGGATGCTCCTCCTTTGCGTATGGGAAAGTGCGGAAAGCTTCCGCTCGGTTTTGTCCGGCGCACCCGCCGCGCGCATTTTCCCTTCTGTTATTGTACCGCATTTCACTCTAAAATCAAGCCTTCGCCTACCTTGAGTGATATGTGTACTCCGCCGTCCGCTACCGCCAAGCTGCGGCCGCTGTAGTGATCATGTATAGCGGCCATACCTGCCATGGCCTGCGGCAATTCCAGCCGTGTGCTTACCGGCTCCAGCCCCGTGTTAACAACGCAAAGCAGCTGCTGCGTATCGGTTTCACGCAAAAAGGCGTACAGGCCATTTTCCATGGCTATATGGCTGCGGAAGCGTCCCACACGCAGTGCAGGCAGTTGTGCGCGCAGGCGTGCCAGCTTCTGATAATGTGCATGGGTAGGATTTCCCTCCACATCATCCCAACGCATGGGACGGCGGCAGTCCGGGTCCTCGCTGCCCTCCATGCCCAGCTCGTCACCATAGTAAATAATGGGCGCGCCCAGGTAGGTAAACTGAAAGAAACTGGCTGCATACAGCATGCGCAGATCGCCTCCCGCACGCGTACGAAGGCGCTGTGTATCGTGGCTGCCCAAGAATGTCCACAGTACCTCTTGGGTACGCTGAGGATAAAGCATGGCCGCGCGGTTCAAAACATGGTCAAACTGGACCGTGCTGATATCATGCCGGCAGAAACGGCTCCAGATGTTGCGGCTGAGAACATAGTGCATGGTGGAATCGAACATGTCGCCCACAGTAAGCCACTCGCGGCTGTCGTCCCAGCACTCGGCCACCATCAGGCTGTCGGGGTTGACCTGCCGCATCATATTTTTAAACCGCCGCCAGAAATCCGGCCATACCTCAGGACTCACATCCAGCCGCCATCCGTCCACATGGCATTTCTCCAGCCAGTAACGGCCCACGGACAGAAAGTATTGCGCACAATCCTCATTGCGTAGGTTCAGCTTGGGCATATAACGCCAGTCGCCGAATGTATGATAGCCGTGGGGCATTTTCTCGTCGAAAAAGAACCAATCGTGATATGGCGAGGCCTCGCCTTTTTCCACTGCATCCACAAAGGGCGCAAATTGCAACCCGGAATGATTGAACACCCCGTCAAGCACGATGCGCATATCGTTTTTATGCAGCTCGTCGCACAGCGCGCGCAGGTCGTCTTCCGTGCCCAGCAGAGGATCAATTTTAAAATAGTCGAAGGTATTGTAGCGATGCGAACTGTCGCTGACGAACAGGGGCGTAGTATAGATCATCTTCACGCCCAATTCCTTGAGATACGGCACCGCTTTAAGAATGCCGCGCAGGTTGCCGCCAAAACGGTACTGGTTTTGTACGCGGGTGCTGGTCCAGGGCTCTACGGGCTCCGTATCGTCCGCCACAGGCTCGCGGCGAAAACGATCCGGGAAGATCTGATAGCCCACACAACCTCTCGCCCATTCGGGCATAGGCTCCGCCGGATAAGCATAGGCAAAGGCGAACGCCTGGCTCACGTCCTCCTCTGCGTCCGCACCCGGCTTCAAGCCCGTGGCATCCAGCTTGAAGGTCAGCTCGTCGCTCTGAAGCACGAACAGATACTTGATACGCAGGTCCCGCGGAGAAAAGATCACGTCATAAAAATCATGCCATTCATCTCGGTAGGCCACCGCCATTTCGTATTCATCCGCACCTTTGAAATAATCGGGCATGGCATAGTTGCTTGTGACCCGCACGGCTACGCGGGAAAACTCCCCCCGCCCAGTCTGAAGCCGCAGGCACACGCGCCCGTCGGGCAGCGCATGACGGTATTCCAGCCAGGGCATATGGTAGATAGAGCCAAATTGGATGGTACGCATGTTCTCCAACCTCTCCTTATTCGCTTACGGGCGCGTTGGCCACGCTGTCACGTTCAATCAATGTGAATGGCACCTCAATGGCCCGAGGTACATCCGCCGCCCCTTTGAGCACATCCGCCATCAGGTGCATAGCGATCATGCCCAGCCGGTAGGGATCAATTTCAAAGGAAGTGAGGGCCGGAATATGATATTTGCCAGCATCAGTGTTGTTAAAACTCACGATGCTCACATCGCCCGGCACATCCAATCCCATACCCTTGAGCAGACCGGTAAGTCCAATTGCCAGCGCGTCATCCATGCAGACGGCGGCGGTGGGGCGGTCCTCGGCCTGAAAGACTGCGGTCAGCTTTTCACTTGCGTCAGGATCCTGAATAGGGCGGCTGGTAGCAATCCACTCTTTGCGCACTTCAATACCAGCTTCCCCCAGCGCCTGCTCATAGCCCAGGCGACGATCCACGGTAAAGATATAGCGTCTGTCATAGCCCAGCAGCAAAATGCGCCGATGACCGTGTGCAAGCAAGTGTTGCGTGGCTGCCCGTCCTGCCGCCACGTTGTCGTTGTCCACATAATGCCATCCTGCTTCATCTCTGGGATGGCCGATCACCACCACCGGCACACCGGGATCCTGTGTGGGCACATCTTCTGCCGCCAGCAACACCAGCCCGCTGACATATCCGCTATCCACCGCCTGCCGGCTGGCCTCCTCGGCGCTAACCTCGCCTCCACCTGTGACCAGCAGCAAATGATAACGGCGTTCACCCGCAGCGCGTCCCAGGCCCTGCAGCAGCGACGGATAAAAGGGATTACCCAGGCTTTTGCTCATATCACCCGGAAAAACGATGCCTACGATGCGCGTTTTCCGGCTGACCAGGCTTTTAGCCATCTGATTGGGGTGGAAATCCAATTCCTTGGCTGCCTGTTTTACGCGCTCCCGAACAGGTTCGCTGATGCGAGGACTGTCATGCAGCGCGCGGCTGACCGTGGAGGGAGATACTCCTGCCACCCTCGCCACGTCCTTGATGGTCGCCTTCATGGCCGGCTCCTTTCCAGTTATTATATAGCGGATGCAGCCCGCTCCATGCAAACGTTTGTGCTTGCATCATATCACAGCCGCCAAACCCTTGTCAACCGAGCGGAAAAGCCGTTTTCTCCAAGCAAAAGCCGCCCGCGCAAACGCGGGCGGCAACCGAAGATCATGCAGGCATCTTCAGCCTGCCTTGGCTCCTTCGGTAATCGCATTTTCAGGACGTTTCTTCTGGACGCTGCTCCAGGCGTGCATGACCAATGCCAACGCGATAACGCCATAGGAGATAAACACCCTGAAGTATTCGCCGATAGCTGCATCGCCAAAGAGGTTCTTGGCCGCCGGCGGCGTTACGATAAACAACAGATGGAACAGAATGCAACCCAGCAATGCCTGCCCGTTGGTAGCACGGCGGATGCTCGCGCCACCCACCAGAATGGCCGCGCCTGCGTACAGACCCACCTGTTCATGCGCGCCGTAGGTCTGGAAGGTACCCATGTTCTGCACAAAGATGAGCTGACCCCAACCGGCGAGCACGGTGGAAATCATGATGGCAATCACGCGCACATGGTCTACATGTATGCCGGAAGCATTTGCCACCGTGCGGTTCTGGCCCACAGCACGGAACTGCTGACCAATGCGCGTTTTCATGATGCCCACGTTAAACAGGCACAACAGCCCCACTACCAGGAACGTAACCATAGGCACCGTAACCATGCTGAAAAGCGACGCCACGGCGGGAATCTGATACAACAGGCACAGGACGGCCAGAACGCCGATGGAGATGCCGCCCTTTTTGGCATTTAGACGCTTTGTAAGGATCAGCACCAGCAAAAGCGCCGCAATCACGCCACAGCAAATGTACAGTGCAGGCCCAAAGCTGAGCTTCCACAAACCGTCCAGCGCGTACTTGATGCCGCCTCCGGAGCCATAGGTCAGGTCGATGGTGTTTGCCACGCCTGTGGAGCCTTTGATCACCAGACCGGGCGTATTGAGAGGAATCAGGTTGCCAAAAATGAACAGGAACAGAAGCTGGTACAAACCATTAGCAAAGTAGCCCAGAATCAAGCCACCGATCATTTCCTGACCCTTCATTTTATTGAGCAGCTTGCCGATCAGGAAACCGAACAGGCCCGCAATGGGCATGGTAAGCAGCATAGCCAGCAGGAATCCGCCAATCCCTCCAACGCCCCATTCAATTACCCACAGGGCCGCGATCTGTGCGGCCATGGCGCCGATGGTGATAGCGAAGTTGATGCCCATACCTGCCACAATGGGAATAATCAGCGCCAGCACAATAAAGGCATTACGGCTGAGACGCCCAAACATCTCATAAATGACATAGGACATGGACTGGCCGGAATAAATAATGCAGATGATGCACAGGAGCACGAACATCACCGTAACGGCGTTGCTGCGCAACCATGCGCGAACGTCCCCTTGCTTACGCACGCGAGCCACCTCCAGACTTGGTCAGCGCATACAGGATGATACCATTGGAAATGAGAATGCGCAGCGTTTCGGAAAGGGTGGTGCCGGGCACCAGCATATTGGCCACTGGCATACCCAGCGTAAGCACGCCCTGGAACAGGAAGGTGCCGATGATCACATGGCTGATCTTGCACCGGCTGGTGGAAGCGCCGCCGATAAGGATGGCGCTGGCCGCGATGAAGCCCATCTGGCGCGGCGCCGCATAGAGCTGCATGAAGCCATAGCTTTGCGAATAGACCAGGATGCCTACAGCGCCCAGCACCGTGGAAAGCACTGTACCCACAATACGCATACGGTCCACGTTGATGCCAGTGGCCTCCGCAAAGCGAGCGTTATTGCCCACCGCCTGCATGGCTATACCCGTCTTGGAACGAGAGAACAGCCACACAAGGAAGCAGCACAGCAGCATGAACAGGATCAGTCCTGTCGGCACGGTGAAGTCGCCAATGCTGAAGGCAAGCATGTCATCCAGAATGTGCTTAAAGTTGCTGCTGTCCAAGCCGATGGTGTTGCGAAGGCCCGTACCCAGCGGCCAACGCAGCTTGAGCGACGTAAAGGGCAGCACCAGCCACGCAATGGACATCACCGATACAACAGAGAAGCCCACGTATGTGGTAACGGACATTTCCTCGCCTTTAAGACGGTTGAGCAGCAGACCGTACAACCAACCCGCCACTGCAGCGATAACCACGCCCACCAGAATGGCAAACAGGAAACCGCCCCAACCAGGGATGCCGAATTCAATGGTCATCAAGCCGCCGATGAGGCCGGCCACCAGACCAATGGGCAAGCCCAGGTTCAGACTAATGCCGCACTGGATGCCGGGCACCATGGCCAGTACCATGATAGCATTCATGCCCATGCGCACCACGCTGTTGGAAAGGAGCGTAGGCAGGGACAAATCATACAGGAGCGCCAACAGGCACAGAAGGATAAAGAACAGGCTGATAATGATGCGGGGGATACCCAGCTTTTCTACAAGCGCACGGCTGAAGAAAATCGCCAGTGCAGCCAGGACTAGCGCCACGCCGCAATAGATCAGATCATCTGCATAGCGGATAAAAAACGCCGTGGTAGGATTTGGGAGTGCTGCCCCACTACCGGCCGCCATATAGCGGTCATACTGCGCGGTAAAATCATCCCCACTCTGATACACAATGTTCTGAATGGTATCATGCAACGTTTCCAGCGCTGCATCGTCAAGCACCGGATAGATACCTTTGAGCGCTTCACCCACAGCCAGGTATGCCTCGTCGGCCTTGGCCATCAGGGCATTCATCTCCTCAGTGGGAACAAAGCCAGACATATCCACCGTGACTTCGTAGGTCTCTGGCACCTCCTGCCCAGCCGCCAGCTTGGCCTCTCGTTCCGCCTCGATGGCAGCCTTTGCCTCAGGCATGTGTTCGTCGATATAGGCCTGCTGGGCCGCATCAGCAGTATGATAATAAGCGCTGAGCGTGCTGGTATAGGTCTCCAGCGCAGGTACCAGGGCGTCGGTGTTCACGGTGTCATAGTCCACCGACGTGCCGGTATAGTTGGCGCGGGCCTCTTCCTCGGCTTTGGCAACAGCTTCGCGAAGGGCGGACATTCCCAGTCCCTCCTCGCGGGCCTTGTCGGAGGCTTCCTTCTTGGCGATTGCCACGTAGCTTTCCACTACGCCCTCGCCCGTTGCATTGAGCAGCGTGCGGATACGCAGCGCCTCAAGAATATCCCGTCCGGCCTGGCCGCTGCGCTGGGGCAGGTGGACAAAACCAAGGACAATCAGGACCACCGCCGCAACGGCCAGCACGATGGCGATGATGCGCTGGGTTTTGCTTCGGGTCATTGCGCGTCATCTCCTTTCTCAAGTTGGTCGGCGGGCCGGATGCCCGACATAGCCAGACCAAAATCGGCATCGTTGGCGTTGGGAGAAAGAATATCTACCAAACGTCCTTCGCTGATAATGGCGATTCGGTCAGAAATGCTCTTGAGCTCCTGAAGCTCACTGGAAACAATGACGATGGTCATGCCCTGCTCACGGTTGAGCCGGACCAGCGTTTCCAAAACCAGCTTTTTGGCACCGATATCAATGCCGCGCGTGGGTTCACTGACAAACAGGAAACGAGGTCCCATCACCAATGCACGGGCGATACACACCTTCTGCTGATTACCGCCGGACAGCGTTCCCGCATGCTGCATGGGGCCAAAGCAGCGGATATCCAGATCATGGATCATTTGCAAGGCGGTCTTACGCACGGCGCTGCCGTCCTTGAGGGTAAAAAAGCCCAGCTTATGCAGGTACTCGCCCTTAATCTGCATGGCATTGAAGACAATATTGTCTTCAATAGACTGGTCCAGAAGCAGGCCTACGCCCTTGCGGTCCTCAGACACCATGGCGATGCCGGCACGCAGCGCGTCGCCTGCATTGCCAAGTTTCAGCTGTTCTCCAAACAGGGTAATGCTGCCCTGAGTATCGTACAGGCTCATTACACCGTTGGGAATGCCCAACTTGCCCTGACCTGCCAAACCACCGATGCCCAAAATCTCGCCTTCATACACGTCCAGCGATACACCGCGCACTTCCTCGCCCGGCATATCCACATGCAGATCCTTAATGCTCATGGCCACTTTGCCCTGCGGGGACGTGCGGGGCGCAGCCTCCACCATGCTTTCGCCCTTGCGGCCGATCATGAGCTCCGCCAGTTCAACCACACTGGTTTCGCTGGTTTGGCGCGTGGCAGCCAGTTTGCCGTCGCGCAGTATCGTGATCGAATCAGCTGCGGCCATCACTTCGTCCAGACGATGGGTGATAAAAATGATGGCGATGCCGTTCGCTGCTATCTGTTTCATGACCGAAATCAGCTGGGTTGCTTCGCTCTCGGTCAGCACAGCGGTCGGCTCGTCAAACACGAGCAGCTTCACACCGGTTTTGTCAATTTCACGGGCAATCTCTACAAACTGCATATAGCCCACGGGCATACCCTCAACGCGGGTATACTCGTCAATGCTCATGCCCACGCTGTCCAGCGCCTTGCGCGCGTCGGCAGCCATTGCTTTCATGTCCAGTGTTTCAAGGTTTTTACCCAGAATGCGGCTAAAAAGATTGGGATGGGTAATTTCCCTGTTGAGCTTGATATTTTCCGTTACAGTAAATCCGGGCAGCAGCATAAATTCCTGATGAACCATACCAATGCCCTTCATCATGGCGTCGTGAGGCGAGGTTACGCTGGCCACCTCACCCTCCAAAAGCACCTGGCCTTCAAAGCCGCCCGTGGTATGAATCACAGGCATGCCAAAGAGCACGTTCATCAGTGTGCTTTTTCCTGCGCCGTTTTCGCCCAGCAACGCATGGATTTCACCCGGACGCACGGAGAGCGAAACATCACTGAGGACGGTATTTTCGCCATAGCGCTTGGTGATGTTTTTCATTTCCAATACATACGCGGCGCTCAAGTCGACAGAACCTCCTTGCAGATACGAAGAAGGAGCCCACCCCGTGGGGAGGGCGGGCCCCGTCTTACGGACTTTTGTACGAACGATTACAGATAATCGTTGAAGTCAACCTGAGACAGCAGCACGGTGTAGTAGTTCTCCAGCGTGGTGCCCTCGGCGTTGGTGTAGTTGTCGATCTTGGCACCGGGGATGCTCTCGTTGAACATTTCCATGAGCAGCTCGCCATCGTTGCGCTCGGTGATCTCACCGGTAGCCCAGCCCTTGCCATACTCTACGCCGATCTCGATGATGGCCATAGCCACAGGAGTCGGCCAAGTGGAGTAACGGCTCACAGCATCATGCTCAGCCAGCTTGGCAGCAATCGCCTTCAGAGCAGCCTCGTCGTCGCCCAGCTCAAGCTCCAGGCCCAGGGTGGCCGGGAAGCCATGGTAGGGGCTGGGGCAGCAGGGCAGCGGATAGTAGGCATTGTCCAGATCCAGGATCGCGGCCTGCATGGCGGGCTGCATAGCGCAGTTGGTGGTGAAGAAGGCAACCTTCTTATCGGCGTACTTGGCAGCCTGCTGGGGTACATCTTCCAGCACGAACTGCTGGGCGCCCGAGGTGCCGGCCTCGCCGGTGGGGTCGGGAGCGGTTACATCCACAAACTCGATGCCCAGCGCCTCAGCGTTGGCCTTGAGCACATTGTAACGACCCACGATGGTTTCCATGGCCATGTGACGCGGGAAGGAGTAGTGCATGAACACGTCAATGCCCCACTCAGCGCACTGTTCCATGATCGTATCGCCCTGGCCGGCTTCGTTGGCATACATGATGATGTCAGCGGCCTCGGAGATAACGGCGGGGTCTTCCTGCGGAGTGCCGGCGATGAAGAGGATGTCATCGCGGCCCATTTCGCGGATCTTCTGGATGCCAGGAGCGGCGCCGGGCACAGCCTGGCACATCACAATGGCCTTCACATCGGGGTCAGAGGCGAAAGCAACCAGCTTGGAGATGGTGGTTTCCGTCTCGGACATGAAGTTATCGGGATACGTATCGGTGATGATGTGCTCGGGGCCATACTTGGCCAGCGCCTTTTCAGCAGCGCGGAACTCTTCCTCGCCCTGGGTGGTGGTGCCGGTCAGGATGGCTACCTTCCAGTTGCCTTCGCTCTCGGTTTCAGCGGAAGCGGCGACGGTCGTCAGGGTGAGCAGCATTGCAAGCGCCAATACGATGCTCAGCAGCTTTTTCATGTTGGGTTCCTCCTTGTCCACTTTTGAGATTCTTGGGCTATCCAACTCAAGGGGGGCTCACAATTCTGTGAGATGGAATGTAAAAAGTATATCATAATCCACCCTAAACAGGCAAATGGTAATTTTCCTGCTCCTAGTCTTCCTGTTTCCTAGAAAAATCCTTATTTTTTCAAGTGTTTCACTTTTTCCTTTCACTTCTCCGCTTTCTGGAAAACAAAGAAAAAACAATGCAAAAAAAGCAAAGCGTGCCGGAAATCCGGCACGCTCAGCCTGTCAAAAAAGGTCGCATCATGCATCCTTTTTTGTTATACTAAGGACAGGTGATGAAGATGCTAAAGAAAGAAGCGGAGCAGCGTCAGGCGATAGAAATGCTGTGCACAGATATGCTGGT